>MKTG01000026.1:6920-11655 GCA_001897615.1 Burkholderiales bacterium 68-10
ACAACTCGTCGGCAAGAGCGCGCATGGTGGCGAGCGCGGCAGGAGCGACTCTGCCCACTGGCTGGCGGTACTCGACCCGATGCACCGGCAGGCCGCGCGTCGCGGCCCGCGGATAAGCCTCAATGGCCGGCACGTCGGTAGCCAGTACCCGAATGCCGGTGTGGCCCTGGAACAGATCGCGCAGCGCCTGCTGGATCAGCCGGGCGTTGGCGGACACCGGATGGACGCGGTTGATGAGCAGGTGCAACGGCGGCGGCTCGATGCCCAGGTGCCGGTACGGCGCAATGTCCGCCAGCAACTGCATGGTGCCGCGCCGCAGTTCGCGGGTGGCGAGGATTTCCGGGGTCACGGGCGACAGCGCGAGGTCGGAGGCGAGCACCGCCATCTCCAGCAGCACCGAGCGCGCGCCCTGGGTGTCGATCAGCACCAGGTCGTAGCGGGGATTCAGCACCGGCAGCAGGTTCCGCAGTCGCAGTCGCCCGTCTGGCGCGTGCAGCAGCAAGGTGTTCAGTTCGCCTCGGTGGTCGTTGGAGAGTACCAAGTCCAGGCCCGCGATGATCGTGCGGGACACAAGCTGGCCGAGGTCGCGCTCGTTGAAGGCCAGCAATTCATAGATGCCGCCCGGCGCGCGGTGAGCCAGCTCATAGTAGGAGGACAAGGTGGGCTGCACATCAAGATCGAGCAGCAGCACGCGCAGTCCGGCGTCCGCAGCGAGACCGCCCAGGTTTGCGGCCGTGGTGGTCTTGCCGACCCCGCCTTTGGTTGAAATGATAGATACGACCTGCATGGCGTTCTCCGTGTCAGGATGAAAAGTCCGCGGGAGAACGGGTCAGGCCCGGTTGTTGACGCGCTCGTCGATCCACTGATCGATTTCGATGGAGTCCCAGCCCACGGCGCGCACACCCAGGCGCAGCGCCTGCGGGAACTGGCGTTTCTTCATCAGGTTGTAGATGTGGGCGCGCTTGAAACCGGATTTCGCTTCCACTTCTTCCAGGCGCAGGATGCGGCGCTCGTTCGGCGGCAGTACAGGTGTTTGCGACATGGCGGTCACTCCTGAACGCTCAGTGGCGTTTGTTGGCGTGACCTCTATTCAATAGACACGGCTGCGAAAAGACATTGCAAATGCAATCCCCGCGACTGCACATACAAGCTGGCAAATCTCAGAGGGAGGCGCTACGCAGTCGGCGCCTGGCGGTGGCGAACTTGCCGTTCAATGTCCGCTCCGCGATGCCCATGGCGCCGCTGTGATGGGCAACCAGCGCGCTGACCACGGCCTCCTGCGTCTTGAAGCTGGAGTACGGCGTGCCCGATGGCGACTGGCCGAGCATCAGCTCCAACAGGCCGCCAACGATGTTCAGGTAGGTGGCCTCGGCCCGATCACTGATCGGACACTGCGCGCATGCCGGAATCACCGTGGGCTGCTTGAGCAGCGCGTCATGCTTGTCCTGCAAATCGCGGAGCTGACGTTTGGTCTGTTCCAGGGCGGATTTCAAAGCCTGGCGTTCGACCAGCATGGCTTGCCCTGTTTCCAGAGAGATGAAGGGATGGGTGATGCGCTCGCCGCGGGAGAAGAGAAAGCCGGGCCGCTGCTCGGGGTAGTGCTGGCGCATCCAGCACTTCAGATCGACATGGCGTACCGTCAGATCAGGCGAGTCGATCAACGCGGTGTCGCGTGTCGTGATGCCGTGCTGCCCGAAGGGCAGTTCCCCGTTGAGGATGCCGTCATAGATGCGGTCGGTGTACAGCCGCAGTTCGCCCAAACGTGGGCAGTCCAGCGACTGCGGCAGATTCATAGGCGACGAGACCGAAGCCAGGATCACCTGCTCGTATCGCAGCAGTCCGGCCCAGCGGATGGACGCTTCGAGCGGGCGGTAGAACACCTTTGATGTTGGTGCATCATTTTTGTTCTCGTGCATGCTCCGTCTCCTTCCAGGAGAAGAACTACAGGGCCGACTGCTTTAGCAGCCGTCCTCATGGTCGGCCTGTTGTCCGCGCAAGACGCGAGTGATGACGCCCGCTTTTGATTACTTCTGATCAGTTCGCGCAACGAGTAGGCGTTGTGTGCTTGATGTGCAAAAATCCATCGAGCACAAGAAAATCGAGCGTCCGTCGCGGCTCGACAGTGACGCTTGCGCTATCAGGATCGTGAGAAGTTGCGGCTCCCGCAAAACCGTATCGGTATGGTCTGATACGCCAGCGGTTTCAAAAATCTGGGAGCGTCGGAATCTATTGCTCGGGGCTTGGGATTGGCAACGGAAATCCGCTGGCGTCATATCCGATCGGGATACTGATATAGCGAGATAGCATCACAGAGAAATCGCCCGTGGTGACTGCCAGCCGCAGATTCGACGCTAGACGCTGCCTGCCGACACTTGGAAATTGCGAGTTGGCCGCGCAGAAGACGGATGGGTGGTCATGCGAAGCGATCGACCTATTTGTTCCCTGCTTTGACCTTGACCGGGCGGTGCTGCCGTCCGGCCTCAGCTCAACGGGCGACTAGATCTTCGGGCGTATCAACCAACATTGCCGTTTTTACCAGGCGCTCTATAGTCTGCCTGGCCAGCACCGGAAACGCCTCCGATTGCTCTGCAAGCTCATCGGCTTCTATGGCATGTGCGGCGACCAGCCGAGCTGCAAGATGCAGGTTCGTAGATCCGACTGCCTCGATGGCTGGGCACTTGCCCAGGGCATCGTATGGCCGCAGCAGTGCGTGATAGATGCGCCAGGTGTCGATACCGCGCGGCACCAGCTTCAGAACAGCCTGAATCAGCTTGCGTTTGATGGGGTCGAGTTGCCAGTCCGGGACGCGCTGCCCACGGTGACCCAGATGGATCGACAGGAGATTGCCGGCCTGAATCTCGTAAGTGATCCAGCGGCGGGACTTGCCAACCAGCTTGGCGTAATCGGCCACCGACAGGTTGTGGGATGCCTCGAAAATCTCCAGCAATTGCAAGCGCTCGCGCTGCACCTCTGACAGCGTGGGGCGCGCGTACTCGGGCAGATGCACCGCCGAAAGTCGATATACGGAAGCTGGAACCGCTGGCGCATCCGGTGCAGGCGCAACGATCAACTGAGGGGCGTTTGGATTCAGGGCGGGCGGCTGCGCTGCCGCCTGTCCGGCGATCGTGGGCAGGCCCTGCAGCGTGATGGTCAGGTGCGTGCTGGCAACTTCGACCTGATTCTGCTCGAACAAGTCCAGGCGATCGGCCCAGTCCTGCATCATGACGCGGCGCTGCTCGACGTACTCGGCGTGGTTGTAGGTCGCGCTGATCCGATCCGGATCGGCATGCGAAAGTTGGGCGTCTACCCACTTGGGCGGATAGCCCAATTCATTGAGCGCAGTCGAGATGGTGGCGCGAACGCCGTGCCCAGTGAGCTGGTCTTCATAGCCCATGCGCTTGAGCGCGCCATTGAGCGTGTTCTCGCTGAGAGGGTTTTTCAGGCACCAATCACCGGGGATGAGATAGACCTGCGCTGTCTTCAGATTTCCCAGCAGATGACGAACGACTTCTTGTGCCTGCAACGACAGCGGCACGATGTATGGCGGGATGTCGGCGAAGCGCTGGCGCTTCTTCTTGGTGAGCTGCTTGCGTTGCTTGAGCCTGACAACCGGGATGATCCACAGACCGCGCTCTAAATCGAACTGATCGGGCGTGGCGTAGCGCAATTCACCGGTGCGCACGCCCGTGAGCAGCAGCAGACGTAGACCCAGTTGCGTATTCAGGCGACCGCTGTACTTGCGCAACGTCTGCAACATGGCCGGCAGCTCGGGCATGCGCAAAAAGGGATTGTTCTCCACCGGCGGCAGCGGCATCGCCACCACATCCAGATCCTTGGCCGGGTTGTCGCCCATGTTGGGCACCACCACCGAGGCGTAGGTGAATAGTTGGCTGAACCAGGTGCGCAGCTTCTCGGCGACCGACAGCGAGCCACGCTTTTCCACTCTGCCGATGATGTCCAGCAGATGGGCGCGGGTGACGTCATAGATGGTCAGGTGGCGCAATACGGGAAACACATCCTTCGCGAAGACGCGCCCGATCTGCTTGGGCGTGCTCTGGCGGCCCTCATTTTCCAGAGAGAGGCTGCGGTGGGCCAGCCATTTGTCGTAGATGGCCTGGAAGGTGTGCTCGCCCGCCAGGACGATGGCGTGGCGCTTGCGCTTGCGCTCCGAATGCGGGTTGATGTCCTTGGCCAGCATTGCCCGGGCTTCGTCGCGCAGATGACGGGCGTCTTTCAGGGAAAGCGCGGGATAACCGCCGAAGGACATGCGCTCGCGCTTGCCGCCCCAAGTGAAGCGGAAGTGCCACGCCTTGAAGCCGGTGGCTGAGATGTAGAAGTAGAGACCGTCGAAATCGACAAGCGAATACGCCTTGCCGGTCACCTTGGCCTGTCGAACCTGGAGGTCTGAAAGCATGAGCCCAACTCCTGCGAAGCGAGTTGGATGCCATGTTCCCGACGGAACCCCGGCTCCTCCAGCAACAATACGGTTTTGGGAACCTCCGCATTGCCAATGTACCACTCAACGTACCAGTTAGAACCGGCTGGGAGTGGATTTCGCTGGATGTCAGTGGATCGAGGTTGGGTGAAAATCCTCAATCCTGACAATGAATTACGACGTTCCCTGGCGTTCTGTGGAAGTCCCTGGAAAGTCGAAGTGGAGCGGGCGATGGGAACCTCATCGTGTTCCCAACTCGTTGATTGATAACGAGTTTTCCGCACTCGGCGAACCGAGATG
>MKTG01000027.1:0-10891 GCA_001897615.1 Burkholderiales bacterium 68-10
GTGCCCGAGTTCAGGTGGCCGACCACGCCGTTGACCTTCATGTCGCACAGCTTCTGGCCGACGGCGGCGCCCTGCTTGGGATCGGCGGCGTCGTCCTCAATGACGGCTTCCCACTTGATCTTCTTGCCGCCGATGGTGATGCCCTGCTTGTTCAGATCCTCGATGGCCATGGTCACGCCGTTGGCGTTGTCCTTGCCGTAGTGCGCCTGGCCGCCCGACATGGGGGCCACGCTGGCGATCTTGACGACCTGCTCCTGCGCGCTGGCCAGCCCAGCAACGAGGGCCAGGGCCGCGGCCACGGTCAGTTTCAGTTGAACCTGCATGATTGGAAATACCTCCGATGAAGTGAAGCCCTGGACTGGGCTTCTGGGGCGCGAACGATACGGGGTTTTTCGCTGGCCGGCCACTAGGGAACACGCTAGGTGTCCGAGGGCCACTTCACAGGGTTTTCACCGACATCCGTTCCCGCCCCGTGGTGCAGCAGGGCGCTGGCCATGGCATCGTGCACCACGTCGGCCACCGCCTTGCGCACGCGGCCGTTGAAGCCCAGCATCTGCTCGTGCAGCACGCGGCCGACGGCCTCGGCAATCTGGCGCTCCAGTTCGGGCCCCAGCCGCGCCAGCAGCGCCTCCACCAGATCCGGTGGTTCGGTACGCGGCGCGGGCGCTGCCGCCGCAGGGGCGTGCGGCACCGGCAACGCCGCCGGTGGCAGGTGTGGCGCCGGGGGCATCGCCGGTGACAGATCCTCGGCCGCGGGGGCCGGTGCAGGCGCGGGGGTGGAGACCACCACCTCGGTCAAGGTGGGCACGAAGCGCGGCAGCGGACGTGCCGGTGCCTCATCGTCGATGGCCATGACTTACTCCTTGGCGGCCAGATCGTGCCGCTGAATGGCCAGCCCGCGGCCGGCGTAGTGCCGCCAGCGCTGGCGCGCCTGCGCGCGGTCGGCGTCCTCGCCGGTCACCAGCTCGATCACGCGCGCAAAGCGCTCAAAGCCGTCCGGCACCTGGTCACCCAGGTTGAGTAGCACCGCCGCCCGCGGCAGCACCGCGCAGCCTTCGGCCAGCACGATGGGCGTGGCGACCCGGATCGCGGCCGGCGCGTCGGCCAGGCAGTGCGGTACGAAGTCCAGCGCGGAAAAGCTCCACAGCCGGGCGTCCAGCTCCTGCAGCACCACCGGCGCCGCCACCACGCCCACCGAACCCCCGGCCGCATGTGCCTTGCGCAGCAGACGACAGGCGTAGCCCAGTTTGTCGGGCACGTTGAAGTGAAACGCGACGTCGGTCATGGCGGCGGCCCGTGCGCGCGGCGCGCCGTCAGCCCTGACGGCGCCCGGCCCCGGCACGGGGCTTGGCCGCCGCACCGGCGGCGCGCCTGGCGGTGCCGGCCCGGGCGGGCGCCGGCTGCCCGGCCTGCCCCAGCAGGTAGTGCACCAGCAGGCCGACCGGGCGGCCGGTGGCGCCCTTGGCCGTGCCGCCCTTCCAGGCGGTGCCGGCGATGTCCAGGTGGGCCCAGTTGAACTTCTCGGTGAAGCGCTGCAGGAACTTGGCCGCCGTCACCGCGCCGGCCGGGCGGCCGCCCACGTTGGCCACGTCGGCGAAGTTGCTCTTGAGCGCCTCGCTGTATTCCTCGTCCAGCGGCATGCGCCAGCAGGGATCGAGCGCCTGCTCGCCCGCGGCCTGCAGGGCCTGGGCCAGCGCGTCGTCGCTGGCGAACAGGCCACTGCGCACGCCGCCCAGGGCGATGACGCAGGCGCCGGTGAGGGTGGCGATGTCGATCACGGCGCGCGGCTGGTAGCGCTCGGCGTAGGTCAGCGCGTCGCACAGCACCAGCCGGCCCTCGGCGTCGGTGTTGAGAATCTCGATGGTCTGCCCGTTCATGCTGGTGACCACGTCACCGGGCTTGATGGCGGCGCCGTCGGGCATGTTCTCGCAGGCCGGGATCAGGCCGACCACGTTGAGCGCCGGCTTGAGCTCGGCCAGCGCGCGAAACACCCCCAGCACGCTGGCGGCGCCGCTCATGTCGAACTTCATCTCGTCCATCTCGGGGGCCGGCTTGATCGAGATGCCGCCGGTGTCAAAGGTGATGCCCTTGCCCACCAGCACTACCGGCGCCTCGGACTTGGGCGCGCCGTCGTAGCGCAGCACGATGAAGCGCAGCTCCTGCCGCGACCCCTGCGCCACGGCCTGGAAGGCCCCCATGCCCAGGCGCCCCACTTCCTTCGGGCCCAAAACGTCGCAGGCGATGCGCGGCAGCTTGGCCAGCTGACGCGCGGCGTCGGCCAGCATGGCGGGCGTGGCGTGGTTGGCGGGCCGGTTGGCCCATTCGCGCGCCAGCTCGACGCCGCGCGCCACGCCCACCGCCTGCTGCATTGGCTCGCGCAGAGCCCCGGCGTCGGGCGCGCCGATCAGGACCCGCGCCACGCGCGGCGGCTCCTTCTTGTCCTTGGGTTTGCTCTTGGTCGCGCGGTAGACGTAGCTGGCGTCAGCCACCGTCAGCACGGCCGCGCGCAGCGCGGCGGCGTCGGTGGGCTGCGCGAAACACAGGGTGAGCGCCTTGGCCGGGCTGCCACGCACGGCCCCCATGGCAGCAGCGACCGCCTTGCGCACCCGGGCGGCGCTGCCGTCACCGATGCCCGCCAGCACCACGCGCGGCGGCGCGATGTCGGCCGCGCCATAGACGAACAGCTGCGCGCCGGCTTCGGTCTTGAAGTCGCCGCTGCCCAGCGCGCGCGCGATCAGCGCCGACAACGCGTCGTCGCCGGGGACAAAGCCGTCGGCCACCAGCACCACCAGGGCGGGCGCCTTGCCGGTGGCCGCGTCGGCCAGTCGAAGAGGTTGAAGTTCGAAGTCCATAATCGTCGTTTTCCTTTCGACTGATGTTATTCGATTCCTCCATCCGCAAGGAGCTGGGCCGGGCGTTCAGCGCCACCCTGGTGGTGCTGGTCACCGTGGTGATGACGGTGCTGCTGATCCGCACCCTGGGACAGGCCACGATCGGCCGGGTCAACCCCTCCGAGGTGCTGCTGGTGATGGGTTACACCGTGCTCGGGCACCTGCCGACCATTCTGACGCTGAGCCTGTTCGTGGCCATCACGGCCACGCTGACGCGCATGTACGCCGCCAGCGAGATGGCGGTGTGGTTTGCCAGCGGCCAGGGGCTGCTGGCCTTTCTCAGGCCCGTGTTGCGCTTTGCCTGGCCGGTGCTGCTGGCAGTGGCGGTGCTGGCGCTGGCGGTGTGGCCCTGGGCCAACCACCAGATCCGCGAGTTGCGTGACCGCTACCAGGCGCGTGGCGACGTCGAGCGGGTGGCGCCGGGGCGCTTCATCGAGTCGGCCGGAGGCCAGCGCGTGTTCTTCATCGACAAGGACCGCGCCGACGCCGATACCGGCAGCAACATCTTCATTGCCGCCCGCGAGCACGGCAAGGAGACCGTGACCACCGCGCAAAGCGGACGCCTGGAAGTCATCAAGGGCGAGCGCTTCGTGGTGCTGGGCCGGGGACACCGGCTGGAGCTCGACAGCGCCAGCGGCCAGACGCGCGTGAGCGAGTTCGTGGAATACGGCAACCGCATCGGCACCCGCCTGGTGGGCCCGACCGACAACGATTCGCCCACCATGAAGCCGACGCTGGCCCTGCTGTCCGAGCCCATGCCGCGCCACCTGGGCGAGCTGTCGTGGCGTGTCGGCCTGATTCTGGCGGCACTGAACTGCGCGATCTTCGCGCTGGCGGCCACACGCGTGAACCCGCGCGTGGGCCGCAGCGCCGGCTTGGTGTTCGCGCTGTTTGCCTTCACCACCTACTACAACCTGCTGACCCTCGGCGAAAGCTGGATTGCCCGCGGCCGCGTCGGCTTCGGGGCCTACCTGCTGCTGCTGCATGGCGGCATCCTGCTGCTGTCGGCCGGCTGGCTGCTGGCGCGCCATCACGGCTGGGGTGGCGCCTGGCGACGCCGCTTGCCCGGAGGTGGCCGGTGAACACCATCCGCCACATGGTTTATCGCGAGGTGCTGCGCGCCGTGGTTTTCGTTGCCCTGGCGTTTCTGGCGCTGTTCTTTTTCTTCGACCTGGTCGACGCGCTGGGTGACCTGGAGCGCGGCGCGGCGCAGGGCTACCACGCCGGTTACGCGCTGTTGAATGTGCTGCTGCAGGTGCCCAGCCATCTGTACGAGCTGCTGCCCATCGCGGTGCTGATCGGCACCATCTACGTGATGGCGCAGTTGGCCGCCAGCTCGCAGTTCACCATCCTGCGCACCAGCGGCCTGGGGCCGTTGCGGGCGCTGGCCATGCTGATGGCGCTGGCGCTGGGCTTCGTGGTGCTGACTTTCGTGTGCGGAGACTACGTGGCGCCCGAGGCCAACCGTGCGGTGCAGAACCTGCAGGCCCGTTTTCTGGGTGACATCACCGTGGGGCGCACCGGGGCCTGGCTGAAGGACCGGCGCGAAGGCAGCAACTACGCGGTCAACGTGGGCGCGCTCAGCGCCGACGGCACGCTAAACCAGGTGCAGGTCTTTCAGTTCGACAACGCCGACGGGCGCTTGCTGACCCTGACCAAGGCCAGCCGCGGCCATTTTGGCCCGGACGGCTGGACCCTACAAGGCGTGGAGCAACGCGGTTTCGAACAGGTTTCCAAAACCGAGCCACAGGTGCAGGTGCGGCGGCTGGATGAGTGGGTGTGGCCCACCGCGCTGTCGCAGGACACCGTGGCGGCCGCGCTGCTCAACCCCAACCGCATGCAGACGGTGGAGCTGTTTCGCTACATCCGCCACCTGCAAAGCAACCAGCAAAGTGCACAGCGCTACGAGATCGAGTTCTGGCGCAAGGTGTTCTACCCGCTCAGCTGCCTGGTCATGGTGGTGCTGGCGCTGCCGTTCGCGTACCTGCACTTTCGCAGCGGTAACATCACGGGCTACGTGTTCATCGGCGTGCTGGTCGGCATCAGCTTCTTTCTGCTCAACAACGTGTTCGGCTTCATCGGCAACCTGCGCAACTGGGAGCCCTGGCTGGCGGCGGCGGCGCCGGGCGTCATCTATTCGGTGCTGTCGCTGGCCGCGTTCGGCTGGCTGGTACTGCGGCAGTAGATATGCAAGCTTGCGGCAACACCCACTGCATCATATTGTTCGCGCATGGCTCGCGCGATCCCGGCTGGCGCGTGCCGATCGAGGCCGTGGCCGAGCGAATCCGCCAGCTGGCGCCGGGCACCACGGTGGCCTGCGCCTACCTGGAATTCACCATGCCTGAGCTCTCTACCGCAGTCAACCAGGTACTGGCCGACGGCGCCCGCACGATCACCATCTGGCCGATGTTTCTGGGGGTCGGACGCCATGCGCGCGAAGATCTGCCGAAGCTGGTGGACGCACTGCGCGCACAACATCCGCAGGCGCGTTTTTGCCTGCAAGCGCCCATCGCGGAACACCCTGAGGTGTTACAGGCCATGGCCCAGGCCATGCTTCAAGACCCCTTTCTTTAGAGCAATACGGCCATAATGATGGGGTTTTATATTCGAAATCCCCATGAACCTCCACCAATTTCGTTTTGTTCAGGAAGCCGCGCGACGCAATCTGAACCTGACCGAGGCCGCCAAGGCACTGCACACCTCGCAGCCAGGGGTATCGAAAGCGATCATCGAGCTGGAAGAAGAACTCGGCATCGACATCTTCACGCGCCACGGCAAGCGCCTGAAGCGCATCACCGAGCCAGGCCAGCACGTGCTGGACAGCATCGCCATCATTCTGCGCGAGGTCGGCAACCTCAAGCGCATCGGCGAGCAGTACAGCGCCCAGGACACCGGCACGCTGTCGATCGCCACCACGCACACGCAGGCGCGCTACGTACTGCCGCAGCCGGTGGCGCGCCTGCGCGAGCAGTACCCCAAGGTCAACATCAGCCTGCACCAGGGCGCGCCCGATCAGGTGGCGCGCATGGTGATCGAGGAAACCGCCGAGATCGGTGTCGCCACCGAATCGCTGGCCAGCTACCCGGAACTGGTCACCCTGCCCTGCTACGAATGGCAGCACGTGCTGGTCGTGCCGGCCGCCCATCCGCTCGCAAAAAAAGAGCGTCTGGCGCTGGAGGACATTGCCGCGCAGCCCCTGATCACCTATCACCCCTCATTCACCGGCCGCACCCGCGTCGATGCCGCCTTCGCACAGCGCCAGCTGGCGCCGCGCGTGGTGCTGGAAGCGATCGACTCGGACGTCATCAAGACTTACGTGCGCCTGGGTCTGGGCATCGGCATCGTCGCCGAAATGGCCATGGGCGACGACCGGCAGACCGACCTGGTGGCGCGCCCGCTGGGCCCGCTGCTGGGCCACAACGTAGCGCGCATCGCGCTCAAGCGTGGCGCTTACCTGCGCGACTTCGTCTACCACTTCGCCAGCCTGCTGTCCGACCGGCTGGACAAGGACCTGATCCTCAAGGCCATGCGCGGCCACGTGAACGACTATGAACTCTGAACGCACGCCCGCCTTCCCCTCGCGCCTGCCCCAGGTGGGCACGACCATCTTCACCGTCATGTCGGCGCTGGCGGCGCAGCACCAGGCCGTCAACCTCGGCCAGGGTTTTCCGGACTTCGACTGCGACCCCGGGCTGGTCGACGGCGTCACGGCGGCGATGCAGCAGGGCCACCACCAGTACCCGCCGATGACCGGCGTGCCGGGACTGCGTGATGCCATCGCCGCAAAGATAGAAGCGATCTACGGCCATTGCTACGACGCCGCGTCCGAAATCACCGTCACCGCCGGCGCCACCCAGGCCATCCTGACCGCCATCCTGTGCTGCGCCGGCCCGGGCGACGAGGTCATCGTGCTGGAGCCCTGCTACGACAGCTACGTGCCCAACATCGAGCTGGCCGGCGCTAGCGTGGTGCGCGTGCCGCTCGTGCCCGGCAGCTTCCGGCCCGACTGGGACAAGATCGCCGCCGCGCTGTCGCCCCGCACTCGCGCCATCCTCATCAACAGCCCGCACAACCCCAGCGGCATGGTCTGGTCGGCGGCCGACATGCACCAGCTGGAGGAGCTGCTGGCGCCCACCGACGTGCTGGTGATCAGCGACGAGGTCTACGAGCACATGGTCTACGCCCCGCTGCGCCACGAGAGCGTCGCACGCTACCCGGGTCTGGCCGCGCGCAGTTTCATCATCAGCAGCTTCGGCAAAACCTACCACGTCACTGGCTGGAAGGTGGGCTACGTGGCGGCGCCGGCGGCGCTGACGGCAGAATTCCGCAAGGTGCACCAGTTCAACGTGTTCACCGTCAACACGCCGATGCAGCACGGCCTGGCGGCGTACATGCAGGATGCGGCGCCGTACCTGGATTTGCCGGCCTTCTATCAGGCCAAGCGGGATTTGTTTCGCGCCGGACTGGCGAACACCCCGTTTCGCCTGCTGCCCTGCGAAGGCACGTATTTTCAGACCGTCTCGTATGCCGATCTGGCCGGCGCCGAGCGCGATCTGCCCGAAGCCGAGTTCTGCCAGTGGCTCACGCGCGACGTCGGCGTGGCGGCCATCCCGCTGTCGGCCTTCTACGGCGATGGCTTCGATCAGAAGCTGATCCGGTTTTGCTTTGCCAAGCAGGACGGTACCTTGCGCGCGGCAATGGAGCGACTGGCGCGCCTTTGACAGCCCATCGAGAACTATGTTTTTGATAGCTGCTCGCGCTTGATCGACAAGCGCTGGAGCGACTTTTCTTTAGGCATCATCACCCGTGCCAGCGATCATCAGCCCGCGCGATCGGTCTGCGCGGCGCGCCGATCGCATCGGCCTGGTCAATGCTCCGGTCCTGCCCACTGCTTGCGGCTGGTGCGCAGACCGAAGCGCTGGCGGTAGGCGCCCGGCGTCATCCCCACGACGCGTGCAAACACCTTGCGCAGGCTGCCGGCATCGACGTAGCCACACTGCAACGCCACCGCCTCGACGCTGAGGTAACTGGACTGCAGCAGCGACTGCGCCTGCGCCACGCGCAGGCCGTGCAGGTACTCCAACGGCGTCTGCCCGTGCACCTGGGCAAACCAGCGCAGCACGGTGCGTTCGCTGGTGGCCGCGGCGCGTGCCACCGCGGCCAGGCGGTACGGCTCGGCCCGGTGGACCTGCAGCCAGCGCCGGGCCTGCTCCAGCCCACCAGCACTGGTGGGCCGGCCGGTCGGGGTTTCCAGCCGGGCGGGCGTCGCCAGCTGGCGCGTCGCGTCGTGCAACAGCACGGTGGCAGTGGCGCGGGCCAGGTCCGCCGCCGCCGTGTGCTGCAGCAGGTCCAGCATGGCCGGCAGCGCCGAGGGCAGATCGGCCGTGGTCCAGATCGGGCCATCGCGGTGCCACGCCACGTCACGCCGCCACTGCACGGCGTCACCCGCCTGGTGGATGATGGAAGGGGCAAATGCCCAGGGCAGCGCCGCTTCGCGCGCCCGCAGCAAGCCCGCCTCGGCCAGCAGCGCCGCGCCGTTGAAGAACGCCACCACCAGCCCGCCACGAGCCACGTGCGCGTGCAGCAGCGGCACCAACCAGCGCGCGTGCGCACGGCTGATCGCGCGCAAACGCGGCCCGGTGGATACCAGCCAGCCCGGGATGACCAGCACGTCCATGGCGGCATCGCTTGCGCAGGACACGGGCGACGGCACCGGCACACCGGCGGGCGCGTCCCCAGGCGCCAGCCATTGCCAGCACGCAGGCGATGCGCCACCCTGGCGCTCCTGGGCCAGCAGGGCCATCGCATGCAGCACGTCGACCACGGCCATCGCGTTGCTGGCCATGCAAAGCGGCACCCAGAGGATGCCGACGGTCACCCGGGCGACTGAAGGGCTCTGCTTGTTCATTTTGGCGATATCGGCATGACAGTTGGCGAATTTGACACCATGCGAGCGAGCGTTGCCCGGCTAGGATGAAAAGCACGGGCGTTCGCAAAATTCCATTCAGCCCGGCCCATTTCTGGAGACCCCCTGCCATGTCCTTTGACCTCTTCCGATCCATGACCTGGCCCGCGCTGGGTGCCGTCGCCGGCGCAGCTCTGCTGGCCGGTTGCGCCAGCGCTCCTGGTGCGTCGGGCAACCGCAGCGTCACCATCACCCGCACCACCTTTGGCATCCCGCACATCACGGCGGAAAACCCCGAATCCCTGGCCTATGGCGTGGCCTACGCCTACGCCCAGGACAACGTGTGCATGGTGGCCGACCAGCTGGTCACCGCGCGCGGCCAGCGCAGCGCCAGCTTCGGGCCCAAGACCGTCGGCCTCTTGGGCCGGCGCTACCTGCCCAACGAGCAGATCGACCTGTTCGTGGCGGCGTACATGGACGACGCGGCGCTGCAGCGCGCGTGGCAGCAAACCAGCAGCGAGGCACAGGCGCTGGTGCGCGGCTACGTCGAGGGCTACAACCGCTACCTGAGCGACCACGCCGCCAGCCTGCCGGCGGCCTGCCGCGGCCAGTCCTGGGTGCGGCCGATGACCGTCGCCGAACACCGCCGCATGACCGAAATCACCGCCGTGCAGGCTGGCATTGCCGCGCTGGCCGACGGCATGCTGGGCGCGCAGCCGCCCAAGGCCAGCACCGCCAGCGCCGTCACGCCCGCGCCCCAAATCAACCTGGCCGATGCGGCCCAGGCGCTGCGCGAGCTGGGTCTGCTGGACTCGCCCCTGGGCTCCAACGCCTGGGCCTTCGGCAAGGACGTGACGGCCAATGGCAGCGGCATGCTGCTGGGCAACCCGCATTTCCCGTGGACGGGACCGAATCGCTTCTACGAAATGCACCTCACCGTCCCCGGCCGCATGGACGTGATGGGCGTGGGCATCGGCACCTTCCCCACGGTCGCCATCGGCTTCAACAAGGACGTGGCCTGGTCGCACACCGTGTCCACCGGCAAGCGTTTCACGCTGTACGAGCTGACGCTGGACGCCAGCGACCCCACCACCTACCTGGTCGACGGCAAGCCCGAGAAAATGAGCGCGCGCACCATTGGCGGGCGTACCCTCTGGTCGACCCGCTGGGGCCCGCTGGTGGTGATCCCGCGCGCCGGCCTGACCTGGAACGCCAAGACCGCCTACGCCCTGCGCGACGCCAACAGCGGCAACGCGCGCATGCTCGACGGCTCGCTGGCCTTTGCGCGCGCCCGCTCGGTGCAGGATATGCACCAGGCCCTGGCCGGGCTGGGCCTGCCCTGGGTCAACACCCTGGCCGCCGACCGCGGTGGCCAGGCCATGTATGCCGATGTCAGCGTGGTGCCCGACCTGGGCGCCGCCGACCTGCAGCGCTGCGCGCCCAGCAAGCCCGCTGCCGCGCTGCGCCAGGCCGCCGGCCTGGTGGTGCTGAACGGCGCGCGCGGCGACTGCGCGTGGCGGCACGACAGCGCCTCGCCCGTGCCGGGCCTGATCCCGAGCCAGCGCATGCCCGTGGCTTACCGCACCGACTGGGTGCACAACAGCAACGACAGCTTCCACTACACCCACCCGGGTCAGAAGTTCGAGGGCATCTCACCGATGGTGGGCGACACCAGCCTGACCCGGCCACGCACGCGCGCCGGCTTGAGCGAGATTCCCGAGATGCTGAGCCGCGGCAAGCTGACCGCGGATGCGATCCAGGGCCAGCTGCTCCAGAACCGCAACTTCATGGCCTCGGTCATCGTGCCGGACCTGCTGACCGCGTGCGCCCAGGCCCCCGACGCCGACGCGCAGGCCGGTTGCGCGGCGCTGCGTGGCTGGGACCGCCGCAACAACCTGGACTCGCGCGGCGCCCACCTGTTTCGCGAGTTCTGGCGCAGCGCGCGCAACATCCAGGGCGTGTACCGCGTGCCCTTCGACGTCAACCAGCCCGTGGCCACGCCGGCCGGCCTGAAGATGAGCGATGCCGCCGTCGCCACCAAGGTATGGCAGGCGCTGGCCGGCGCCGTCCAGTTGATCCGCGCCGATGGCTTTGC
>MKTG01000027.1:10913-15917 GCA_001897615.1 Burkholderiales bacterium 68-10
CAACCTGGGGCGGCAGGAGCCGACGCCGATGGGCAAGGCTGGCGCGCGCATCGACTACGGCACCAGCTACGTGCAAACCGTCACCTTCGACGCGCGCGGCCCCGTAGCCCAGGCCATCCTGACCTACGGCCAGTCCACCAACCTGGATTCGCCTCACGCCAGCGACCAGATGCGCGAGTTCTCGGCCAAGCGCTGGCAGGCCCTGCCCTTCCACCCCGAGGACATCGCCCGCCAGCGCGTGGGCGAGCCGCTGCGGCTGACTCGTCCCTGAGAGCCAGCGGCGCTGGGGCCGCTGCGCCCCTACGCCCGCAGCGGCAGCGCCACACCGATGGCGGCAAAGATGGCGCCGCAGACGCGGTTGAAGCCGCGCCCCACCCGCGCCAGCCAGCCACTGATGCGCTGCGCCATGCTGGCGATCAGCACCTCGGTGACGAACTCGATCGCCACGAAGGTGCCCGCCATGATGAAAAATTGCAGAAGCAGGCTGCGCGCCGGGTCGATGAACTGCGGCAGAAAGGCGGCGAAAAACAAAATCCCCTTGGGGTTGGTCATGGCCGACAGCGCCCCCGCTCGAAACAGCGACCAGCCACCCACCCGGCTGCCGCCCGGCTGCAGCGCCACCGCTGCAATCGGCGGCGCGCGCCACACCTGCACGCCCAGCCACACCAGGTAGGCGCCGCCCAGCCACTTGAGCGCCGTCAGCCACGCCACCGAAGCCTTCAGCAGCGCGCCGATGCCGAACATCGACAGCGCGATGATCACGGCAAAGCCGACCGAGCCGCCCAGCACCGTGTACATCGTCTTGCGCCGCCCGTGCAGCGCGCCGTGCGTCAGCGCCAGCAGGCCGTTGGGGCCGGGCGACAGCGACAGCCCCAGGGCCGCCACGAAATAGATGAGCCACGTGTGCAGTTGCATGGTTGTGATGTGCTCGGAATTTACGGTCGAAGGATGATTCTGACACTTTGCCTGTGCAAGGGCCCGACGACAAAGCAGTCATTGCGAGGAGCCGCAGGCGACGCGGCAATCCAGCGCGGCGGCGCACCGGACTGCCGCCTGCCGCGCTTTGTTCGCCGCTAAATGCTGGTTTCGCTCGTGGTGACGGCGGCTGTGCCGCGCCAGGAGCCGGAGTCATCCACAGAGAGCACCACCAGAGCCGTTCGGGTTAGTACGTTTTTGATAGCGCCTGGCGCTCGTTGCACAAGCGCTAGAGCGGATTTTTGACCAGAATATCGACCAGTTCGGGCACCAGCTTCTCCGGCCCACCTTCGGTCACGGCATGGGCAAAGGTGTCGCGCACCGCCTGGGCGATGCCCCGCGCGGCGGCGCTGTCCTGCGCCATGGTGGTGTAGTAGCCCAGGTCCTTGAGCGCGTTGGACATGAAAAAGCGCAGGCTCGACGCATCGTGCTGCAGCAGGTAGGGGCGCAGGCGCTCCAGCGCCACGCCGCCGCCGCCGCCCTTGGCCAGCACGTCGACGAACACCTGCGGCGCCACGCCGCCGGCCTGGGCGCAGGCGGCGGCCTCGGCGATCAACGCCACGCTGCCCAGCGACACGTAGTTGTGCAGCAGCTTCATGCGATGGCCGCTGCCCACGGCGCCGGTGTGGGTCACGTTCTCGGCAAAGCATTGCAGCAGCGGCAGGCATTCGGCCAGCAGCGCGGCGTCGCCGCCCACCAGCAGGTTGAGGCGCCCCTCGGCGGCCTCCTTGGGGGTGCGCGTCATCGGCGCGTCCAGAAAGCGCCCGCCGGCGGCCGCCACGGCGCGCGCCACGCTTTCGGTGGACGCGGGGATGGCGGTGGAGCAGTCGATCACCACCGTGCCCGGTTGCAGCGCGGCCAGCGCGCCCTGCTCGCCCAACAGCACGGCCTCGACCTGGGGCGAGCCGGTGACGCACAGGATCAGCACCTGCACCTGCCGCGCCAGCGCCTGCACCGTGGCAGCGCTGGTCACGCCCAGGGCGCGCAGTTCATCCAGCGGCTGGTTGCCAGGGTGCTCCAGCACCGCCAGGGCGTAGCCTTTTCGGGCAATGTTGAGGGCGATGCCGTGGCCCATCAGGCCGACGCCGACCAGGCCGATGCGGGGTTTGTTCATGGGTTGCCTCGTGCTGAAGGAGAAGATGGCGATGTGCCCCCCGATTGTGGCGCGGCGCCGGTGCATCGAAACGCCAGCACCTTCAGCGATCGCTCTTCGTCGACGTCGGCAAACACGGCGGGGTTGGCCACGCGCTCGACCAAGGCCAGCGACGGCGCCAGGGCCCGCATCTGCTCGCGCAAGAATTCGGTGCCCAATTCGGGCGCATTCAGGCACAGCAGCGCATGGCCGCCGGGCGCCAGCAGGCCGGGCAGGCGGCGCAGCACGCGCGCGTAGTCCTTGGTGGCGACGAAGCTGCCCTTCTGGTAGCTGGGCGGGTCGGCAATCACCAGGTCATACGGCCCGCCGCGCGTGACTTTGCCCCAGGAGCTGAAGAGGTCGTGCACCAGAAAAGCAGCGCCGCCGTCCAGGCCGTTGAGCCGGTGGTTGTGCTGCCCGGTGGCCATGGCGCCGCGCGCCATGTCGATGTTGACGACCTGTCTTGCTCCGGCCTGCAGCGCCACCACCGAAAACGCGCAGGTGTAGGCAAACAGGTTGAGCACGCGTGCGCCCTGCCCCGTGCGCGCCCGGTGCGCCGCCACATGGGCGCGCACCCAGCGCCGGCCCGCGGCCATGTCCAGAAACAGGCCGTGGTTCTGGCCCTGCGGCACGTTCACCCGGTAGCGCGCGCCATCCTCGGTCACCACCTGCGGCTCGGGTACGTTGCCCGCCATCAGGCGGGTGTCGGCGCGGCCGGTGCCGCGTTGCTGAAACACCCAATTCAATGGCTGACCCGGCGCGATCTGCTGCCAGCGCGCCTGCAGCGCGGTGCCGATGCGGGCCAGGTCCTCGCCCGACGCCGGGGCAAAACAGGTCAGCACGAAAACCGGTGGAAACACGTCCAGCGTCCAGGCCCGGCTGTCCGGGAAGCGATCGCCGCGCCCGTGAAAGATGCGCTGTGCATCCCCGTGCAACGGCATGGCCGCGATGGCGTCAAGCAGGGACTGTGTCATGGGCAGGCGCACTAAACGAGAAAAAACCGCGCAGCCCAATCAGGACCTGCGCGGCCAGCTATTGAATATATAGTGAAATCAGCAGCATCGGAAGAACTCCTCTTCTGCGGCAGCACGTCGGTGCAACTGCCGTGCGCCACTTCGGCCGCCATGCCGATGCTATCGCCCGGCGTGGGGTTGGGGTGGATGGTGACGCCGATGTCGATCGCGTCAGCCAATGCACCTCAAATCAGCTTCGACAGCAACTCATTCGCCCAGACCGTCGATTGCTTTTTCCAGCCCGACTTGTTCGGGTGAATTTCATTGGCCCAGTCGGCGCGGTTGCCCGGCGTTCCTGACGGTGCAGGCGTGAGAATGCCGACGGTCGGCACGGCGTAGACCCCGGTGCGACCGATGCACCAAGCTTCAATCGTCTGCTGAATATCCCTGAACAAACCTGCCGTCAGGGACGGCCACAGTGTCTCGTCAATGGCGTTCTTCTTGTACGCGCGATACAGCCAGGGGCCGGATACTCCGCGCAACGCGGGTGCGTCGCGCGCGGTTGGCGTGTCATAGCAGTTCAGGAAGATGGGCGTTGAGGCATTTTTCGTGCTGCTGCGGATCGCCCGATAAACGGTGTCGAAGTTGGGGTTCAGGTAGTCGTTGACGAGGGTCGCTACGGCCGCGGAATTGACGCAGGCATAGCCGTCCGCAGGCAGGGGCTCACCCGCCATGTGACGCAAAATTCCATCGCCCGGGTCAGGGTCTACGGCAGCGTCGATGAAGTCGTTCCCACCGGCGCTGAAGAGAATCGCGTCGTAGCGAAACTGCCGAAGCCACCAGGCGAAGTCCCCCTGCATCACGTCGGTGATGCGGCGCAAGGTATCTCCGGCGGTGGCGATGTTGATGATGAGGTCGGAGCGGTGCCGCCTGTTCATCTCTCGCGCCAGATACTCGGGTAGTGAACCGGAAACGAGCGTGCTCCGGTCCATCCACGAATCGCCTTCGGCCAGGAATCGGGCAGTGAATGGCCCCAACGCCTCGACACCGGAAGCATCTCGAAGATAGTCTTGCCCCGTCTTGGTGATCGATGCCATCCAAGATACTCCTTTTTTTGGCGTCTTGCGCAATGTAAGCCCGCCAGACTAAAAAAGCCATGGGTGAGGGCGTGACGTCTCCGGCTGCGCCGCAACCGCGAACAACGAAAACAAGAAAAAGCCGCGCAGCGCCTGATGGGCGCGCGCGGCTAGCTATCGAAAAGATAATCTACTTGCGCTGCGGCGGCACGTCGGTGCACGAGCCGTGCGCCACTTCGGCCGCCATGCCAATGCTCTCGCCCAGCGTGGGATGGGGGTGGATGGTCTTGCCGATGTCCACACTGTCGGCGCCCATTTCAATCGCCAGGGCCACTTCGCCGATCATGTCGCCGGCGTGGGTGCCGACGATGCCGCCGCCCAGGATCTTGCCGTGGCCGTGGGCCTCGGGTGAATCATCGAACAGCAGCTTGGTGAAGCCCTCGTCGCGGCCGTTGGCAATGGCGCGGCCCGAGGCCGTCCAGGGGAACAGGCCCTTCCTGACCTTGATGCCCTGGGCCTTGGCCTGGTCTTCGGTCAGGCCGACCCAGGCGACTTCGGGGTCGGTATAGGCCACCGACGGGATCACGCGGGCGTTGAAGGCGGCCTTGGCCA
Organism: Burkholderiales bacterium 68-10; assembly: GCA_001897615.1. Taxonomy (GTDB): domain Bacteria; phylum Pseudomonadota; class Gammaproteobacteria; order Burkholderiales; family Burkholderiaceae_C; genus Ottowia. The sequence continues at coordinate 15,662 of MKTG01000027.1, forward strand.
GCGCCTCGTCGCCTTTCAGCTCGCCGGCAATCACCTCGGCCGCCACGTGCGCCTCGTGCACCGCCTTGTGCGCCAGCATGGGCTGGCCGACGATGTCGCCGATGGCGAAGATGTGCGGCACGTTGGTGCGCATCTGGATGTCGACGTTGATGAAGCCGCGATCGGTGACGGCCACCCCGGCCTTGTCGGCGCCTATCTTCTTGCCGTTGGGGCTGCGGCCGACGGCCTGCAGCACCAGGTCGTAGGTCTGCGGCGG
>MKTG01000027.1:16049-18788 GCA_001897615.1 Burkholderiales bacterium 68-10
CCCATCTCCAGGCCGATGATGCCGCCGCCCAGGATCAGCATCTTCTGGGGCACGGACTTGAGCGCCAGCGCGCCGGTGCTGTCGACCACGCGCGGGTCCTCGGGCATGAAGGGCAGGCGCACGGCCTGGCTGCCGGCGGCGATGATGGCGCGCTTGAACTGCACCACGCGCTTAGAGCCGGTCTTGTCCTGGCCGCTGCCGCTGGTCTCTTCGACCTCGATGTGGTTGGCGCCGACAAAGCTGCCATAGCCGCGCACCGTGGTCACCTTGCGCATCTTGGCCATGGCGCCCAGGCCGCCGGTCAGCTTGCCGATGACTTTCTCTTTGTGGCCGCGCAGCTTGTCGATGTCGAGCTTGGGCTGACCGCCGTAGTCGATGCCCAGCGCCGCCAGATGGCCGACCTCGTCCATCACGGCGGCCACGTGCAGCAGCGCCTTGGACGGGATGCAGCCCACGTTCAGGCACACGCCGCCCAAGGTGGCGTAGCGCTCGACGATGACGACCTTCAGGCCCAGATCGGCCGCGCGGAAAGCCGCCGAATAACCGCCCGGCCCACCGCCCAGAACCACCACGTCGCAGTCCAGATCGGCGTTACCGCCAAAGCTGGCTGCTACAGGAGCAGGAGCTGCTGGCGCTTGATGGGCGGGCGCGGCCACCGGTTTTTGTGCAGACGCGGCGGGCGCGGGCGCGGCGGCGCCAGCGGCCTCCAGCGTCAGCACCAGCGAGCCCTCCTTCACCTTGTCGCCCAGCTTGACCGCCAGCGACTTGACGACGCCGGCGTGGCTGCTGGGAATTTCCATCGAGGCCTTGTCGGACTCGACGGTGATCAGGCTTTGCTCGACCTTGACGGTGTCACCCGGCGCGACCAGCACTTCGATTACCGCGACTTCGCTGAAGTCGCCGATGTCGGGCACCTTGACTTGCACTTCGCTCATTTCAAGGCTCCCCGCTCAAAGCAGCACGCGGCGGAAGTCCGCCAGGATCTGGCCCAGGTAGGCGTTGAAGCGCGCCGCCGCCGCGCCGTCGATGACGCGGTGGTCCCAGGTCAGCGACAGCGGCAGCATCAGGCGCGGCTTGAACTTCTCGCCATTCCAGACCGGCTCGATGCTGGAGCGGCACACGCCCAGAATGGCCACCTCGGGCGCGTTGATGATGGGCGTGAAGTAACGCCCACCAATGCCGCCCAGGCTGCTGATCGTGAAGGTGGCGCCGCTCATGTCGGCCGGGCCCAGCTTGCCGTCGCGCGCCTTCTTGGCCAGTTCGCCCATTTCCTGGCTGATCTGCAGCACGCCCTTCTTGTCGGCGTCCTTGATGACGGGCACGACCAGGCCGTTGGGCGTGTCGGCGGCGAAGCCGATGTGCCAGTACTGCTTGTAGACCAGCGCGTCGCCGTCCAGGCTGCTGTTGAACTCGGGGAACTTCTTCAGCGCCGCCACGCAGGCCTTGATGATGAAGGCCAGCATGGTGACCTTGACGCCGCTCTTTTCGTTCTCCTTGTTCGTGGAGACGCGGAAGGCTTCCAGGTCGGTGATGTCGGCGTCGTCGTGGTTGGTGACGGCCGGGATCATCACCGCGTTGCGCAGCAGGTTGGCGCCGCTGATCTTCTTGATGCGGCTGAGCTCCTTGCGCTCGATGGGGCCGAACTTGGCGAAGTCGACCTTGGGCCAGGGGATCAGGTTCAGCTCGCCGCCGCCGGTCACGCCGCCGCCGGCCGCCCCCGCGGCGCCCTGCGCCTGGGTGCGCTGCGCGCCGGTCATGACGGCGCGGGTGAAGGCCTGCACGTCTTCCTGGGTGATGCGACCCTTGGGGCCGCTGCCCTTGACCTCGGCGAGCGGCACGCCCAGTTCGCGCGCGAACTTGCGCACGCTGGGGCTGGCATGCGGCAGGCCCAGCGGCGCGCGCGTGGGCTCGTGCGCCGGCACGCTGGCGGCGGGCACCGGGGCCACCGGCGCCGGCGCGGCAGCGGGCGCCGGGCTGGCGGCCGGGGCACTGGCGGGTGACGGCGCGGCCGCGGCGGCAGCGCCTTCCAGCACGGCCAGCAGATCGCCCTGGTTGATCTTGTCGCCCACCTTGACCTTGAGCTCCTTGAGCACGCCGGCGGCGCTGGAGGGGATCTCCATCGAGGCCTTGTCGGATTCGACGGTGATCAGGCTCTGCTCGACCTTGATGCTGTCGCCGGGCTGGACGAACGCCTCGATCACCGCGACACCCTTGAAATCGCCGATGTCGGGCACGCGCACCTCGACCGGGCCGCTGGCCGCCGGCGCCGCGACAGGTGTTGCCGCAGGCGCCACCTTTGCTACGTTTTCTGGAGCTGCTGGCGCTTGCTGGGTTTGCGCTGCAGGCGCTTTTGCTCCACCATCAGCGACCTCCAGCAGCAGCACGACCGAGCCTTCCTTGACCTTGTCGCCCAGCTTGACCTTGAGTTCCTTGACCACGCCGGCGGCGCTGGAGGGGATCTCCATCGACGCCTTGTCCGATTCGACGGTGATCAGGCTTTGTTCGACCTTGATCGTGTCGCCGGGGGCAACCAGCAACTCGATCACCGCCACGTCCGCGAAGTCGCCGATATCGGGGACCTTGACTTCCACCAGTGCCATGACTTGTCTCCCTCAGGCGTAAAGCGGGTTGATCTTGTCGGTGTCGATGCCGTACTTCTGGATCGCGGAGCTGACGGGCTCCATCGGCAGCTTGCCCTCGTCGGCCAGCGCGCGCAGCGCGGCCAGCGTGATGTAGTGG
>MKTG01000027.1:18888-30302 GCA_001897615.1 Burkholderiales bacterium 68-10
CCGGTCCGGCATGGCCTTGCAGCTGCCGCGTGACGTAGGACTGACGCTGCGGCGCACCCGGGTGCAGCAGGTTCCAGCGCGCCACGTCCTGGCCGTCCCGGCCCAGCTCGTTGAAGCTGGGGCAGCTCCACACGTCGGCCTGCACGCCCCAGTCGGCGGCCAGCAGCTTTTGCGCCTCCAGCGATTCGCGCAGGATCGAGCCCGAGCCCAGCAGCTGCACCCGCTTGTCACCCTCGGCGCCCGGCTTGCACAGGTACATGCCGCGGATGATCTGCTCCTCGGTGCCAGGCGCCAGGCCGGGCATGGCGTAGTTCTCGTTCAGCAGGGTGATGTAGTAGAAGACGTTGTCCTGCTTCTCGACCATGCGCTTCAGGCCGTCGTGCAGGATCACGCCGACCTCGTGCGCGAAGCTCGGGTCGTAGCTGACGCAGTTGGGCACGGTGCCAGCCAGGATGTGGCTGTGGCCGTCCTCGTGCTGCAGGCCCTCGCCGTTCAGCGTGGTGCGTCCGCTGGTGCCGCCCAGCAGGAAGCCGCGCGCACCCAGGTCGCCGGCGGCCCAGGCCAGGTCACCGAAACGCTGGAAGCCGAACATCGAGTAATACACGTAGAACGGCATCATGATGCGGTTGTTGGTGCTGTAGCTGGTCGCCGCCGCGATCCAGCTGGCCATGCCGCCGGCTTCGTTGATGCCTTCCTGCAGGATCTGGCCGTTCTCCTGCTCCTTGTAGTACATCACCTGCTCGTGGTCGACCGGGGTGTACTGCTGGCCCTTGGGGTTGTAGATGCCGATCTGGCGGAACAGGCCCTCCATGCCGAAGGTACGCGCCTCATCGACCAGGATGGGCACGACGCGCGGGCCTAGGGCCTTGTCGCGCAGCAGTTGCGTCAGAAAGCGCACGAACGCCTGGGTGGTGCTGATCTCGCGCCCGGCAGCGGTGGGCTCCAGCACGGCCTTGAAGGTCTCCAGCGACGGAATGGTGAACTGCTCGTCGGCCTCGGTGCGCCGGCTGGGCAGGTAGCCGCCCAGCGCCTGCCGCCGCTCGTGCAGGTACTTCATCTCCGGCGTGTCGTCGGCCGGCTTGTAGTAGGGCAGCTTGTCGAGCTCGCTGTCGGGGATCGGGATGTTGAAGCGGTCGCGGATGTAGCGGATGTCCTCGTCGGCCAGCTTCTTGGTCTGGTGCACGGTGTTCTTCGCCTCGCCGGCCTTGCCCATGCCGTAGCCCTTGACGGTCTTGACCAGCAGCACGGTGGGCTGGCCGTGGTGTTCGTTGGCGGCATGAAAGGCGGCGTAGACCTTTTCCGGATCGTGGCCGCCGCGGCGCAGCTCCCACAGCTCGTCGTCGGTCATGTGCTCGACCAGCTTGGCGGTTTCGGGGTAGCGGCCAAAGAAGTGCTGGCGCAGATAGGCGCCGTCCATGGCGCGGAAGGTCTGGTAGTCGCCGTCCAGCGTTTCCATCATGAGCTGGCGCAGCTTGCCCGACTTGTCGCGTGCCAGCAGCGGGTCCCAGCCCTTGCCCCACAGCAGCTTGATGACGTGCCAGCCGGCGCCGCGGAAGTCGCCCTCCAGCTCCTGGATGATCTTGCCATTGCCGCGCACCGGGCCGTCCAGGCGCTGCAGGTTGCAGTTGATGACGAAGATCAGGTTATCCAGGTTCTCGCGCGCCGCTAGGCTGATGGCGCCCTTGCTCTCGGGCTCGTCCATCTCGCCGTCGCCCAGGAACACCCAGACCTTGCGCCTGGCGGTGTCGGCGATGCCGCGCGCGTGCAGGTACTTCAGAAAGCGCGCCTGGTAGATCGCCATCAGCGGGCCAAGGCCCATGCTGACCGTGGGGAACTGCCAGAAACCCGGCATCAGGTGCGGGTGCGGGTAGCTGGACAGGCCCTTGCCCTTGACCTCCTGGCGGAAGTTCTCCAGCTGTTCCTCGCTGATGCGGCCCTCCAGGTAGGCGCGGGCGTAGATGCCGGGCGCACTGTGGCCCTGGAAGAAGATGCAGTCGCCGCCGTGGGTCTCGCTCTCGGCGTGCCAGAAATGGTTGAAACCCGCGCCCCACATGCTGGCCAGCGAGGCGAACGAACCGATGTGACCGCCCAGGTCACCACCGTCTTCGGGGTGCAGGCGGTTGGCGCGCACCACCATGGCCATGGCGTTCCAGCGCATGTACGCGCGCAGGCGCTTTTCGATGGCGATGTTGCCCGGGCAGCGCGCTTCCTGCTCGGGCTCCAGCGTGTTGACGTAGCCGGTGTTGGCCGAGAACGGCAGGTCGATGCTGGCCTGGCGCGCATGCTCCAGCAGCTCCTCCAGCAGCGCGTGGGCGCGCTCCGGGCCCTCGCGTTCGATGACGGCGGTCAGGGCGTCCAGCCACTCGCGGGTTTCCTGTGCGTCCAGCTCAGCGGCGGTCTGCGCCTTCGAATCTTCAGACATCTGGCGTCTCCTCTGGTGTTGTGAAAGTCATTGTGACCCAAGCAGCCGCGATGATGGCATAAAACCGCGAAATTTCAAATAGAGAATATCAATCTCATATTATGATAATTAAACACTGGTCTCAAGGAAACTGCACGCCGCCTCCAGGCGCTCCGCCGCCATCCGCCAACCGCGCGCTTGGTCGCAGGCACGTACACTGGACATTCATGCAGTCAGAACACGCCTCCACCCTGTTCGATCCCGGTCCGCCGCCGACCCGGTGGCAGCGCCTGCTCAAGGGGCAGGACCCGATCGCCCAGCTGGCGCCGCTGGCGGCCGTGCTGCTGTTCCTGGCGGCCATCGTGTCCGCGTTCTGGTACCTGCGGCTGGAGGAAACCCGGCGCGAGCAGGAAGCGGTCAAGCGTGACGTGGAATACAGCCAGCAGCGCCTGCGTCTGCGCCTGCTGGAGCGCCAGGAGCAGCTGATGCGGCTGGCGCGCGAGCTGGCCGACCGCGAGATGACGGCCTTGCAGTTCGACACGCGCGCCGAAGCCATGGTGGCCCAGTACCCCGAGCTGCGCGCGGTGAGCTGGATCGACGGCCAGCGCCGCCTGCGCACCACGCAGGCCGCGCCCAGCGTGTCGTCCCGCCCCGACTGGCTGGCCGGAGACCGGCTGAAACCCGGCGACGCGAGCGACGGCTACGAGCTGGCCCAGGACTTGCGTCAGGCGGTGTACAGCCAGCCGCTGGCCGCCGAGGGCAGCGAAGCGGTGCTGTACCTGCACGTGCCGATCACGCCGCGCGCGCAGTTCGCCGGCGTGGTGCTGGCGGAATACTCGGTCGATGGCCTGCTGCGCCATGGCGTGCCGGCCGAGGTGCTGGCCAAGTACGCCGTCTCCTTGCTGGACGCCAAGGGCCAGCTGCTGGCGGGCCAGACCATCCCGGACCGCACCGGCGTGTCGGAATACCTGCCCTGGACCGACCAGGTCAACGCCTTCGACAGTCCGGTGTCCCCGGTCGGCAACGGCCTGGTGCTGCGCGCGCAGGCCTGGCGCACGTCGCAAGGCGTGGTCGGCGGGACGCTGTTCTGGCTGGTAGCGGTGCTGGCCACCATGACGGCCTGGATGCTGATCGCCAACTGGCGTCAGTCGCAGCGCCGCCAGCAGGCCCAGCAGGCGTTGCTGGCCGAGACGAGCTTTCGCCGCGCCATGGAAAACTCCATGCTCACGGGCATGCGCGCACTCGACCTGCAGGGCCGCATCGTCTACGTCAACCCGGCCTTCTGCCAGATGACCGGCTGGAGCGAGGCTGAGCTGATCGGCCAGTCCGAACCCTTCAGCTATTGGCCGGACGCCCACCGGGAGGAACTGTCGGCGCGCCTGAAAGACGAGCTGAGCGGCGCCGCCGACCCGGCGGGCTTCCAGATGAGCGTCAAGCGCAAGAACGGCTCGCTGTTCGACGCCCGCCTGTACGTGTCGCCCCTGATCGATGCCACCGGCAAGCACACCGGCTGGATGGCGTCGATGACCGACATCACCGAGCCGAACCGCGTGCGCCACCAGCTGTCGGCCTCCTACGAGCGCTTCACCACCGTGCTGGAGGCGCTGGACGCATCGGTCTCCGTCGCGCCGCTGGGCAGCCAGGAACTGCTGTTCGCCAACAAGCTGTACCGCCAGTGGTTCGACGGCACGACCGCCGGGCACCTGAAGCTGGTCGAGCGCGCCGGCAGCCCGGAGACGCAGCTGAGCGACGACGGCCTGGATGCGGTCGATGCCTTCGCCGGCCTGCCGCTGGATCGGCTGGCCTCCGCGCCACTGGCCGAGCATGCCGAGATCTATCTCGATCGACTGGACAAGTGGCTGGAGGTGCGCTCGCGCTACCTCAACTGGGTCGACGGCCGGCTGGTGCAGATGGTGATCGCCACCGACATCACGGCGCGCCGCCACGCCGAAGAGCAGGCGGCGGCACAGGCCGAGCGCGCCGAAGCCGCCAGCCGCCTGATCACCATGGGCGAGATGGCCTCCAGCGTGGCGCACGAGCTGAACCAGCCGTTGACCGCCATTAGCAATTACTGCACCGGCATCATCTCGCGCGTCAAGGGCGGGCAGATCAGCCGCGACGACCTGCTGGGCGCCCTGGACAAGACCGCGCGCCAGGCCCAGCGCGCCGGCCAGGTGGTGCAGCACATCCGCAGCTTCGTCAAGCGCAGCGAGCCACGCCGCGAATGGGCTGAGGCGATGCCGATGGTCGAGCAGGTGCTGGAGCTGGCCGAGATCGAGCTGCGCCGGCGCAACGTGCGCCTGGTGCACCACATCGCGCCCGAGCTGCCGGCGCTGTATGTCGACCCGATCCTGATCGAGCAGGTGCTGATGAACCTGATTAAGAACGCCGCCGAGTCGATCGACGTGGCCCAGCGCCCGCTCAGCCAGCGGGCGGTGGAGCTGCGCGTGGTGCAGCGCGACATCGAGGATCAGCCCACGGTGCAGTTCAGCGTCACCGACAGCGGGCGCGGCCTGTCGCCCGAAGCGCTGGCGCGGCTGTACGAAGCCTTCTTCTCCACCAAGAGCGACGGCCTGGGCATCGGGCTCAACCTGTGCCGCTCCATCGTCGAATCGCACCAGGGCCGGATCCATGCGGAGAACCTCTACAATGCCGGCCAAATCGTGGGTTGTCGCTTCAGTTTCTGGATTCCGGTCGGCCCGGTCCAGGGTGCCAGCCCGTCCGGCAACAGCATCAGGGAAGTGGCATGAGTCTGATTCCGAAACGAGGCACGGTCTACGTGGTGGACGACGACGAGGCGGTGCGTGATTCGGTGCAGTGGCTGCTGGAAGGCCAGGACTATCGCGTGCGCTGCTTCGAGTCGGCCGAGGCCTTTCTGGCGCGCTACGACGCCCGCGAGGTGGCCTGCCTGATCATCGACATCCGCATGGACGGCATGAGCGGGCTGGAGCTGCAAGAGCGCCTGATCGACCGCGATTCGCCGCTGCCGATGGCCTTCATCACCGGCCACGGCGACGTGCCGCTGGCGGTCGACACCATGAAGAAGGGCGCCATGGATTTCATCCAGAAGCCCTTCAAGGAAGACCAGCTGGTGACGTTGGTCGAGCGCATGCTGGAGCAGGCGCGCGCCAGCTTCGCCGAGCATCAGCAGGCCGCCAGCCGCGACGCGCTGCTGGCCAAGCTGACGGGCCGCGAGGCGCAGGTGCTGGAGCGCATCGTCGCCGGCCGGCTGAACAAGCAGATCGCCGACGACCTGGGCATCAGCATCAAGACGGTGGAGGCGCACCGCGCCAACATCATGGAAAAGCTCGGCGCCAACACCGTGGCCGACCTGCTCAAGATCGCCCTGGGCCAGGTCACGGCCAAGGCCTGAGCGCCCTGACCGCCCCGCCAGCCGCCCTCGCTTGCTGATATTTTGATAGCTGCCTGCGCGCGCCCCTCGTGCGCCAGCGCCCCATTGGACACCTCGACATGACGGCCCAACTGATCGACGGCAACGCCCTGGCCTCCAGCGTCCGCGCCGAGGTGGCGCACCGCGTGCAGGCGCTGAAGGCGCGTGGCGTGCAGCCGCGCCTGAGCATCATCCTGGTCGGCGAGAACTCCGCCAGCCAGGTCTACGTGCGCAGCAAGGTGGCCGACAGCGAGCAGACCGGCCTGGCCGCCACGCTGGAGCGCTATCCGGCCGAGCTAACCGAAGCCGAGTTGTTGGCCCGCATCGCCACCCTCAACGCCGACCCGGCGGTGCACGGCATCCTGGTGCAGTTGCCGCTGCCGGCGCACATGAACGCCAATGCCGTGATCGAGGCCATCGCCCCCGCCAAGGACGTGGATGGCTTTCACGTCGCCAGCGCCGGCGCCCTGATGGTGGGCCAGCCCGGCTTTCGCCCCTGCACGCCCTACGGCTGCATGCGCATGCTCGAATCCATCGGCCTGCGCGATCTGAAGGGCAAGCACGCGGTGGTGATCGGCCGCAGCAACATCGTCGGCAAACCAATGGCCATGATGCTGCTGGCCGCCAACGCCACGGTCACCATCTGCCACAGCGGCACGCCCGACCTCGGGGCGCTGACGCGCCAGGCCGACATCGTGGTGGCCGCCGTGGGCAAGCGCAAGGTCCTGACGGCCGACATGATCAAGCCCGGCGCGGTGGTGATCGACGTCGGCATGAACCGCGACGACGCCGGCAAGCTGTGCGGCGACGTCGACTTTGCCGGCGTGCAGGCCGTGGCCGGCTGGATCACTCCGGTGCCCGGCGGCGTGGGGCCGATGACGCGCGCCATGCTGCTGGTCAACACCCTCGAAGCGGCGGAATCAGCGACACCCCCCTGAGCGGCCGACGCCGCCCCCTCTGGCGCTTCGCTTGGAGGAGGACAAGCCAGTGCCCGGCGCAGGTCCGGGCACGGCGTTCGCTGGCATGGACTGCTCCGCGGCCATGCGTGCCGCGCAATTGCACGCGCCGCTGCCTGTCAGTGACCGCAAAGGTCATTTCGTCATGCCCGCGCCAGCGGGCGTCATTTTTCATTGATGGGGTAGTGGCTTGCAGACTCTTGAAGCGCCCACTCAAGGCCTCAAAATGGGGGGCATGAGCCTTGCCAACAACCCCCTCCTCGACTTTTCCGACCTGCCGCTGTTCGACCAGATCCGCCCCGAACACGTGGCCCCCGCCATTGACCAGCTGCTGGCCGACGCCGAGGCGGCGCTGGAAGCCGCCGTGCGTCCCGACACGCCGGCCGACTGGGCCGCGCTGTCGCGCGCGCTGGACGTGCCCGGCGAACGCCTGGGCCGCGCCTGGAGCGTGGTCAGCCACCTGAACGCCGTGATGGACACGCCCGCGCTGCGCGCCGCCTACAACGCCGCCCTGCCGCGGGTGACCGAGTTCTGGACCCGCGTGGGCAGCGACGAGCGCCTGTACGCGCGCTACAAGGCCATCGACCCGGCCGGCCTGAACGACGAGCAGCGGCGCGCGCGTGGCAACGCGCTGCGCGACTTCGTGCTGGGCGGCGCCGAGCTGCAGGGCGCGGCCAAGGCGCGCTACGCCGAGATCCAGGAACGCCTGGCCGAGCTGAGCCAGAAGTTCAGCGAGAACACGCTGGACGCCACCGACGCCTGGGCCCACTGCGCCAGCGAGGCGGAAGTGGACGGCCTGCCGCCCGACGTGAAGACCGCCGCCCGCGCCGCCGCCGAAGCCGACGGCCAGCCGGGCTACAAGCTCACGCTCAAGCTGCCCAGCTACCTGCCGGTGATGCAGTTCGCCCACGACCGCGGCCTGCGCGAGCGTCTGTACCGCGCCTACGTCACGCGCGCCTCCGACCAGGCCGACGGCGACGCCACGCGCTTTGACAACGCGCCGCTGATCCGCGACATCCTGGCCCTGCGCCTCGAAGAAGCGCAACTGCTGGGCTACGCCAACTACGCTGAAGTGTCGCTGGTGCCCAAGATGGCCGAATCGCCCCGGCAGGTGATCGACTTCCTGCGCCAGCTCGCCGCCAAGGCCCGGCCCTACGCCGAGCGCGACGTGGCCGACCTGCGCGCCTTCGCCGACGAGCAGCTCGGCCTGGCCGATCCGCAGAGCTGGGACTGGCCCTACGTGGGCGAGAAGCTCAAGGAAGCGCGCTACGCCTTCAGCGAACAAGAGGTCAAGCAGTACCTCCAGGCGCCCAAGGTGCTGCAGGGCCTGTTCAAGATCGTCGAAACCCTGTTCGAAGTGGCCATCCGCCGGGACGCGGCGCCGGTCTGGCACCCGACGGTCGAGTTCTACCGCATCGAGCGCGCCGGCCAGCTGCTGGGCCAGTTCTACCTGGACCCCGGCGCCCGCGCCGGCAAGCGCGGCGGCGCCTGGATGGACGACGTGCGCGCGCGCTGGCTGCGCCCCGACAGCGGCCAGCTACAAACCCCCGTCGCGCAGCTGGTGTGCAACTTCGGCGAAGGCGTGGACGGCAAACCGCCGCTGCTGACGCACGACGACGTCATCACCCTGTTCCACGAATTCGGCCATGGCCTGCACCACATGCTGACCCAGGTGAACGAGCGCGACGTCTCCGGCATCAGCGGCGTCGAATGGGACGCCGTGGAGCTGCCCAGCCAGTTCATGGAGAACTTCTGCTGGGAATGGGAGGTGCTGCGCCACATGACGGCCCATGTCGATACCGGCGAGCCGCTGCCGCGCGCCCTGTTCGACAAGATGCTGGCCGCCAAGAATTACCAGGCCGGCATGCAGACCGTGCGCCAGATCGAGTTCGCCCTGTTCGACATGCTGCTGCACACCGCCCACGAGCCCAGCCAGGACTTCCAGCCGCTGCTGGACGCGGTGCGACGCGAGGTCGCGGTGCTGCAACCGCCGCCATTCGCGCGCACGACACAGAGCTTCAGCCACATCTTCGCCGGCGGCTACGCGGCGGGCTACTACAGCTACAAGTGGGCCGAGGTGCTGTCGGCCGACGCCTACGCCGCCTTCGAGGAAAGCGTCACGCCCGAGGGCTTGCCCAGCGTCGAAACCGGACGAAAATACCGGCGCGAGATCCTGGAAGCCGGCGGCTCCCGCCCGGCCATGGAGTCGTTCAAGGCCTTTCGCGGCCGCGAGCCCAGCCTGGAGGCGCTGCTGCGCCACCAGGGCATGGCTTGAAGCGCGCCCGGCCCCGCACATCCGTCCGTCATGATCGCCGCCGCAGGAGAAATGCCCGTGCACCGTCGTCGCCAAGTCCCCTTTCTCGCCACGCTGCTGGGCGCCCTGCTGCTGGCCAGCGCCGCGCAGGCCCAGGTCTACCGCTCAAGCGGTCCAGGCGGCGTCAGCTACAGCGACCAGCCGCCGCCACCGGCCGCCGGGCGCCAGGTGGCGCCGGTCGGCGGCGGCACGCCGGGCACCGGCGGCGCCACCCTGCCCTACGCGCTCAGCCAGACCGCGCAGCGCTACCCGGTCACGCTGTACTCGGCGCGCGACTGCGCGCCCTGCGACAGCGGGCGCAACCTGCTGGTCAACCGCGGCGTGCCGTTCAGCGAGAAAACCGTGCAGTCCAACGAGGACATCGAGGCCTTGCAGCGCCTGGCCGGCTCGGGCGAGCTGCCGGTGCTGACGGTGGGTGGCCAGCGCCTGAAGGGTTATTCCGACGTCGAATGGGGCCAGTACCTGGACGCCGCCGGCTATCCCAAGAGCTCGCAGTTGCCCGCAGCCTATCGGCGCCCCGCCGCCACCCCGCTGGTGGCGCGCAGCGCCGTGTCGGCGCCGGCCGCCGCGGCCACCGCCGCGCGCCAAACGCCGGCAGCCCCCACGGCGCCGGCCGAACCCAGCATCGCCCCGCCGCGCACCGACACCAACCCGGCCGGCATTCGCTTCTGATTTGATAGCTGCTGGCGCTCGCTGAGCAAGCGCAAACGCCAAAAACAGCAACAAAAAACCCGCCCAAGCAAGGCGGGTTCGCGGCGGGCGCATGAACGGCTTATTTGCCGACCGTGGCCTCCTGGCGCAAGATGGCGTACAGCTCGTCCTTGATGCGCAGCTTTTCCTTTTTCAGCGTCTCGATCTCGCTGTGGGTGGCGCCCGCATCGTGGCCTTCCATGGCCGTGATCTGGTGGTCCAGCTCGTTGTGTTTCTCGAACAGGTTCAGAAAGCGGGCATTGGAGCCCTCGCCCTTGAGGCGGGTGATCAGGTCGCGGTATTCAGGAAACATCGGTTCTCCTCAGTGGTCACGAAGCGATCATAAACCGCCGCGCGCGCCGCCGGCATCGGTGGCCACGCAATCGGCGAAGTAGCGCACGTGGCCGCGGTCGTCCTCGACCTCGACCAGGCCGTGGATGTCGGTCTCGAAGCCCGGGCATTCGATGGCAAAGTCGCGCGCGAACTTCAGGTAGTCGACGATCTTGCGGTTGAACACCTCGCCCGGGATGAGCAGCGGAATGCCCGGCGGATACGGCGTCACCAGGGCGGTGGTGATGCGCCCTTCCAGCTGGTCGATCTCCACCCGCTCGACCTGGCGGCGAGCGATGCAGGCGTAGGCGTCGGCCGGGTTCATGGCCGGCGTCAGCTCGCTCAGGTACATGTCGGTGGTCAGGCGCGCGATGTCGTACTTGGCGTAGAGCTGGTGCACGTGCTGGCACAGGTCGCGCAGCCCCATCTTCTCGTAGCGGCGGTGCTGGGCGCAGAACTCCGGCATGATGCGCCACATCGGCTGGTTGCGGTCGTAGTCGTCCTTGAACTGCTGCAAGGCCGTGACCAGCGTGTTCCATCGGCCCTTGGTGATGCCGATGGTGAACATGATGAAGAAGCTGTACAGGCCCGTCTTCTCCACCACCACGCCGTGCTCGGCCAGGAACTTGGTGACGATGCTGGCGGGTATGCCGCTCTTGTCGAACTTGCCGTCCAGATTGAGGCCGGGCGTGACGATGGTGGCCTTGATCGGGTCCAGCATGTTGAAGCCCGAGGCCAGCTTGCCAAAGCCGTGCCAGCTGCGGCCTTTCGCGCCGTTCTTGATGACCCAGTCGTCGGCACGCCCGACGCCTTCCTCGGCAATCTTCTCCGGCCCCCAGACCTTGAACCACCAGTCGCCCTGGCCGAAGTCGGCCTCCACCTTGCGCATGGCGCGGCGGAAGTCCAGCGCCTCGGCGATGCTTTCTTCCACCATGGCGGTGCCGCCGGGCGGCTCCATCATGGCGGCCGCCACGTCGCAGCTGGCGATGATGCTGTACTGCGGGCTGGTCGAGGTGTGCATCAGGTAGGCCTCGTTGAACAGGTAGCGGTCCAGCTTGACCTGCTGCGAGTCCTGCACCAGCACGTGACTGGCCTGGCTGATGCCGGCCAGCAGCTTGTGGATGGACTGGGTCGAATACACCACCGACTGCTGCGGCCGCGCGCGCTTCTTGCCCATCGCATGGTAGGTGCCGTAGAAGGGGTGAAACGCGGCGTGCGGCAGCCAGGCTTCGTCGAAGTGCAGGTTGTCGACGTAGCCGTCCAGCATGCCCTTGATCGCCTCGGTGTCGTACAGCACGCCGTCGTAGGTGGACTGCGTCAGCGTCAGGATGC
>MKTG01000028.1:0-270 GCA_001897615.1 Burkholderiales bacterium 68-10
GATTGCGGTGCCGCCTCGAAGGCTTCGAGCGCCGGCGTCCGGTAACAGTAGAGCCCGATATGCTGCAGCACCGGCGACAGCGGTCCGGCGGCGCGCAGTTCGGCCGGCTTGCGCATGAACGGCAGCACGGCCTTGGAGAACCACACCGCCCGGCCGGCGCCATCGCGGATGCAGGTCGTACCGCTGGCCGGCGTCGTCTGCTTGTGCGCGATCAGCGCATCGAGCCGGGCCCAGTCGAGTTGCACCACCGGCGTGGTCACATCGGCCGTG
>MKTG01000028.1:605-779 GCA_001897615.1 Burkholderiales bacterium 68-10
AGGCAGTCGTGCACATGCACGATGCCGACCGGCCGCTGTCCATCCATGGCGAAAATCGCAGTGATCCGTGGCGTCAGCGCCGTCATCTGCCGCAGCGCCTCGCTCAGCAGCGCCTCGCTGCCGATGGTGCGCGGACTGGCGGTCATCACCGCTGCCGCGGTCTGCTGCAGCAAG
>MKTG01000028.1:1107-11169 GCA_001897615.1 Burkholderiales bacterium 68-10
TGAGGCCAGCGGGCGCGAAGTGCGCCTGGCGGCCCCCGTGGTCGTGCTGGCCATGGGCGGCATCAACGGCAGCCACGAGGAGGCGCGGCGCAACTGGCCCAGTGACCGGCCCCTGCCCAAGACCATGCTCAACGGCGCCCACCCCTTTGCCGACGGCCGCATGCACCACTGGACCGCCGACCACCTGGGCGCGCAGATCACCCACGCCGGCGAGATGTGGAACTACGCCGCCGGCATTCCGCACCCCTTCCCGCATTTCCCGGGCCACGGCCTGTCGCTCATCCCATGCAAGTCGGCGCTGTGGCTGAACCACCGCGGCGAGCGCATCGGGCCCGAGCCGCTGGTGACGGGTTTTGACACCCACTGGCTGTGCCAGCAGGTGGCCGCGCAGGACAAGCCCTGGACCTGGCAGTTGCTCAACCGCCGCATCGCGCTGAAGGAATTCGCCATCTCCGGCGCCGAGCACAACCCGCGCATCCGCGACCGGCAGTTCCTGCGCTTTGTCAAGGAAACCCTGCTGGGCAACCACCGGCTGGTGGATCAGATGGCGCGCCAGAGCCCGCACTTCATCGTCGCAGACACGCTGGCCGAGCTGGCGCAAAAAATGAATGCGCTCACCGCCTCGCTCGACATCCGGCCCGAGGTGCTGCAGGCCACCGCCAACGCCTTTGACGCGCTGTTCGCCCCCGGCAACCGGCCCGAGGGCGACGCCCAGGTGCGCCGCATCCTGCAGGCGCGAGAGTGGCGCCCCGACAGCCTGCGCACCTGCAAGCCCGCGCCGCTGCAGCAGCCGGGCGCCGGGCCCTTCATCGCCATCCAGACCCAGCTGATCACGCGCAAGAGCCTGGGCGGTCTGCAAACCGACCTGCAAAGCCGCGTGCTGGATGGCCGCGGTCAGCCGGTCGATGGCCTGTACTGCGTGGGCGAGGCGGCCGGCTTTGGCGGCGGCGGCACCAGTGGCAAGCGCTCGCTGGAAGGCACCTTCCTGCCCGGCTGCATCCTCACGGCCAAGGCGGCGGCGCGGCACATCACCGGCCGATGATTAAGGCGACGCTGAATAAGTCCCCGCGATGTGGCGCGCCCTGGCTGGGGATGGGATGCAAGGCGCAAAGCGCAGCCATAGCCCAAGCTATGGCGAGCATTTGCAACGCCGCAGACCGCCCCAGACAGGGATGCGACGCGCGCGTGGGACTTGTTCAGCGTTGCCCTAAAAGCAAAAAACGCTTCCAGCGCCCTACCACCAAGCGCCAGCAGCTATGACTTCAGAAGCATTCAACGAAGCGGACTTCATCGTCATCGGCGCCGGCCCGGCCGGCTGCGCCGTGGCCTCGCGCCTGTCCGAAGACCCGCGCCACCAGGTGCTGCTGCTCGAAGCCGGGCCCGGCCAGCGCAAGGGCTTGCTCGCCACCAACGCGGCGCTGGCCTCGCTGGTCTATGGCCTCAAGCGCAGCGCCTACAACTGGGGCCTCACCAGCGGCCCCGAGCAGGGCCTGAACGGCAAGCGCGCCTACCACCCGCTGGGCCGCGGCCTGGGCGGCGGCACCAGCATCAACATGCTGATGTACATGCGCGGCAACCCGTTGGACTACGACGGCTGGCGCGACGCCGGCAACCCCGGCTGGGGCTGGAGCGATGTGCTGCCCTACTTCAGGAAAAGCGAGAACAACCAGACCTTCAACGCCCCCGACGACCCCTGGCACGGCAACAGCGGCCCGGTGTGGGTGGAGGAACTGCGCACCGACAACCCCTGGCACGGCACACTCAACCAGGCGTTTCGGGAACTGGGCTGGCCGCTCAACCCCGACCTGAACGGGGCGGCGCAAGACGGCTTTCGCCCCACCCAGGTGATGATGAAGAACGGCGAGCGCCACCACGCGGGCCAAGCCTACATCCTGCCGCACCTGGGGAGCAGACCCAACCTCACGCTGCAATGCGAGGCGCAGGTCACGCGCATCCTGTTCGAAGGCCAGCGCGCCGTGGGCGTGGAGTTGGTGCAGAGCGGGCAAAAGCGCCAGATTCGCGCGCGCAAGGAGGTGATTGTGAGCAGCGGCGGCCTGCTGTCGGCCAAGCTGCTGCAACTGTCGGGCGTGGGCGACGGCGCGCTGTTGCAGCGCCTGGGCATTCCCGTCGTGGCGCACCTGCCCGCCGTAGGACAACACCTGCAAGACCACCTGGACGTGATCCTGGGCCACCACATTCCGGGCGACCCGAATCTGGTCGGCATCTCGCCCACCGGCGCACGCAGCTTCTGGCAGGCCATGGGGCGCTGGCGCAAGGAGCGGCGCGGCATGTGCACCACCAACTTCGCCGAAGTCACGGGCTTCATGCGGCTGGCGCCCGATTCGCCCATGCCGGAGATGCAGTACGAATTCGTCGTCGTGCTCGCCATGGACCACGGCCGCAAGATGTACGCGCGCCACGGCATGTCCACCCATGTGCTGCTGCTGCACCCCAAGAGCCGCGGCACGGTGCAACTGGCCAGCCCGCGCTGGCAGGACGATCTGGCGATCGACTTCCGCTATTTCTCGCACCCCGATGACATGGCCACCATGGTCAAGGGCGTGCGCCAGGTGCTCAAGGTATACGACACACCGACCATGAAGGCGCTTGTGAAGGCCGACCTGCGCACCGCGCAGTGCAAAACGGACGAGGACTACGCCGCCTACTGCCGCCGCGTGGCCGGCACCAACTACCACCCCACCAGCACCTGCCGCATGGGGCCCGACGCCGCCGACAGCGTGGTCGATGCCCGCCTGCGCGTGCACGGCCTGCAAGGCCTGCGCGTGATCGACAGCTCCATCTTCCCCACCATTCCCGGCGGCAACACCACCGCGCCCAGCTACATGGTGGGCGAAAAAGGCGCCGCCCTGCTGCGCGAGGACTGGCCATGAGCACCTACCCCTGGAAGCACGGCGCCCCGCGCACCGTGTTCATCACCGGCGCCAGCAGCGGCATCGGCCGCGACATGGCGCGGCGCCTGGCGCTTGAAGGCGCCAGCATCGCGATCTTCAACCGCTCCGCCGCCGAGGACGTGCTGGCCGAGCTGCGCGCCGCGGCCAAGAGCCCCGGGCAGCGCTTTGCCTGCTACCCATCCGACGTGTCGCAGGCCGAAGCCATCAAGGCCGCCGTGGCGCAGGCGGCGCAGGAACTGGGCGCACCCGATCTGGCTATCCACAGCGCCGGCGTGCTGCACAACGGGCCGCTGGTGGAAACACCCGCCGCCGACTTCGAGCGCGTGATCGACATCAACCTGAAAGGCTCGCGCCACTTTGCCGCCGCCGTGCTGGCGCACATGCAGCCGGGCAGCCAGATCGCCTTCATCGCTTCGCTGGCGGGGCTGACCAGCAACTTCGGCTACACCGCCTACTGCGCGTCCAAGTTCGGCGTGCGCGGCCTGGCCGAGGCGCTGCGCTACGAACTGAAGCTGCAGGGCATAGCCGTCAGCCTGTGCTGCCCGGGCGAGATCATGACCCCCATGGTCGCGCAGGAGCGCCGCGCCATGCACCCGGTCTCGGCCGCCATGAAGGACTTTGCCGGCAGCAGCACGCTCGACAAGTCGGTGCCCGCCCTGCTGCGCGGCATTGCGCGGCGCGAGTTCGAGATCACCGACACGCCCAAGGCGGCACTCACCGCCTGGCTCTCGCGCCACACACCCGGTCTGGCGCGTGCCGTGGGCGACGGCATCGCCCGCCGCGCCCAGGCCCGGTTATCGAAAGGAACACCATGACCACCAACCCACCCCAAGCCGCCTGGCAGGCCCTGCACATTCCCGCGCACCTGCCCGCCCTCTTGCGCGATGCCTTTGCCGCCCAGCAGGCCGCGTTTGCCAAAAACCGCTACCCCAGCCTGCAGGAGCGCCGCGCCGATCTGCGCGCCCTGCACCGCCTGCTGGTAGATAACCGCACCGCGCTGTTCGACGCCGTGAATGCCGACTTCGGCTGCCGCAGCCACTTCGAAACCCTGGCCACCGAGCTGCTGCAGGGCCAGGAAGCGGCCCTGGACGCCATGCGGCAGCTGCCGCGCTGGATGAAAAAGCAAAAGCGCCACCTGGACATCACCCAATACCCTCTCGCCAGCGCCTACGTGCTGCCCCAGCCCGTGGGCGTGATCGGCATCGTCGCGCCATGGAACTTCCCCATCGCCATGGTGGTGCAGCCCCTCATTGGGGCGCTGGCCGCAGGCAACCGGGCCATGGTGAAGATGTCGGAAAACTCCGCCCACACCGCGCGCCTGCTGCAAAAGCTACTGCCCAAGTACTTTGCTGCGGACAAGGTGTGCTTGTTTGCCGACGACGACGCCGGGCCAGGTCAGCCCCTCGGGCCGCTGTTCACGCAGCTGCCGTTCAACCACCTGTTCTTCACCGGCTCGCCGCAAACGGGCAAAGCGGTGATGGCCAACGCGGCCGCCCACCTCACGCCGGTGACGCTGGAGCTCGGCGGCAAATCCCCCACCATCGTCGCGCCCGACTACCCGCTAGACAAAGCCGCCGAGCGCATCCTGTGGGTGAAGATGCTCAACGCCGGGCAGATTTGCACCAACGTCGATTACCTGTTTCTGCCTGCGGGCCGGGAGCAGGCCTTCATCGACCACGCCCGGCGCATCCTCGCGCAGCGCTACCCCGATTTGTTGAACGGCGACTACACCGCCATCATCGACCAGCGCCAGTACGACCGCCTGCAGGCCATGCTGCAAGACGCTGTGGCCCAAGGCGCGCAGGCCGTGCCGCTGCTGCCCGGCCAGGCCGGCGACGCGGCGCGGCGCATCATGCCGCCGGTGGCCCTGCTGAACGTGCACGACGGCATGCAGGTCATGCAGCGCGAGATTTTTGGCCCGCTGCTGCCCATCCTGCCCTACCAGAACAAGGATGAGGTGATCGGCTACATCAACGACCGGCCCCATCCGCTGGCGCTGTACCTGTTCAGCGAAGACAAGGCGCTCCAGCAGTGCTACCTGGAGCAGACGCTCTCGGGCGGCGTGACCATCAACGACACGCTCTTGCACGCCGGCCAGCACGCCTTGCCCTTTGGCGGCGTGGGCAACAGCGGCATGGGCCACTACCACGGGCACGAGGGCTTTTTGACCTTTTCCAAGCTGCGCCCGGTGTTCCGCCAGGGGCCACTGCGCACGGTGGACTTTCTCATGCCGCCCTACACCGGCCTGGCCGGCAGGATGCTGAACTTCATGCTCTGGCGCAAGCGCTGAGCATTTGATCAAAAATCGGATCCGGCGCTTGCCAGACAAGCGCTAGCAGCTATCAAACAAGGAGCAATCGTCATGAACGGCGCCCAAGCATTGATGAAGACCCTGGCCGACGCCGGTGTCCAGGTGTGCTTCTCCAACCCCGGCACCAGCGAGATGCACTTCGTCGCCGCGCTCGACTTCGAGCCGCGCATGCGCGCCGTGCTCGCCCTGTTCGAGGGCGTGGCCACCGGCGCGGCCGACGGCTACGCCCGCATGGCCGGCAAACCCGCCGCCGTGCTGCTGCACCTGGGCTGCGGCCTGGGCAATGGCCTGGCCAACCTGCACAACGCGCGCAAGGGCAAGGTGCCGGTGCTCGCCATCGTGGGCGACCACGCCACCGACCACGTCAAGTACGACGCCCAGTTGCAAAGCGACATCGAAACCGTGGCCCGCAACGTCTCGCCCGGCTTCGTGCACACCTCCAGAAGCACCGCCGCCCTGTGCCAGGACGCGGTCGATGCCCTCGCCACCGCGCGCGGCCTGCCCGGCCAGGTGGCCACGCTCATCCTGCCGGCCGACGTGTCCTGGGGCGAAGGCGGCCAGCCCTGCCCGCCGCCGCCCGCGCCCGCGCCGCAGCCGGCCGACGACATGACCGTGCAGGCCATCGCCCAGACCATCACGCAGGCCCGTGCCAAAGGCGAAAAAACTGTGCTGCTGCTGGGCGGCCACGCACTGCGCGAGGCCGCGCTGCTCGACGCCGCCCGCATCGCCGCGCACAGCGGCGTGCAGCTGCTGGCCGAGTGCTTCCCCACCCGCATGGAGCGCGGCGCCGGCCTGCCCTTCGTCGAGCGCGTGGCCTATCTGGCCGAGATGGCCGGCGTGCAGCTCGCCGGCGCGCGCCACCTGGTGCTGGTGGACAGCAAATCGCCCGTCTCCTTCTTCGCCTACCCCGGCAAGAAGAGCGACCTGGTGCCCGAAGGCTGCACCGTCCACACCCTGGCCGCCCCCGACCAGGACGCCGCCGCCAGCCTGGCCCGGCTGGCGCAGGCCCTGGGCGCCGGCAGCACGCCGCCACCCCTGCAGCCCGCCCAGCGCCCGGATCGCCCGCGCGGCGGGCTCACCGCCCCCAAGGTCTGCAAGGCCGTGGGCCACCTGCTGCCCGACAACGCAATCGTGATCGACGAAGCCATCACCAGCGGCCTGATGCTGAACGTGATGACCGCAGGCTGCCCGCGCCACGACCTGCTGACGCTGACCGGCGGCGCCATCGGCCAGGGCCTGCCGAATGCCGTGGGCGCGGCCATCGCCTGCCCCGACCGCCCCGTCATCGCCCTGATCGGCGACGGCACCGCCATGTACACCATCCAGGCCCTTTGGAGCATGGCGCGCGAGAACCTCAACGTGACGGCCATCATCTTCAACAACGCCAGCTACTCGGTGCTGAACGTCGAGCTCGACCGCGTCGGCGCCGGCGTTGGCGGCGCCAAGGCCCGCGCCCAGCTCGACCTGCACGGTCCGCAGCTCAACTTCGCGCAACTGGCGCAAGGCATGGGCGTGCACGCCGTGCGCGCCAGCACCGCCGAGGACTTCACCCAGGCGCTGGAATACGCCCTGGCCCAGCCCGGCCCGCACCTGATCGAGGCGCTGGTGCCCGAATCGCTCTCGGGCGCCAAGCGCAAGGTGCTGCCCTGGCTGCTCAAGTCTCTGCCCAGCCTGCCGCAGCCGGTGGCGCGCGCGCTCAAGAAGAAGATCGCGCCCTGATACCAGGCCAGCCTGGATTGAAAAATATCGACACCACGTTGGAAGCGCAGGCGCCTGATTCAACATTGTCATTGCGAGCGTCAGTGAAGCAATCCAGCGGCAACGCTCGATCAGGCGTTCTGGATTGCGTCGTCGCGATACTCCTCGCAAAGACGGCTGTTTCGGTCACACGGCCGAGCCTTGAATCCACCCTGTTCAACAAAATCGAGTGTGCTTGAAGCACAGCGCGCCGTACCATCGGCGCCCATGCCCTGGACCCTGGATCAACCAGTCAGCCACGAGCTGATCGTCAAGAAAAGCCGCTTCCTGGCCTGCGTGCAACCGGTGGAAGGCCGCGCCCAGGCGCTGGAGGTGGTGGCCGCCTTGCGCGCCGCGCACCCCGACGCCGCGCACGTGTGCTGGGCCCTGCTGGCCGGGGGCGATTCGGCGGCGGTGGACGACGGCGAGCCCGGCGGCACCGCCGGCCGCCCCATGCTGCACGTGCTGCGCCAGCAGGCGCTGGACGGCGTGCTGGCCACCGTGGTGCGGTATTTTGGCGGCGTCAAGCTGGGCGCGGGCGGGCTGGTGCGCGCCTATACCGACGCCGTGGCGCAGGCTCTGCTGCAGGCCCGCAAGGTGCCGGTCACGCGCTGGGCGCCGCTGACCTGCACCCTGCCCTATGCGCTGGAAGGCGCGGTGCGCCGCGCGCTGGATGCGGCCGCCGTGCGCCACCTTGCGGTTCACCACACGGAAGCGGTGCTCATGCACTTTCAGGTGGCGGCCGACACCGCGGCGCTGCTGCGCGAGCAGCTGAAGGACATCGGCCAGGGGCAGCTGCAGTGGGTCACCGACGATGACCCAGCCCGCCCAGGCGGGTAAACGAAACGCCCCCCGCCCGGCCGGCCTGGCGGCGAGGCAGTGACAATGGCGCACCCGACAGTCACCGCACGCCCGACCATGCCGCACGCCACCCGCAGCGCCACCCCCCGGCGCCATGACAAGGACCAGCCACTGATCGCGGACATCCGCCTGCTCGGGCGCCTGCTGGGCGACGTGATCCGAGAACACGAAGGCGCCGCCACGTATGAGCTGGTCGAGCGCATCCGCACGCTGTCGGTGGCGTTCCGGCGCGACGCCGACCAGACCGCCGGCAACGCCCTGCGCAAGCTGCTCAATCGCCTGAGCGGCGAGCAGACCGTGAGCGTGATCCGCGCCTTCACCTATTTCAGCCTGCTGGCCAACCTGGCCGAGGACCGCCACCACATCCGCCGCCGCGCGGTGCACGAGCGCGCCGGCAGCGCGCAGGAGGGCAGCATCGACGTGGCCCTGCAGCGGCTGCGCGCCGCCGGCATCGGCGCCGACACGATCGCGCAGACACTGGCGGGCAGCTACGTCGCCCCGGTGCTGACCGCCCACCCCACCGAGGTGCAGCGCAAGAGCATCCTGGACACCGAACGCGAGATCGCCCAGCTGCTGACCGAGCGCGACGAGCTGCGCGAGCGCGCCCAGCTGTACGCCGCCGGGCGCGACGTGCTGTCGCCACGCCAGCTGGCCGCCAGCGAGGCCCGCCTGTACGCGCGCGTGTCCCAGCTGTGGCAGACCCGCCTGCTGCGCTATGACCGGCTCACCGTGGCCGACGAAATCGAAAACGCCCTGTCCTACTACGAATCGACCTTCCTG
This sequence comes from Burkholderiales bacterium 68-10, assembly GCA_001897615.1. Lineage (GTDB taxonomy): Bacteria > Pseudomonadota > Gammaproteobacteria > Burkholderiales > Burkholderiaceae_C > Ottowia. The sequence goes on from MKTG01000028.1 coordinate 9,709, forward strand.
ACCGAAATCCCGCGCCTGTACGCCGACCTGCAGACCGCGCTCGGCGCCGACCAGCCGGTGGCCAGCTTTCTGCGCATGGGCCAGTGGATCGGGGGCGACCGCGACGGCAACCCCAACGTCAGCGCGCAGACGCTGGCGCTGGCGCTGCGACGCCAGGCCGAAGTGGCGTTGCGGCATTACCTGGTCGAGGTGCATGAGCTGGGGCGCGCGCTGTCGCTGTCGTCGCGGCTGACGACGGTGTCGCCGGCCCTGGCGGCACTGGCCGAGCGGTCGCCGGACGCCAGCACGCACCGCAGCGATGAGCCCTACCGTCGCGCGCTGACCGGCATCTATGCCCGACTGGCCGCCACGCTGGAGCGGCTTGCCGGGCGCGGCGCGGCGCGCCCGGCGGCGGTGCGGATGGCGCCCTATGCGGACGCCGACGAGCTGCTGGCCGAGCTGCGCACCATCGAGGCTTCGCTGCAAGCGCACGACGGCCAGGCCCTGACGCCCGAGCGCCTGCAACCACTGATCCGCGCGGTCGAGGTGTTCGGCTTTCACCTGGCCACGGTCGACCTGCGCCAGAGCTCCGACCAGCACGAGCGCGTGATCGCCGAGCTGCTGGCCACCGCGCAGCTGGAGGCCGACTACGCCGGCCTGGACGAAGACGCGCGCTGCACCCTGCTACTGCGCCTGCTGCGCGACGCCCGGCCGCTGCGCGTGGTGGGCGCCGAATACGGCGAACACACCGGGGGCGAGCTGGCGATCTTCGAGGCGACGCTGGCGCTGCGCCGCAGCCACGGCCGCGACGCCATTCGCCACTACATCATCAGCCACACCGAAACCGTGAGCGACCTGCTGGAGGTGCTGCTGCTGCAAAAGGAAGTGGGGCTGATGCAGGGCACCCTGAGCGACGACGCGCGAGGCAGAAACGCGCGCGCCGACCTGATCGTGGTGCCGCTGTTCGAGACCATCGCCGACCTGCGCCACGCCGCGCCCATCATGCGTGCCTTCTACGCCATCCCCGGCATCGCCGAGCTGGTGCGCGCCAGTGGCGGCGATCAGGACGTGATGCTGGGCTACAGCGACAGCAACAAGGACGGCGGCATCTTCACCAGCAACTGGGAGCTGTACCGTGCCGAGATCGCGCTGGTCGAGCTGTTCGACGAGCTCAACCGCGCGCACGTCGGCGCGCCGATCCGCCTGCGCATGTTCCACGGCCGCGGCGGCACCGTGGGGCGCGGCGGCGGCCCCAGCTACCAGGCCATCCTGGCGCAGCCGCCGGGCACGGTGCGCGGCCAGATCCGCCTGACCGAGCAGGGCGAGGTGATCGCCTCCAAGTACGCCAACCCCGAGATCGGCCGCCGCAACCTGGAGACGCTGGTCGCCGCCACGCTGGAAGCGACCCTGCTGCAACCCACGCAAGCGGCGCCCGGCGAGTTCCTGCAGGCGGCGGAACAGCTGTCACAGGCCAGCATGACG
>MKTG01000029.1:0-1177 GCA_001897615.1 Burkholderiales bacterium 68-10
GAGACGTCCATCGGCCGCGATGGTACACGGCGCGCTCCTATAATCGCGCGATGCCTTCCGCTGCGCCCGCCGTTTCCGGCGCGGCAAGCCGTCCGATCGCACGGCTTGCCGATCGACTCGTCAGCCAGATCGCCGCCGGCGAAGTCGTCGAGCGGCCGGCGTCGGTCGTGCGCGAACTGCTCGAGAACGCGCTCGATGCGGCCGCCTCGCGCGTCCGCCTGCGCATCGAGGAAGGCGGCGTGCGGCGCATCGTCGTGTCGGACGACGGCTGCGGCATCGAGCGCGCACAGCTCACGCTCGCGCTCGAACGCCATGCCACCAGCAAGATCGCCTCGCTCGACGAGCTGGAGCGGGTCGGCACGCTGGGGTTTCGCGGCGAGGCGCTCGCCTCGATCGCATCGGTGGCGAAGCTGCGACTGACCAGCCGCTCGGCGGGCGACGACTGCGCATGGCGCATCGACGCCGACACCGGCGAGGTCGAGCCCGCGCCGGGCCCACGCGGCACGCAGGTCGAAGTGCTCGATCTCTTTTCCGCGACGCCGGCGCGGCGCAAGTTCCTGCGCAGCGCGGCCACCGAGAGCGCGCATTGCGTCGAGGCGTTCCGGCGCATCGCGCTGGCGCACGAGTCGGTCGCCTTCGAGATGCAGGTCGACGATCGGCGCGCCGAGACGCTCGAGCCGACCGACTGGACGCAGCGCGCGCTGGCGGCGCTGGGCGACGAATACGCCGGCGCGCACCGCGTCGTCGACGTCGAGGCCGGCGCGCTGCGCGTGCGCGCGCTGCTCGGGCTGCCGACGCACAACCGCACGCGCGCTGACCGGCAGTTCCTCTACGTGAACGGCCGCTTCGTGCGCGACCGCATGCTCGGCTACGCGCTGCGCCAGGCCTATGCCGACCTGATGCACGGCGACCGCCATGCGGCGTGGGCGGTGTTCGTCTCGATCGACCCGTCGCAGGTCGACGTCAACGTCCACCCGGCGAAGATCGAGGTGCGCTTCCGCGATCCGGCGGGCGTGCGCTCGTTCGTCTTCCATGCCGTCGAGGCGGCGCTGCGCGCTTCGGCAAGCGAGCGGGGCGGCGAGGGTTCGGGCGCTGCCGCTGCCGCTGCCCCTGCCGCGGTCGTGCGGCAGCCGCCGCAGGCATTGCGCGAAGAGCCGACGACGGCAAGCCTGGATCT
>MKTG01000029.1:1189-1862 GCA_001897615.1 Burkholderiales bacterium 68-10
GCGGGTATCGGCGTATGCGGCACTGTCGTCGCTGGCCGCGTTGCCGGTCGCGGCGGCGGCCCGAGACTTGCCGATGTCGTCCCCGGCGTCGCCGGTCCCGGCATCGCCGTCGACCGCTGCGGCACCGTTCCCTGCGCCGGATCCAGCCTCGCGCGCGCAGGACGCGGCCGACGACGCGCCGCTCGGCCACGCGCTCGCGCAGCTGCACGGCACCTGGGTGCTCGCGCAGAACCGCCACGGCCTGGTCGTCGTCGACATGCACGCCGCGCACGAACGCGTCGTCTACGAACGGATGAAGACGGCCTGGGCGCAGCGTTCGGTCGTGGTGCAGCCGCTGCTGGTGCCGGTCGTCTTCCGCGCCGACGCCTTCGACGTGGCGCTCGTCGATGACGAAGGCGAGGCGATCGCGGCGCTCGGGCTCGAACTCACGGCGCTGTCCGCGCAGTCGATCGCGGTGCGCGCGGTGCCCGCGGCGCTCGCCGGCGCCGATGCCGAGGCGCTGGCGCGATCGGTGCTCGCCGAGTTGCGCGAGCACGGCGTCTCGCGCGCGCTCGCCGAACGCAGCGATGCGCTGCTGGCGACGATGGCCTGCCACGGATCGGTGCGCGCCAACCGCCGGCTCACGATCGAAGAAATGGACGCGCTGCTGCGCGAGATGGAGCGCACGCCGGCC
>MKTG01000029.1:1930-2841 GCA_001897615.1 Burkholderiales bacterium 68-10
CATATCGGCCGGCCTGCTGTTCCTGCTCACCGGATTCCTCGCGCTGCAGCCGCTGTCGACCGACCTGTATCTCGCGTCGCTGCCGGCATTGCGCGTGCACTTCGATGCGTCCGTCTCGTCGGTGCAGCTCACGCTGTCGGCCTTCCTGGCCGGATTCGCGATCAGCCAGCTGCTCGCCGGACCGCTGTCCGATCGCTTCGGCCGGCGCCCGGTGGCGCTGGGCGGCGCAGCGCTCTACCTGGCGGGGTCGCTGCTCGGCGCCTTCGCGCCGTCACTGGCGGTGCTGGTCGCGGCGCGCATCGCGCAGGCACTCGGCGTCTGCTGCACCGTCGTCTGCGCGCGCGCGATCGTGCGCGACCTCTACGAGGCCGAACCCGGTGCGCGCGTGATGTCGCGCGCGCTCAGCTGGATGGGCGTCGTGCCGATCGCCGGTCCGGTGCTCGGCGGACTCGTGCAATCGGCCTTCGGCTGGCGGACGAACTTCCTCGTGCTCGCCGCGGCCGGCGCCGCGATGCTGGCGGCGACGCTGCGCGTGCTGCCCGAAACGAACCGGCATCGCAATCCGCACGCCACCGACCTCGGTGCGCTGCTGCGCAACTACGCGCTGGTCGCCTCGTCGCGCAATTTCTGGGCGAATGCGCTGCCGATCACCGGCAGCTACGGCGCGCTCTTCTGCTTCATCTCGGCGTCGTCCTTCGTGCTGATCGAGCTGTTCGGCGTCAGCGAACGGGCTTTCGGCTTCACCTACGCGCTGGTCACGCTGGGTTACCTGCTCGGTACGATCGCCGTGCGCCGCGTGCTCGCCCGGCTCGGGCTGACGCGATCGATCCGGCTCGGCGCCACCGTCGGGCTCGTTGCCGGCTCATCGATGGCGCTGCTCGCGGCGCTGGGCGTGCAGTCGCTCGCGGCGG
>MKTG01000029.1:3010-3554 GCA_001897615.1 Burkholderiales bacterium 68-10
CGCGCAGCGCAGCGCTCACGACGACGGGCAGCGCCACGTGAGCCGCGCGGGCGCTGCCGCGCCCCTCGTGATGCTGCTCGGGCCGACCGCCTCGGGCAAGAGCGGCATTGCGCTTCGTCTCGCGCAGCGCCTGCCGATCGAGATCGTCAGCGTCGATTCCGCGCAGGTGTACCGCGGCCTGGACATCGGCACCGCCAAGCCGGACGCCGCCGAGCGCGCGGCCGTCGCGCACCATCTGGTCGACATCGTCGAGCCGACCGAACGCTATTCGGCCGCGCGCTTCGTCGAGGACGCGCTCGCGGCGATCGCCGACATCCGCGCACGCGGACGGTTGCCGTTGCTGGTCGGCGGCACGATGCTCTACGCGCGCGCACTGGCCGAAGGGCTGCACCCGCTGCCCGGCGCAGACCCGCGGCTCAGAGCGCGTCTCGAGGACGAAGCGCGCGCGCGGGGCTGGCCGGCCCTGCACGCGCGGCTGGCGAGCATCGACCCGCGCGCAGCGGCGCGCATCGAGCCCTCGGATGCGCAACGCATCCAGCGCGCG
>MKTG01000029.1:3571-4137 GCA_001897615.1 Burkholderiales bacterium 68-10
TCGAGCAGCGCTGCACGCGCGGATCGCCGCGCGCTTCGAAGCGATGCTCGCCGCCGGATTCGTCGACGAAGTGCGCGCACTGCGCGCGCGCGGCGATCTCTCGCCGGCGCTGCCTTCGATGCGCAGTGTCGGCTATCGGCAGGCATGGGAGTGGCTCGACGCCGGCGCTTCCCTCCAGACGCTGCGCGAGAAGGCCGTCGCCGCCACCCGTCAGCTCGCCAAGCGCCAGCTCACCTGGCTGCGATCGATGAACGGACGCATTTCCATCGATCCCTTCGCACCGGATGCGTTCGAGCGGGTGGCGCGCGTGCTCGATCAGTCGAACGAAAACGAATAGAGCAGATCGAGCGCCGTGTCGGTGCCGGTCTGCGCGCGCACCGACAGCCGGTCGGTGATCTCGTACTGGATCCGCAGCAGGTTCCACACGCCGCGCAGGCCCTGTTCGTAGGTGACCAGCACGCGCGAGCTGAGCCGCTTGCCGATCGCGACGACGTTCTGCGCCGCGGTCGGCGTGGGCGTGGCGGACGATGCCTGCCCGGGGAAGTTGGCGCCGAAACCGGGATCGA
>MKTG01000030.1:0-10261 GCA_001897615.1 Burkholderiales bacterium 68-10
CTGCTCGTCGTTGCAAATGCTCGCCATGGCTCGGGCCATGGCTGTGCTTTGCGCCTAGATCAGCGGTGTTTTGACGCGCCTTTCGGGCAAGAACAAAAAACTCTCAGCCTCTGAGCGCCGGGACGCGTGCCGGCTGCCCGCCTTCTGCCTGGAAACGGCAGTGGGACGCGCCCGTCCGTGCCGGTTCAGGGCAGTTCGGCGCTGCGCATGCGGGCCACGATGGTGCGGGTGCGACTGGCCAGGTAGGGCGAACGCGGCAGTTTCTCGAAATAGCGCGGGCGCGGCAGCATCACCGCCAGCCGCGCCGATTCCCAGGCACTCAGCTGCGCGGCGCTCTTGCGGAAGTAGTGCTGCGCCGCCGCTTCGGCGCCAAACACGCCTTCGCCCCATTCGACGTGGTTGAGGTAGATCTCCAGGATGCGGCGCTTGTCCAGCAGGTGTTCCAGCGCGTAGGTCAGCACCAGTTCCTGACCCTTGCGCAGCAAGGTGCGCTCGCCCGACAGCAGCAGGTTCTTGGCCAGCTGCTGGGTGATGGTGGAGCCACCGCGGATGCGGATCGGGCGCGCGGGCCGGTTCTGCGCCGCGCGCTCGGCCGCGGCCTCCTCGGCGGCGGCGTTGCGCTGCCAGGCCTTTTCGATGGCGTCCCAGTCCACGCCCTCGTGGTTGGCAAAGCCATCGTCCTCCGAGGCAATGACGGCGCGCTTGAGGTAGTCACTGATCTGGTCATAGTCGCGCCACTGCTGGCGCCAGCGCAGCGTGCCGGTGCTGGCCAGGCGCCAGGCCTCGGAGCGCTCGAAGCTGGTGGAGCGCGGATCGAGCACCGCCATCAACGCGATGCGGCCGATGAAGCACAGCTGCAACAGCAGCAGGCCCGCCACGGTCAGCAGCAGCGCGCGACGCAACAGGCGCAGCATTGGCGAGGGCCCCCGGGTCAGGTCGCCCAGGGCAGGCAACGGATGGCGACAGGCCTGCGCGTCATCTCAGTCTCCATGGCGCTGGGTGCCACCCGCGACCCATGAAACCGCTCTGTTCCCATGGCCGCGCAGCAGGCCATGCCAGCGGCCGCCGTGGCCGGGGTCTCCCCGGCCAGTGGCTGCGCCCCCTGGAGGGGGGAGGCGCAACATCGCGCCGCGAGTGGAGCAACGGGGGTGTTTCATTTCAGCTCCCGCACGGTGGTGGCCAGCGGGTCGGCCTGCAGCGTGGTTTCCAGCGTCTGCTCGTGCGTGAACTTGAAGCGCGCGGTGACATCGAACTGGTCGGTGTCCTTGCGCATGGCCGCCGTGAAGTTGCCGAACGGCGCCGATCGGGCCGCGATCAGCTCGGCCAGCTTGTCCAGCGCACGGTTGCCCGAGCCGCGCACCACGCGCGCATCCAGGATGCGGCCATCGTGGTTGATCAGCAGCGCCATGATCAGCTCGCCATACAGCTTGCGCCCAGCCATCTGCGGGAAGTTGGCCGTGCCCTCGGCCTCGATCTTGCGCCGCATGCTGTCGTAATAGACCGCGTAGGTGGTGCCCAGCGTCGCCGGGCTCAGGTAGCGCTTGCGTGGGCGCGAGTTCTCTTCTTCCACGCGTTTCTCAAGGGCCGCCAGCTGGCGCGCCAGCAGCTGGCGCCGCTCTTCCTGGGCACGCGCCTCGGGGTCGGCGCTCAGCTTGCGCGGATCGAGCTGGGGCAGGCTGGCCAGCTGCTGGCGCACCTGGGCCAGCAGCTGTTCCTGCTGCTCCAGCATGGCGTCGATGCGGCGCTGGTTCTCGGTGACCGGGGCGTCGCCCGGCGCTTCGCGCGGGCTGGGCGCCAGCGGCGTGCTGGCGATGCGCTTGTCGGCCGCCTCGCCGCCGCCGGCCAGGCTGGACTGGGCGATGGCCTGGGCCTTGTCGGGCTTCTGGTCGGATTCGGCGTTGACCAGCACCACGTCCAGCGTCGTCTCCTGGAACAGGCGCCTGAAGCCTTCCGGATCGACGAAGCGCACCGTCAGCAGCGCGGCATGCAGCAGCACCGACAGGCCGAGCGCCCATTGCAGCGTGGACAGCGATTTGTACGACCGAAGCATTACGAGGCGGGATTATCCTTGCTCGCGCTGTCGGCTTCGTCCAGATCCACCGCGATGGCGATCGGTCCCGCGGCGGCGCTCTCATCCTCCTCGTCGGCGGGCTCCGGGCTCGCGGCCGCAGCGTCCAGCACCTCGATCACGGTGCCGTGCACGTCCAGCGCGATGTCGTCGATCTGCCCCAGGCGCACGCGCACGCGGGTGCCGCGTGGCAGGCCCTGCGCGCCCATCACGGTGAACACCAGCGGCAGCGTGTCGGCGCGCACCAGCCAGGCGCCGCCACCTTGTTCGCGCAGCAGGCTGGCGCTCAGCTCGCCGATGCCTTCCTGGCGCAGGTAACGCAGGGTCCAGAAGCGCTCCATGCCGGCCTGGTGCGCGCCGTAGGCGCTGTAGGCGGCGTCGAACCCGCTGATGATGGCCAGCAGCGCCGCGTCCTTGGGCTTGAACGGCGCCGCCAGCGCGGCCGCCGTGCCGTGGCGCGCGGCGGCGATGATCTGCCACTGGTTGACCAGGTCGACGTAGCGGCGCAGCGGCGAGGTGCTCCAGGCGTAGCTGGGCACGCCCAGGCCGGCGTGCGGCAGCGCCCGCGCGCCCATGCGCACCTTGATGCCCGGCAGCAGGCTGGCCTGGCTGCGGTAGATCGCCGGCACGCCCAGGCTCTTGAGCCATTCGCCCCAGCTGCTGTTGGCCAGGATCATCAGCTCGGAGACGATCAGATCCAGCGGCGCGCCGCGCGCCCGGGTGGTGATGCGCACCTGCTCGGCGCCCGTGGGCACGGCGCCGTCGTTGCCGACCAGCCGGAAGCTGTAGTCCGGCCGCGTGAAGGTCTCGGGCTTGCCGCGCACCACTTCGCGGCGGGCCTTCAGGTGCTGGCTTAGTTTATATAAAAATGATAGCTGCTCGCGCTCGACAGGCAAGCGCTGGGCGTCGATTTGACCCTCAGCCGCGGCGCCTTGCAGCCAATCGGCGGTAATCAGCGCGTCGAGCTGGTCGTGGCGCAGGTTGGCCGCGATCGGCACCCGCTCCAGCCGCGTCTGGCGGTCCTGGATCTCCAGCGTCGCCTCGTCCAGCGTGACGTACAGCGACACCGCCGGCACCGGCGCGCCCTCGCCCAGGGTGTAGGCGTCCACCACCTCTTCGGGCAGCATGGTGATCTTGTAGCCCGGCATGTAGACCGTGGACAGGCGCGCGCGCGCCAGCTCGTCCAGCGCGTCGCCCGGCTGAACGGCCAGCCCCGGCGCCGCGATGTGGATGCCCAGCACCACCGTGCCGGTGCCCAGGCCCTGCAGCGACAGCGCGTCGTCGATCTCGGTGGTAGCCGAATCGTCGATGGAAAACGCCGCCACCGGCGCCAGTGGCAGCTCCTCGGTGATGGCCGGCGCGACCAGGCGCGGAAAGCCCGTGCCCTGCGGGAAGTTGTCGAACAGAAAGCGCTGCCAGTGGAACTGGTAGGCCGACTCGATGGCGCCGGCGCGCTGCAGCAACGCCAGCGGCGCCAGCTGGGTGGCGCGGCTGGCCTCGACCACCGCCTTGTACTCGGGCGCGTTCTTGTCGGGCCGGAACAGGATGCGGTAGAGCTGCTCGCGCACCGGCGCCGGGCACTGGCCGGCCGCCAGCTCGCCGGCCCAGCTGGCGATCTGCGTGGCGACCTGCTTCTTCTTCTCGATGGCCGCCAGCGCCTGCGCCACGATGTCGGCCGGCGCCTTGCGAAAGCGCCCCTTGCCGGCGCGGCGAAAGTAATGCGGCGCCTCGTGCAGCGCCAGCAGCGCGGCGGCCTGTTGCGCCGCACCGGGGGCGCCGCCGAAGTAGTCGGCCGCCAGCTCGGCAAAGCCGAACTCGTCCTCGGGCGCGAACTCCCAGGCCAGCGCCGGGTCGAGCTCGGCCACCAGCGCCTGGGCCTGGGCCAGCAGCTCGGCCGGCGCCGGCTTGTCGAAGCGCAGCAACTGGTTGGCGGCCTTGACCTTGACACGCTTGCCGGAGTCCAGCTCCACCTGCGCCGAGGCCTCGGCCTCGGAAAGAATGCGGCCGGCAAGAAACTTGCCGGCCTCGTCGAAAAGTACATGCATGGGACGCCGATTGTCCCACTCCCGGCCGGGCGCCGCGCCCGACCGGCGGCGCCGGCCAGGGACATCAGGATAGATCGAGGAAGTCCAGCACGGCGTCCACATGGGCCTCGAAGTCACTCAGCGCGTGGTCGCCACCGGCCAGCACGATCTGCCGCGCGCCGGCGTAGCGCGCCGCCATCTCGCGCCAGTCCAGCAGCTCGTCGCCCTGGGCGATGACGGCCAGGCAGCGCTCGGGCGCGGGCAGCGGACCGGTCCGCAACGCGCGCAGCTCCTGCACGTATTCGGGACGGAAGAAGAAGCGCTCGGCCGGATCGTGCCAGGCGGTCTGCTCGCCGATATGGGCCGCCAGGTCGCGCGCCGGCTCGACCGCCGGGTTCAGCACCACCGACTTGCAGCCGCGCCGCCCCGCCAGCCAGGTGGCGTAGAAGCCCCCCAGCGAGGAGCCCACCACCGCCATGCGCTCGGCGGGCCAGTCGGCCGTGCCGCGCTCGATCAGCGCGGCCGCCGCGCGCGGCGAGGGCGGCAGTTGCGGGCACCACCAGGTCACGCCCGGGTGGCCGGCCGCCACGCGCGCCGCCATCAGGCGCGCCTTGGCCGACTGCGGCGAGGAACGGAAACCGTGCAGGTACAGCAGGTGGGTGGTGCGCATGCCCGCCATCGTATCGGCACCGCGGCCTGCGGCGCGGCGGGATAATCGCGCCATGGCCGTGGTGTTCGACAGACCTTCGCTGTGGCAGCGCCTCTGGCCGCTGCTGCGCGGTTTCGACCTGCTGCTGCTGGTGGCGGTGCTGGTGCTGGCCGGCATGGGCCTGATGGCCATGTATTCGACCGGCTTCGACCACGGCACGCGCTTCGTCGACCACGCCCGCAACATGCTGATCGCCGCCGGCATCATGTTCGTCGTGGCGCAGGTGCCGCCGCAGCGGCTGATGAGCCTGGCGGTGCCGGTCTACACCCTGGGCGTGGGCCTGCTGGTGGCGGTGGCGCTGTTCGGCATCACCAAGAAGGGCGCGCAGCGCTGGATCAACGTCGGCGTGGTGATCCAGCCCAGCGAACTGCTGAAGATCGCCACGCCGCTGATGCTGGCCTGGTGGTTCCACCGCCGCGAGGGGCAGACGCGGCCGGTCGACTTCGTGGTCGCCTTCGCCCTGCTGGCCGTGCCCATGGGCCTGATCATGAAGCAGCCCGATCTGGGCACCGCCCTGCTGGTGGGCGCCGCCGGGCTGGCGGTGATCTTCTTTGCCGGCCTGCCCTGGAAGCTGGTGCTGCCGCCGGTGCTGCTGGGCGCGCTGGGCGTGGGCCTGCTGCTGGCCTACGAGGGCAGCCTGTGCGCCGACGGCGTGGACTGGCGCGTACTGCACGAATACCAGCGCCAGCGCGTGTGCACCCTGCTCGACCCGACGCGCGATCCGCTGGGCAAGGGCTTTCACACCCTGCAGGGCATGATCGCCATCGGCTCCGGCGGGCTGTGGGGCAAGGGCTTCATGCAGGGCACGCAGACGCACCTGGAGTTCATTCCGGAGCGCACCACCGACTTCATCTTCGCCGCCTTTTCGGAGGAATTCGGCCTGGTCGGCAACCTGGCGCTGATCGCCGGCTTCCTGTTCCTGATCCTGCGCGGGCTGCTGATCGCCGCCGAGGGCCCGACGCTGTTCGCGCGCCTGCTGGGCGCGGCGCTGACCACCATCTTCTTCGCCTACGCCTTCGTCAACATGAGCATGGTCAGCGGCATCCTGCCGGTGGTCGGCGTGCCGCTGCCCTTCGTCAGCTACGGCGGCACGGCCATGGTGACGCTGGGCCTGGCGCTGGGCATGCTGATGTCGATCGCCAAGGCCAAGCGCACGCTGATGCAGAGTTGACGCCACGCCGGCGTGCGGCAATGCACGCAGACGCCAGCGCAGGCCGCCCGCCGCCCCCGTTTGACCGCACAATGGCGCTCAGCCAGGCGGGGCTTGGCGTTTTCACCGACATCACTCAAGGAGCGGCTCTCATGGCAGGCAAGTTCGAACTCAAGAAATCCAAGAACGGCAAGTTCTTTTTCAACCTGCTGGCCAGCAATGGCCAGGTGATCCTGAGCAGCGAGATGTACGAGGCCAAGGCCAGCGCGGTCAACGGCATCGAATCGGTCAAGAAGAACGGCGCCGACGCCGCGCGCTACGACAAGCTGACCGGCAAGGACGGCTCGCCCTACTTCACGCTCAAGGCCACCAACGGCCAGGTGATCGGCCAGAGCCAGATGTATTCCAGCGAGGCGACGCGCGACAACGGCATCCAGTCCTGCGTCAACCACGCGCCCGGCGCCAGCGTCAGCGACCTGAGCGCCCAGGCCTGATCTTCGACGCACTCCGTGCCAGCCGCCCGCGGGCGGCTCTTTTGTGCCCGCGCGCGCCACTCGGCCCGGGTGCCTGGGGCGCGCCGCCTACCAGATGTCCGAGCGGATGCGCAGGTTCCAGCCATCGCGTCCCAGGTCGTAGACGCCGACGGCGGCGTAGCGCTGCTCGCCCTGCTCGTCCCAGCGCATGGAGCCGGTGACCGGGGCCGAGCCACTGATGCGGCGCAGCATGGCCGTCACGTCTCGCGGCTGAGCCGACTTGGCCTGCTGGATGGCGTCGGCCAGCACGTGCATGCTGTCGTAGGTGTAGTGCCCGCCATAGGCCGGCGCGATCTTGAAGGCGTCGGTGTAGCGGCTCAGGAACGCCCGGCCTGCCATGAACTCCTTGGCCTCCAGCACCGGCGACGTCGCGTGCACGCCGCGGATCAGCCCGCGCGCCTTGGCCATGCCGGTGGTCTTGAGCGTGTCGCCGCCCAGCATGCGCACGTCGGTGTGGTTGACCTTGCCCAGGGCCTCGATCAGCGCGACGGCCTGGAAGTCGTTGAGCGTGGACAGGATGACCCCCACGTTGGCGGCCTTCATCCGGGCGGCCAGCTCGTCGAACGCCACGGTCTTGTCGTCGAACGACTGCCGCAGCGCGATGTCGCGCTTTTTCGCCTTCAGCTCACGCACGGCGCCCTCGATCAGCCCCTTGCCGTAAGGCGTGCCATCGTCGACCGCGGCGTAGGGCACCTCGCCAAACTGCGAGGCGGCAAACGAGCCCATGGCCTTGGCCTGCATGTGGTCGTTGGCCACCATGCGGAAGGTGGTGTCCAGGCCCAGTTCGGTGAACTTCGGGTTGGTCGAGATCGCGATCTGGGCAATGCCCTGGGCGGCATAGATCGGGGCGGCGGCGATGCTGACGCCCGAGTTGAGATGGCCGATGACCGCCACCACGCCGGCCTCCACCAGCTGCTGCGCCACGGCCTTGCCGGTGGCCGCGTCGGATTTGTCGTCCACCGACACGATTTCCAGCGTCACGCGCTTGCCGCCGACGGTGTAATTGCCTGCGTTCAGCTCGGTCACCGCCAGCTGCACGCCGTTGAGCAAGTCCTTGCCCAACTCGTGGATCGGCCCGGTGAGCGGCTGGGCGACGCCGATCTTGATGCGGTCGGGCACGCTGTTGCAGCCGCTCAGCAGCCCCCCAGCCGCCAGCGGGGCCAGGGCCAGACCGGTGGAAAAACGGCGACGGTTCAGGGCACGGAACATGTCGGCACTCCAGAGCGGCAAGAGATGAATGAGGTCGAAAGACCTCGATCAAACCGATTATGGGGGGCCTGGATGTTTACGCAAGTATTCACATCCAGGCCACCACGGGGCGCGCCACGCCACGCCCTCAGTTGTGAAGCAGATCACACCACCACTGTGGCGGCCACCCCACACCAGGTGTGGCGCCGCTCAACCGACGGCCTGCTCGCCGCGGGTTTCGCGGCCCAGCAGCGCCACCGCCAGCACGCCGACCATGAGGGTGGCGGCAAACAGGCCGAAGATGGCCCCGGTGCTCCAGCCCTGCGCGCCCAGGAAGGGGATGGCGAGCGGCCCCAGGATGCCGCCCAGGCGCCCGATGCCGGCCGCCGTGCCGACACCGCTGGCCCGAATGGGCGCCGGGTAGTTCTCGGGCGAGTAGGCGTACAGCGCGCCCCAGGCACCCAGGTTGAAGAACGACAGCAGCGCGCCGTACAGCAGCAGCGCGCCCTGGGTGTCGGCGTTGCCGAAGGCCCAGGCGCTGGCGGCCGTGCCGGTCAGGTACACCACCAGCACGAACTTGCGGCCGGCGCGCTCGATCAGCCAGGCGGCGGTGAAGTAGCCGGGCAGTTGCGCCAGCGTCATCAGCAGCACGTACTCGAAGCTCTTGATCAGCGCAAAGCCCTTGCCCACCATGACGCTGGGCAGCCACAGGAACATGCCGTAGTACGAGAACACCACGGTGAACCACAGCACCCACAGCATCACGGTGGAGCGCGCGTGCGCGGGCGACCACAGGGCGGCCAGGCGCGCCGTCCAGGGCAGGCCGGCGGCGGCCGGCGCGGTGGGCGCGTCGTCGGGCAGCTTGCGGCGCAGATACAGCGCATAGAACGCCGGCAGCGCGCCCAGCAGCAGCGCGACGCGCCAGCCCATGTCCTTGTCAAAGCGCGGGATGACGAAGTAGGCGATCAGCGCCGCCAGGATCCAGCCGACGGCCCAGAAGCTTTCCAGCAGCACGACGATGCGGCCACGCTCGTGCGCGGGCACGCGCTCGGACACATAGGTGCTGGCCACCGGCAGCTCGCCGCCCAGGCCCATGCCGATGAAAAAGCGCAGCACGAACAGCACCGTCAGCGTGGTGGCGAAGGCCGACAGCCCGCTGGCGATGGCAAACAGCAGCAGCGTGAGGACGAACACCTGCTTGCGGCCGATGCGGTCGGCCAGCATGCCGAAGCCGATGGCCCCCACCGCCATGCCGATGGAGTTGATGGCGCCCAGCCAGCCCATCTGCCCGGCCGACAGACCCCAGTCGGCCTTCAGCGCGGCCAGGATGAAGGACAGCAGGCCGACGTCCATGGCATCGAACATCCAGCCCAGGCCCGAGGTGAACAGCAGGCGGTTGCGGGAGACGGGCTGCGCGGCAGCGGCGGAGGTGGTGGTCATGTCGGTCTGGCCGGCAAAAGTCGGAGGGTGGCGCATGGTACTCGCCTGTCGCGCCGGCGCAAGGCCCGCCGGCTGGCGCCGACGGGCGCCCGGCGCCCGTTACGATCGCCCCATGGCCAGCCCCAAGACCGTCTACACCTGCAACGAATGCGGCGCCAGCAGCCCGCGCTGGCTGGGCAAGTGCCCCGGCTGCGGCGCCTGGACCTCCCTGCTCGAATCGGCGGCCGAGGCCACCGGCGGCGGCGGCAAGAACCGCCTGGGCTCGGCGTTTTCGGCGCTGGCGCCGGCCGCGCCGGTGCAGCCGCTGGCCGCCATCGAGGCGGTGGACGTGGCGCGCACGCCCACCTGCCAGAGCGAGCTGGACCGCGTGCTGGGCGGCGGCATCGTGGCCGGCGGCGTGGTGCTGATCGGCGGCGATCCGGGCATCGGCAAGTCCACGCTGCTGCTGCAAGCCCTCGACAGCCTGCAACGCGCGCAGCTGCCCACGCTCTACATCACGGGCGAGGAAAGCGGCGCCCAGGTGGCGCTGCGCGCGCGGCGGCTGGGCATCACCGGTTCGCAGGTGGCGGTGCTGGCCGAGATCCAGCTGGAAAAGATCCTGGCCACCCTGGCCGCGCAGCAGCCGGCGGTGGCCGTGATCGACTCGATCCAGACGGTGTACAGCGACCAGCTGACCAGCGCCCCCGGCAGCGTGGCGCAGGTGCGCGAATGCGCGGCCCACCTGACACGCTGGGCCAAGGCCAGCGGCTGCGCCGTGGTGCTGGTCGGCCACGTGACCAAGGACGGCCAGCTGGCCGGCCCGCGCGTGCTGGAGCACATGGTAGACACGGTGCTGTACTTCGAGGGCGACACGCACAGCAGCTTCCGCCTGATCCGCGCCATCAAGAACCGCTTTGGCGCCGTCAACGAGATCGGCGTGTTCGCCATGACCGAGCGCGGCCTGAAGGGGGTGAGCAACCCCAGCGCCATCTTCCTGAGCCAGCACGCCCAGCCGGTGCCCGGCAGCTGCGTGCTGGTGACGCTGGAGGGCACGCGTCCGCTGCTGGTGGAGGTGCAGGCGCTGGTCGACAGCGGCGGGCCCAGCCCCAGGCGCCTGTCGGTGGGACTGGAGCGCGACCGCCTGGCCATGCTGCTGGCGGTGCTGCACCG
>MKTG01000030.1:10307-17658 GCA_001897615.1 Burkholderiales bacterium 68-10
GGCGGTGCTGCTGGCGATCGCCTCGTCCTTGCGCGGCAAGCCGCTGCCCAAGGGCTTCATCGCCTTTGGCGAAGTCGGCCTGGCCGGCGAGGTGCGACCGGCCCCGCGCGGGCAGGAGCGGCTGAAGGAAGCCGCCAAGCTGGGCTTTTCGGTGGCGCTGATCCCCAAGGCCAACGCGCCCAGAAAGCCCGGCAAGGAATTCGAGGGCATGCAGATTCACGCCGTCGAGCGGGTGGACGAGGCGATGGCGCTGCTGCGCGGGCTGGACTGAACCCCGCACCCGATCGCTCCTCGTTTTATAGCTGTCGGCGCCGTACCGACGGTGGATTGAACCGAATTTGGCCCCTGTCCTCGGCGTCTGAGGCCGTGACACGATGCCGGTGCAAGGCGCGCATTTTCGGTATCAAGTACGGTTCTACGCGCGAATGATGGTGAGGTACTTGATCAGTGCCGCACTGCGACACGACGCATGAGAAAAATGAACAGCCATACGCAGAGGACGCCAAGGATTCGCAGAGGACGCAAAGAAAACCGATGGATCTTCTGGCTTTCTGCGTCCTCTGCGAAATCTCTGCGTCCTCTGCGTTCGGAGGTTGGCGGTTTCCAATAAGCGACCATTCGAAGCCTTGTCTCGCAGGCCATCACCATCATTCGCGAGAAGAGCCTCAAATATAGCTCCAGCGCTTGTTGAACGTGCGCCAGCAGCTATTTATTTGATATCTATCCGACACACTGACGAAGCCAGGGACAATACGCCCATGAACTGGCAACGATGGGTGGTGATGGCGGGGGCGGTGCTGCTGGGCGCCGGCGCCTGGCGCGCGGGCGGCTGGGCCGGGCTGGGCCTGCTGGGCAGTGGTCTGGTGCTGTGGTTCCTGCTGTACTACACGCGCCTGCTCACGGTGATGAAGCGCGCCAGCAACCGCCCGATCGGCCACATCGGCAGCGCCGTGATGCTCAACGCCAAGCTGCGCCCGCGCCTGCCGCTGCTGCACGTGCTGGCGCTGACGCAGTCGCTGGGCGAGCGGCTGTCCGCCGCCGAGGCGCAGCCCGAGGTTTACCGCTGGAGCGACCCGGGCCAGTCGCGCGTGATCGCCGAGTTCGAAGGCGGCCGCCTGGCGCGCTGGCGGCTGGAGCGCCCGGCCGAACCGGACGGTCAGGACGCGGCGCCCGAGGCTTAGAATTCAAGGCCCGCGCAGACCCGCCCGCCGTCTGCGCCCGACCCGCACCCGCAGACCCGAGGACCCATCATGAGCACCCCCCCGCTTTCCGACCGCGACGGCAAGATCTGGCTGGACGGCCAGCTGGTCGACTGGCGCGACGCCAAGATCCACGTGCTGACGCACACCCTGCACTACGGCTGCGGCGCCTTCGAAGGCGTGCGCGCCTATGACACCGTCGGCGGCACCGCCATCTTCCGCCTGCAGGAACACACCCAGCGCCTGTTCAACAGCGCCAAGATCCTGCGCATGAACATCCCGTTCACGCCCGAGCAGGTCAACGAGGCGCAAAAGGAAGTGGTGCGCGCCAACCAGCTGGCCAGCTGCTACCTGCGCCCGCTGGTGTGGATCGGCTCCGAGAAGCTGGGCGTCAGCCCCAAGGGGAACAAGATCCACCTGATGGTGGCCGCCTGGGCCTGGGGCGCCTACCTGGGCGAAGAAGGCCTCAAGCGCGGCATCCGCGTCAAGACCAGCAGCTACACGCGCCACCACGTCAACATCACCATGACGCAGGCCAAGGCGGTCAGCAACTACAGCAACTCCATCCTGGCCAACATGGAGGCCACCGACGACGGCTACGACGAGGCCGTGCTGCTGGACAGCGCCGGCTTCGTCAGCGAAGGCGCGGGCGAGAACCTGTTCATCATCAAGGACGGCACCGTCTACACGCCCGACCTGTCGGCCGGCGCGCTCAACGGCATCACGCGCAACACCGTGCTGCACATCTGCGAGGACCTGGGCCTCAAGGTGGTGCAAAAGCGCATCACGCGCGACGAGTGCTACATCGCCGACGAGATGTTCTTCACCGGCACCGCGGCCGAGGTGACGCCGATCCGCGAATACGACCGCATCCAGATCGGCGCTGGCCAGCGCGGCCCGGTGACCGAGAAGATCCAGAGCGCGTTCTTCGACATCGTGAATGGCCGCAACGCCAAATACGCCCACTGGCTGGCCAAGGTCTGACCGAGGAGCGCCACGCATGAGCACCCCGCAAAAAGTCGTCGAACTGCTGGCCCGCGACCTGACCCGCTCCGGCGAGGCCTTCTGCCCCAATCCCAAGGCCGACATGAAACTGTGGAACACCCACCCGCGCGTGTTCCTGAACATGGCCCAGGGCGAAGCCAAATGCCCTTACTGCGGCACCCAGTACCGCATGCGGGCTGGCGAGACGGTCGGCGCCGGGCACTGAGAGACCGCGTCTGAGCCGGCCTGGGCGGGCCACGCCCGGGCGCTTCACCGGCGAGCAGGCAGCGCCGCCGCGCCCGGCCACAAGCCCTGCCACAGCGGCTGTGGCTGACTGGCCAGCCGCTGGATCACCAGCACGATGAACCACAGGCTCAGACCCATCGAGGCGTCGCGCAGCGCCGAATTGCCCAGCACCGCCAGCAGCATGGCCAGCAGCGCCACCGCCGCCAGGCAGCCGTTCAGGTCGTGACGGCGCCAGGCCGCCGGCCAGCCCGCCAGCAGCAGCCACAGCAGCGCCAGCGCGCCCGGCACGCCGGCCTGCGCGCCCATCCACAGAAAATCGTTGTGCGGCATGTTGACCTCGGTCAGCGGGCCGTCCACGCGCTGCCTCCACTGCGTGCTCCAGCCCCCGATGCCCCAGCCCAGCAGCGGGCGCTCGGCGATCATGGCGGTGGTTTCGCGGTACATGCGGTAGCGGATGCCCCAGCTGCTGTCCATGTGGACCGTCTGCCCCTGGTAGGCGCTCGCCAGCTCCCCCGCGCCCTGCTGCACGCGCTGCTTGACGCCCGGCAGCAGCAGGCCAGCGGCCAGCGCCAGCGTGGCCGCCGCCGCCAGCGCCACCAGCTGCTGGCGGCGCCGCCCGCGCAGGCGGTGCAGCAGCCCCACCCCCAGGCCCAGCACCAGCACCAGCCAGGCGGTGCGCGAATGCAGCACGCCGACCAGCACCAGCAGCAGGCCGGACGCCAGCAGCGCCGCCGCCACCCGCCCGCGCGCGCCCAGCGCCGGCAGCAGCAGCAGGGCGCTGACCGCCGCCAGCGCCATCTGCACGGCGTTGGCCAGTGACTTGTTGCCGTCGTAGCGAATGATGCTGTTCCACACCGGCGCCGCCGGCAGCGCCACCGCCTCGTTCAGCCCGGCCAGCAGCAGGCTGACGACCAGCCCCAGCACAAAGCCGCGCAGCGCCCACAGGGCTTCGTCGCGCGCCAGCGCCAGCGCCAGCGCCAGCGTCAGCACGATGCGCAGCGCGTGCAGGGCGTTGGAGGCGGTTTCGGGGTAGTGCGGCCCCAGCAGCAGGGCCAGCGCGGCCCAGCCCAGGAAGGCCCAGGCCGGCCACCAGTAGGGTGTCTGCCGCAGCCGCGCCAGGCGCTCGCCCAGACCGCCTTCCCAGGCCATGGTGACGCCCAGCAGGACGAAGGCGGTGTAGTTCAGGCCGACCGGGAAGAAGGCAACGAATCCCCAGAACAGCGCGACCCAGCGAACCATGGGGACTTGCGGCATGGGCGGCAATTGTAGGTGGCGCCCCGCCGCACGGCCGTGTAAGCCGATGCAAAAAACAAGGCCGCCAGATGGCGGCCTTGGGGTGCTTGAGCCTGGATTCCTGATTTTTTTGCCGGGCCTTCGTGCGAGCAACTCGCGCCAACGCACCCGTGTGACAGCAATGCCGCGACTGTATACGGGGATCACCCCCTGGCCAGTCCCCCATTCGCGGGATATTGCGTAATTAATCAACAAAAGAACTATTTTGTCGCCCCGCGCGGCGCGTCGAGCGCCAGCCGCAGCGTGAAACGCGCCCCGCCGCCGACCCGGTTGTCGCAGGTGACACTGCCGCCATGGCGCTGGGCGATCGAGCGCACCAGGGCCAGCCCCAGGCCGACGCCGCCTTCGCGCTCGCTGGCGCCGGGCAGGCGGTAGAAGGGCTCGAAGATGCGCTCGCGCTGCTCGGGCGGCACGCCGGGGCCGCGGTCGTCCACGTGCAGCACGGCCTGGCCGCCGTCGATCTGCAGGTGGACGCTGACCTCGCCGTCGCGCCCGGTGCGGCGGCCGTGGCGCACGGCGTTTTCCAGCAGGTTGCGCACGGCGCGGCGCAACAGCCTGGCCACGCCGGGCACCAGCACGTCCTGGGTGCCGGCGGGCGGCTCGAAGTCGGCGCCGACGCGCGCGCACTCCTCGGCCAGCAGGCCGACCAGATCGACCGGCTCGACGGTGCCCAGGTCGGCCTCGCGGGCGTCCAGCCGGCTGGCCAGCAGGATCTCGTCGACCAGCTGGTCCAGCTCGGTGATGCTGCGGGCGATCTCCTGGCGCGCGGCGGGCGAGCCCCGCGGGCCAGCCAGCTCCATGGCCATGCGGATGCGCGTCAGCGGCGAGCGCAATTCGTGCGAGGCGTTGGCCAGCAGCGACTTCTGCGATTGCAGCAGTGCGCCCTGGGCGTCCATCAGCGCCTGGATGCGCTCGGCGGCGGCGTTGAAGCGGCGCGACAGGTCGGCCACCTCGTCCTGGCCCGTTTCGGGCAGGCGCACCGACAGATCGCCCTCGCCCCAGCGCTGCACGCCGCGCTGCAGCGTCTCCAGCCGCTGCGTCAGGCGGCGCGCCACCGGGAACACGCCGATCATCACCACCAGGCCGGCCAGCGCCAGCAGCCACCAGAAGCCGAAGGGCGGCCGCAGCCAGGCCAGCGGCGGCGCGCCGCCGTGGCGCGGCGGGCCACCGCCGGCAGCGGCGCGGCCGCGGCTGCGCGGCGGCAGTTGCAGGCTCAGCACCTGGCCGTCGCGCAGCGTGACGACGAACTCCAGCCCCTGTCCCGGCAGGCGGCGCGGCTGCGCCTCGGCGGTGCCGATCAGCTCGCCGGCGGCGTCGCGCACCAGCACCTCGCGCGGCTGGCCGGCCTGGCGGTCGTGCTCGCGCTCCTGCTCGGCCATGTGCCAGGCGCCGCCCACCAGCACGCTGAGCACCAGCACGCTGCCGGCCACCGCCAGCCAGATGCGCAGGTACAGCTTGCGCGCGATCGGGTTGCCGCTCATCGCCATCGCCCCCGCGCCGCCGCGCCGCCGCCATTCACCCACACCTGGAATCGGCGCCGTCGAATGGCCGCGGAGCAGGCCAAGCCAGCGGCCGCCGTGGAAGGGCTTGGCCCGCCCACTGGCGGCGTCCCCCCTTTGGGGGGAAGACGCGAAGCGTCATAGGGGGGCTTCACGTCAATCCTGCTGCCGCGCGAACACGTAGCCCACGCCGCGCACGGTGAGGATGCGGCGCGGGTTCTTCACGTCCTGCTCGATGGCGGCGCGGATGCGGCCCATGTGCACGTCGATGGAGCGGTCGAACGCCTCCAGCTCGCGCCCGCGCACCGCCTCCATGATCTGATCGCGCGTCAGCACGCGGCCGGCGCGCTCGGCCAGGGTCACCAGCAGGTCGAACTGGTAGCTGGTCAGCTCGGCCGGCTGGCCGCCGACGGTCACGGTGCGGGCGTCGCGGTCGATCTCCAGCGCGCCGAAGCGCAGCAGCCGGTGCTCGGGCGCCTCGCCGGGCTGCTGGCGGCGCAGCACGGCGCGGATGCGCGCCAGCAGCTCGCGCGGCTCGAAGGGCTTGGGCAGGTAGTCGTCGGCGCCCAGTTCCAGGCCGATGATGCGGTCCATCGGGTCGCCCTTGGCGGTCAGCATCAGCACCGGCACGCGCGCCGCGCCGTCCGGCAGGGCGCGGATGCGGCGGCACACCTCCAGGCCGTCGATGCCGGGCAGCATCAGGTCGAGCACCACCAGATCGAACCGGTCGCGCCGCAGGGCCTCCAGCCCGGCTTCGCCATCGCCCGTGTGCGTCACGGCGTAGCCCGATTGCGTCAGGTACTCGCCCACCATGGCGGCCAGACGGGCGTCGTCCTCGATCATCAGCAGGCGGTGTGTGCTCATGCGCTCCTTTCACGGTCTGCCCGGCGTGCCGGCAGCCCCATCCTGCCCGCGATGATCGGACAGGCGTGCCAGCGCCGCTTGAAGCCCGGGTAAAGAATCGTAAACCCGGCCCGCCCAGGCATTCCATGCGGTATTAAAACAATAGCTGCTGGCGCTTGCCACACCAGCGTCAGGGGCCGATTTAAGACTCTACTCGCGAATGATGGTGAGGTACTCGATCAGTGCCGCACTGCGACACGACGCATGAGAAAAATGAACAGCCATACGCAGAGGACGCAGAGATTTCGCAGAGGACGCGAAGAAAGCCGATGGGTCTGCTTGTTTTTTGCGTCCTCTGCGAAATCTCTGCGTCCTCTGCGTTCGGAGGTTGGCGGTTTCCAATAAGCGACCATTCGAAGCCTTGTCTCGCAGGCCATCACCATCATTCGCGAAAAGAGCCTGATTTGATTTGCAAACCGGGCCGATCCGCTCAATCGCGCTGGCGCAGCGCCTGCTCCACCGCCTCGCCCAGCCCCAGCAGCGCGTGGTCCTGCACGCCGGCGGCCGCCAGCATCAGGCCGACCGGCGCCTCGCCCGGCGCCTGGCAGGGCAGCGACAGCGCGCAGCCGTCCAGGAAGTTGATCAGCGTGGGGTTGCGCAGGATCAGCGCGTTGGCGGCGAAGTAGGCCTCGTCGCTGGCGTGCAGCGCGTCGATGCGCGGCGCCAGCAGCGGCACGGTGGGCAGCAGCAGGGCGTCGAAGCCGGCGGCGCGCGCCTCGACCTGGGCGATCCAGCGGCGGCGCGCGGCCAGCAGGTCGATGTAGTCGGCCGCGCTCATCTGCGCCCCGCCCTGCAGCCGCAGGCCGACGCGCGGGTCGTACTCGGCGGCGCGCTCGGCCAGCAGGTGGCGGTGCCAGGCCCAGGCCTCGGCGCCGGCCAGGGTGCCGCGCGCGTGCAGCCGGCTCATCTCGGCAAACTCGGGCACGGCGATGTGCTGGATGCGCGCCCCGGCCGCCGACAGGCGGGCCAGCGCCGCCTCGAACGCCGCCGCCACGGGCGGCTCCAGGCCGTCCAGCACCACCGTCTCGGGCACGGCCAGCCGCGCGTCGCGCAGCGCGCGCGCCGGCGGCGGCACCGGCGGCTGGCCGGCCAGGATGGCGTCGGTGAGCGCGCAGCAGCGCACGCTGGCGGCCAGCGGCCCGATGGAATCGAGCGAGGTCGACAGCGGCAGCGCGCCCTCGGTGGGCACGCGCCGCTGCGTCGGCTTGAAGCCGGCGAGGCCGCACA
>MKTG01000030.1:17699-23578 GCA_001897615.1 Burkholderiales bacterium 68-10
CTGGCCACCGCCGCCATGCCGTCCGTCACCGACACCGCCGCGCCGCTGCTGGAGCCACCCGGAATGCGCCGCGTGGCGCGATCCCACGGGTTGGCGGGCGTGCCGTGGTGCGGGTTCAGGCCCAGGCCGGAGAACGCGAACTCGGTCATGTTGGTGCGCCCCACGATCACCGCGCCGGCGGCGATCAGGCGCTCGACGACCGGCGCATTGCGGGCCGCCGGCGCGGCGCCGCGCAGCACCGCCGAGCCGGCCGTCGTCACCTCGCCGGCAACGTCGAACAGGTCCTTGATCGACACCGGAATGCCTTCCAGCGGCGAGCGCACCACGCCCGCCGCGCGCAGCAGGTCGGACGCGCGTGCCGCGGCCAGCGCGCGTTCGGTGCCGAGCGCGGTGAACACGCGCGCGCCCTCGCCCGCCGGATCGCGCGCGCGGGCCAGCGCGGCTTCGGCCAGGGCGACGGCGGTGGTGCGGCCCGCGGCCAGCTCGTGGGACAGATGCTCGATGGTGGGCGGGATGGACATGGCAATTTTTTGGCAGTGCGCCGGCAACGAAGACCGAGCCGCATGGTAAGCCCCCGCCAATCCGCCCCTGCGCCAGAATGGCATCCGCAGCACGACATACCCCTTGAGGAGAACCGGCCATGGACATCAACAGCGACCTGGGCGAGAGCTACGGCGCCTGGCGCATGGGCGACGACGCCGCCATGCTGGACATCGTCACCAGCGCCAACGTGGCCTGCGGCTTTCACGCCGGCGATCCGGCCGGCATCCTGGACACCCTGAAGGCCGCCGCCGAGCGCGGCGTGGCCGTCGGCGCGCACGTGGCCTACCCCGATCTGGTGGGCTTTGGTCGGCGCCACATGGACCCGAGCAGCCGCGAGCTGGTGGCCGACGTGGTCTACCAGATCGGCGCGCTGCGGGGGCTGGCGCGCGCGGCCGGCACGCAGGTGCGCTACGTCAAGCCGCACGGCGCGCTCTACAACACCATCGCGCACGACGCGCGCCAGGGCGATGACGTGATCACCGCCCTGCTGGACATCGACCCCGACCTGACGCTGCTGGCGCTGGCCGGCTCGCCGCTGATAGCGCGCGCCCGCGCGCGCGGCCTGACGGTGGTGGCCGAGGCCTTCGCCGACCGCGCCTACAACGACGACGGCACCCTGGTGTCGCGCCGCCTGCCGGGCGCCGTGCTGCACGACGCCGACCAGGTGGCCGAGCGCATGCTGCGCTGGGCCGAAAGCGGCACGCTGCTGTCCATCACCGGCCAGCCGGTGCGCGTGCAGGCCGACTCGATCTGCGTGCACGGCGACAGCCCCGGCGCGGTGGAGATGGCGCGGCGCATCCGCGCCCGCCTGCAAGCGGCCGGGGTGCCGCTGGCGCCCTTCGCTGCAACCGCCTGAGCCCATGCGCTTCCTGCCCGCGAGCGACACCGCGCTGCTGGTCGAGCTGGCCGACCTCGACCATGCGCTGGCGCTGTACCGCGCCGTGCAGGCCCAGCCCATCGCCGGCGTGCGGGAGCTGGTGCCGGCCGCGCGCACCCTGCTGGTGCACTACCGGCCCGAGGCCATCGCGCCTGCTGCCCTGGTGGCCGAATTGCGCGCGCGCGCCGCCGCCGCCGACCTGGGACCGGCCCACAGCGCGGCCGTGCGCTGCGTCGAGATCCCGGTGCACTACGACGGCGAGGACTTGGCCGAAGTCGCCGACATGATGGGCATTTCGATCGCCGAGCTGGTCGAGCGCCACGCCGGCCAGCCCTGGCAGGCCGCGTTCGCGGGCTTCGCGCCCGGCTTCGTCTACCTGGCCGGCGGCCACCCGAGCTTTCGCGCCATCCCGCGCCGGCCGACGCCGCGCACGCGCCTGCCGGCGGGCTCGGTGGCGCTGGCGGGCGACTTCAGCGCCGTCTATCCGGCCGCCTCGCCCGGCGGCTGGCAGCTGATCGGCGTCACCGACCTGCCGATGTGGGACCTGCGGCGCGCCGAGCCGGCCTACGTGCAGCCGGGCTTTCAGGTGCGGTTCGTCGATGCCGATGCCAGCGGCCGCCACATCAGCCTGCCGCCCGTGCCGGAATCCGCATCAAATCAGTCTCCAGCGCCCGTCCAGACAGCGCCAGCAGCTATCGAATTTGAGAGCGTTGGCCTGCAAACCCTGGTGCAGGACGCCGGCCGCCACGGCATGGCGGGGCTGGGCATTTCGCCCTCCGGCGCGCTGGATGCGCCCGCCATGCGCCAGGCCAACCGTCTCGTGGGCAACCCGGCCCACACCCCGGTGCTGGAAAACCTGCTCGGCGGCCTGCGCCTGCGCTGCCACGGCCGCGCCACGCTGGCCGTCACCGGCGCCGCGGCGGCGCTCATCCTGCATAGCGCCGACGGCCGCCAGTGGCCACTGGCCAGCCACGCCGCCGTGGCGCTGGACGATGGCGATGTGCTGGCCCTCGGCGCGCCCACGGCTGGGGTGCGCTGCTACGTGGCCGTGCGCGGCGGCTGGCAGGTGGCGCCGGTGTTGGGCAGCTGCGCCACCGACACGCTGGCCCACGTCGGCCCGCCCGCCCTTCAGGCCGGTCAGCGCATCGCCATCGGCGCCGTGCCGCCGCAGGCGCTGCGCGCCACCCAGCCCGCCGAGGTCGCGCCGGTCAACCTGCCGCGCCCCGGCGACGAGGTGACGCTGGACGTGCTGGCCGGCCCGCGCACCGACTGGTTCGCGTCCGACGCGCTGGCCTTGCTCGAACAGCAGACGTGGCAGGTCACGCCGCAG
Source organism: Burkholderiales bacterium 68-10 (assembly GCA_001897615.1). Taxonomy (GTDB): domain Bacteria; phylum Pseudomonadota; class Gammaproteobacteria; order Burkholderiales; family Burkholderiaceae_C; genus Ottowia. The sequence continues at coordinate 20,450 of MKTG01000030.1, forward strand.
TCCAACCGCATCGGCCTGCGCCTGCACGGCGCGCAGCCGCTGGCCCGCGCGCGCCACGACGAGCTGCCGAGCGAGGGCACCGTCACCGGCGCCATCCAGGTGCCGGCCGGCGGCCAGCCGGTGCTGTTCCTGGCCGACCACCCGCTCACCGGCGGCTACCCCGTGATCGCCGCCGTGGCCCGCCACCACCTGCCGCTGGCGGCGCAGCTGCCGGTGGACTGCCGGCTGCGCTTTCGCCTGGTTGCCCCGTTTGCCGACCTGGGCGCGGCAGAAACCACCGCCCCCACCGCCTGAGGCCCCGGCACACCGCCCGCGCCGGGGGCCTGCCTACACTCGCGCCCATGTCGAACACATCGCTGTCCTCCTTCATCTGGGCCGTCGCCGACCTGCTGCGCGGCGACTACAAGCAGTCCGACTACGGCAAGGTCATCCTGCCCTTCACCGTGCTGCGGCGCCTGGACTGCGTGCTGGCCCCGACCAAGGACCAGGTGCTGGCCGAACTGGCCGCCAAACAAAAGCTCGGCGTCAACCCCGCGCCCTTTTTGCAGCGCATCACGGGCCTGGCGTTTCACAACCAGAGCCCGCTGGATTTGAAGAAGCTGCTGGGCGACCCCGGCAACGTGGCGCAAAACCTGTTCAGCTACATCCAGGGTTTTTCAGCCGAAGTGCGCGACATCTTCGAGCACTTCGAATTTCAACCCCAGATCGAGCGCCTGTCCAGGGCCGGCCTGCTCTATCAGGTGACCGAAAAGTTCTGCCAGATCGACCTGCACCCGGGCGTGGTCAGCAACGCCGATATGGGCACCGTGTTCGAGGAGCTGATCCGCAAGTTCGCCGAGCTGTCCAACGAAACCGCCGGCGAGCACTTCACCCCGCGCGAAGTCATCCGCCTGATGGTGAACCTGCTGTTCGTCGAGGACGACGCCGTGCTGGCCAAACCCGGCGTGGTGCGCACCCTGTACGACCCCACGGCCGGCACGGGCGGCATGCTCAGCGTGGCCGGCGAATACCTGCACGAGCACAACCCCCAGGCCAGCCTGGCCGTCTACGGGCAGGAGCTCAACCCCGAGTCCTACGCCATCTGCAAGGCCGACATGCTCATCAAGGGCCAGGACGTGGCCAACATCGTGTTCGGCAACACCCTCAGCGACGACGGCCACCCCGGCCGGCACTTCGACTACATGCTCTCCAACCCGCCCTTCGGCGTGGAATGGAAGAAGGTCGAGAAGGAAGTGCGCCGCGAGCACGAGGCCCAGGGCTTTGCCGGGCGCTTCGGCCCCGGCCTGCCGCGCGTGTCCGACGGCTCCATGCTGTTTCTGCTGCACCTCATCAGCAAGATGCGCCCCGCCGCCGAGGGCGGCAGCCGCTTCGGCATCGTGCTCAACGGCTCGCCGCTGTTCACCGGCGGCGCCGGCTCGGGCGAATCCGAAATCCGCCGCTACGTGCTGGAAAACGACCTGCTCGAAGCCATCGTCGGCCTGCCCACCGACATGTTCTACAACACCGGCATCGCCACCTACGTCTGGATCATCAGCAACCGCAAACCCGAAGCGCGCCGCGGCAAGGTGCAACTGATCGACGCCAGCGGCCTGTGGCAGAAGATGCGCAAAAGCCTGGGCAGCAAGCGCAAAGAGCTGAGCGACGCCCACATCGAGCGCATCACCCGCCTGTTTGGCGACTTCGTGGAGGCCGAGGAAGACGGCAAACCCATCAGCCGTATCTTCGACAACCAAGCCTTCGGCTACCACAGCATCACCGTCGAGCGCCCGCTGCGCGGCGATGACGGCCAGATCGTGCTGGGCCAAAAAGGCAAGCAAAAAGGCAAGCCCCACCCCGACCCGAAACTGCGCGACACCGAGAACGTGCCGCTGGCCGAAGACGTGGCCGACTACTTCCGGCGCGAAGTGCTGCCCCACGCGCCCGACGCCTGGATCGACCCCGACAAGACCAAGGTGGGCTACGAAATTCCCTTCAACCGGCACTTCTACGTCTTCAAGCCCCCGCGCCCGCTGGCCGAGATCGACGCGGAGCTGAAGCAGACCACCGACTGGATACTGGAGATGATCAAGGGGCTGTCGGCATGAGCACCTTCCCTCTGTCCATAGAATCGACTGCTGTTCTTCCCAACAAGGACACCGCCATGCAACTCCCATCCCGACTGCAACAGCAAATCGCCCAGGCCGTTCGCACCTCCATGCGCATCGAGGGCTATCGTCCTCCTGCCCAGCCGCAGACCCAGGCGCAGGCCAAGGCGCTCATGGAGCAACAGCGTGTCCAAGTATCAGTACCGGAAAAGTGACATTTACCTGCTCGGCACTGATTTGCCCATCGACAGCGTTCGCCGCGCGGACACTGGGCTGGTGCAGCAACTGATAGAGAGCGGCCTGACCCGCAGCGACACGGCATGAGCTTTGCGAAATACCCCGCGTACAAAGACAGCGGCGTGGCTTGGCTGGGGGAGGTGCCGGGGCATTGGGAGATCACACCTTTGTATGCCGTTGCGACAGAACGCGATGAGTCCAATGCGGGAATGCTTCAAGATAATCTTCTATCGCTTAGTTACGGGAAAATAGTCAATAAAGATATTAATTCCAATGATGGTTTGCTACCAGAATCATTTGAAACATACCAAATTGTTCGGTGCGACGATATTGTTTTTCGCCTCACTGATCTCCAGAATGACAAACGCAGCCTGCGATCAGCCTTAGTAAAACAAGATGGAATAATTACCTCCGCATATTTGGCAATTCAACCAAATGATGCCAATGCATATTACCTTAGTTATTTGTTCAGGTCTTACGACACTACCAAAGTCTTCTACTCTATGGGCGGAGGTCTTAGGCAGTCGATGAAATTTTCGGACATGAAGCGACTGCCAACTCTTCTACCCCCACCTGAAGAACAAACCGCCATCGCCACCTTCCTCGACCACGAAACCGCCAAGATCGACGCGCTGGTGGCCGAGCAGGAAAAGCTGATCGCGCTGCTGCAGGAAAAGCGCCAGGCTGTCATCTCCCACGCCGTCACCAAGGGGCTGAACCCGAATGCGCCCATGAAGGACTCGGGCGTGGAGTGGCTGGGGGAGATGCCCAATGGCATTAAGTTAAGCCCCTTGTGTTAGAATATATC
>MKTG01000031.1:0-502 GCA_001897615.1 Burkholderiales bacterium 68-10
TGGTCGCAATCAGATAGCGCAGCAGTTCCAGTTGGTCGTCAAGATAGGTCGCGAACAGCCACGACTGGCCGTCCGCAGCGATGAATTTGCGCACCGAGAACCCGTCGCGACCCGCTGATGGGTCGAGCATGAAGAACGCTGCCGTGCGCTCCTGCGCTGTGCTGCGCACCGAACCGAACATGCGTTCATTGCCCTCTGCGAGGTAGGGCGCTGCGTGCGTTCCTGCCAGGAATTCGCGCAGTTCCTCGACATCAGCGATAGCCACGAAATGCAGGAAGTCCTTGTTGGTTGCGTTGGGTCGCTCAAGCAGCTTCATCAAGATTGCCGAGATGAAGTTTTGCGCCGCCAGCGTCCAGGTCTTGTCGCTGCCTTCGCCGGTCGGGCAGATGCTTTTCGCCATCGACATGCAGTCCTCGACTGAGCGCAGTTCGGCAAGAGGGCTCCACGGCGCACAGCGCGAATCGAGCGGGTTCAGGATCACATCACCACGGGTCTTGCTGTA
>MKTG01000031.1:639-849 GCA_001897615.1 Burkholderiales bacterium 68-10
CAAGCCATCAACTGACGCGAGCCGGACAGATACTTGCTCGGGCCGAACCAGTCCGCCCAGGGCACCAGGTCATCCCAGCCGCGCTTTGCCACGTACCACGCCGGGGCCATGCCGATTGCCCAAGACGCCACGCCCCATGCCCAGATCGGCAGGGGCAGGGCGGGCAGGACAAGGGAGCCCAGGGCCAGCGGCATCCAGAGCCAGCGCCAA
>MKTG01000031.1:1136-1827 GCA_001897615.1 Burkholderiales bacterium 68-10
CCGCGCGGTTCCTCGCGGTTGGAGAGGATATAGCCCTGCTCCTCGAGCTCGCGGATGATGGTGGAGACGGTCTGCATGGTGAGGCCGACCTCCGCCGCAATGCGGCCACGGGTGGTCGGGCCGGTCGCGCGGATGGCTTCAAGGACGATGCGCCGGTTGTACGGCCGTCCGAATTCCTGGTTCGTCCCCCTGAGGCCCAAGGCGTCCCTCCTAGGCAACGGATCGAAACTGGGACCGCTACGTCCGCCCCTCCACCGATGTCATCCCTGCGAAAGCAGGGATCCATTTCACAGCCCGCGCCAGCGGAGAGTTGGGTCCCTGCTTTCGCAGGGATGACATCGAGTGGGAGGTGGGCGAGGTGGCTACCCCAAACTCCGATCCTAAGAAGAGACTGTGACGGCGGATTTATTAAGTCAAATGGAATTCAGAAATGGCGCTGAAATGATGGGCAGGGTTGCGAAAGCGGCGCTTGATTGTGCAGATCGAACGCGTCGATAACTTCGCCATGCCGCTGCAGGACCTTGCCATTCTGGTGATCGACGAGAACCGCATCCGTGCCTCGATCATCGAGGACGGGTTGCGCGAGGCCGGGCATTTGAGGGTCACCGTGGTCAACGAGATCAACGAGGTAGCGCGGGTGATCGAGCGCGCCATGCCCGACGTGGTGGTGATCGATCTCGAAAACCCCAAT
>MKTG01000031.1:1847-3134 GCA_001897615.1 Burkholderiales bacterium 68-10
GGGCGCTGCGGAAGCCGATCGCCATGTTCGTCGATCGCTCCGACGCTGCGGCCATCGAGGCGGCGGTGGAGGCGGGGGTGTCGGCCTATGTGGTCGACGGGCTGAAGAAGGAGCGCGTGAAGCCGATCCTCGACATGGCGGTGAGCCGCTTCAATGCCTTTGCCCGGCTGACGCGGGAGCTGGAGCAGGCGCGCAGCGAACTCGAGGACAGGAAGGTCATCGATCAGGCCAAGGCGATCCTCAACCGCACGCGCGGGCTGGGCGAGGCGCCTGCCTATGCGCTGCTGCGCAAGACCGCGATGAACCAGAACCGCCGCATCGTCGATATCGCCCAGAGCCTGGTGACGGCCGACAGCCTGCTCGGCCCGGAGGAATAATCATGTCGCTCATTGCCCTCTCCGCCGGTTTCCTGCCGCTGCTCGACAGCGTGCTGCTGGTGCTGGCGCGCGAGAAAGGCTTCGCGGCGGCCGAAGGGCTGGACCTGCACCTGGTGAAAGAGAGCTCGTGGGCCAATATCCGCGATCGCGCGGCTTTGGGGCATTTCGATTTCGCGCAGATGCTGGCGCCGATGCCGATCGCGGCGACGCTGGGGCTGAACCCGCTCTCGGTGCCGATGATCACCCCGATGATGCTGGGGCTGGGCAATAACGGGGTGACGGTGAGCGCGGAGCTCAGGGCGCGAATGGCCGATGCAGGAGCGCCGACGACATTGGAGGCGGGACCGGTCGGGGCAGCGCTGGCCAAGGTGGTGCGGGCCGCCGAGCGCAAGCTCCGCTTCGGCGTGGTGCACCAGACCTCGTCGCATAATTACGAGCTGCGTTACTGGCTCATGGCCAGCGGCATCGTGCCGGATCGCGACATCGAGATCGTGGTGCTGCCGCCGCCGCTGCTGCCCGAGGCGCTGGGGTCGGGCGGCATCGACGGCTATTGCGTCGGCGAGCCGTGGAACACCGTCGGGGTGAAGACGGCCGGGGCGCACATCGCTACGGTGAAGGCCTCGATCTGGCGCTCGAGCCCGGACAAGGTGATCGGCATGCGGGCGCACTGGGCCGAGGCCAATAGCGAGATCGTCGCCGGGCTGATCCGGGCCGTGCACCACGCCGCAGTGTGGTGCGGCGAGAGGGACAACCATCAAGAGATCGCCGATATCATGGCGGCGCCGCATTATCTGGGGCTGCCGGCGGAACGGATCCTGCCGGCGCTGAGCGGGCAGTTCGACATTGGCGGCGGGGTCGCGGCGCGCGTGCCGGATCACTTCGTGCCCTATGCCGGGGCGGCGAACTTCCC
>MKTG01000031.1:3168-4929 GCA_001897615.1 Burkholderiales bacterium 68-10
CGCTGCGGCGATGACGTTTCGGCCGGATGTCTATCGCTCGGCGCTGACCCCGCTCGGGGTGCCGATGCCGCTCGCCGACAGCAAGGTCGAGGGACTGCTGGCGGCGCCGACCGAGGTGGCGTCGACATCGAGGACGCTGGTCATGGGGCCGGACGGGTTCTTCGATGGGGTGCGGTTCGATCCGGAGCAGATCGAGGCGTATATCGCGGCGCAGCGCGGGTAATCGGGCGGCGCCAGCAGGACTAGCCACTGAGCCAACAGTCGGCGGCCCTCTCCCGCTTGCGGGGGAGGGGGAACCACGCGAAAGCGTGGTGGGGGGGGGGGCGCCCCACGCGCTGAATGTGGGCTGGCCGCGCACGGCATTTCGGTCGTGCCCCACTCAACTATCGTGTTCGGCTGGCGCAGGGGCCAGCGTCTGCGGCACCCCCCTCCCACCAGCCTTTCGGCTGGTCCCTCCTCCCCCGCAAGCGGGAGAGGTACGCCGACTGATGGCTTTGCTTGCTGATCAAGCAAGTGAAAATCTGCCCATGATTCATGCATCCATGTGGAAAATGAATGCAGATTAGGCAGAGTCTTAGCCTGCACAATTTTCGATCAAAGCCATAACCATCTGAAATAGCTTCACTTATCACCGCCGTTCAATCTGGCACGGCGCGTGCATTGCTCTTTCCGACACGCGAAATCGCGATCAACCGGCGTCCAACGGTGGGCGCTCCCAGACAGGCAAGGCTGCCAACAGGAACGCCACTGGTCTTCGGACCAGCGCGCATCTCCTGCTGGCAGCTTTTTCGTTCTGGGACCGAGGGGCACTTCGGGGCGCCGGCGGATCGCATCATTCGGAGAGACTTGATGACCAAAGCGACCACCACCTCCCTCCTCAACCGCCGGGCGTTCCTCGCCGGCACCACGGCCGCCGCGGCAACGCTCGTCGCGGCGAGGACCTTGTTGCCGTCCGGCGCCTTCGCCCAGGGCGCCGGTCCCGAAGTCACCGGCGCCAAGCTGGGCTTCATCGCGCTGACCGATGCTTCGGCGCTGATCATCGCCAAGGAGAAGGGGCTGTTCGCCAAGCACGGGGTGCCCGATGTCGAGGTGCTGAAGCAGGCCAGCTGGGGCGCGACGCGCGACAACCTGGTGCTGGGCGGCGCCGCCAACGGCATTGACGGGGCGCATATCCTGACGCCGATGCCCTACCTGATCTCGACCGGCAAGGTCACGCAGAACAACGTGCCGCTGCCGATGTCGATCGTGGCGCGGCTCAACCTCGACAGCCAGGCGATCTCGGTGGCGCAGGCCTACAAGGATGTCGGCGTGGGGCTCGACTCTTCGCCGCTCAAGGACGTGTTCGCCAAGCGCAAGGCCGAGGGCAAGGAGGTCACCGTGGCGATGACCTTCCCGGGCGGCACGCATGACCTGTGGATCCGCTACTGGCTGGCCGCCGGCGGCATCAACCCCAATACCGAGGTGTCGACCATCACCGTGCCGCCGCCGCAGATGGTGGCGAACATGAAGGTCGGCAACATGGACGCCTTCTGTGTCGGCGAGCCGTGGAACGAGCAACTGGTCAACCAGGGGATCGGCTTTACCGCGGCGACGACCGGCGAGCTGTGGAAGGGCCACCCGGAAAAGGCGCTGGGGCTCCGCAGTGATTTCAGCGAGAAGAACCCCATCGCCACCCGCGCCATCCTGATGGCGGTGATGGAGGCGGCGCAGTGGGCCGACGACATGGCCAACAAGGAGGAACTGAGCCAGATCCTCGGCAAG
>MKTG01000031.1:4949-5864 GCA_001897615.1 Burkholderiales bacterium 68-10
ATTACGGCAACGGGCGCTTCGCCACCGCCACCGGGCTCGAGATGAAGTTCTGGAAGGACCACGCGTCCTATCCGTTCAAGAGCCACGATGCATGGTTCCTCACCGAGGATATTCGCTGGGGGTACCTGCCGGCCGAAACCGACGTGACGGCGCTGGTCGACCAGGTGAACCGCGAGGACCTGTGGCGCGACGCCGCCAAGACGCTCGGTGTCGCCGCGGCCGACATCCCGGCGTCGAGCTCACGCGGGCCGGAGACCTTCTTCGACGGCAAGGTGTTCGATCCCGAAAACCCGTCGGCCTATCTCGAGAGCCTCGCCATCACGGCTCTCGGTTGATGTCCCCTGATTGGCGCCGGGCTCACCCCGGCTCGGCGCCACCTTTTTTCTCTTTCAGTACGGACCCGTGATCATGAGTGCCGAGGCCCAGTTCGAAACCGCCGTGCCGAGCAAGAAGGCGAAGGTGTTCGCCTTTCCGGCGCCATCCAGCAACCGCAGGGTCGACTTCAGCAAGCTGGCTGCGGGCGCCGCGCGCTCGGTGATACCGCCGCTGGTGGTCGTCCTGTTGCTGCTGCTGATCTGGCAGATCGCCTGTTCGACCCCGGGGTCGTCGCTGCCGCCGCCCTCGGTGGTGTGGGAGCAGGCGGGTGAACTTATCTGGAACCCGTTCTTCGACTATGGCAATGGCGATATCGGGCTCGCCTGGCGGGTATTCGCCTCGCTGCAGCGGGTCGCGGTCGGCTTCGGCCTTGCAGCCCTCGTGGGTGTGGCGGTCGGGGCGTTCATCGGGCAGTCGGTATGGGCGATGCGCGGGCTCGACCCGATCTTCCAGATTCTCCGCACCGTGCCGCCGCTGGCCTGGCTGCCGCTGTCGCTGGCGGCGTTCCGCGACAGCCACCCTTCGGCGATCTTCGTGATC
>MKTG01000032.1:0-10101 GCA_001897615.1 Burkholderiales bacterium 68-10
CGATGGTCATTGGAAAACCTTTATAAATCAAAGAGTTACGGGATATATTCTAACACAAGGGGCTTAACTTAATGCCATTGCCCCATATCCGCCCCCTGGAGCGCAAGCTGTGGGAAATGCGGATGACAGGCCGCGACGGCATCGCCCGTGCTGTGTATGCCGCAGTGCATGGGCGGCGACTGCTGGTGCTGCATGTCTTCGTCAAGAAGACTCAGACCACGCCACGCAAGGCCATTGCGACCGCCCTTGAACGCCTGGAGACCGCACCATGAAAACGCTGAAAGAACTCAAGACCCAACTGCTGGCAAATCCCGATACACAGGCCGCCTACGATGCCCAGGCCGAGGAATTCGCCATCGCCCGCGAGCTGATTGCCGCCCGCACTCGGGCCGGGCTGACGCAGGCCGACGTAGCTGCGCGCATGGGCACCACACAAAGCACGGTCGCCCGCCTGGAAGGTGGTAAAGCCGCACCATCGCTGCGTAGCTTGCAGCGCTACGCCCAGGCTGTGGGATGCAGGGCCGTGGTGCAGTTACGGCACGCCTGAATCCAGCGCACGCCCAACAAATTTTCTCGCCTGGCGCAGCGCCTGAGTAGGCATCGCACGGCACTACAGTTGACGCCACGCCTTACCCAACGGGGGACAACCGGGACACCCCGACCCGGCGGCGCTGGCTTCTTTTCGGGGGACGAGGCAGGGGCGTGATGAAGGTAGTCGTATCTATTGATGGGCGCGATGCAATCCCGGTGCGCGCCATCCCCCTGCTGACGGATTGGCATGTGCTGAGTCCTGATGTGTGCGCCGAGATTTTTTCTGGCAGGAAGGACACGACAGTCCAGTACATGGAGGGGCTGAAGTCATACCGTTTGGTCAATGGCGCTGTGCAGCAAGTGCCCGACAGGGAGTGGGAAAACTGGATTGAGCGCCAGCTCGCTGCGTGCAGCGAGCGGATACGCAACGATGAAGCGGGCCACGAAACAGGCTATCAGCAGTGGCGCAGCGAATCTTTGCTGATATTGCCCGCTGGCGTGTTTGTGTGGCGCGATGAGTTCGAGGCGGCGTTTCAGGCTGAGTATGGAGAAGGCATGGCCGACTAGGCGCTGCGGCATGAAAAGGTTTTCAGGGACCTGGCCAACCTGCTGGTGGAAGAGGTGTACCGGCAGTTGAGAGGGGATGCGGTGCAGTCTTTGGGGTTGTCATGATTCTTCATCCAAGGCTGCTTCCAACTGGCCCACGGCGTCTTCCACCGCTGGCCGGATGTCCTTTTCGAGCACCAGCGCCTTGACTTCTTTCTCGAAGCGGTCAAGCAGCGCGGATAGCAGGCGACCATCCTCATCTTCGAGGAGCAATTCCATGTAGCGCTCCAGCAGTGCGTGGCTGATGCGGGAGATTTCTTCCTCACCCCCGGCCAGCAAATTCTCTACGTGTTCAGAGAGGAAGTCACTTTGGTTACCTGTTTCAGAAAGGGCGTCGCCAGCCAGGCCATCGAGGCTGATTTCCATGGGGATGACATCGCGACGGTACGGCCCGATGAAATCGAGATTGCGCCGGGATGCAATTTCATCGACACCTTCCAGCACGGCTGCAGCAATATCGTTTCGGCTGATGCTGCCAATACCGTCGGGATCATCAGCATCGTCCATGTCGCCTCGGGTATAGATGCTGAGGAACAGCAGGGTGTGCTTGGGCAGCGCATCGAGTGCGCCGTTGATCGTTGTGCTCAGGACTTCGCGGAAATTGTTGCTGGTAGAGCCAAAGCCCATGTCATCGTCGTCATATGGGCCTTCCTGTAGCTGCCAGCAGTATTCGTCCCACAAATGGCGGGCAGCAACGTCGCCAAACAGGCCCACGGCATCCATTGCACGAAGTTCGGTGATGACGGCACGAACCAGGTTTTCAAGTTCGGGCACCGCTGCTGCGCGAGCAGCATTGACGAAGCGGTCGTAGTCGTCTGTTGCTACCTCGATGGTGTTGTGGTTCATGGATGTGCCTCCTGGCTCTCTGCCCGTCAGTAGTATCCACGACGGTATCCACAAAAAGCTGCTGGTTACCAACGGGTGGTTTCCAAGCTGGTTAACACGAAAATCGTGTCTTTCAGCGGACTCAAGGCGTGGCTGGTGCCCCTGAAGAAGCGCGAGCCCGAGCTGCTGGTGAGATTTGAAATATCTCCAGGCCAGCAGATGTGAGCCGACTTCTATGTTTGCTGTAGGGGCGATTCGTTGCGCGCGGCTAGGCGCTCTAGGTTGCAGCAGCGCCAGCTACGTGAGGGCCGCACCCCTCCTGAGCAAAGATGCTGCTAACGCCGACGCGAAGACCATGGATAAATCGTTGCGGTACGACAACGGTGGCCGTTTACGGGTTCAACGTGGCCGTGTTGTGAGGCCAGATTTTCTTGGACGACGCAGAGTTGTCTGCGCCTGTCGCGGCCAATAGCTTCGCCGCTGGTAGGTACAACGGTAGGTACAACGGCCACCCAAAACACCAAAAAAGAAAAAGGGACTACAACTTTTATAGCTGTAGTCCCTTGTCTGTATTGGTCGGCGTGGCGGGATTCGAACTCGCGACCCCTTGCACCCCATGCAAGTGCGCTACCAGGCTGCGCTACACGCCGACAAGCTTTTGATTATAGCGCGTGTAGATCGTGCCACTGCGACACGGTGAGCAGATCGCGAATTTCCTTCAGTTCGCGCTCGACTTCGCGGATCTGCTCCGGCATGAGCTGGGCGTCTTCGAAGGACAGGCTGTCGCCGAATTCGCTGGGCACCGGCTCGTCGGCGTCGAAGCGGTCCAGGCCGTTCAGTGACAGCTCGCCCGCCCGGACGCGCTCGCGCTCGTGCTGCGTCAACTCCTGCAGCTTGGCGCGCGCGCCATTGATGGTGAAGCCCTGGTCGTACAGCAGCTCCCGAATGCGTCGGATCATCAGCACCTCGTGGTGCTGGTAATAGCGCCGGTTGCCACGGCGCTTCATGGGGCGCAGCTGGGTGAACTCCTGCTCCCAGTAGCGCAGCACATGGGGTTTGACGCCACACAGCTCCCCCACTTCACCGATGGTGAAATAGCGTTTGGCGGGAATCGGAGGCAGGGTCTTGTCCATGCGGGTCAGGCACTTACGCGCCGAACCCGAAAGATTAACGCAACTCGTGCCCGACGGCTACCGGGGTGTGACAAGACGCACCAACACCCCCCGAAACAGGGGGCACACCGCGCGGCTCCCTTCAGGTCGTGTCGTCGCGCCGACCCGTGACCTCGGCCGCCGCCTGCAGCTGGTCCTTGAGCTTCTGGCTGGCGTGGAACGTGACGACCCGGCGCGCCGCGATCGGGATCAGCTCGCCGGTGCGCGGATTGCGCCCCGGGCGCGGCGCCTTCACGCGCATCTGGAAGTTGCCGAATCCCGACAGCTTGACGTCGTCACCCGCAATCAGGTGCTCGACGATCAGCGCATAGAAGGCGTCGACCATGTCCTTGGCTTCACGCTTGTTCAGGCCGATCTGCTCGAACAGCAGCTCAGCCAGTTGCGCCTTGGTCAGCGCCGAGGTTTCCAGGCTGTCGACGGCCAGCAACAGCGCATCGTCGGACTGATCGTGGGCCATGTGCTTCTCCCGATCGGTTGGTCTCAGGCGCGCAGCCTGGCGCCCAGGTCGGCCGCCAGCCGGTCGATCACAGCCTGCACGGCGGCGTCGATGCGCGCGTCGGTCAGGGTGTCCTGCGTACTGGCCAGCACCAGGCGCACGGCCAGGCTCTTTTCCTGCGGCGTCATGCCGGCCTGCCCTTCGGCGCCGGGTTTGGGGCGATAGATGTCGAACAGCGTGGCCGAGCGCAGCAGGCCCCCGGTGGACGCCGCGTGCACCGACTGCATCAGCGCCGCGTGCGTGACCTGTTCGGGCAGCACCACGGCGATGTCGCGCTCGACTGGCTGCTGGCGTGACACGGGCTGGGCCTGGGGCAGCTCACGCTGCATCACGGCATCCAGCGCCAGCTCGAACAGCACGGGGGCCTGCGCCAGCTCCCACTGCTGGCGCCAGCGCGGGTGCAGCTCGCCGAGGAAACCGATCGTCTGGCCGTCCAGCAGCACGCGGGCGCTGCGGCCTGGGTGCAGCGCGGGGTGTTCGGCCGGCTCGAACACCGGCTGGCGCGGGCTGAGCAGGGCTTCCACGTCGCCCTTGAGGTCGTAGAAGTCGACCGCGCCCTGGCGGCCCTGCCAGCCTTGCCGGTTGGCAGGGCCGTAGGCCACCCCGGCAACGTGCATGGGCTGGGCCACGCCGTGCACGCTGCTGTCGGTAGTGGTCACGGTGGCATCGCGGCGAAACACCCGACCCAGCTCGAACACCCGCACCCGGTCGGCCCGGCGATCGGTGTTGTGCTTGACGACCTGCAGCAGCGAGCCCAGCAGCGATGAGCGCATCACGCTCATCTGGCTGGCGATCGGATTGAGCAGGCGCACCGGATCCGGATTGCCGGCCAGCTGGCGCTCCCAGCTTTCGTCGACGAAGCTGAAATTGATGGTTTCCAGGTACCCCAGGGCCGCCAGCGCGCGCCGCACGGCGAACGCGCCGCGTTGCGTGGCCGAGCGCACGCGTGGGACGACAGGCGCCAGCGGCGCCGTGTCCGGCAGTTGCTGGTAGCCAACGATGCGCGCCACCTCCTCGATCAGGTCTTCCTCGATGCGCAGTTCAAACCGGTACGTCGGCGGGGTGACGGTGATGGTGCCGGGTGCTTCGGTGAACGGCAGGCCCAGGCGACGGAACACGTCGGCGCACTGCGCTGCCGTCAGCGGCATGCCGATGATGCGCGCCGCGCGCGCCACGCGCAGCGTGACCGGCGCGGGCACCGGCAGGTTCGGCTGCTGGTCGTCGATCGGCCCGCACACGGTCTGCGGCGTGCCGCAGATGTCGACGATGAGCTGGCTGATGCGCTCGATGTGCGCCACCGTGAGCGCCGGATCGACCCCGCGCTCGAAGCGATGCCCCGCATCGGTGGCGAAATTGAAGCGGCGCGAGCGGCCGGCCACGGCGTCGGGCCACCAGAAAGCGGCCTCGACATAGACGTGTCGCGTGTCGTCCGACACCGCCGTGGCGTCGCCACCCATGATGCCGGCCAGCGACTCCACCTCGCGCTCGTCGGCGATCACGCCCACGGCCTCGTCGACCGTGATGGTGTTGCCGTTGAGCAGCTTGAGGGTCTCGCCGGCACGCCCCCAGCGCACGTCCAGGCCACCATGAATTTTGTCGAGGTCGAAGATGTGCGAGGGCCGGCCGTACTCGAACATCACGTAGTTGGAGATGTCGACCAGCGCCGTCACGCTGCGCTGGCCGCAGCGGGCCAGCCGATCGACCATCCAGGCCGGCGTGGCGGCACGGGTGTTGACATGGCGGATGACGCGACCCGAGAAGCGCCCACACAGATCGGGCGCGCTGATGGTGACGGGCAGCAGGTCGGCGCCGCTGGCGGCCACGGGGGCGATCGCGGGCGTTGTGAGGGGCGCGCCGGTCAGCGCCGAGAGTTCGCGCGCCACGCCGTAGACGCTGAGCGCATGGCCCAGGTTGGGCGTGAGCTTGAGCGTGAACAGGGTGTCGTCCAGGTCGAGCGCGCTGCGGATGTCGGTGCCGGGCGTCAGATCGGCGGCGAGTTCGAGCAGACCGCCGTGGTCCTGCGACAGGCCCAGCTCGCGCGCCGAGCACAGCATGCCCTGGCTTTCGACGCCGCGCAGCTTGCCCAGCTTGATGATGAAGGGTTTGCCATCCTCACCGGGCGGCAGCTGCGCGCCCACCAGGGCGCACGGCACCCGGATGCCGGCACGCGCATTGGGTGCGCCGCAGACGATGTTCAGCGGCGCGCCCTGCCCCACGTCGACCTGGCACACGCGCAGGCGGTCGGCGTTGGGGTGCGGCTCGGCCGACAGAATGCGGCCCACCACGACCTGGCTGAAGGGCGGCGCGACGGGGCGCAGCTCTTCGACCTCGAAGCCGCCCATGGTGAGCGTGTCGGCCAGCTGCTGAGTGGTAAGCGCGGGGTTGCAAAAGCTGCGCAACCAGGATTCGGGAAACTGCATGCCGGGCCTCGATCAACGAAATTGGCTCAGGAAACGGATGTCGCCTTCAAAGAACTGGCGCAGGTCGCTGACGCCGTAGCGCAGCATGGCCAGGCGGTCGATGCCCGAGCCGAAGGCAAAGCCGACAAAGCGCTCCGGGTCCAGCCCCATGTTGCGCACCACCTGCGGGTGCACCTGGCCAGAGCCCGACACCTCCAGCCAGCGACCGGCCAGCGGCCCGGACTGGAACTGGATGTCAATCTCGGCGCTGGGCTCGGTGAAGGGGAAGTAGCTGGGCCGAAAGCGCAGGATCAGCTCATCGGTCTCGAAGAAAGCTTTGCAGAAGTTCAGGTAGGTGACCTTCAGGTCCTTGAAGCTGACGTTCTCGCCCAGCCACAGGCCCTCGACCTGGTGGAACATGGGCGAATGGGTGGCGTCGTTGTCCACCCGGTAGGTGCGGCCAGGCACGATCACGCGCACCTCGGGGATCTGGCCCGCGGCCAGCGCCGCCGCGTGCCGGCGCGCGTGGGCGGTGGCGTAGCGGATCTGCATCGGGCTGGTGTGCGTGCGCAGGCAATACGGCTGGCCCTGCTCGTCGTTCATATCGACGTAGAAGGTGTCCTGCATCGAACGCGCCGGGTGATTGGGCGGGTTGTTGAGCGCGGTGAAGTTGAACCAGTCGTTTTCGATCTCGGGGCCATCGCCGACGTCGAAGCCCATGCTGCCGAAGATCTGCTCGATGCGCTCCCAGGCCAGGCTGATGGGGTGCAACGCACCCATGCCGCGCTGGCGCCCGGGCAGCGTCACATCGAGCGCCTCGGCCTGCAGTTGGCGGGTCAGTTCAGCGTCCGCCAGGGCCTGGCGGCGGGCGGTCAGCAGCGACTCGATGGCCTGCTTGGCCTGGTTGATGGCGGCGCCGCGGGTCTTCTTCTCGTCGACGCTCAGCGCGCCCATGCCCTTCATCAGCTCGGTCAGGCGCCCCGATTTGCCAAGGAACTGCGCCTTGGCGTTTTCCAGTTCGGCCGGCGTGCCGGCGCGGGCAAAGCTGCTGTCGGCGCTGTGCACGAGTTCCTGCAGCTCCTCGGTGGCGGTGGTGGTCATCGATGCAATCGGGCAGAGATACGGAAATGAAAAAGGGATTGAAGCCAGATCGGCCTCAACCCCTGGAAGCGCCAGCGCCAGCAGCTATCAAAAATATAGTTACCGCGCCGGCGCTGGAATCAGGCCAGCTTGGCCTTGGCCTGCTCCACGATGCCGGCAAAAGCGGCCTTGTCGTGCACGGCAATGTCGGCCAGCACCTTGCGGTCCAGCATGATCCCGGCCTTGGTCAGGCCGTTGATGAACTGGCTGTAGGTGATGCCGCATTCACGCGCAGCGGCGTTGATACGGGCAATCCACAGGCGGCGGAAGTCGCGCTTCTTGTTGCGGCGGTCACGGTAGGCGTACTGGCCCGCCTTCATCACCGCCTGCTTGGCGACGCGGAAGACGTTCTTGCGGCGGCCGCGGAAACCCTTGGCCAGGGCCAGCACCTTCTTGTGACGCGCGCGGGCGGTCACACCACGTTTGACGCGAGGCATATGTGTTCTCCTTGTCCGTCAGTTGATCACAGGCCCGCGAAGGGCAGCATCTGCGCCATGTGACCAAGGTTGGTCTCATGCACATTCACCGCACCACGCAACTGGCGCTTGTTCTTGGTGGTCTTCTTGGTCAGGATGTGACGCTTGAAGGCTTGACCGCGCTTGACGGTGCCACCCGGACGGACGCGAAAACGCTTTTTCGCGCTGCTCTTGGTCTTCATTTTGGGCATGTGACATGCTCCTGTTTGCCTTGTGCTCGCGAGGCGTGTGCAAAACGGCTTTGCACCCTTGTTGGCCCCGAGCCACTTCTTGGTGGCAGGTCTTGCAACCTGCCCGTTCGCCGGGCGAACCCGGCAAATCCGATGCTCCGTGCAGCCCGTTCAGGCAGCAGCGGGTTGCTGCTCCGTCGCCGGCTTGGCGGCCGCGCCACCACCAGCCTTCTTGCGGGCCGGTGCCAGCATCATGATCATCTGGCGCCCTTCAAGCTTGGGGAACTGCTCGACCACCACGCTGTCGGCCAAATCGGCACGGATGCGATCGAGCAGCGCCAAGCCGAGTTCCTGGTGAGTGATCTCGCGGCCACGAAAGCGCAGCGTGACCTTCACCTTGTCGCCATCGACCAGAAAGCGGCGGATGTTGCGCATCTTGATGTTGTAGTCACCATCGTCGGTACCGGGACGGAACTTGACTTCCTTGATTTCGATGACCGTCTGCTTGGCCTTGGCCTCGGCCGCCTTCTTCTGCTCCTGATACTTGAACTTGCCGTAGTCCATCAGGCGGCAGACCGGCGGGCTGGCCGTGGCCACCACCTCCACCAGATCAACGTCCAGATCGCCCGCCATGCGCAGGGCTTCCTGCAGCGGGACGACGCCCAGCGGCTCGTTGTTGGGACCATTCAGGCGCACTTCGGGCGCCATGATTTCTCGGTTCAGACGATGCGCACGCTCTTCACGATGGCGGCGGTCACGAAAATTGGTAGCGATGGTTGAAATCCCTCACGTCAAGATGCTATGCAAAAAATAGCGAACGCCGCGCGCCGCATGCCGACCAGAGCTGTTTTTGATGAAAATCAGGCTTTGGAGGCGATGTCTTCGCCGATGCGTTTGGCAAAGGCTTCGAGAGACATCACGCCGAGGTCAACATTGCCTCGGGCACGCACCGCGACAGCACCAGCTTCCCGTTCCTTGTCGCCGACGACCAGGATGTAGGGCAGCTTTTGCAACGAATGCTCGCGTATTTTATACGTGATCTTCTCGTTGCGCAGGTCAGTTTCGACCCTAAACCCTTGATTTCGCAGCGTTTTCGCCACGTTCCGGGCGTAGTCGGCCTGTGCGTCGGTGATGCCGGTCACCACCACCTGCACCGGCGCCAGCCACACTGGCAACGCGCCGGCGTGCTGCTCGATCAGGATGCCGATGAAGCGCTCGAGGCTGCCGACGATGGCGCGGTGCAGCATGATGGGGCGATGCCGCGCGCCGTCTTCGCCGACGTATTCGGCGTCCAGCCGCTCGGGCATGTTCGGGTCCACCTGGATGGTGCCGCACTGCCACTCGCGGCCCAGCGCGTCCTTCAGGGTGTATTCGATCTTGGGGCCGTAGAACGCGCCCTCGCCCGGCAGGTAGGTGAATTCGCAGCCCGACGCGCGCAGGCCGTCGGCCAGCGCGGCCTCGGCCTTGTCCCAGCTTTCCTCACTGCCGATGCGCGCCTCGGGGCGCGTCGACAGCTTGTAGATGATGTCGCTGAAGCCGAAGTCCTTGTAGACCTTCTGCAGCAGCTTGGTGAAGGCCGTCACTTCGGACTGGATCATCTCCTCGGTGCAGAAGATGTGGCCGTCGTCCTGCGTGAAGCCGCGCACGCGCATGATGCCGTGCAGGCCGCCCGAGGGCTCGTTGCGATGGCAGTTGCCGAACTCGCCGTAACGCAGCGGCAGGTCGCGGTAGCTCTTGACGCCCTGCTTGTAGATCAGGATATGGCCAGGGCAGTTCATCGGCTTGAGCGCGTAGTCGCGCTTTTCCGACTCCGTGACGAACATGTTCTCGCGGTACTTGTCCCAGTGGCCGGTCTTTTCCCACAGCGTCTTGTCCAGGATCTGCGGGCCCTTGACCTCGTGGTAGCCGTTGTCGCGGTAGACGCGGCGCATGTACTGCTCGACCTCCTGCCACACGGTCCAGCCCTTGGGGTGCCAGAACACCGTGCCGGGTGCGTGCTCGTCGATGTGGAACAGGTCCAACTCGCGACCCAGCCGGCGGTGATCGCGCTTTTCGGCCTCCTCGAGCATGGTCAGGTAGGCCCTGAGCTCCTCCTTGGTGGCCCAGGCCGTGCCGTAGATGCGCTGCAGCATCTCGTTGCGGTGATCGCCCCGCCAATAGGCGCCGGCCACCTTCATCAGCTTGAAATGCCTGAGCTTGCCGGTGCTGGGCACGTGCGGGCCGCGGCACAGGTCCTCGAAGGCGCCCTCGCGATACAGGCTGACGTCTTCGTTGCTCGGGATGCTG
>MKTG01000032.1:10272-14263 GCA_001897615.1 Burkholderiales bacterium 68-10
TCCGGGAACAGCGTCTTCACCGCGTAGGCCAGCAGGTGGGCCGTGGAGTGGCGGATCATCTCCAGCCCTTCGGCGTCCTTGGCCGTCACGATGGCCAGCTGCGCCGGGTGCTCGATGCGGAAGCTGGTGTCCACCAGCTGGCCGTCCACCTTGCCGCCCAGCGCCGCCTTGGCCAGGCCGGAACCGATCGACTCGGCCACCTCGGCCACCGTCACCGGGCCGGGGTACTGGCGCCGCGAGCCATCGGGAAGCGTGATCTCAAGCATGAAGTACCTCTGAAAAGTCGTGCAATCGGGGCGATGGCCCGCGGGCCATGAAAAAAGCGCGGGATTGGCCGCGCTTTCAGTATGTTTTTTGTAGCATGCCCCGCAGGGCAGACACGGTCAACACAGCTATTGGCCTAGAACCCGCTCCTGGAGGATGTAGTTCGCGGTGTCATAACCGAAAGTGCCTTTCCTGCTCTTATGGATCGTGGGCGCCACGGGCTGCGGCGCCGCCCGGCAAGTTCATCATTTTACCTGAACCATCGGATTTCCTTCGGCTGGTCGCCGCGCGTGTGAACGCGAGGTAAAACCGGGTGACCAGGCGCACCGCCGGTCGACCCCGGCGCGCCGCGAGCCGTTGAAAGACTCAGCGGGACGCGGCCGGACCCGCATCACCAAGGAGCCCTCTGCCATGAGCCTGACGAAACCACCCCCTTCGCGCCGCGTGCTGCTCGCGGCATGGCTGGCCGGCGCCGCGGCGCTGGCCGGTTGCGTGGTGGCGCCGATGCCCGGCGCGGTCTATGCCGACCCGGGTGGCGCGCCGACACAGACCACCGTCTACGCCCCCGTGGCGCCGCCCGCGCCGTACTACGAGGTTCAGCCGCCGCTGCCCTACCCCGGCGCCATCTGGATTGGCGGCTACTGGAACTGGAGTGGCCACCGCCATGTCTGGGTGCCCGGCCGCTATGAACGGCCCCGGCCCGGTTACCACTACGCGCCGCACCGCTGGAGCCGGTCGCCGCGCGGCGGCTGGTACCTGCAGGGCGGCGGCTGGATACGCTGACCAGCCGTCAGCGCTTGATGGATGTGCGCTGACAGATATCATATTAATAGCAAACAGGACACTGCACCCCGCCTCAAGCGTCGGCGGTGATCTGGCCCGTGGCGTTGTCAACCAGCACGGGCGTCTCGAAGTAGCTCAGCTGCGGGGCGCTGCCGTATTTGTCACGCACGAACTGGCGCCATTCGTCGGTATAGACCCGCTCGGCGTCGGCCCGTGTCTGCCACAGGTAGACCCCGCCGGCCGTGCGGCCGTCTTCCGACAGCACGTAGTACTTGCGCACCAGCCCCGGCATGCCCAGGTAGCGCGGCGCGGTGCCGCGAAAGATGGCGCGCGCCTGCTCAACGCTCAGCGGCGCGGGCAGACTGAACTGGACCAGGGCAGTGATCATGGGTCGTCCTCCAGGGCGAATCGCAAACGCCCAGTGTGCCGCAACCGGCCGCGCGGCGCCGCCGATGGGCCGCAAAAAAAGCCACGGCATGCCGTGGCTTTCCTGGTCTCCTCGCCGACCGGCGCCAGCCGGTCGGCCTTCACGCGCCGATCAGTGGAACTGCTCTTCCTCGGTCGAACCGGTCAGGGCCTTGACGCTGGACGAGCCACCCTGGATCACGGTGGTCACGTCGTCGAAGTAGCCCGCGCCGACTTCCTGCTGGTGCGACACGAAGGTGTAGCCCAGTTCGCGCGCGGCGAATTCCGGCTCCTGCACCATTTCCACGTAGTGCTTCATGCCCTGGCCGCGCGCGTAGGCGTGGGCGAACTTGAAGGTGTTGTACCAGTTGCTGTGGATGCCGGCCAGCGTGATGAACTGGTACTTGTAGCCCAGCGCCGACAGCTCGTCCTGGAACCTGGCGATGGTGGCATCGTCCAGGTTCTTCTTCCAGTTGAAGGACGGCGAGCAGTTGTAGGACAGCAGCTTGCCGGGACAGGCGGCATGCACGGCCTGGGCGAACTCGCGGGCAAAACCCAGGTC
This sequence comes from Burkholderiales bacterium 68-10, assembly GCA_001897615.1. Lineage (GTDB taxonomy): Bacteria > Pseudomonadota > Gammaproteobacteria > Burkholderiales > Burkholderiaceae_C > Ottowia. The sequence continues at coordinate 12,287 of MKTG01000032.1, forward strand.
GGGCGTGCCGGTCTCGCACCACACCAGGTCGGCGTACGGCGCGTAGGCCACGCCGCGGCTGATGGCCTGCTCCAGGCCGTTCTTGACGCGGTAGAAGCCTTCTTGCGTGCGCTCGCCGGTCAGGAAGGGCTGATCGTTGGCGTCATGGTTGCTGGTGATCAGGTTGGCGGCCTCGGCGTCGGTACGCGCCAGCACGATGGTGGACACGCCCATCACGTCGGCGGCAAAGCGCGCGGCGATCAGTTTCTCGCAAGCCTCTTGCGTGGGCACCAGCACCTTGCCGCCCATGTGGCCGCACTTCTTGACGGCGGCCAGCTGGTCTTCGAAGTGCACGCCCGACGCGCCGGCGGCGATCATGTTCTTCATCAGCTCGAAGGCGTTGAGCACGCCGCCGAAGCCGGCCTCGGCGTCCGCCACGATGGGCAGGAAGTAATCGATGAAGTCCTTGTCGCCAGGGCCGATGCCGCGGCCCCACTGGATCTCGTCGGCGCGCTTGAAGGTGTTGTTGATGCGGCGCACCATGGTGGGCACCGAGTCGTAGGCGTACAGCGACTGGTCGGGGTACATGGTCTCGCTGGTGTTGCCGTCGGCGGCCACCTGCCAGCCCGACAGGTACACGGCCTCCAGACCGGCCTTGGCCTGCTGCATGGCCTGGCCGGCGGTGATGGCGCCGAAGGCGTTGACGTAGCCCTTCTTGGCATCGCCATTGACCAGGCGCCAGAGCTTTTCAGCGCCGCGCTTGGCCAGGGTGTGCTCGATCGGCAGGCTGCCGCGCAGGCGCACCACGTCGGCGGCGCTGTAGCCGCGCTTGACGCCCTTCCAGCGCGGGTTGCTGGCCCAGTCCTTTTCGAGGGCGGCGATCTGCTGCTCGCGGCTGAGTTGCTCGTTGGTGTTCGGCATGAATAGCTCCGTGGTGAGTCAAAAAAAGTGGTTCCGACCGGGTGGCGGGCCTCCGTGAGGGACCCTGTCCGCCGCTGCCGTTGACCGTCATCATACTCTTGTATAAGACCGCCATCGATTCTTATGTCTTATACAAGACAAAAAATATGTTCATACAAATCAATAGCTTATTGATACTGAACCGTAATGTGGAAATTTATCTTTCATATTGAGAAATTATGCGGCGCTGCACCATTGTCATTTTTACAATGCAGTGAGTCGTTTTTATATGACGAAATTGAGGCGCGGCACGCCGCGATGGCCACCCGCCCTGCCCATCCGCGTGCGATATCCATGGCACCACCGTGTCCCGCGGCCGGGACCGAACGCCACCGTATAGTCGCGCCACCGCACCCGCCGCCCTCGCTTCGCCCACGTGCCTGCCACGACCGCCCTGCCCCGTCCCCTGGCCTACGCCTGCCTGGCCCTGTCGATGAGCCTGGTGGGCAGCTACGTGGCGCTGTCCAAGCCGCTGGCGGCGGTGTTTCCGGTGCTGCTGCTGGCCTGGCTGCGCTTTGGCATCGGCGGTGTGGCCATGCTGCACTGGTTGCGCAAGCCGGCCGACGAGCCACCACTGACCGGCCGCATGCGCGGCCTGCTGTTTCTCGAATCCTTTCTCGGCAACTTCCTGTTCACGCTGTGCATGATCAGCGGCGTCAAGCTGACCACGGCGGTGTCGGCCGGAGTCATCATGGCCGCCATCCCGGCGGCGGTGGCGGTGCTGTCGTGGCTGTTCCTGCGCGAGCGCGTGGCCCCGCGCGTGTGGGTCGGCGTGGCGTGTGCGGTGCTCGGGATCGCTCTCGTGTCGCTATCGAAACAGGAGCTGGCGCCGCACGCCACACAAGCGCTGGACTCATCCAGCACCGGCGATCTGCGCTGGCTGGGCAACCTGCTGCTGGTGGGTGCCGTGCTGTGCGAGGCCAGCTACGCGGTGATCGGCAAGGCACTCACCGGCCAGCTGTCGCCGCGCCGCATCACGGCACTGATCAACCTGTGGGGCTTTGCGCTCAGCACGCCGTTCGGCCTGTGGCTGGCCTG
>MKTG01000032.1:14285-20287 GCA_001897615.1 Burkholderiales bacterium 68-10
ACGCCGGGCATCTGGCTGCTGCTGCTGTTCTACGCCCTGGCCGCCTGCATGTGGACCGTGTGGCTGTGGATGACCGGCCTGAAGAGCGTGCCCGCGGCGCAGGCCGGCGTGTTCACCGTGCTGCTGCCGATCAGCGCCGCCGCGGTCGGTGTGCTGGTCCTGGGCGAGCGGCTGAGCCCGCTGCAACTGATGGCCTACGGCGTGGCGCTGGCCGGCGTGCTGCTAGCTACCTTGCCCTCGGGGTTGAGCGCTGAGAAGAGGTTGAGCGTTCGGCGTTGAGCGTTCGGCGGGAATACCGGAACGTTCACGGTCGCGCCCATCTGTCAACGCTCAACGCTCAACGCTCAACGCCCAACGCCCAACGCCCAACGCCCAACGCCCAACGCTCAACGCCCAACGCCCAACGCCGCCCCCTGGCGTGCGTCAGAGCAGCGAGCGGTCGGCCACCACCATGCCGTCCGCGTCGGCGTACAGCCAGTCGCCCGGGCGCACCCACAGGCCCTGGATGCGCACCGGCTCGCCGGCCTGGCCTTCGCCGCGCTTTTCGGTACGCAGCGGCATCAGCGCCAGGGCGCGAATCGGGATGCCGGCGGCGCGCAGCTCGGCCACATCGCGCACGCAGCCGTCGACCACGATGCCGGCCCAGCCGTTCCTGGCGGCGGCCACGGCCAGGTTGCCGCCCACCAGCGCCCGGCGCAGCGAGCCGCCGCCGTCGATCACCAGCACCCGGCCCTCGCCCGGCGCATTGACCGCCTCGCGCACCCGCGAGTTGTCCTCCCAGGCGCGCAGCGTGTGCACCGCGCCGCAGAACGGCGCCACGACACCGAAATCATGGAACACCGGCGGCAGCACACGAAACGCGCCGCTGGTGTCGCCTTCGTGGGCATCGCACAGGTCGCAGGTGGAAAAACGGGAGATCGTCATGGCGGTGGGTCCGGCTGGAGCGTGGCATGAAAAAAACCACCACAGCGGGCGGCACTGCCGCCAAGGATAACGGACGGCCCCCAGACGCCCCGTCACGGCCGGCGAGCAACGGCCAGCGCCCGCGCCGCCAGCGACCGGATCGGCAGGGGTTCATGGCACTGAAAAAAAGCAACATCTCCGAGGGAAATACCGCTTTTCCCCCTTGGAAGCGTGCTACTTATCCAGTAGCATGCGCTTCAGCCAGTGGTGCAAGCAGTGACGCTGGCACGCAACCGTCTAGTTCTCAACACCAAAGGATCAGCAACCATGGCAACTGCAAAGAAAGCGCCGGCCAAGAAGGCCGCACCCGCCAAGAAGGCGGCCCCTGCCAAGACCGCCGCGCCGGCAAAGAAAGCCGCCCCGGCCAAGAAGCGCGCGCCCAGCGCCGCCTTCATGAAGGCCATGACGCCCAGCGCCGAACTGGCCGCCGTGATCGGCAGCAAGCCGCTGCCGCGCACCGAGGTGACCAAGAAGGTGTGGGAGTACATCAAGGCCAACAAGCTGCAGGACAGCGTCAACAAGCGCAACATCAACGCCGACGCCAAGCTCAAGCCGATCTTCGGCAAGGCCCAGGTCACCATGTTCGAGATGACCAAGCTGATCAGCAACCATCTGTCCTGATCGAAGCAAGGCCTGCACGGGCCAGCCACAAACCGGCCTTCGGGCCGGTTTTTTTATGGTTGATTTGCCCTGAAACGACCGATCAGCAAGCGCCAGCAGCTATCAAATCAAAAGCAACATCAGCGCTGGCCACCGCGATTTTCGATCGCCTCCAGCGTAGTGCGGGTGGTGATCACCTGCTCGCTCAGGGCGATCTCGATCAGGGTGCTGCCGGGCCGTGCCAGCGCGGCGCGCAGCGCCGGCTCGAACTGCTCGGTGCGCTCCACCCGCTCGCCGGCCAGGCCGTGGCTTTCGGCCAGCCGGACGAAGTCCGGGTTGGTCAGCATTGAGCCGGCCTGGCGATGCGGGTACTCGCGCGCCTGGTGCATGCGAATGGTGCCGTACACGCCGTTGTTGAGCAGCACCACGACGAGCCGCGCACCGTACTGGCGGGCGGTGGCCAGCTCCTGCCCGGTCATCATGAAGTCGCCGTCGCCCGTCAGCGCCACCACCGTCCGGCCGGTGGTGATGGCGCAGGCAATGGCCGCTGGCACGCCGTAGCCCATGGCGCCGCTGGTGGGCGCCAGCTGGGTCTTCAGGCCCTTGCCCAGGCCGTGGTAGCGGAAGAAGCGATGCGCCCAGCTGGCGAAGTTGCCGGCCCCGTTGGCCAGCGCCGCGTCCGGCGGCAGCAGGCGCTGCAGGGTCTGGATGACGGCCGCCATGTCCACCGGGCCGGGCAGCGCCTGCGGCAGCAGGTTGGCCAGGTAGTCGGCGTGGGCGCCGTCCGCCCAGTCGCGCCAGGGCACGTCTGCCGGCGCCGGCTGCGCCGCCAGCGCGGCGGCCATGGCCGGCAGGCTGGCGCACAAGGCCAGATCGGGCTGATACACCCGCCCCAGCTCCTCGGCCCCGGGGTGCACGTGGATCAGGCGCTGGTGCGGCCTGGGCACCTGCAGCAGCGTGTAGCCGCTGGTGGTCATCTCGCCCAGGCGCGGGCCCAGGGCCAGCACCAGGTCGGCCTGGCGGATGCGCTCGGCCAGCCGCGGGTTGATGGCAATGCCGACATCGCCGGCGTACAGCCGGTGGTGGTTGTCGAAGCTGTCCTGAAAGCGCAGCGCCGTGCCCACCGGCAGCTGCCAGGCTTCGGCAAAGGCCTGCAAGTGACGTGCGCCCTCGGGCGTCCAGCTGCTGCCGCCGGCGATGACGAACGGCCGCTGCGCCGACCGCAGCAGCTCCAGCAGGCGCGCCAGGGCGGCCGCGTCGGGCTGCCAGGCGGGCGCCTGCCAGCGCGGCGCAGCTTGCAGCGCGTCCGGCACCGGCTCGGTCAGCATGTCTTCGGGCAGCACCAGCACCACCGGGCCGGGGCGGCCGTTGAGCGCGGTGGCAAAGGCGCGCGCCACGTATTCGGGCAGGCGTTCGGCGCGGTCGACGCGCTCGACCCGCTTGGCCATGCCGAAGGCGCCGAAGAAGGCGCCGTAGTCCACCTCCTGGAAGGCCTCGCGGTCGCGCTGGTCGCTGGCCACGTCGCCCACGAACAGCACCATGGGCGTCGAATCCTGCGCCGCCGTGTGCACGCCAATGCTGGCATTGGTGGCTCCCGGCCCGCGGGTGACGAAGCACACGCCCGGTCGCCCGGTCAGCTTGCCGTGCGCCTCAGCCATGAAGGCGGCGCCGCCCTCCTGCCGGCAGATGACGAACTCAATGCGCTCGCGATGCGCGTGGAAGCCGTCCAGCACCGCCAGGTAGCTCTCGCCCGGCACGCCAAAGGCATGGGTGACGCCCTGGGCCAGAAGGCATTCGACAAGCAGGTGGCCGGCGATACGCGAAGTCATCGCGGCATTGTGCGGCACTTCAGGCGCTGGGCGTGCGCCGCCCCACCCCCAGCGCCGCCACCACCGACAGCGCCAGGAACACCCCGGCCAGCACCAGCGTGGTGGCGTACATGCCGCGGTCCATGAAGATGCCGTAGATCAGCGGGCCGATGGCAAAGCCGATGTCCAGCCCCGAATACACCGTGCCGTAGATGCGCCCGGTGGCGCCCTTGGGCGTGGCCTTCTTGATCATCAGGTCGCGGCTGGGGCCGCCCACGCCGACGGCAAAGCCGGTGCCGGCCAGCACCGCCATGGAGCCGAAGCCGCCCAGCCAGCCGGTGGCCGTCACCACGATCAGCAGCGCGCCCGCGCCCATGGCCCAGGCCACCACGCGGTCGGACGCCGCCGGGATGCGCGCGGCCACGAAGCCGCCCACCAGCATGCCGAACGCGCCGCACAGCATGTAGGCGGTGATCATGGTCGTCGCCGCCTCGAAGCTGACGCCGTGCATGGCCTTCATGATTGGCGAGGCGAAGCTCTGCACCACGGCCAGGGTGAGCGTGGACAGCAGGAAGAAGGCAAAGCACCACCACACCACCGGCAGGCGCAGAAAGCCGGCGCCCGACGCGTGAGGGGCGCCATGCGCGTGGTGCACCACGGCTTCGGTCCGCAGGTGCGCGCGCTTGAACACCAGCAGGGCCAGAATGCCCGCGTACATCAGTGCCGCCGCCAGGTAGCCGCTGCGCCAGCCCGACAACTCGGTGAAGAACAGCAGGAACACCGGCGTCAGCGCCCAGCCCAGATTGCCCGACAGCCCGTGGGCGCTGAAGGCGTAGCCCAGGCGCGGCGCCGACACCCGGTGGTTGAGGATGCTGAAGTCCACCGGATGAAACGGCGCGTTGCCCAAGCCGGCGAACACCGCCACCAGCATCAGGCCCGCGTAGCTGTGGGCGAAGTAGCCCGACAGGCTAGCCAGGATGAAGCACACGAACGAGCTGAACAGCACGGGCCGCGCGCCCACCTTGTCGACCAGGAAACCGGACATCGCCTGCCCGGCGCCGGAAATGACGAAGAACACCGACATCAGCAGGCCGAGTTGCGAGAACGACAGCCCGAATTCGGTCGCGAACACCGGGAACAGCGGCGGCAGCAGCAGGTGCGAGAAGTGCGAGCTGGCATGCGCCAGGCCCACCAGGCCGATCACTTTCGCGTCCTCGCGCAAAGGCACGACGGGCAGCGGACCGGAGGCCGCGGAGACGGCAGAAGAAGACATGGGCGCGCATGTTACGCCTTTGCGGCCAGACGCGCCCGCACCCGCTGCGGCGCCGGGTCGCACCCTGGGGATTTGGAAGAAATCCGGCTCCAGCGCCCGCCTGGCAGGCGCAAGCAGCTATACAAACGATAGCTGCTTCAGAGCAGCCGGCGAATCATCGACATCACGCGCGCGAAGCGCTCGCCATACGGTGGGTACAGCAGCTGCCCCATGGCCCAGCGCGACTGCACGAACACGCTCTTCTCGTGCGTGAAGCGCAGGAAACCCGTCTCGCCGTGGTAGGCGCCCAGGCCGCTGTCGCCCACGCCACCAAAGGGCAGGCCCTCGTGGGCGATGTGCATCAGCGTGTCGTTGACGGTGACGCCGCCGCTCACCGTGCCTTGCAGCACCTGATCGCGCGCCGCCGCATCGTTGCCGAACCAGTACAGCGCCAGCGGGCGCGGGGCGGCGTTGATCAGCTCGATCGCCTGCCGCGGCGTGTCGCAGGGCAGCACCGGCAGGATGGGGCCGAAGATCTCCTCCTGCAGCAGGCGCAGCGCCGGCGCGGCACCCAGCACCAGCGTGGGCCGCATGCGGCGGCTGGTGTCACTGCCCGCACCGCCGGCGGGCGGGCCCATGTCCTGCACCGTGGCCCCGGCGGCGCGCGCCTCGTCCAGCAGCGCCAGCAGGCGCGCGTGGTGCCGCTCGCTGACGATGGCCGCATAGTCGGCGTTGCCCTCGATGAACGGAAACAACCGGGCCACGGCCGCCTGGTAGGCCTGGGCAAACGCCTGCTCGCGCCCGCGCGGCAGCAGCAGGTAGTCGGGCGCGATGCAGGTCTGGCCGGCGTTGAGCAGCTTGCCGTGGGCGATTTTGAGCGCCACACCCTCCAGGTCGGTGCAGGACGCATCGACGATGCAGGGCGACTTGCCGCCCAGCTCCAGCGTGGTGGGTGTCAGGTTCCGGGCCGCCGCCTCGGCCACCTTGCGGCCAACGGCGGTGGAGCCGGTGAAGAACAGGTGATCGAACGGCAGCGCCGCGAATTCGGCCGCCACATCGGGGCCGCCCAGCACGACGTGGAACTCCTCGGGCGCGAAGTGGCGCGCCACCAGCTCGGCCATCAGCGCGCTGCTGCGCGGGGTCAGCTCGCTGGGCTTGAGCAGCACCCGGTTGCCAGCGGCCAGCGCCGTCGCCGCCGGCCCCAGCGTCAGTTGCAGCGGGTAGTTCCACGGCCCGATGATGCCCACCACGCCCAGCGGCTGGCGCTGGATGTGGCCACGCCCCGGCATCAGGTACAGCGGCGTGCGCGCCCGGCGCGGGCGCGACCAGCGCCCCAGGTGGCGCCGCAGATCGCCCAGCATGCCGCGCAGCAGGAACAG
>MKTG01000032.1:20311-27233 GCA_001897615.1 Burkholderiales bacterium 68-10
CGCCGCCGCCAAGGCCGCCTCGTTTTCGTCCAGCAGGCGCTGCAGGCGCGCCAGGCGGTCATGCCGCTGGGCCAGCGGCACCTCGGCCGACTGGCGGCTGGCGGCACGGGCGCGCTCGAAGATCTCCTGGGTCGAAAGCGAAGACGTCATGGCGCTCAGTTCCTTGGTGGCAGACGGGGTTGTAACCGATCAAATGGCCGACGCCGGCACGGGCCGGCGTCGATGGGCCTGGCTGGGCCCCTCCAGGGCTCAGCCCGCGTGGGCGCTGAAGGTGAATACGCCCGGGTCCTTGATCGGATCGACGCTGACGTTGATCTCGGTCTTGGGCGGGAACCTGCCCTCCAGGATCAGCCTGGACAGCGGGTTCTCGATGCGCTGCTGGATGGCGCGCTTGAGCGGCCGCGCGCCGAACACCGGATCGAAGCCGACCTTGGCCAGCTCGGCCAGTGCCTGGTCCGACACTTTCAGCGACAGGTCCATCCGGGCCATTCGCTCGGCCAGCACCTTGAGCTGAATCTTGGCGATGGCGCCGATCTGCGTTGCATCCAGACCGTGGAACACCACGATCTCGTCGATCCGGTTCAGAAATTCGGGGCGGAAGTGGTTCTTCAGCTCGCCGAACACCGCGTCCTTGACTTCCTCGTACGGCTGGCCCGCCATGCTCTGGATCATCGGGCTGCCGATGTTGCTGGTCATGATGAGCACGGTGTTCTTGAAGTCCACCGTGCGCCCCTGGCCGTCCGTCAGGCGGCCATCGTCCAGCACCTGCAGCAGCACGTTGAACACGTCCGGGTGGGCTTTTTCGATCTCGTCGAACAGCACCACGCTGTAGGGCTTGCGCCGCACCGCCTCGGTCAGGTAGCCGCCCTCGTCGTAGCCGACGTAGCCGGGCGGCGCGCCGATCAGGCGGGCCACGCTGTGCTTTTCCATGAACTCGCTCATGTCGATGCGCACCATGTGGTCCTGGCTGTCGAACAGGAAGCCCGCCAACGCCTTGGTCAGCTCGGTCTTGCCCACGCCCGTGGGGCCGAGGAACAGGAAGGAGCCGAGCGGCCGGTTCGGGTCCGACAGGCCCGAGCGCGAGCGGCGGATGGCGTTGGCCACGGCGTCGATGGCCTCGTTCTGTCCCACCACGCGCTCGTGCAGCGCATCTTCCATCTTCAGCAGCTTGTCGCGCTCGCCTTCCATCATTTTGCTGACGGGGATACCGGTGGCGCGGCTGACCACCTCGGCGATCTCTTCGGCGCCGACCTGCGTGCGCAGCAGCTTGTGCGCCTTGGCCTGGGCCTCGGCACCCTCTTCGCTGGCCTGCGCTTCCTTGAGCTGCTTTTCCAGCGCCGGCAGCTTGCCGTACTGCAACTCGGCGACGTGGTTGAAGTCGCCCTTGCGCGTGGCTTCCTGGATCTGGAACTTGATCTGCTCGATCTCCTTGCGCACCTGCTCGCTGCCCTGGGCGCTGGCTTTCTCGGCGCGCCAGATCTCGTCCAGGTCGGCGTATTCCTTCTCCAGCTTGGCCAGGTCGTCCTCGATCTGCGCCAGGTGCTTTTGCGAGGCCTCGTCCTTTTCCTTCTTCACCGCCTCGCGTTCGATCTTGAGCTGGATCATGCGGCGATCCAGCTTGTCCATCACCTCGGGCTTGGAGTCGATCTCGATCTTGATCTTGGCCGCGGCCTCGTCGATCAGGTCGATCGCCTTGTCGGGCAAAAAGCGGTCGGTGATGTAGCGGTGGCTCAGTTCCGCCGCGGCCACGATGGCCGGGTCGGTGATGTCGACGCCGTGGTGCGCCTCGTAGCGCTCCTGCAGGCCGCGCAGGATGGCGATGGTGTCTTCCACGCTGGGCTCGCCCACCAGCACCTTCTGGAAGCGCCGCTCCAGCGCCGCGTCCTTCTCGATGTACTTGCGGTATTCATCCAGCGTGGTCGCGCCGACGCAGTGCAGCTCGCCGCGCGCCAGCGCGGGCTTGAGCATGTTGCCGGCGTCGATCGCGCCCTCGGCCTTGCCGGCGCCGACCATGGTGTGCAGCTCGTCGATGAACAGGATGATGCGGCCTTCCTCGCGCGCCACTTCCTTGAGCACGGCCTTCAGCCGCTCCTCGAACTCGCCGCGGTACTTGGCACCGGCCAGCAGGCCCGCCATGTCGAGCACCAGCACCTGCTTGCCCTTGAGCGTGTCGGGCACCTCGCCGGCGGTGATGCGCTGGGCCAGCCCCTCGACGATGGCGGTCTTGCCCACGCCCGGCTCGCCGATCAGCACCGGGTTGTTCTTGCTGCGCCGCTGCAGCACCTGGATGGTGCGGCGGATCTCGTCGTCGCGGCCGATGACTGGGTCAAGCTTGCCCTGGCGCGCGCGCTCGGTCAAATCGAGCGTGTATTTCTTCAGCGCCTCGCGCTGGCCCTCGCCCTCGGCGCTGTCCATGGGTTGGCCGCCGCGCACGGCGTCGATGGCGGCCTCCAGCGCCTTGCGCGCCAGACCGGCTTCCTTGGCGATGCGGGCGGCCTCGCCCTTGGCGTCGGCCAGCGCCAGCAGGAACATCTCGCTGGAGATGAACTGGTCGCCGCGCTTGATGCCCTCCTTCTCGGTGGCCTGCAGCAGCTTCATCAGGTCGGGGCTGGGCTGCACCTGCTCCTGGCCCTGCACCTGCGGCAGGCGCTTGACGGCGGCATCCGCCGCCTGGGCCAGCGCCGCCACGTTGACGCCGGCGCGCGCCAGCAGCGAGCGCGGGCCGTCTTCCTGCAGCAGCATGGCCGCCAGCAGGTGCTCGGGCTGGATGTAGGCGTGGTCATGGCCCAGCGCCAGCGACTGGGCGTCGGCGAGGGCCTCCTGGAACTTGGTGGTGAGTTTGTCTAGGCGCATGAAAACCTCCGAATTGCCCATCAAATGGGGCGGACTGTCCGAGATTCAAGGCGCCTGCGCCGACCGTGTCGATTCTCTTCAATGATCGCAGGATACACAATAAAAAAATCGTCTATAGCACACCAGTATTGCGGCAGAAGCTATTCATTTGATAGTGTCCGAAGGATGCTCGGCCGGTAAATGGCACGCCGCTACACTGCCAGCAGGCCGCAGCGGCCGAACCCGCCAGCACCATCACAGGAGACACCCATGCACCCTGCCATCCGTTCCGCCGCAGCGGCTCTGACCGCGATCACATTGCTCGGCGCGTGCACCAGTACGCCGCACGCGCCGGTTTCCCCCGCCGAGGTGGGCGAACTGCGCCCCGGGGCGGGCTACCTCAAGGGTTACCTCGGCCGCGAGGAGCTGCCCGACAGCCTGGCACTGCTGCCACCTCCGCCCGCCGAAGGCACGCCGGCCCATGCCGACGATGCCGACGCATTCCGGCAACTGACGGCCATGCAGAAGGGACCGAGAGGCGCGCTGGCCACACGCGATGCCAACCTGAAGTTCCCGCAGACGGCCGGCGCCTTTGCCTGTGCCCTGGGTGTCACGGTTTCCGAACAGACCACGCCCCACCTGAACATGCTGCTGCGGCGCACGCTGACCGACGCTGGTCTGGCCACCTACAAGGCCAAGGACCAGTACAAGCGCACGCGCCCGTTCGTGGCATTCAGCGCCCCCACCTGCACCCCCGCCGAGGAGGCGGCCCTGAGCAAGGACGGCAGCTACCCATCCGGCCATGCCGCGCTCGGCTGGGCCTGGGCCCTGGTGCTGACCGAGCTGGCGCCGGAGCGCGCCGACGCCCTGCTGCTGCGCGGACGCGCCTTTGGCCAGAGCCGCGGTATCTGTGGCGTGCACTGGAAGAGCGACATCGAGGCCGGCCGCGTGATTGGCGCCGCCACCGTGGCGCGACTGCGGGTCAATGAGATTTTCCAGGCCCAGTTGGCGGCCGCGAGGAAGGAAGTGGTGCGGGCACGCGCCGCCGGCCAGGTGCCGCCGGCCGCGGACTGCACGTCAGAGACCCAGACGCTGCGCTCGTCCTTGCAGCTCGCGCCTTGACGCCGGTCGTCGTTGCCGGGCATCCATCAGGGCCGCACCGCCTGTCGGATATGCGCGAACAGCTATCGTTTTTATAGTTGTTTCGGTGTCAATGCGGCCCCAGACCGCGCGGTGCCGCACGGCCCGTGGCGGCGCCGGAACTCCGCCGGCGATTCGGCATCGGCGGTGGCGAACACGCCGCGCCGGGCCGCGCGGGCCTGCGCCTCCTCGCGCCAGTAGCGGCCGCGGCGCCAGCCCTGGCGGTCGCTCCAGGCCCAACCCTGGGCCACCATGCCCGCCGCCACGTCCAGGCCGTCGCGCTGGCGCCGCACGCTGGCCAGGCGGCGCCCGAAGCGGTCCCGCGCATGTACCGTCACGTGCAGCCGCTCGCCCTGCACCAGTGCCTGCAGGGCCGCGCGCGCCGGCGCTCCCCCCGGCTGACAACGCTCGGGCGCGTCGATGCCCTGCAGCCGCAGTCGAGCGCGCCTGCCGCCGCCCTCCGGCTGCACCCACAGCGAATCGCCGTCAACGACGAAGCCCGCGCGCGCCAGCCACGGCTGTCCTTGAACGACGCGTTCGACCGGCTGGGCCTGCGCAGGCCGCACCAAGCCAAGCCAGCTTCCGCCGTACAGCGCCAGGGCCGCTGCACAGAGACAGATCCGTCGCACTACCCGCCTGCCTTGCATCGCGCGATTTTCACCGGACAGAGCGATGGCCCCGCTGCCCGGCGCACGCCGGACTTGCGCCCTTTGCGGCTCAGTCGGCCTTGATGCCCAGCTTGCGGATCAGCTCGCCCCAGCGCTTGTCCTCGGCCTGGATGAAGGCGCCGAACTCGGCGGGCGTGGTGGCGCGCAGGTTGGCCGAGATATTGTCGAAGGCGGCCTGGGCGTCGGCGCCTTTCGCGCCTTCGGCCCAGGCATCCCGCAGCCTGGCCACGACGGCGGCGGGCGTGGCCGCCGGCGCCACCAGGCCGAACCAGGTCTCCACCTCGAAGCCCGGATAGCCCGACTCGGCCACCGTCGGCACATCCGGCAGCGCACTGGAGCGCTTGGCCGAGGTCACCGCGATGGCCCGCAGCTTGCCGCCGCGCACGTGCTGCAGCGTGGTGGCCAGTGAACTCTCCATGCTCATCAGCACCGTGCCGGAGATCAGGTCGGGCACGATCTGGCTCGAACCCTTGTAGGGCACGTGCGTCAGCTGGATGCCGGCCACCGATTGCAGCAACTCGGTCGCCAGGTGGTTGCTGGTGCCGATGCCGGAGGTGGCGTAGCTCAACTTGCCCGGATTGGCCTTGGCGTAGGCGATCAGGCCCTTCAGGTCGGAGAACGGGGCCTGCGGGTTGGCCATGATGGCGCAGGGCGTGGTGCCCACCAGCGCGATGGGCGCCAGATCCTTGCCGACGTTGAACGGCAGTTTGCCGTACAAGTGCGGCGCGATCGCCAGGCTGCTGATCGCCGCCAGGCCGATGGTGTAGCCGTCGGGCGCCGCCTTGGCCACGGCATCGGTGCCGATGTTGCCGCCGGCACCGGCCTTGTTCTCGACCACGAACTGCTGGCCCAGGCGCTCGCCCATGGCCTTGGCGGCGGTGCGGCCCATGATGTCGGTCGGCCCGCCCGGCGGGAAGGGCACGATCAGCCTGACCGGGCGGCTGGGGTAGGCGTCCTGCGCCCAGGCGCTGGCCGACAGCGCGGCAGCAGACGCCGCCGCGATGAAATTGCGTCGTTTCATGAGGTTCTCCGGTGGGCGAAAAGGTGGGCGCCGGATGGCCGACGCCCGAGATTCATGGCGTCACACGAAGCGCACCGACACGCTGCCCATGCCCTGCACGCGCAGCGTCACGTTGTCGCCGGCCTGCACGGCCACTGCCTCGGTGATGCCGCCGGACAGCACCAGGCTGCCGGCCGGCAGGCTCTGGCCGCGCCGGCCCAGATGGTTGACCAGCATGGCCACGGCGGCGGCCGGGTGGCCCAGCACGGCGGCGCCGGCGCCCAGGGCGACGGCCTGGCCGTTCTTTTCGAGCACGATGCCGGTGGTGCGCAGGTCGACGCTGCGCGCGTCCACGGCGCGACCGCCGACGACGAAACGCGAGGCCGAGGTGTTGTCGGCCACCACGCTCTTCAAGTCGAACTTGAAGTCGCGGTAGCGGCTGTCGATGACCTCGATGCCGGTCAGCACCACATCGCTGGCGGCCAGCACGGCGCCGATGTGGCAGCCCGGGCCCTTGAGCTCGGCGCGGGTGACGAAGCAGATCTCGGGCTCGACCTTGGGGTGGATCAGCTGGCTGACCTTGACTTCGCCGCCTTCGGGCACGATGAACTCATCGACCAGGAAGCCGAACACCGGGTCGGTCACGCCCATCTGGCGCATCTTGGCGTGCGAGGTCAGGCCCGCCTTGTAGCCGGCCACGCGCGCGCCGGCCTTCAGCTTGGCGGCCAGGATGCGGTCCTGGATGGCATAGGCGTCGTCCCAGCTCATGTCCGGGTGCGCGTCGGTGATCTTCAACGTGTCGCGCGCCTCGCGCTGGCAGGCGTGCAGGTGCTCGGCCAGCTGGTCGAGCGTCTTCGGGTCGAGAGCCATGGTCATGAACCTTTCCAGCCGATCAGTGGCTTGCAGCCTGCGTCACCAGCTTCTGTTTTGATAGTGTCAGCGCGGTGTCCTCGATCATGTCTTCCTGGCCACCCACCATGCCGCGGCGGCCCATCTCGTCCAGGATCTCGCGCGCCGGCACGCCGTACTTCTTCTCGGCGCGCTTGGCGAACAGGAGGAAGGAGCCGTACACGCCGGCGTAGCCCAGCGTCAGCGCGTCGCGGTCGATGCGGATGGGGAAGTCCATCACCGGCACCACCAGGTCCTCGGCCACGTCCTGGATCTTGAACACGTCCATGCCGGTGTGCACGCCCATGCGCTCGAGCACGGCCACCAGCACCTCCATCGGCGTGTTGCCGGCACCGGCGCCCAGGCCGGCGGCGGCGGCGTCGATGCGGTTGGC
>MKTG01000032.1:27265-45086 GCA_001897615.1 Burkholderiales bacterium 68-10
CCCAGTTCGGTCTCGGGCTTGAGCGCGGCGCGCACGGCGGCGATGCGCTCCTTGACCTGATCGGGCAGCAGGTAGCCGGCCGAGTCGGTGACGTAGATGCAGTTGGCGCCGTAGCCTTCCATCAGCCTGGCCTGCTTGACCAGGCCTTCGGCCGAGTTCATGTGCGCCATCATCAGAAAGCCCACGGTGTCCATGTCCATCTTGCGGGCCATGGTGATGTGCTGCTCGCTGACGTCGGCCTCGGTGCAGTGGGTGGCCACGCGGATGGTGTGCACGCCCAGCTCGCGCGCCATCTTCAGGTGGTCGACGGTGCCAATGCCGGGCAGCAGCAGCGCCGACACCTTGGCCTGCTTCATCAGCGGGATGACAGCGGAGAGGTATTCCTCGTCGCTGTGGGCCGGAAAGCCGTAGTTGACCGAGGCGCCGCCCAGGCCGTCGCCGTGGGTGACCTCGATCAGCGGCATGCCGGCGGCGTCCAGGCCCTGGGCGATGGATTTCATCTGCGCCAGCGTCATCTGATGCTGCTTGGGGTGCATGCCGTCGCGCAGCGTCATGTCATGCAGGGTGATCTTCTTGCCTTGGATGTTCATGGCGGGGGCTCCTTCAGGCGGCGACGGGTTCGAGGGTGAGCGCGCCGGCCAGGATCTCCTCGGCAAACATCTCGGCGGTGCGGGCGGCGGCGGCGGTCATGATGTCCAGGTTGCCGGCGTACTTGGGCAGGTAGTCGCCCAGGCCCTCGACTTCCAGGAAGACCGACACGCGCTGGCCGTCGAACACCGGCCCGTTGACCAGCTTGTAGCCGGGCACGTACTTCTGCACCTCGGCGATCATGTCGTGGATGCTTTTCGTGATGGCGGCCTGGTCGGGCTGGCCCTCGACCAGGCAATGCACGGTGTCGCGCATGATCAGCGGCGGCTCGGCCGGATTGATGATGATGATGGCCTTGCCCCGCTTGGCGCCGCCCACCTTCTCGATGGCGCCGGCCGTGGTGCGGGTGAACTCGTCGATGTTCTTGCGCGTGCCGGGGCCGGCGGATTTGCTGGACACGGTGGCCACGATCTCGGCATAGCCCACCGGCTGCACGCGGCTGACGGCCGCCACCATCGGGATGGTGGCCTGGCCGCCGCAGGTGACCATGTTGACGTTCATCTCGCGCTTGCCCACGTGTTCGCGCAGATTGACTGGCGGCACGCAGTAGGGGCCGATGGCCGCGGGCGTCAGGTCGATCATCATCGCGCCCTGCGCCGTCACCTTGCGCGAGTTCTCGGCGTGCACGTAGGCGCTGGTGGCGTCAAACACGATCTGCACGCCGTCAGCCTTGATGTGCGGCAGCAGTCCGTCCACGCCCTCGGCGGTGGTCTTGATGCCCATTTCCCGCGCGCGCTTCAAGCCGTCGGACTCGGGGTCGATGCCGACCATCCACACCGGCTCCAGCACGGGGCTGCGCTGCAGCTTGGCCAGCAGATCGGTGCCGATGTTGCCGGGGCCGATCAGGGCGCACTTGATTTTCTTGCTCATTTCCATGCTTTCCAATGACGAAATGACTTCACCGCTCGCGCGGCTTCAAAGACGAAATGACGGCCTCGGTCAGGGCGCACAGCGCCGTCATCGACGCGAGGCAAGGTCATTCGTCATTCACACAAACCGCACCGAGCAGCCGCCGATGCCGCCGATCGTGACGCGCAGGTTGTCGCCCGCGGCCACCGGCACCATGATGCCCAGCGAGCCCGACAGCACCACCTCGCCCGCCTCCAGCGCGATGCCATGGCGGCCCAGCGTGTTGGCCAGCCAGGCCACGGCGTTGGCCGGGTGGCCCAGGGCGGCGGCGCCGGCGCCGGTGGCGACGATCTCGCCGTTCTTTTCCAGCACCATGCCGCAGGTGGTCAGATCGAGATCGCGCACGTCGACCAGGCGGTCGCCCAGCACGAACACGCCGCAACTGGCGTTGTCGGCCACGGTGTCCTGGATCTTGATCTTCCAGTCCTGGATGCGCGAGTCGACGATCTCGAAGCAGGCCATCACGCCCTCGGTGGCGGCCAGCACGTCGGCCACGCTGACGCCGGGGCCCTTGAGCGACCGCTTCAGGATGAAGGCGATCTCGCCCTCGGCCTTGGGCTGGATCAGGCGGGCCATGGGCACGGCCTCGCCCTCGTTGTAGACCATGCCGTCGGTCAGCCAGCCGAAGTCGGGCTGGAACACGCCCAGCATGTTCATCACCGCCTGGCTGGTGACGCCGATCTTCTTGCCCACCACCCGTTCGCCCGCCGCCAGCCGGCGCTGCATCAGGCGCTGCTGGATGGCGTAGGCGTCATCGATGCTGATGTCGGCGTGCTGGCTGGTCAGCGGCGGCACGGTCTTGCACTGCGTGAGGGCGTCGAAGAGGGTGTCGCCCAACTGCTCGATCTGTTTCTTGTCCATATGCGGTTTGCTATACAAAAAATAGCTGCTGGCGCTTGCCAGTCAAGCGCCAGCGCGTCAATCGCTCAGAACTTGACCATCACGTTGCGCAGGTCGGTGTAGAACTCGAACGAGTGTACGCCACCTTCGCGACCGATGCCGGACGCCTTGGAGCCGCCAAAGGAGGTGCGCAGATCGCGCAGGAACCAGCAGTTGATCCAGGTGAGCCCGACGTGAATGCGCTGCGCCACCCGGTTGGCGCGGCCGATGTCCTGCGTGAAGATCGCCGTGGCCAGGCCGTAGCGGTTGGCGTTGACCTTGGACAGCACTTCCTCCTCGCTGTCGAAGGGGCTGATGTGGCAGCAGGGGCCGAAGATCTCGTCGGTGATGACGCTGGCGGTCTCGGGCAGGCCGGTCCAGATGGTGGGCTGCACCCAGCTGCCCTCCTTCAGGTGCGCGGGCATGTCGGGCACACCGCCGCCGGTGACCACGGTGGCCCCCTCCTGGCGCGCCTTCTGGTAGTAAGACAGCACCTTGGTCTGGTGCTCCTTGCTGATGACCGGGCCGATGCGGGTCGCCGGGTCGAACGGCTCGCCCGGTGTCATGGCTTCGGCGCGTTCCTTCAATGCCGCCACCACCTGCTCGAAGATCGGCCGCTCGACGTACACGCGCTCGGTGCCCAGGCAGACCTGGCCGGCGTTTTCAAAGCAGGAGCGCTGCAGCGTGTCGATGGTGACCTGCAGGTCGCAGTCGGCAAACACCACGGCGGCGTTCTTGCCGCCGAGTTCCATCGACACCGGGCGGATGCCCTCGGCGGCGGCCTTCATGATGGCCTCGCCGGTGCGTGTCTCGCCAGTGAAGGTGATGCCGTCGACGTCGGGGTGGCGGGTCAGGAACTCGCCCGCCGAATCGGGGCCGAAGCCGTGCACCACGTTGTAGACCCCCTTGGGCACGCCGACGGCGTTCATCACCTCGCCCAGCAGCGTGGCGGTGGCCGGGGTTTCCTCGGAGGGCTTGACGACCACGGTGTTGCCGCAGGCCAGCGCCGGGCCGACCTTCCAGGTCATCAGCAGCAGCGGCAGGTTCCAGGGGCAGACCACGGCGATGACGCCGCGCGGCACGCGCACGCCGTAGCTCAGCGCCGTCTTGCCGTCGGGCGTGGTCATCTTGAACGACTCGGTGGATGCGCTCTTGATGGTGTCGATGAAGATCTGGAAGTTGGCGGCGCCGCGCGGAATGTCCACGTGCGAGGCCAGGTGGTGCGGCTTGCCGGTGTCAGCAATTTCAGCCTGCAGGAAGTCGTCGAAGCGGCGGTTGATCTCGATCGCCAGCGCGTCGAGCAGCTTGCAGCGCTCGGTCACCGAAATGCGGCCCCAGTCGCCCGCCAGCGCGGCCTTGGCGGCCGCCACGGCGGCGTCCACCTCGGGCCGGCCGGCCTCGTGGATCAGGCCGATCAGGCTGCCATCGACCGGGTTGCGATTCTCGAAAGTCCGGCCGCTGGCGCTCTTGACGTAGTCGCCGTTGATGAAGTTCAGAAACTCTTTCATGGGTACTCTCTGTTCCTGGAGGATCGGCCGCTCACGCGGCCTCCAGCCCCAGCGCGGCCAGGCCCGCGCGGGCACAAATCTCGTCCTGCTCGGCCGATCCGCCCGAGACGCCGATGCCGCCGATCAGCGCCCCCGCCTCGCGAATCGGCAGGCCGCCGCCGAACACCACGTTGCGCGGGCGCACCGGCATGCCCAGGCGCAGCGCCTCGTCGCCCCGCAGAATGCCGGCCCACTGCGCCGTGGCAAAGCCGAAGCCGGCCGCGGTGTAGGCCTTGTCGATGGCGATGTCCACCGAATGCAGGAAGGCCCCAGGCATGCGCAGAAAGGCCGCCAGCACGCCCGAGGCGTCGGTCACGGCCACATTGATGCGGATGCCCAGCTCGCCGGCCCTGGCCACGGCCGCCACCACCGCGGCGTTGGCGGCCTCGGCGGTGATGCTGCGCTGTTCGACGCTGTGTGAATGCATGGTCGGTTCCTTCATGGGGAAGCAGGGCTGGCCCCGCCACTGCACAGGGCGCGGCCAAGGCCGGCCGCTGCCGTGCCAGGGCCGCCCCGCGGTGCTGGCGGCGCCCAGCGCCTGCCAGGAGCAAGGCGCGCCACGCCGCGGCGGATCAGGTGACCACGCTCAGGAAGGCGTCGTTGAGCTTTCGATCGTGATAGAAGATGCCGCGACCCACTTCATCCCAGGTCCAGGTGATGGGGTGCATGTCGGGGTAATGGTCGTAGCCGCCGCAGAAGGTCTCCAGGCGGTTGCCGGAGGGGTCGAAGAAGTAGATCGTCGTGCCCTGGGTAATGCCATGGCGCGTGGGGCCGATGTCGATGGAGACACGGTTGACACTCATGATGTCGGCGGCGCGCAGCACGCTTTCCCAGCTTGGCATCTGGAAGGCGACGTGGTGCAACTTGGCATCCTCGGCGTGGCGCACCATGGCGATGTCGTGCGCCTTGGCGCTGCAGGTGAGCCATACGGCCAGGTCGGTGGTGCCGTCTTCGAGTTTCACGCGCTCCACCAGGGTGAAACCCAGCACCTCGGTGAACAGCTTGACGTTGCCGTCGATGTCGCCGCCATAGATCAGCGCATGGTCCATGCGGATCGGGCGGATGCCGGGGCCGTCGAGCACATCGACCTCGGGGTCGGTGTAGCCCATGCCGTTGCCGACGTCCTTCTTCTCGGCATACAGCTCCAGCGTGTGACCGGTGGGGATCTGAAAACGCACGCGCTCGCCGGTCTCCAGCAGATCGCCGGCGGGGATGCGCTCGGTCTTGACGCCGTGGGCCTGGAGCTTTTTTTCCAGGTCATCGAGCGTGGCCTTGTCCAGCACCTTGTAGCCGAAGAAGTCCAGGCCGGCCTGGTCGGCCTGACGCAGGATGATGCTGTGGTGGTCGCGCTCGTTGCGCGTCTTGAAGTAGGCCCGGCCCTGCTTGTCACGGCCCATGGGCTGCAAGCCCATGACGTTGGTGTACCACTGGACCGATTCTTCCAGGTCGAGCACGCGGATCTGGGCGTGCCCAGGACGCAAAACGCCAGTCATTGCCATTGGAGGTCTCCTTTGCTTGGTTTCAGGTGGGATGGGAGGACAGGGTCGCCGCCTCGCTCGCGGGGCGGCAGACATTCTTCTTCATGGGGCCGATCACGGCCAGCCGCAGGTCACTGGCCGGCCGGATGCGGCAGGACAGCACGCAACCGCCAGCTTCCTCTTCGGCGCTGACGTGGGCGCGGCTCATCACGCGCTTGGTGTACTGGCCTTCGAGGACCTGCACCTTGCACACGCCGCAGCCACCTTGGCGGCAGCCGACCGGAATGCCTTTCTTGCCCAGCGCTTCCATGCCTTCCAGCACGGAGCGGTGCTCGGCGCAGCGGTAGCTTTCGCCGGTGTCCGCGATGGTGACGGTGTGGTAGGCCATGGCGCTGTGCTCAGATTTTCTTGAACAGCGGGCTGCGTACCTGCTGGGCGTCGGCGGCCGAAATGAACTTCTCGGTGTAGATGTCGCGCTCGAACAGCCGGCCCTGCATCAGGGTGGTGATGCAGGCCTCGATCATCAGCGGCGGGCCGCACAGATAGGCCTTGTGGCCGCGGAAATCGTTGTTGAAGTGCGCCTTGGCGGCGTCGTGCACGAAGCCGCGCGCGCCGTTCCAGTCGCTGCCGGCGGGTTCGTCCGACAAGGCCGCGACATAGGTGAACCGCGGGTGCTGCGCGGCCAGTTGCAGGAATTCCTCGTGGTGGTACAGCTCGGCGCGGTTGCGCGCGCCGTTGACCAGGGTGATCGGCCTGCCGCAGGCGGCCGCCAGCAGGTCGAGCACCATGGAGCGCGGGCTCGACAGGCCCGAGCCGCCGGCCAGGAACAGGTAGCCCAGGTCGTCCTTCTGGTGCGCCGTTTCGCGCACGAAAAAACGCCCGTAGGGACCAGCCAGCCTGACACGATCGCCCACCCGCAGGTGCTCGTGCACCCAGCCCGTGCCCTTGCCACCGGGGACGTGGCGAATGTTGAGTTCGATCTCGCGGGACTGCGCCGGGGCGCTGGCGATCGAGAAGGCGCGCGTGGTGGCTTCGCCCGGAATGTGCAGCCCGATGTACTGCCCGGCCTGGAAGGTGATGGGCGCGTCAAGCTCGATCCACACGCCCTTGATGGTGGGCGTCAGGCTCTCGATGCGCGACACCACCCCGCCGTAGTCCTGCACCAGCAGGTTGCGGGCGTCGGGCTCTTCCTCGATCTCGGCCTCGATCACCACGTCGGCCTGCGGCGTGGCGCAGCAGGCCAGGCACTTGCCCTCCTCGCGCTCGTAGTCCATCAGGGCAAAACCGCTGGCTTCGCCGTGCTCGACTTCGCCATCGGTGACCTGGACCTTGCAGGTGCCGCACAGGCCGTGGCCGCAGGCGTGCGGCAGGTAGATGCCGGCGCGCAGCGCGGCGTCGAGAATGGTCTGCCCTTCCTCGACCTCGACGACCTGACCGATCGGTTCAATGGTGAGCTGATAGCTCATGGACGTTCACTTCTATCAAAAACAATAGCTGCTGGCGCTTGCTGGACAAGCGCTGGAGCCGGATTTCATTCGAATTCATAACCGCGCTGGACAACCGGCCCGGACAGCGCCCTGACCGCGTGGCCAGGGCCGTCCGTGCCGGCTCAGAAGCAGGAGCCGCCCAGCCCGGTCAAGCCCGGCGTGCGAAAGCGGATCACGCTCTTGTGGCCAAGGCCGTTCTCGGCCAGGGTCTTGTCCATGTCGGGCGTGAAGGGCTTGCCGGACATGAACCACTCGGTTTTGCCCCAGTCGATCCTGGCAAAGTCCGGATGCGCGCCGAACATGCCGGGCAGCGCGCCCTGCACCAGCTCGCCGAACTTCATGGTCGGCGGCATGGGGGCACAGAACGGGGCGCAGAACATCTTGTGGTCTTCCCAGCCGATGTACAGCAGCGGGGCGGGAAACTTGTCCGCCGTGTCCTTTTGCGCGAACTCGTAGGGGGTGATGGATTTCACAGCCATGGGGTGTCTCCTTGTACCTGCGGCTCAGTTGCTGGTGGCCTGCTGACGCCAGGCTTCGAAGTTCTTCTTGTCCTCGGAATCGGCAAAGTCCAGGTTGTCGCGGCCGAACTCCATCTTGTAGTAGCGCAGCACCTCGGCCAGTGGGTTGAAGTCGGGCTTGGTGGGGTCGACGTCGGCCGGGAAGCAGTTGCCCTGGTAGATCTGGTGCACCGGCAGCCAGCTCTGCGCGTATTTTTCGGGTTCGTTGTCGAAGATGTGCTTGCAGCCGTCGGAGCAGCAGTGGTACTTCATACCCTGGTACTCGCTCTCGCGGTAGGCGATCTTCGTCGGGTCGTCCGGCTCGGTGAAGAACATCGGCACCTGGCAGACCTGGCACAGCATGGGCAGGGTCTGGTTGTAAAAGCGCCGGCCCTCGGCCTGCTCCTTGGCGTAATGCGTCCACAGCGGGCGGTAGTACTTGTCGAATGTGTCGGGGTACTTGGCCGACAGCCACTCCATGTCCTTCTCGCTCGGCGCCCAGGTGTGGAAGGGGGCGGCGGCGCCGTAGTTGTAGAACACGTTCCAGGCTTGGTGGCTCAGGTGATCCTTGTCCTTGCAGGCCTGCTCCCAGCCCTTGGGTACCTTGATGCCATAGCGCGCCAGGTCGTTGAACAGGGCGGCGCCGTTCTGCTCGGCGTAGATCTCCCAGGCCTCCTTCCAGCTCATCACGCGCTTGGGCAGCATGTAGTCCATCATCATGGCCACCAGGGTCAGCACGCGGTAGCCGCGCCAGAACCATTTGTCCAGCCAGGCCTGCACGATGGGCAGATTGTCCGGGTCTTGTTCCAGGATGAACTTGATGATCTCCAGGCCCAGCGTCATGTGGCGCGACTCGTCGGACTGGGCCGAGAAGCCGAAGGCCATGGCGCCCATGTCGCCGTTGTAGGCCGCGCCCGAGATGAAGGGCACGAACAGCAGGTTGGTTAGCACATATTCGAACGCGAAGCCGATGGCGACGATGAACTCGAACGGCCCGGCGCTGACGGCATCATCGAAGAACGACTTGGGCACCGACAGGTACCACACGCGGTCATGCTGGTGGCGCCAGTTCTGGAAGCCGTTGTAGTGCTTGTTGTAGTTGGACAGGCTGTGGATCTGTGTCTGCGCGTGGCGGATTTCGTCCAGGCTCTGCATCATGCAGGCCACGCGCGGGCCGGCGCCGGGGTACTGGCGGCCGACATGGGCAAAACCGCGGTGCGCCATGTATTCGAGTGGCGAGACGCCGGTCAGGAACAGCTTGAGCGTGTTGATGTAGCGCGCATCGGTCACGCCCAGGTGGCCGTTGTTCTGCGTGAAGGCGTCGATGATGGCGTAGAGCTTGCGCTCCTTCTCGGCCTGGTACTTCCAGTACGAGTCCATCGTCATGCGGAAGGGGTCCTCGAACTTGTCCCAGTCGTGGATCTTGATGCCCTCGTATTCCATGTACGGGAACACGTCCTTGACGGCCTGGTAGGTGGGCGTCCAGGCCAGGTCGCGCGTCATCAGGTTGTAGCGCTCCTTGAGGCCCAGTTTCTTGCTGGCTTTCATATCCATGGTGAATGTCTCCTTGCGTCGCGGTCGGGGGCGGTGCTTACTGGTTCCAGGTCAGGCTGAACTCGTCGTCGGTCTCGTCGATGTTGCCGCTCAGGGTGATCAGGTGGACGTGCATTTCCTGCAGGTCGAAGTCGCGCCCGATCTCCTCTTCGATGGTGCTCTTGCGGATCACCATGCGGCCGGGCACGTCGATCTTGACCATGGCCGGCTGGTCGCTGACGATGGCCGTCGGGTTGTCGGCCAGGATCGCGTTGACGATGGCGCGCGAATCCTCGTTCTTCTGGAAGGCGATGAATACGTTGGACATGCCTTGACTCCTCGTGTTCGTTGGGTGACGGTGCTCAGGCGGCCACCGTCAGGCCGGCCTTGCTCATGCGCGCATCGACTGCCGCGACGGCGCGACCGAGGGCTTGGCCGCCCTGCTCGGCCAGCGCCAGCTGGGCCACCGGCGTGAGCGCCTCCACCACCCTGGCGCGCCACTGCGCATACCACTGGCTGAGCAGCGCCTGGTTGTCGGCGCTTTCGGCGGCCGCGGCCTTGATGACGGCATCGACCCACTTGCAGGCATCCTGAATCCATTCGGCCTGAAAGCGCGTGAGCATGGACACCGTGGGACCGGCCCTCTCCGAGATCGCCTGATCCACCTCCTTGTAGGCCAGGCCGAACAGCACGCCGTCGAGCACCACGTTCTGCGCCACGTACAGCTCGAACCAGTCCTTCAGCACCCAGGTGTCCTCGACCACGCGGCGCAGGCCCTGCCAGGCAGGCGCATTGAGCCAGGCGTGCTTGCCGGCTTCCAGGTCGCCCTGGTTGCCCAGCAGCAGGCCCAGGCGCGTCAGGTACTGGGCAATGCCCAACTGGTCCATGCCGGCATACAGGCAGGGTTGGGTGATGGCCGTGCCGTAGCCATAGGCGCACTGGTAGGCGCCGTTCATGTTGGCGCCCCAGGCCACGTGGCGCAGCGGCACGTAGAAGTCCAGTGCCGTGCGGCGCGCCGCGTCATCAAAACGATCGGCCAAGCCACGGCTTTCGACGAACTCGAAATCCGCCTCGGCCACCTCCTGCATGCGCGCACGCGCCTGGGTGTAGGTGCCGTAGTAAAACTGGCGCGGGTCCTTGAGCGCGTACCAGTCCTGCATCACGATCCGGGTGCGGCGCGGGTCGAACAGCTCGTGCTGCGGATCCCAGGTCGGACGGTAGTGAAAGTTGGCATTGGCCTGCACATCCATCGTGCCTTCGATGTAGCGCGAGGCCGGCTTGTCGGCGCCCAGTCGCTCGGCGATGTGGGTGTAGGTTTGCCGCAGCGGCGTGATGCTGACGGTACGCAGGTCGATCTGCATGGAATTTGTCTCCTTGTCCTGGTGGTGTGAAAGGGTGGTTGTCAGGGCTCGTGGCGGAAGTGCCGGTCGCGCGCATCGCGCAGGCTCCAGTCCCACTCGTGCTCGCTGCTGCCACCGTCGTGCGCCGGCAGCCGGCCTTCCGTGGGCTGCACACCTTGCGTGGCGCAGAACTCCTCGAACTCGGCGCGTGGCATCACCATCTCGACGAACAGACCGGGTTCGCCGACAGCGAACTCGAACTCGACCATGCCGTTGTCGTGCGTCTGCACGATGCGGATGAAGCGGCGCTGGACATCCCAGCGGTCGTCGGAAGGGGCAGGTGCGGCAGCCATGCACCATCCCTTGCACGGGACATGCCAGAAAGTCCCGAATCCGTAGAAATCTCGATAATTTTCGGGAAAACCCTGATTTTTCGCCATGGCGCCGCTCTGCAATCAGCTCGATATATACAGGAAAATCCATGAAATATTGCGCTGCAACATGATGATTTGCGTGATTGATCAAACCCAAAATTGACGATTTGATGATCTCAGCCATCCGTCTTCACTTGCACAATCATCCTCTTTATCGATAATCGCGTCGTGAGCTCGCTGCCTCCCCTGCCCTCTGCCGCCGACCTGCGCCGCCAGGTGGAGTTTTCGTCGGCCGACGGCCGCATCTGGCTGGCGGGGCAGCGCATGCTCCTCATGCACGCGGCCTCGCTGGGCACGCTGCGGCGCGAACTGATCAAGTCGCTGGGCCCGGCCGCCGCCCGACGCCTGCTGCTGCGCGTGGGCTACGCCTCGGGCGAGCGCGACGCGGCGCTGGCGCGCCAGCTGCGCGCCGACGCCGACATGTTTTCCCTGTTCGCCGTCGGCCCGCAACTGCACATGCTGGAAGGCGCCGTGCAGGTCACGCCCGAGCAGCTCGACCTGGACGTGGCCGCCGGTCAGTTCCATGGCGTGTTCCGCTGGGACCATTCGTGGGAAGTGGAAACGCAGTTGCGCGACTTCGGCCCGCAGCACGAACCGGTCTGCTGGACGCTGCTGGGCTACGCCTCGGGCTACACCAGCGCCTTCATGGGCCGCCCCGTGCTGTACAAGGAAGTGGCCTGTGCCGCCTGCGGCCACGCCCACTGCCGCATCGAAGGCCGGCCGGTGAGTGACTGGCCGGACGGCGAGCAGCTGGCCAGCGACTACGCCGCGCAGGCTCTGGCGCTCGACCCGTCGGGTAGCGCCGTCGGCGCCTGGCCCGCCGCGATACCAGCCGACGACCAGCCCGAAACGCCGGTGGACGCCCTGGGCCCGCTGATCGGCCACGCACCAGGCTTTGCCGCCGCCACGCAACTGCTGCGCAAGGCCGCCGGCACCCAGGTGACGGTGCTGCTGACCGGCGAGACCGGCACCGGCAAGGAGCGCTTCGCGCGCGCCCTGCACGCCCTGAGCCCGCGCGCCGCCAAACCCTTCGTGGCCGTCAACTGCGCGGCGCTGCCGGGCGAGCTGATCGAGTCCGAGCTGTTCGGCACCGAGAAAGGCGCCTACACCGGCGCCGACGCCGCGCGCGCCGGCCGCTTCGAGCGCGCGCACGGGGGCACGCTGTTCCTGGACGAACTGGGCGAGCTGTCATTGCCCGCGCAGGCCAAGCTGCTGCGCGTGCTGCAGGACGGCCAGGTCGAGCGCCTGGGCTCCTCGCAGGCGCGCCACGTGGACGTGCGCCTGGTGGCCGCCACCCACGTGGATCTGATGCAGGCGGTGCGAGCCGGGCGCTTCCGGCAGGACCTGTACTACCGCATCAACGTCTACCCGATCCGCATTCCCCCGCTGCGCGAGCGCGAAGGCGACATCGAACCCATCGCGCAGTACCTGCTGCAGCGCTTCACGCGCCTGCATGACAAGCACGTGAAGGGATTTGCCGACCGCGCGCTACACGCGCTGCGCAGCCACGGCTGGCCCGGCAACGTGCGCGAGATGGAAAATCTGGTCGAGCGCGGCGTGATCCTGGCCTCGGCCGGCCAGCCCATGCAGGTCGAGCACCTGTTTCCCGATGGCGCCCAGCCGCCTGGCGCGATGCCGGCGCACACCCTCGAAGCCTCGGGGCGGTTGCGCGAGGCACAGGCACCACCGGCCGACCATGCCGACCTGGTGGAGCGGATGCTGGCCAGCCAGCTGGGACTGGCGACGCTGGAAGAAACCCTGATCGAGCAGGCCGTGCAGCGCAGCCGCGGCAACCTGGCCGCCGCCGCCCGCCTGCTCGGGCTGACGCGGCCGCAGCTCAGCTACCGATTGAACAAGATCCGCGGCGAAAGGCGCTGACTCCATGGCCAAACGCTCCGCCCTGCCCACGGCCGACGCCCCGGCGTCGGCCTCGCGCACGCTGATCGAGCGCGCCTACGAGCAGCTGCGCGACGATATCGTGGACGGGCGCCTGGCGCCCGACGAGAAGCTGCGCGTCGAGCACCTGAAGGCGCGCTACGGCGTCAGCGCCGGCACGCTGCGCGAGGCCATCACCCGCCTGGTCAGCGACGCGCTGGTGATCACCGAGGGGCAGCGCGGTTTTCGCGTGGCCCCCATCGCCGTGGCCGACCTGCAGGACCTGACCAACCTGCGCGTGCACATCGAGATCGACGCGCTGCGCCAGTCGATGCGCCAGGGCGGCGACACCTGGCGCGCGCGCGTGCAGGCGGCGTACCTGGAGATGTCGCAGCTGGAGCAGCCCCTGCGACCGGGCCACGCCAAATCGTGGGAAGTGCTGAACAGCAGCTTTCACGAGGCGCTGCTGGCGGGACACGATTCGCCCTGGACACTGCGCCTGCTGCGCACGCTGGGCCGTCAAAGCGAGCGCTACCGCCGCTACGCCATCAGCCTGCCCGAAAGCCAGCGCGACGTGCATGCCGAGCACCGCGAAATCTACGACAGCGCCATGGTCGGCAACGAGCTGCGCGCCGCGCTGGCGCTGGAGGCGCACATCCGCACCACCACGGAGCTGGTGGCGCGGGCGTTGCATGGCAACGGACACGCGTAGCCGCCCGGCCGTCTGCCGCGCGCTCAGCCGGCGGCGTTGCCCGCGGCGATGCCCCAGCGCGCCAGCGCGGCATCGTCGCTGACCCGCGCGTCGACCCAGCGCGCGCCCTCGGGCGTCTGCTCTTTTTTCCAGAACGGTGCCTGGGTCTTGAGGTAGTCCATCAGGAACTCGCAGGCCGCGAACGCCTCGCCCCGATGCGCCGACGTCACCGCCACCAGCACGATCTGGTCTTGCGGCAGCAGCGGCCCGACACGGTGGACGACGCGCGCACCGTATAGCGTAAAACGCGCGTGCGCGGCGTCGATCATGGCCTCGATCGCCTTTTCGGTCATGCCGGGATAGTGCTCGAGCTCCAGCGTGCTCACCGAAGCACCGTCGTTGCGGTCGCGCACGGTGCCCACGAAGGCGCACACGGCGCCCACGCGGGCGTCGCCGGCGCGCAGCGCCGCCACCTCGGCCGCCAGGTCGAAATCCTGCGTCTGGATGCTCACGCGCGCGGCAGCCATGGCTCAGCCCCCGGTCACCGGCGGAAAGAAGGCCACCTCGGCGCCATCGGCCAGCGCGGCCTGCTCGTCGGTCACCAGCAGCTGGTCCAGCGCCATGCGCACGGCCTTG
The DNA here is from genome assembly GCA_001897615.1 of Burkholderiales bacterium 68-10. Lineage (GTDB taxonomy): Bacteria > Pseudomonadota > Gammaproteobacteria > Burkholderiales > Burkholderiaceae_C > Ottowia. Next base: position 41,220 of record MKTG01000032.1, read on the forward strand.
CCGCGCGCCAGCGCCTCGGCGTGGGCGCCACCACGCGCGATCAGTTCGTCGCGCAGCGCGCTCAGCGTGGCGGCCTGGGTGGCCACGCGCTCGCTGCCGGTGCCCAGCGCCTCGCGGATAGCGGCGAAGTAGCGCACGGTGACGGTGCGGGCGGCGGCGCTCATGCCAGCAGCTCCCGCACGGGAATGAAGCGCACCATGTCGCCCGCGGCGATGGTCTGGCCGGCCGGCAGGTCGATCAGGCCATCGGCCCAGTGGGCGGAGGTCAGCACGCCCGAGCTCTGGTTGCCGAACAGCTCCAGCCCGCCCTGGGCGTTGCGCCGCGCACGCAGGAACTCGCGCCGCTTGTCGGCCTTGGCCAGCGTGAAGTCGGCCCGCATGGCCAGCGTGGGCAGCGCGACGTCGCGCGCGCCTTGCAGCCGCAGCAGGAACGGACGCACCAGCAGCAGGAAGGTGACGTAGCTGGACACCGGGTTGCCCGGCAGGCCCATGAAATGACAGACGGTGGAAGGGGGAGCGTCCACGTTCGGCGCATCGCGTCGGCTCGATGGCGCAGCGATCGAGCCGTACGCAAAGGGCTTACCGGGCTTCATGGCGATCTGCCACAGATCCAGCGCGCCGAGCTGCTCGACGGCGGGCTTGATGTGATCTTCCTCGCCCACGCTGACGCCGCCGCTGGTCAGGATCAGGTCATGCCCGTCGGCGGCCTGGCGCAGCGCCTGCAAGGTGGCGTCGCGGTCGTCGGGAACGATGCCCAGATCGCTCACGGCGCAGCCCAGGCGATGCAGCAGCGCACGCAGGAAGAAGCGGTTGCTGTTGTAGATGGCGCCCGGCTGCATGGCCTCGGGCGGCACCGCCCCGGGCATCACCAGTTCGTCGCCGGTCGAGAACAGCGCCACCCGCGGGCGTGCCGCCACGGGCAGCGAGGCCATGCCGATTCCGGCCGCCAGGCCAATGCTGGCGGGCGCCAGTCGCTCTCCTTTTTGAAGTACGGCGGCGCCGCGCGTGACATCTTCGCCGGCCGCGCGCACCCACTGGCCGGGCGTGGGCACGACGTTCAAGCGCACGCGCGCGCCGTCGTCCAGGGCTTGGGTGTCTTCCTGCATCACCACCGCGTCGGCGCCGGCCGGCATGGGCGCGCCGGTGAAGATGCGCGCCGCGCTGCCCGGTGCCAGCGGCCCGCCCGCGTGGCCGGCGGCGATGCGCTGGGTCACCGGCAGCTCGACCCCGGCCGCGCGCACGTCGGCGGCGCGCACCGCGTAGCCGTCCATCGAGCTGTTGTCCTGCGGCGGCACGTGCAGCGCCGACACCAGGTCTTGCGCCAGCACGCGGCCGTCGGCGTCGAAGGTGTCGACGATTTCGGTGCGCCCCAGCGGCGCGGCCGCCGCCAGCAGGCGGGCCAGCGCGTCGTCCAGCGGCATCAGGGGCGGTCGGCGCGGAGTCTCAGACATGGAGCGGATACCGTTCGGGGTCGTAATCGAAACGCTGGCCATTGTCGATCAGCCACTGGGCAATGGCTTCGGCATTGTTCAGATCCAGCACGGGGCGCAGGGTCGGCACGGGCAGCGCCGCGGCGTCGTCGGTGGCGATGGCGGCGATGAAGTCGTCCTCGGGGTAGCGCGCTGGCTGGTCGGTGGCGGGGCGCCAGACCTCGATCTTGGGCAGGTCGCTGCCGCGAAAGCCTTCGACCAGCACCCAGTCCACGCCGTCCCACAGTTCGGCGAGCAGATGGTGCACCGACAGCTCGGCCGCCTGCTCGAATTCGCGCATCAGCGCCAGCCGCCGGCCGGAGGCGATCACGACCTCGAACGCCCCGGCCTCGCGGTGGCGGAAGGTGTCCTTGCCCGGGTGGTCGATGTCGAACCGGTGGTGCGCGTGCTTGACCACCGACACCCGCAGGCCGCGCGCCCGCAGCCGCGGGATGAGCTGCTCGACCAGCGTGGTCTTGCCCGAGCCGGAATAACCGGCAAAGCCGACCACCTTCATTGCAACGGCTCCTGAATACTATGAAATAGATAGCTGCTGACGCTCGACTGGCAAGCGCCACAGGCGATTTTCAGTCACATTCCTCGGCGATCAGCGCCTTCACCCGCGCCGCGTCGGCCGGCAGCACGCGCACGCGGCGCGGCAGCGCTTCGATGCCGTCGAACTTCACCGGCCGCTCGGGCGGGTGGCCCAGCGCCTCTTCGATGGTGGCGGCGAACTTGATCGGCAACGCCGTCTCCAGCACGATCATCGGCACGCCGGGCTGCAGGTGCTCGCGCGCCACCTTCACACCGTCGGCGGTGTGGGTGTCGATGGTCACGCCATGGCGGGCATGCACGTCGCGGATGGTGGCCAGGCGGTCGGCGTGGGTGCTGGTGCCGCTGACGAAACCGTAGCGCGCCGCGGCCTGCGCAAAGCGCGCGTCGCCACTCAGGTCGAACCGGCCCTGGGTGCGCAGCGCGTCGTCGAACAGCGCGCGGCAGGCGGCGGCGTCGCGCCCCAGCAGGTCGAACACGAAGCGCTCGAAGTTGCTGGCCTTGCTGATGTCCATGCTGGGGCTGCTGGTCTCGTGCGTGTCGGCGCTGCCGCGCACGCGGTACACGCCGGTGCGGAAGAACTCGTCGAGCACGTCGTTTTCGTTCGTGGCCACCACCAGCTGGGCAATCGGCAGGCCCATCATGCGCGCCACATGGCCGGCGCAGACGTTGCCGAAGTTGCCGCTGGGCACGGTGAAGCTGACACGTTCGTCATCCGCCGTCGTGGCCTGGAAGTAGCCGGCAAAGTAATAGACCACCTGCGCCAGCAGCCGCGCCCAGTTGATGGAGTTGACGGTACCGATCTGGTAGCGGCGCTTGAAGGCCAGGTCGTTGCTGACCGCCTTGACGATGTCCTGGCAGTCGTCGAACACGCCTTCGATGGCGATGTTGTGGATGTTTTCGTCCTGCAGGCTGAACATCTGCGCCTGCTGGAAGGTGCTCATGCGGCCGTGGGGACTGAGCATGAACACGCGGACGCCGCGCTTGCCGCGCATGGCGTATTCGGCCGCGCTGCCGGTGTCGCCGCTGGTGGCGCCCAGGATATTGAGCTGCGTCCCGCGCCGGCCCAGCTCGTATTCGAACAGTTGGCCCAGCAGCTGCATGGCCATGTCCTTGAAGGCCAGCGTGGGGCCGTTGGACAGTGCCTCCAGGTAGAAGCCCTCTTGCAGCTGCGTCAAAGGCACGATCTCGGGGGTGCCGAACACCTCGGCGGTGTAGGTGCGCTCGCAGATCGCCCGCAGGTCGGCGGCGGGGATGTCGTCGATGTAGAGCGACAGGATCTCGAACGCCAGCGCCGCGTAGCCCTGCTCGCGGTGGATGCGGCGCAGCGCCGCCAGGCGGGCGGCGTCGATCCGCGGGTAGTGCTCGGGCAGGTACAGGCCGCCGTCGGGCGCCAGGCCTTCCAGCAGGATGTCGCAGAACTTGCGCGGCGTGGCGTCGCCGCGGGTGGACAGGTAGTTCATCGGTTCAGGCAGGCCGCGCCGGCCAGGCGTTCAGAGGCTGAGGGGTTTTTTGTTCATGGCCGAAAGACGCATCAAGACGCCGCTGATCCTGGGCTGCACAAGCACCGCCATGGCTCGGGCCATGGCGAGCATTTGCAACGACGAGCGGCCGTGTTTTGGCGTGCGAGGCGGGCATGGGAAAAGACTCTCAGCCTCAGTTCAGTTCTTCCTTGCGGATGCGCACGATCGGCGCCAGCACGCTGGGCAGCGCTTGCAGCTGGGTCAGCGCGGCGTTCATGGCGCCTTCGCGGGCGTCGTGCGTCAGGATGATCAGGTCAGTCTGGGTGCTGCCCTCGCCGCCCACCTCGTCGGCCTCGCGCTGCAGCAGCGCATCGATGCTGATAC
>MKTG01000032.1:45099-50107 GCA_001897615.1 Burkholderiales bacterium 68-10
GCACGCTGACGTCGCGCAGCGCGCCGGGCTGAAAGGCCAGGTGCGGCACGCGGTGCTGCGGGTCGCTGGTGGCCAGACGGGTGACGTCGACCAGGTCGGCGATCACGGCGCTGGCGGTGGGCTCGCTGCCCGCGCCCTTGCCGTAGTACAGGGTGGTGCCCACCGCATCGCCATTGACGACCACGGCGTTCATCGCGCCCTCGACGTTGGCGATCAGCCGCTTGGCCGGCACCAGCGTGGGGTGCACGCGCAGCTCCACGCCCTCGCCTTCGCGCCGCTTGGTGATGCCCAGCAGCTTGATGCGGTAGCCCAGCTGCTCGGCATAACGGATGTCGGTGGCCGCGAGCCGGGTAATGCCCTCTACGTGGGCCTTGTCGAACTGCACCGGGATGCCGAAGGCGATGGCGCTCATGATGGTGGCCTTGTGGGCCGCGTCCACGCCTTCGATGTCGAAGGTCGGGTCGGCCTCGGCGTAGCCCAGCGCCTGTGCCTGCTTGAGCACGACGTCGAAGTCCAGCCCCTTGTCGCGCATCTCCGACAGGATGAAGTTGGTGGTGCCGTTGATGATGCCGGCCACCCACTGGATGCGGTTGGCCGTCAGGCCCTCGCGCAGTGCCTTGATGATCGGGATGCCGCCGGCCACCGCCGCCTCGAAGGCCACCATCACGCCCTTGTCGTGCGCGGCCTGGAAGATCTCGCTGCCGTGCACCGCCAGCAGCGCCTTGTTGGCGGTGACCACGTGCTTGCCGGCGGCAATGGCTTCCATCATCAGCGTGCGGGCGATGCCGTAGCCGCCGATCAGCTCGATGACGATCTCGATGTCGGGGTTGGCCAGCACTTCGCGCGCGTCGCTGACCACCTTGACGTCGGGGCCGACGATCTGCCGCGCGCGCTCGGCATCCAGATCGGCCACCATGGTGATCTCGATGCCGCGCCCGGCGCGACGCCGGATCTCCTCCTGGTTGCGCACCAGCACCTTGTACGTGCCGCTGCCCACCGTGCCGATGCCCAGAAGGCCTACCTGGATGGGTTTCATGTCTGATTATTCAGGATAAAAAACAAGGTCAACGCCCGCCAATCAAGCGCGAGCAGCTTCTTTTTTTGTAGCAATTTCAACCACCGGCGCGACCCTGGCGTGGCGCGCGCGGTACTGCTCCAGGAACTTCGCCAGCCGCCCGATGGCCTCGCGCAGGTCGTCCTCGTGCGGCAGGAACACGATGCGGAAGTGCTGGTTGTCCGGGAAGTTGAAGCCCGAGCCCTGCACCAGCATCACGCGCGTGGCGCGCAGCACTTCCATGAAGAACTGGCGGTCGTCCTGGATCGGGTACATGCGCGGGTCCAGCCGCGGGAACATGTACAGCGCCGCCTGGGGCCGCACGCAGCTGACGCCGGGGATGGCGGTGATCAGCTCGTGGGCCAGGTCGCGCTGGCGGCGCAGGCGCCCGCCTTCCTTGACCAGGTCCTTGATGCTCTGGTAGCCACCCAGCGCGGTCTGGATGGCGTACTGCCCTGGCACGTTGCTGCCCAGCTTGATGTTGGCCAGCATGTTGATGCCCTCGATGTAGTCGCGCGCGGCGTCCTTGGCGCCCGACACCACCATCCAGCCGGCGCGAAAGCCGCACGAACGATAGGCCTTGGACAGCGAGTTGAAGGTCAGCGTCAGCACGTCGGTGGACAGGCTGGCCAGCGCGGTGTGGCGCACGCCGTCGTACAGCACTTTGTCGTACACCTCGTCGGCCATGATGACCAGGCCGTGCTCGCGCGCGATCTGCACGAGGCCCCGCAGCAGTTCGTCCGAGTACAGCGCCCCGGTCGGGTTGTTGGGGTTGATGACCACGAGAGCCTTGGTGCGCGGCGTGATCTTGGCGCGGATGTCCTCCAGGCGGGGCATCCAGCCGTTGTCCTCGTCGCACAGGTAATGCACCGGCTTGCCGCCCGACAGGCTGGCCACCGCCGTCCACAGCGGGTAGTCGGGCGCCGGCACCAGCATCTCGTCGCCCTCGGACAGCAGCGCGTTGGTGGCCATGCCGATCAGGTCGCTGGCGCCGTTGCCCAGGTAGATGTCGTCGATGGTGACGCCCTCGATGTCCTGCTCCTGCGTGTAGTGCATCACCGCCTTGCGCGCCGAGAAGATGCCCTTGCTGTCGGAATAGCCGGCCGAATCCGGCAGGTTGCGGATCATGTCCTGCACGATCTCCTCGGGCGGCTCGAAGCCGAACGGCGCCAGGTTGCCGATGTTCAGCTTGATGATCTTCTGCCCCTCGTCCTCCATCTGGCGGGCGGCGTCCACGATCGGCCCGCGCACGTCGTACAGCACGTTGGCCAGCTTGGTGGACTTGTGGATCGTCTTCATGAAAACCTCTCGCTCGGCAGGCATCCCCGGGGAAACCTAGAATTGGAACACATTCGCCCCCACGACCGCGCTGCCCGTCATGAAATTCCAGCCCGACCAGTTCGGCTCCGCCATCACCAGCTACGGCCCGGGCTGGATCGCCATTGGCGGCCAGCGGCTGGAGCACAGCGTGGTGCTGCACAGCACGGGCGAACACGCGCTCTGGGCCTGCGCCGGCTTTGACGAGCTGACCGACGCGCATTTCACGCCGCTGGCCGAGCTGCGACCGGAACTGGTGCTGTTCGGCAGCGGCGCCGCGTTGCGCTTCCCGCGCCCGGCCTGGGTGCGGCGGCTGATCGAAGCCGGCATCGGCGTGGAAACCATGGACACCGGCGCGGCCTGCCGGACTTACAACATCCTGGCCGGGGAAGGCCGGCGCGTGGTGGCGGCGTTGCTGGTGGAGCCCGGCAAACTTGAGACCGATCGGTTAGAATGACGGGCTTGCCACTGTTGCCCTGCGCCTGATCTGCCTGCGGCCCAAGCCATCCGGTCATGGCGGTTGCAGCAAATGCATGTGCATGGCTTCAGGTCGGCCCGCGTCACCCATAACACCGTCCGGAGATTGAAGTTCACATGGCGATCGTTGTCAACAAACCCCTGCCCGAATTTGAAGCGATTGCAACCGGCGGCGTCAAAGTCACCAACACCTCCCACATCGGCCAGGCCCTGGTCCTGTACTTCTACCCCAAGGACAACACGCCCGGCTGCACCACCGAGGCGATGCAGTTTCGCGACAAGTACAAGGACTTCGTCAAGGCCGGTGCCGTCGTCTTCGGCGTCAGCCGCGACAACATGGCTTCGCACGACAGCTTCAAGGCCAAGCTGGAATTGCCCTTCGAGCTGATCGCCGACACCGAAGAGAAGATGTGCCACATGTTCGGCGTGGTCAAGAACAAGATCATGTACGGCAAGAAGGTCAAGGGTATCGAGCGCAGCACCTTCCTGATCAACGCCGACGGCGTGGTGGTCCAGGAATGGCGCGGCCTGAAGGTGCCGGGCCACGTGGAAGAAGTCCTCAAGGCGGTCAAAGTCCTCAAGAAGGCCGCCTGACGCGGCCGGTGGCAGCACCGCTGGCTCATGCATAATGGGCCGCAATGTGGTTGTTCGCACACCGACCGATCCTCTCGCTGAAAGCCGCCGGGGCAGCCCAGGCGGCTTTTTCTTTGGCATCACGGCCCGCGGCTTTCCGAACGCCGGCCGGCATCGCCCTTCCTCGCTGACCCGACAAGCATGCCCCTGCCTCCCCCCCCTGCCAAGCGCGGCGCCCGACTGACGCCCGACGTGATCGACCTGGCGACCCGCCGCGCCAAGGTCAGCGCGACCACCCCGCCGGCCGATCAAGCCCAAGCGGCGACCCAAGTGAAGGCCCGCGCAGCGCAAGCGCCCGGCGCCCCCGCGCCGGCGGCGCTGCTGCAGGCGCCCGTGCACGCACCCGCTGCCCCGGCGCGCAAGTCCCCACCCGAGCGGCTTCCCCCCATGCCAACGCCGCGCGCGCGCAAGCCGAAGGCGAATGGGCCGGCGCGCCTGTTCGTGCTCGACACCAACGTGCTGCTGCACGATCCGATGGCGCTGTTTCGCTTCAAGGAGCACGACATCTTCCTGCCGATGATCGTGCTGGAAGAACTGGACGGTCACAAGAAGGGCATGTCGGAGGTGGCGCGCAACGGGCGCCAGACCAGTCGCCTGCTGGACGCGCTGGCCGGCGTCAGGGGCGCCGACATGGCCCAAGGCCTCAAGCTCGACTCCACCGGCCATGTCGAAGCCAGCGGGCACCTGTTCTTCCAGACCACGCCGCTGGACGCCACCATGCCCACCGCCCTGCCACCGGGCAAGGCCGACAACCAGATCCTCGGCGTGGTCGCCGCGCTCGAAAAGCAGCACGCCCCGCGCGAGGTGGCGCTGGTGTCCAAGGACATCAACATGCGCGTCAAGGCCCGCGCGCTGGGCCTGCACGCCGAGGACTACGAAAACGACAAAACCCTGGACGACGGCGACCTGCTGTACGCCGGCGTGCTGCAACTGCCGCCCGATTTCTGGACGCGCCAGAGCAAGGCCGTCGAAAGCTGGCAGGCGGGCAGCGCCACCTACTACCGCATCAGCGGCCCGGTGGTGCCCAGCCTGCAGATCAACCAGTTCGTGTATTTCGAGGCGCCGGGCGAGCCCAGCCTGTACGCGCGCGTGACCGAGATCCAGGGCAAGGTCGCGGTGCTGCGCACGCTGAAGGACTACACGCACCTGAAGAACGCCGTCTGGGGCGTGACGGCGCGCAACCGCGAGCAGAACTTCGCCCTCAACCTGCTGATGGACCCGGAGATCGACTTCGTCACCCTGGCCGGCACCGCCGGCACCGGCAAGACCCTGTTGGCGCTGGCTTCGGGCCTGACCCAGGTGCTGGACGACCGTCGCTACACCGAGATCATCATGACCCGCGCCACCGTCAGCGTGGGCGAGGACATCGGCTTTCTGCCCGGCACCGAGGAAGAAAAAATGGGCCCCTGGATGGGCGCTCTGGACGACAACCTGGAGTTCCTGGCCAAGGGTGACGGCAGCGGCGCCGGCGAGTGGGGACGCGCCGCCACCAACGAGCTGATCCGCAGCCGCGTGAAGATCAAGAGC
>MKTG01000032.1:50114-50609 GCA_001897615.1 Burkholderiales bacterium 68-10
TCATGCGCGGGCGCACCTTCATGAACAAATGGATCATCATCGACGAGGCGCAGAACCTGACGCCCAAGCAGATGAAGACCCTGATCACCCGCGCCGGCCCCGGCACCAAGATCATCTGCATGGGCAACCTGGCGCAGATCGACACGCCTTACCTGACCGAGGGCTCCAGCGGCCTGACCTACGCCGTCGACCGCTTCAAGGGCTGGCCGCACGGCGGGCATGTCACCCTGGCGCGTGGCGAGCGCTCGCGGCTGGCCGACTTTGCCAGCGAGGTGCTGTGACTGCTCAGATACTATCGATTTGATAGCTTCCCGCGCTTATCTGGTAACGGCGCAATGCCGATATGCCGACAGGAAAGGCGTGAATCATCCTCACCCGACCCGATAGCGGGCGCACGGAAGTCCAGGATCATGGCTTCGGTGCCGGTTATCCACCGTCAGGATGGGCACAACCCCTGTGGTTGGACGGGTCATGACTTGGCCACCCCGACGTCCA
>MKTG01000032.1:50669-60304 GCA_001897615.1 Burkholderiales bacterium 68-10
ACTCACCCGTCACACTGGCCAGGCCATCGATGATCAACGAATATGCTTGCGGCGATGACGGCGGCCACACCAGGCTGACGGCCGGCGCCTGGAGTGCGTTGGCACGGGTGCGCTGCCCGGTCGCGGCCACCACCAGCTCGCCTCCGTCCATCACCGCAGTCACCGCCACCGCGTGCGGCGCAGCGCCTGCGCGCGTCGTCAGCAGGTAGGCAAAGGGGTACTGCATCATCACCTCGGCCAGGCTGTTGAGCTCCACCGGAATGCTCATGGTCGCTTCCTTTCTCATGGGTGTGCGCAGGTATCCCGCGTCAGCATGATGCCCCCTCAGCGCATTATCGAGATCCAGCCGGCATGCCGTCGATCCGCTAGCGCCCTCGCACATCGGCCGGATCCCATTGTTGCGGCAACACGTGGCGATCGAACGCTCCGCACGGCCATTCCAGACATCCGGCAAGAAAAAACCCCCGCCAAGCCAGTGCCTGCGGGGGTGGCATGCCGGGCCAGCACGCGGCGGCCCGGTGGTCAAGCCGCGATCAGGCGGTTGCCACGCCCTTGGCGACTTCGGCGTATTCCTCGATCTGGTCGAAGTTCATGTATCGGTAGACGCTGTCCTTGTTCGCATCGACCACGCCCATTTCCTTGAGATATTCCTCCTTCGTGGGCAGGTACCCCAAGCGCGAGGCGATGGCGGTGAGCTCGGCCGAGCCCAGGAACACGTTGGTGTTCTTGCCCAGGCGGTTGGGGAAGTTGCGCGTGCTGGTGCTGATGACCGTCGCGCCCTCGCGCACCTGGGCCTGGTTGCCCATGCACAGGCTGCAGCCGGGCATTTCGGTGCGCGCACCGGCGGTGCCGAAGGCGGCGTAGTGGCCTTCCTTGATCAGCTCGCTCTCGTCCATCTTGGTGGGCGGCGCCACCCACCGCTTGACGGGGATGTCGCGCTGGCCGCCGAGCAGCTTGGCGGCCGCACGGAAATGGCCGATGTTGGTCATGCACGAGCCGATGAAGGCCTCGTCGATGTGGGTGCCGGCCACTTCGGACAGGAACTTGGCGTCGTCCGGGTCGTTCGGGCAGCAGACGATGGGCTCCTTGATGTCGCTCATGTCGATCTCGATCACGGCGGCGTACTCGGCGTCCTTGTCGGCTTCGAGCAGCTCGGGCTTGGCCAGCCAGGCTTCGACCTTCTCGATGCGGCGCTGCAGCGTCTTGGCGTCCTGGTAGCCGTCGGCGATCATGTTCTTCATCAGCACGATGTTGCTGGTGAGGTATTCCTTGATCGGCTCGGGGTTGAGCTTGATGGTGCAGCCGGCGGCGCTGCGCTCGGCCGAGGCGTCGGACAGTTCAAACGCCTGTTCCACCTTCAGATCCGGCAGGCCTTCGATCTCCAGGATCTTGCCCGAGAAAATGTTCTTCTTGCCTGCCTTGGCCACGGTCAGCAGGCCGGCCTTGATGGCGTACAGCGGGATGGCGTGCACCAAGTCGCGCAGCGTGACGCCCGGTTGCAGCTGGCCCTTGAAACGCACCAGCACAGATTCAGGCATATCGAGGGGCATCACGCCGGTGGCGGCGCCGAAGGCCACCAGGCCCGAGCCTGCGGGGAAGCTGATGCCGATGGGGAAGCGCGTGTGCGAGTCGCCGCCCGTGCCCACGGTGTCGGGCAGCAGCAGGCGGTTGAGCCAGCTGTGGATCACGCCGTCGCCCGGGCGCAGGGCCACGCCACCGCGGTTGCTGATGAAGGCCGGCAGCTCGCGGTGGGTCTTGACGTCCACGGGCTTGGGGTAGGCGGCGGTGTGGCAGAAGGACTGCATGACCATGTCGGCCGAGAAGCCCAGGCAGGCCAGGTCCTTGAGCTCGTCGCGCGTCATGGGGCCGGTCGTGTCCTGGCTGCCCACGGTGGTCATCTTGGGCTCGCAGTAGGTGCCGGGGCGGATGCCCTGGCCTTCGGGCAGGCCGCAGGCGCGGCCGACCATCTTCTGCGCCAGGGTGAAGCCGGCCTTGGATTCGGCGGGCGCCTGGGGCAGGCGGAAGGCGGTCGAGGCGGGAAGGCCCAGGAACTCGCGCGCCTTGCCCGTCAGCGCACGGCCAATGATCAGGTTGATGCGGCCGCCGGCCTGCACTTCGTCCAGCAGCACATCAGACTTGAGAGCAAAGTCTGCAATCTTGGCGCCGGCCTTCTCGATCTTGCCCGCGTAGGGGAAGATGTCGATGACGTCGCCCATCTCCATCTTGGAGACGTCCACCTCGATGGGCAGCGAGCCGGAGTCTTCCTGCGTGTTGAAGAAGATGGGGGCGATCTTGCCGCCCAGCGTGACGCCGCCAAAGCGCTTGTTGGGCACGAAGGGGATGTCCTCGCCCGTGGCCCAGATCACGCTGTTGGTGGCCGACTTGCGCGACGAACCCGTGCCCACGACGTCACCGACGTAGGCCACGACATGGCCCTTTTTCTTCAAGTCTTCAATGAACTGCATGGGGCCGCGCACGCCGTCCTTCTCGGGCTTGAAGGCGGCGTCGGGGCGGGTGTTCTTGAGCATCGCCAGGTAGTGCATGGGGATGTCAGGACGCGTGGTGGCGTCGGGCGCGGGCGACAGGTCGTCGGTGTTGGTCTCGCCAGGCACCTTGAAGACGGTGACGGTGATCTTCTCTGCCACCTTGGGACGGCTGGTGAACCACTCGGCGTCGGCCCAGCTTTGCATGACCTCCTTGGCCTTGGCATTGCCGCCCTTGGCCTTGGTGGCGACGTCGTTGAAGTAGTCGAACATCAACAGCGTCTTCTTGAGCGCCTCGGCGGCCACGCCGGCGACCTCGGCGTCGTCCAGCAGTTCGATCAGCGGGTGCACGTTGTAGCCGCCCACCATGGTGCCCAGCAGCTCGGTGGCGCGGGTCTTGGAGATCAGGCCCACCTGGATGTCGCCATGCGCCACGGCGGCCAGGAAGCTGGCCTTGACCTTGGCCGCGTCGTCCACGCCCGGGGGCACGCGGTGGGTCAGCAGATCCATCAGGAAGGCCTCTTCACCGGCGGGCGGGTTCTTGATCAACTCGATCAAGTCGGCCACCTGTTTGGCATCCAGCGCCAGGGGCGGGATGCCCAGGGCGGCGCGCTCGGCGGCATGGGCTCGGTAGGCTTTCAACATTTTGCTTTCTCCTGACAAGGTGATTTCAGTATTCAGTTCGTCCCGCTGGCGCGTGCGACACCCAGCCCATGCGCTGCACGAGACCGCGTCGGTGCCCGTCGCCAGGCGACTTACTTGCTTGGTCCGTCCAGCAGTCCGGGTTGATTGCTGGTCTTCATCTGTAGCGCGAAGTCGCGCTGCGCCGGTGTCACGCATTCGTCGGCGATGCGTTGGCCCAGGCGCTGATTCATCAGCATGGATTTGTTGCCCAGTTGCAGCCACATCGCGCCGGCACGGTTGTCTTCCATGCGGACGGCGCCGGTGCGGCTTTCCACCGGGTGCATGTAATAGCGTTGCTTGCCGGCCACGACATGGAAGAAGCCCGGGTTTTTCTCGTCGGCGGACACCGTCACGTCAGCGCCCAGCTCGCACTGAATGCGGCCGGTCTGGATGGTCTTGGAGATCTCCAGCTCGGCGTCGGTCAGGCGCTCGGACAGCGTCTGCACGGGGGTGTTCGCCTCCACCGCCTTGGCGGTCTTGGCCGGAACGCCCTTGCTGGTCGCGGCCTGCTTGACCGGCGCCTTCTTGACCGGCGCCTTCTTGACCGGCGACGTGGCCTGCTTGGCCGGTGCCGCCTTGTCGGTCGACGATGCCGCCTGCGTCGCACCCATGGACAGGCCCAATACGACAGCCAGGCAGGTGATGGCAAAAGGTTTCATGTGGGACTCGCTTTCGAGAAAATTCATCAACCTTCAATCATGACACGGTGAAACGTCAGAACCAGTGCGCCACCTCGGCCGGCAGCGGCCGACCGGTGGCATGGGCGCGCTCCAGTACCTGCCAGAAGTGGCGGTAACTGGCGCGATCGTGCAGGACACCCTGGTGGCTGATGGGCGCCCAGTCGGCCTGCTGCGCGGCCAGCAGGATGGCGCTGGCGGTGTCGATCTGCCGCTCGTCGGGAGCGAACGCCTCCAGGATCGGCCGGATCTGGCTCGGGTGAATGCTCCACATGCGCGAATAGCCGAACTCCCGTGCAGCACGGCGCGCGGCCACGCGCATGGCTTGAACGTCGCTGAACTCCGTCACCACGCAGTGCGCTGGCACCTTGCCGAACGCATGCGCGGCCGAGGCGATTTCGAGCTTGGCGCGCAGCACCAGCGGGTGCGTGAACTGCCCCTCGATGCCCATGCCTTCGGCCGGGATGGCGCCGCCATGCGCCGACACGAAGTCCATCAGGCCAAAGCTGAGCGACTGCACGCGCGGGTGGGCGGCGATGTCGAACGCACGGTGCACCGCGCCGGGCGATTCGATCAACACCTGCAGCGGCAGGCCAGGCGCAAAACTGCGCAGCAGCGTGCGTTCGGCCCGCGCCACATCGTCGAGCGACTCCACCTTGGGAATCATGATGTGGCTCAGCCGGTGCCCCGCCTGCCCGGCGATCTGCGCCATGTCGGCCTCGAACGCCGGGTGATCGACCGGATGGACGCGCACGCCGACGCGCGCGTCGGGCGCCGCGGCCAGCACCAGTTCGGTCACCAGTTGCGCGTGCTCGGCTTCGCCGCCCACAGGGGCGCCGTCCTCGCAGTCGAGCGTGACGTCGAACACGCAGGTGCCGAACTCCTGCGTCAGGTCGGCCTGCAATTGCAGGCTCTTGCGCATGCGCGCCGCGACGCCGCTGTAGTGATCACACACCGGCAGCACCACGGCACCGGCCTGGGCACCGAGAAGTATCTGTCTGGGGTGACGGGTCATGGCGGTCATCGGGGGCGGCCCACCCGGGCCAGCAGTCGCGCACCACGGGCCGAGCCGTCCCGTCGACCCAACCCGATAGCTATCAATAAAATAGCTGCTTGCGCTGGATCAGGGCCCACTTCAAGCACATTTGGCACTTGATTCCCGTGTCGAGCAACGCCAGCAGCCACGGCGATCAGAGCAGGTGCTTGACGCCGTCCTTCTCGCTTTCGAGCTCGGCCAGCGTCTTGTCGATGCACTGCTGGCTGAAGGCATCGATCGGCAGGCCTTCGACCACTTTGTACTGACCGTTCTCGCAGGTGACGGGGAAGCCGAACATGACCTCCTTGGGGATCCCGTACCAGCCCTGCGACGGAATACCCATGGTCACCCACTCGCCGCCCGTGCCCAGGGCCCAGTCGCGCATGTGGTCAATGGCGGCGTTGGCGGCGCTGGCGGCCGAGGACAGGCCACGCGCCTCGATGATGGCGGCGCCGCGCTTGCCCACCGTGGGCAGGAACACGTTGGCGTTCCAGTCCTGGTCGTTGATCATGTCCTTCACGCTCTGGCCGTCGATGGTGGCAAAGCGGTAGTCGGCGTACATGGTGGGCGAGTGGTTGCCCCACACGGCGAGCTTCTTGATGTCCTTGACGGCCTTGCCGGTCTTGGCGGCCAGCTGCGAAGCCGCGCGGTTGTGGTCCAGGCGCAGCATGGCGGTGAAGTTGCCCGCCGGCAGATCGGGCGCCGACTTCATGGCGATGTAGGCATTGGTGTTGGCCGGGTTGCCCACCACCAGCACCTTGACGTTGCGGCTGGCCACCGCGTTCAGCGCCTTGCCCTGGGCCGTGAAGATCTGCGCGTTGGCGGCCAGCAAGTCGGCGCGCTCCATGCCCGGGCCGCGCGGACGGGCGCCCACCAGCAGGGCGTAGTCGGTGTCCTTGAACGCCGTCATCGGGTCGCTGTGCGCCTCCATGCCGGCCAGCAGCGGGAAGGCGCAGTCTTCCAACTCCATCATCACGCCCTTCAGGGCCTTCTGCGCTTTCTCGTCCGGGATTTCCAGCAGTTGCAGGATCACCGGCTGGTCCTTACCCAGCATCTCGCCCGAGGCGATGCGAAACAGCAGGGCGTAGCCGATCTGACCGGCAGCGCCGGTGACGGCGACGCGAACAGGCTTCTTGCTCATGAGAAAACTCCGGAAGGTTGTGGTGAAAGAGGTCTGCCGACAGGGTTGGCGCAGCCGCTGCAGGCGCACCCAACCGGCATGGAATGAACCGCTCAAGTGTATCCGCGAAAACCCTGAATCGTCAATTTGTCTTGTGTCTTATATAAGATATGATCGACCCTCAGGCATACGCCAGACTGACAAGCCCCATGGCCACCGCAGCCCCCTCCACCACCCTGCCCGACGCCGCCCCGACGGCCACGGCACAGCCCGCCGCATGGGGCGGGCAGGCGCCCGCCTTCAGCCCGCTGTACCAGCAGATCAAGAGCCTGATCCTGCAAAGCCTTCAGCAGGGCGAATGGAAGCCCGGCGAAGTCATCCCCAGCGAGTTCGACCTGGCCGCGCGCTACAAGGTCAGCCAGGGCACGGTGCGCAAGGCGGTGGACGAGCTTGCCGCCGACAACCTGCTGGTGCGCCGCCAGGGTCGCGGCACCTTCGTCGCCACGCACGCCGAGCAGCAGGTGCAGTACCGCTTTCTGCGCCTGCAACCGGACCACGGCACGGCCGACAGCGAAGGGCCGGCGCAGCGCGATTTCGTCGATTGCAAGCGCCAGCGCGCCAGCGCCGAAGTGGCGCGTCTGCTGGGCCTGCGCGCGGGCGATCCGGTGCTGCAGGCACGCCGCCTGCTGCGCTTTTCCGGCGTGCCCACCATCCTGGAGGACATCTGGCTGCCGGCCGGCCCCTTCAAGGGCCTGACGGCCGAGCGGCTGTCGCAATACCACGGACCGATGTACGCGCTGTTCGAGGCCGAGTTCGGCGTGCGCATGGTGCGCGCCGACGAAAAACTGCGTGCCGTGCTGCCCGACCACGCACAGGCCACGCTGCTCGATGTCTCCCCGGCGACGCCACTTCTGAGCGTCGAGCGCATCGCCTACACCTACAGCGACGAGCCGATGGAGCTGCGCCGCGGCCTGTACCGGACCGACACCCACCACTACCGCAACCGGCTCAGCTGAGCGCGCCCCGTGCCTGCCACCCGCCCTGCCCCACGCAAAGCCCCCGCGACGGCCCTGCAATGGTCCTGTCAGCTTGTTGCATTGCAATAGAATTTGCAGGTTCACCCTCCAAGAATTACAGCGCTGCAACACCTTCTCACGAGAATCCCCATGAGCGAAGCCCCCAAGCCGCGGCCCGAGTTCCGCAACATCAACATCTTCAACGACGTGCGCACCTACCGGCTGCCCCTGGCCGGCTGGGTGTCCATCCTGCACCGTGCCAGCGGGGCGCTGATGTTCCTGCTGCTGCCCTTCATCATCTGGCTGTTCGACAAGTCGATTTCGTCCGAAATCTCGTTCGGGCAGTTCAGCGCCGCCTTCTCGGCCGGGCTCGGGGTGTTTCCGGCCTGGTTCGTCAAGCTGGTCGTGCTGGCGCTGATCTGGGCCTACCTGCATCACCTGCTGGCAGGCGTGCGCCACCTGTACCTTGACGTATCGCACCGCACCACCAAGACGTTCGGCCGGCAATCGGCGGTGGCCACCATCGGCGCCAGCGTCCTGCTGACGCTGGTGCTCGGCGCCAAGCTGTTCGGCCTGTACTGATCAACCCACCAGGAGCAACAACATGTCCACGACTTACGGCAACAAGCGACTGGTGGTCGGCGCCCACTACGGCTGGCGCGATTTTCTGGTCCAGCGCATCAGTGGCGCGCTGATGGGCGCGTTCACGCTGATCGTCCTGCTGCAGGTGCTGTTCACCCAGGGCCCCATCGGCTATGACACCTGGGCCGGCATCTTTGCCGCGCAATGGATGAAGGCGCTGACCTTCTCGGTCATCGTCGCCCTGATCTGGCACGCCTGGATCGGCATGAACAGCATCTGGCTGGACTACGTGAAGGCCGCCGGCATGCGCCTGGCGATGCAGGCGTTCACCGTCATCTGGCTGGTGAGTTGCGGTGGCTGGGCCATCCAGGCGCTGTGGCGTCTGTGAGCGCCTCTTCCCGAACTCGATGACAAGAACCACTGAACCACGACCATGAGTTACACCAAAGACAAAGTCGTCACCCGCAAGTTCGACGTGGTGATCGTCGGTGCCGGCGGCTCCGGCATGCGCGCGTCGCTAGAACTGTCCCGCGCCGGCCTGTCCGTCGCCTGCCTGTCCAAGGTCTTCCCCACCCGCTCGCACACCGTGGCGGCGCAGGGCGGCGTGTCGGCATCGCTGGGCAACATGAGCGAGGACAACTGGCACTACCACTTCTACGACACCATCAAGGGCGGTGACTGGCTATCCGACCAGGATGCCGTCGAGTTCATGTGCCGCGAGGCTCCGAACGTGGTGATCGAACTGGAACACTTCGGCATGCCGTTCGACCGCAACCCCGACGGCTCGATCTACCAGCGCCCCTTCGGCGGCCATACCGCCAACTATGGCGAGAAGCCCGTGCAACGCGCCTGCGCCGCTGCCGACCGCACCGGCCACGCCATGCTGCACACGCTGTACCAGCAGAACGTCAAGTCCAAAACCAACTTCTTCGTGGAGTGGATGGCGCTCGACCTGATCCGCAACACCCAGGGCGACGTGGTCGGCGTCACTGCGCTGGAACTCGAAACCGGCGACCTGTATGAGCTGCACGCCAAGGCTGTGCTGCTGGCCACCGGCGGCGCAGGCCGCATTTTTGCCGCATCGACCAACGCCTTCATCAACACCGGCGACGGCCTGGGCATGGCGGCACGCGCCGGCATTCCCCTGCAAGACCTGGAGTTCTGGCAGTTTCACCCCACCGGCGTGGCCGGCGCGGGCGTGCTGCTGACCGAGGGCTGCCGTGGCGAGGGCGCTATCCTTTTGAATAGCAACGGCGAGCGCTTCATGGAGCGCTACGCACCCACCTTGAAGGATCTGGCACCGCGCGACTTCGTGTCCCGCTCGATGGACCAGGAGATCAAGGAAGGCCGTGGCTGCGGTCCGAACAAGGACTACATCCTGATGAAGCTCGACCACCTGGGCGCGGACACCATCCGCAAGCGCCTGCCCTCGGTGGAGGAGATCGGTCACAACTTCGCCAACGTGGACGTGACCAAGGAGCCGATTCCCGTCGTGCCCACCATCCACTACCAGATGGGCGGCATCCCGACCAACATCCACGGCCAGGTCGTCACCTGGGACGGCGAGAAGAACAACGTGGTGGGTGGCCTGTACGCCGTCGGCGAATGCGCCGCCGTGTCGGTGCATGGCGCCAACCGCCTGGGCACCAACTCGCTGCTCGATCTGCTGGTGTTCGGCAAGTCGGCCGGCAAGCACATCGTGCAGTTCGTCCGGGCCTTTGGCGAGCATCACGCCGTGCCGGCCGACGCCAGCGACCGCACGCTGGCGCGCCTGAACCAGCTGGAACAGTCCACCGACGGCATCTACGCGCAAGACCTGGCGGGCGAAATCCGCCAGACCATGCAGACGCACGCCGGCGTGTTCCGCACGCAAAAGGGCATGGACGAAGGCGTGGTCAAGATCGCCGCCATCCGCGCCAAGGTGGGCCAGGTCACGCTCAAGGACAAATCCAAGGTCTGGAACACCGCGCGCATGGAGGCCCTGGAGGTGGACAACCTGATCGAAGTGGCGCAGGCCACCATGGTGTCGGCCGCCGC
>MKTG01000033.1:0-1322 GCA_001897615.1 Burkholderiales bacterium 68-10
GTCTCGCTGCGTGTCGGACGCGGAGAGCGCGTCGCGCTGCTCGGCGAGTCCGGCAGCGGAAAGTCGACGCTGCTGAACCTCCTTGCCGGACTGGAGTCGCCCGACGCGGGGACCGTGCGCGTGCTGGGCCACGAGATGTCGGCTCTCGACGCGGACGGGCGCGCGCGCGTGCGCCGGGAACACATCGGCTTCGTGTTCCAGGCCTTTCATCTGCTTGCGCACCTGAGCGCAGTGCAGAACGTTGCGGTGCCGCTGCTGCTCGCCGGCGAACGCGCCGACATCGCGCAACAGCGCGCGGCGCAGCGGCTCGCCAGCGTGGGGCTCGGCGAGCGACTGCACGCGCTTCCGCGCGAGCTGTCGGGCGGAGAACAGCAGCGCGTAGCGCTCGTCCGCGCGCTGGTGCACGAACCGGAGCTGGTGCTCGCCGACGAGCCGACCGGCAACCTCGATCCTTCGAGCGCGCAGCGGGCGCTGGAAGAGATCGCATCGACGGTCGATCGATGCGGTGCGGCGCTCGTGCTCGTCACGCATTCCGAGCAGGCGGCGCGCATCGCGCAACGACGCGTGCGGCTGCTGCGGCATACGCTCGAGGAGGAACCGGCTGCGGCGCCCGCTGCTGTCGCGCGGTCGACGCAGCCATGAATGCGCGCGGCGCAGGCGCACCGGCCGCGCTGCTGCGCTGGATGCTGCTCGCGCAATGGCATGCGCAGCCCGGGCGCGCCGCGATCGCCGTGCTGGCCATCGCGATCGGCGTCGCGCTCGCGCTCGCGATCACGCTGGTGAACCGTTCGGCGCTCGGCGAGTTCGCCTCCGCGATCGCACAGGCGGAAGGACAGGCGCAGGCGCAGATCCGCGCGACCGGCGACAGCTTCGACGAAATGCTCTACGCGCGCTTCGCCGGCGAATCCCGGGGCGTGGTCGCCAGTCCGGTCATCGACGCCCGCTTCGCGCTGGCCGAGCGCCCGGGCACGTCGCTGCGCGTGATCGGCATCGACGTCTTCCGCGCCGCGCAGGTGACGCCGAACCTGGTTCCGTCCGCCGGGCGCGGCGAGGCCGGCGGCGCCGGGTCGGCGCTCTTCGACGACGACGCGATCTTCCTGTCGAACGCTGCGCTCGCTTCACTGGCGCTGGCCGAAGGCGATCGAATCGAGCTGCTGGTCGCCGGCAGACGAGTCGCGCTGCGCATCGCCGGCACCGTGCCGGGCGCCGCCGCCGGCCAATCGCTGGCGGTGGTGGACATCGGAACTATGCAATGGCGGCTCGGCTGGCTCGGTCGTCTCACCCGCATCGACCTGCGCTTCGATCCCGGCGTGGACGTCACG
>MKTG01000033.1:1485-1731 GCA_001897615.1 Burkholderiales bacterium 68-10
ATTGGCGGCGGTGCTGCTCGCGCGGTCGGGCGGCGACCTCGGCGGCGGCTATTTCGCGGGCGCGCGTCCATCGCTCGCCGTCGACCCGCTCGTGACGCTCGCCTTCGCGCTCGCCGGCATCGGCACCGGCCTCGCCGGCAGCTTTGCGCCGGCAAGAGCGCTGCGCCGGCTGCCGGCGGCGCGCTCGCTGCGGGCCGGCGGCATCGAGGAGGCGGTGCCGGCGGTCGATCGGCGCGGCGCGGCGCT
>MKTG01000033.1:1873-2440 GCA_001897615.1 Burkholderiales bacterium 68-10
GGCGCGCGCGCAATTCCGCTCGGATGGCTCGCCGTACAACGCCTGCACGGCGCGCCGCGCAGCGCGTCGGCGGCGATGTCGGCGGTCGTCGCCAGCGTCGCGCTGGCCGCGGCGATGGCGATCATGGTCACCAGCTTTCGCGACTCGGTGGCGAACTGGCTCGACACGGTTCTGCCGGCCGATGCCTACGGCCGTGTCGCGGGCGGCGTCGCGGCAGGGCCGATCGACCGCGCGCTGCAGCGCCGGATCGCTTCCACGCCGGGCGTGCAACAGGCGGAGTTCCTGCGCACCGTCGAATGGAACCTCGATGCGCGGCGCCCGCCGGTCACGGTGCTCGTGCGGCCGATCGACGCCCGTGATCCTTCGCGGCGACTGCCGATCGTCGGCGAGTGGCGGACCCCGCCTCCCGGCACGATCGCGATCTACGTCAGCGAAGCGATGGTGGACGTCTACGGCTTCGCGCCGGGCTCGCGGATCGAGCGGGCGCTGCCGATCGGCCCGGCCTCGACGACCTCGGCGACCGCGCCGCACGACGCCGCTGCCGATCGCGCGCGAACGCCGCCGCTG
>MKTG01000033.1:2500-3291 GCA_001897615.1 Burkholderiales bacterium 68-10
CGCCGTCTGGTTCGACGACGCCGTGCCGCGCGACCAGGCATGGCGCGCGCTGCGCGCAGCCGTCGACGCAGTGGCCGGCTTCGAATGGCGCAGCAGCGCAGAACTGCGCGAGCGGTCGCTGCGCATCTTCGATCGCAGCTTCGCCGTCACCTACGCGCTCGAGGCGATCGCGATCGCCGTGGCGCTCTTCGGCGTCGCTTCGACCTGGGCGGGCGAAGGGCTGGCTCGCCGCCGCGAGTTCGCCACGCTGCAGCATCTGGGCCTCGCACGCCGGCAGATCGCCGCGTCCTTCGCGATCGAGGCGCTGCTGCAGATCGCGCTCGCCATCGCCTGGGGAACGATCGTCGGTCTTGCCATCGCGCTCGTGCTGATCCGCCGCGTCAACCCGCAGTCGTTCCACTGGACGATGCAGCTGTCGTGGCCCGGCAGCCTGCTCGCCGCTTCGGCGCTCGCCCTGCTCGCCCTGGGCACGCTGGCGGCCGTGCTCGCCGCGCTGCACGCGGTCGGCGATCCGGTGCGCACGCTCGCGGAGGACACGTGAGCCGAGGACAGGTCGGAAGCGAGGCCGGAAGCGAGGCACGGCGCCGCTGGCTGCGCCGCGCCTGCGCCACGGCGCTCGCCGCTACCGGAGGATCGCTGCCCGGCGCGCCGCTGCGCGCGGCAACCGCGTCGTATCCCCCCGTCCTTCGCGGCGTGCCGCTGTCCTTCCCCCGCGACCACGGCGCGCACGACGACTACCGCACGGAGTGGTGGTACCTGACCGGCTGGCTCGATCGCATCGACGGCGCGCA
>MKTG01000033.1:3312-4867 GCA_001897615.1 Burkholderiales bacterium 68-10
TCGCGCCGGTGCAGCTGCTGTTCGCGCATGCCGCGCTCGCGCTGCCCGGGAACGGATCGCTCGCGCACGCGCAACGCGCGGCGCGGGAAGGCTTCGGGCTCGCCCGCGCCTCGCGCGCCGACACCGACGTCGCCATCGGCGACTGGTCGCTCGTACGCGACGCGAACGACGTCTATCGCGCGCGTATCGCCGACGGATCGGTGGCGATCGATCTTTCGTTTCGCGCGCACGCTTCGCCGCTGCTGCAGGGAGACGCCGGCTTCTCGCGCAAGGGGCCGCGCGAGACGCAGGCGAGCTACTACTACAGCCGTCCGCAGCTCGAGGTGCGCGGCACGATCGGCGAAGCGCACGAGCGCAGCGCCGTCGAGGGCGTGGCCTGGCTCGATCACGAATGGTCCAGCGAGATCCTCGACGCCTCGGCCGTCGGCTGGGACTGGGTCGGCCTGAATCTCGACGACGGCTCCGCACTGACCGCGTTCCGGATCCGCACGCGCGACGGCAGCACGCTGTGGAGCTACGCGAGACGGGCCGATCGCGCCACTGCCCGCCCCTCGCTGGCCGGCCAGCCCGACTGGCGTCCAGGGCGACCCGACGAACCGCAGGTGCGCTTCGAGCCGCTGCGCCATTGGACCTCGCCGCGCACCGGCGTGCGATACCCGGTGGCGATGCAACTGCGGATCGACGCGCGCAGCCTCACGCTCGAACCGCTGTTCGACGACCAGGAGCTCGACACCCGCGCAACGACCGGCGTCGTCTACTGGGAAGGCGCCGTGCGCGTTCTCGAGCACGGCGCGCTCATCGGCCGCGGCTATCTGGAGCTGACGGGGTACGAGGGGCGGGTGGTTTTTTGAGTGAAGGGTCAAGGGTCAAGGGTGAAGGGGAAAACCAGCGCGCGATTCGTCGCCGTCGTGGCTGTTGCCCTTCACCCTTCACCCTTCACCTCACCAAGTCATTGATCTCGATGATCGGCAGCAGCACCGCGAGCACGATCACCAGCACGATCGCGCCCATCGCGAGGATCAGCAGCGGCTCGAGCAGGCTGGTCAGCGTGAGCGTGCGGCGTTCGGTTTCCTGCGACAGCGTGGCCGCCGTGCGCTCTAGCATCTGCGGCAGCTCTCCGGTGGCCTCGCCGCTGGCGATCATGTGGATCATCAGCGGCGGGAACTGGCCGCCCGCCTTCAATGCGCGCGCGAGCGAGGCGCCCTCGCGCACGCGCGAGATCGCGTCCTGCACGTTCAGGCGCATCGCCTCGTTGGTCAGCGTGCGCGCGCCGGCTTCCAGCGCGCGGATCAGCGGCACGCCGCTGCTCGCGAGGATGCCCAGCGTCGACGCGAAGCGCGCGGTGTTCAATCCGCGGACCAGTCGCCCGACCACCGGCATCGACAGCGTGCGCCGGTGCCACGACAGCCGGAAGCCGGGCGAACGAAGCGCGGCGCGGAACGCGACGAAAGCGGCAACGGCCAGCCCGAGCAGCAGCAACCCCCAGTGGCGAACGAAGTCGGAAGTCGCGATCAGCGCGACGGTGAGTGCCGGCAGCTCCT
Source organism: Burkholderiales bacterium 68-10 (assembly GCA_001897615.1). GTDB lineage: Bacteria > Pseudomonadota > Gammaproteobacteria > Burkholderiales > Burkholderiaceae_C > Ottowia. The sequence continues at coordinate 4,854 of MKTG01000033.1, forward strand.
GCCGCGTCTGCGCG
>MKTG01000034.1:0-1631 GCA_001897615.1 Burkholderiales bacterium 68-10
GCAGCGCAGGGGAGTCGGCGCGCAGCGCCGACCGCCGCAGCTGGAGCGCCGCCCGGCGAAGCGCTTCGCCTGGGCGCGCCCGCCCCCGCCGGGGCGCCCACCCGAGCGCCCTCGGGCCGGCCCGCTGCCGATTGCCGCGCCGCGCCCGTGCCGACGGCAGAGAAACCCTTCACGCCTCGAACTGCATCGCCGCGAGCCGCGCATACAACCCGCCGCGCTCGATGAGCCCCGCATGCGCGCCGACCTCGACGATGCGCCCGCGATCCAGCACCACGATCCGGTCGGCGCCGACGATCGTCGACAGCCGGTGCGCGATGACGATCGTCGTGCGCGATTGCATCGCCCGCTCGATCGCCGCCTGCACCGCGCGCTCGCTCTCGGCATCGAGCGCGCTCGTCGCCTCGTCGAGCAGCAGCAGCGGCGGGTTGCGCAGCAACGCGCGCGCGATGGCGATGCGCTGGCGCTGCCCGCCCGACAGGCGCACGCCGCGTTCGCCGAGGAAAGTGCGGTAGCCCTCGGGCAGCCGCCCGATGAACTCGTGCGCGTTGGCCGCCTTCGCGGCTTCGATCACCTCGGCGTCGGTCGCGTCGAGCCTGCCGTAGCGGATGTTCTCCATCGCATCCGCCGAGAACACAACGCTGTCCTGCGAGACGAGCCCGATCGCGCCGCGCAGCTCGGCGAGATCGAGCGCGCGCAGGTCGACGCCGTCGAGCAGGATGCGGCCGGCCTGCGGATCGTGGAAGCGCAGCAGCAGCTGGAACATCGTCGTCTTGCCCGCGCCCGACGGACCGACCAACGCGACCGTCTCGCCGGGGGCGATGTCGAGCGTGATCGCTTCGAGCGCGAGCTCGCGGGGCCGCGACGGATAGCGGAAACCCACGCCTTCGAAACGCACGCCGGCGCCGGTCCGGCGCACCGGCAGCGGCTGCGCATGACGCGGCGAAACGATCGACGGCTGCGCCCCGAGCAGCTCGAGCAGCCGCTCGGTGGCGCCGACCGCGCGCTGCACGTCGCCCAGCACCTCGGCGATCGCGCCGGTGGCGCCGGCCACCAGCGCGGAGTACAGGATGAACTGCGTGAGCAGCCCTGCGGTGAGCCGCTCGTCGAGCACGGCGCGGGCGCCCAGCCACAGCACGAAGACGATCGCGCCGAACACGAGCACGATCGCCAGCGCGGTGAGCGCCGCGCGCGCCCGCGTGCGGCGGATCGCGCTGGCGAAGGCCGATTCGGTCGCCGCGCCGAAGCGTTGCGCCTCGAGCGGCTCGCGCACGTAGGCCTGCACGATCTGGATCGCGCCCAGCGTTTCGCCGGCCAGCGCGCTGGTGTCGGCGAGCGCGTCCTGGCTCGCGCGCGACAGCCGTCGCACGCGGCGCCCGAACACGAGAATCGGCAGCACCACGACGAGCAGCAGCCCGACGATGATCGATGCCAGTTCGGCGCTGGTGACGATCAGCATCGCGAGCCCGCCGACGAACAGCAGCGCATTGCGCAGCCCCAGCGAGACGCTGGTGCCGACCAGCGTCTGGATCAGCGTCGTGTCGGTGTTCAGCCGCGACAGCACTTCGCCCGTCTTCAGCGTCTCGAAGAAGCGCGCGCCCTGCCGCAGCACCTGGCGGTAGACCGCGCGGCGA
>MKTG01000034.1:1685-3478 GCA_001897615.1 Burkholderiales bacterium 68-10
GCCGCGCCCGCCACGCCCTGCGGCGACGCGAAGCCGACGTCGATCATCCGCCGGAAGGCGAGCGGGATGACGAGCGTGGCGGCGGCGGCCACCAGCAGCGCGGCGACCGCGACGGCCACGCGCGCCCGATAGGGCGCCATGAACGGCCACAGCGCGCGAAGGATCGACAGCGAGCCGCGGCCGGCGCTCGCCTTTGCCTGCCCGGCCCCCGTCTCGGCCTCCGTCTCGGCCACCGAATCGGGCCCGGCGGCGGCCGGCTGCCGGCTCCGCGCATCCGATCGCCCGGCCCCGTCAGCGTTCCCGTCGGACGCGCTCAAGCGCTCGGCCGCGTCATGTCCTGCGGACGCACCCATTCGTCGAACTGCTTCGCGTCGACGTAGCCGAGGGCGAGCGCCGCCTCGCGCAGCGTCGTGCCTTCGCGATGCGCCTTCTTCGCGATCTCGGCCGAACGCTCGTAGCCGATGTGCGGATTGAGCGCCGTCACCAGCATCAGCGAGCGCTCGAGCAGTTCCTCGATGCGCGCGTGCACCGGCTCGATGCCGCGCGCGAGGTTGCGCTCGAAGCTCGCCAGTCCGTCGGCGAGCAGTCGCAGGCTCTGCAGCGCGTTGTGCGCAATGAGCGGCTGGAACACGTTCAGCTCGAAATTGCCCGACGCAGCGCCGATGCCGATCGCGACGTCGTTGCCGGCGACCTGCGCGCCGATCATCGTCAGCGCCTCGCACTGCGTGGGATTCACCTTGCCCGGCATGATCGAGCTGCCCGGCTCGTTCTCCGGAATGCGGATCTCGCCCAGCCCGGAGCGCGGTCCGCTCGCCAGCCAGCGCACGTCGTTGGCGATCTTCGTCGCGGCTGCGGCGAGCGCGTGCAGCGCGCCGTGCAGCGCGACCACCGGTTCGTGCCCGGCGAGCGCGGCGAAGCGGTTCGGCGCGGGCACGAAGGGCAGCGACAGCCGCCGCGAGAGTTCCTCGGCGACGCGCGCGCCGAACTCCGGATGCGTATTGAGTCCCGTGCCTACCGCAGTGCCGCCGATCGCCAGCTCGCAGACGGCGGGCAGCGCGCGCACGATCGCCTCGCGGGCGCGATCGAGTTGCGCGACCCAGCCCGACATCTCCTGGCCGAGCGTGAGCGGCGTGGCGTCCTGCAGATGCGTGCGGCCGATCTTCACGATGTCGGCGTATTCGCGCGCCTTCTCGTCGAGCGTCGCGCGCAGCGCATCGAGCGAGGGCACGAGACGCCGGGCGACGGCGGTGGCCACCGCGACGTGGATCGCGGTGGGAACGACGTCGTTGGACGACTGACCGCGGTTGACCTCGTCGTTCGGGTGCACCAGGCGCTTGGTGCCGCGCTCGCCGCCGAGCAGCTCCGAGGCACGGTTCGCGAGCACCTCGTTGACGTTCATGTTCGACTGCGTGCCGGAGCCGGTCTGCCACACCGCCAGAGGAAACTCCTGCGCATGCAGGCCGTCGAGCACCTCGTCGGCGGCGCGCACGATCGCGTCGGCCTTGGCCGCGTCGAGCCGGCCGAGATCGTGATTGACGATCGCGGCGGCCCGCTTGACCTGCGCGAGCGCCGAGATCAGTTCGTCGGGCATGCGCTCGGTGGAGATCGCGAAGAACTGCAGCGAGCGCTGCGTCTGCGCGCCCCACAGCCGGTCGGCCGGCACCTCGATGGGGCCGAAAGTGTCGCGCTCCATGCGCATCGATGCGTCGTTCGTCGTCATGAGCAATCAGCCTCCATGGTCCGGCAGCGCGCCGATCGCCTGCAGCGCGGCGCGCACCTCGTCGACGCCGGCG
>MKTG01000034.1:3495-4112 GCA_001897615.1 Burkholderiales bacterium 68-10
TGTTTGGCGAACGCCTGGTTCAGCCGCCACAGCGGGCGCTGCAGGTCCATCGCGCGCGCCCAGTCGCGGTCGCGGCACGCCTCGTACAGTGCGACGCTCTGCCGGGGGGCGATGCACGCGGGGCCCGCCATCCAGCCGACGCCGCCGATCAGCATCACGCACGCCGGGATGTGGGCGGACGCCGCGAACACCTGCATGCGCCCCTCGACGCGATCGAGGATCGACAGCAGCCGTCCGGTGTTCGACGACGCGTCCTTGATGCCGACGATGTTCGGCACGCGGCTCAGGCGCTCGATCACCGGCAGCGACAGATCGGAGCGCTGGAAGTTCGGATTCGTATAGAGCACCAGCGGCAGGTCGACAGCGCGCGCGATCGACTCGAAATACGCCTGCACGCCGTCGTCGGCGATCGGGAAATAGGCCTCGAGGATGGCGATGATCCCGTCGCAGCGCATCTGCGCGAAGGCGCGCGCGCGTCGCTGCGCTTCGGCGATCGTCGTCGCGGCCACGCCCGCGAGCACGGGCACGCGCCCGGCCGCCGCCTCGACGACGGTGGCCACCACTTCGCGTTGCTGCTCCCAGCCCAGGTAGGCGAACTCGCCGGTGGAGCCGAGCGC
>MKTG01000035.1:0-4846 GCA_001897615.1 Burkholderiales bacterium 68-10
CTGGCCAACCCGGTGGCGGCCCAGACGCCGCCCCCGGCCGCCGCGCGCGCCATCGACGCGGCGGCGCTCTACCAGCAGCACTGCGCCAGCTGCCACGGCGAGCAGCGCCTGGGCGGCATGGGCCCGGCGCTGCTGCCCGAGAGCCTGGCGCGCCTGCGCAAGCCCGAGGCGCTCAAGGTCATCCGTGACGGCCGGCCGGCCACCCAGATGCTGCCGTTCGCCGCCGCGCTGCGGGCCGACGAGATCGCCGCCCTGGCCGACTGGATCTACACGCCGGTCACCCCCGCGCCGCGCTGGAGCGACGCCGACATCACCGCCAGCCGCGAGGAAACCGCCGGCTGGCGCGACTGGCCCGCCCGCCCGCAGTGGCAGGCCGACCCGATGAACCTGTTCGTCGTGGTCGAAGGGGGCGACCACCACGTCTCGCTGCTCGACGGCGACCGCTTCGAGGTCATCCACCGCTTTGCCAGCCGCTTTGCCCTGCACGGTGGCCCCAAGTTCACGCCGGACGGGCGCTACGTGTATTTCGGCTCGCGCGACGGCTGGATCACCAAGTACGACCTGTGGAACCTGAAGGTGGTGGCCGAGGTGCGCGCCGGCATCAACATGCGCAACATCGCCGTCTCGGGCAACGGCAAGTGGGTGATGGCGGCCAACTACCTGCCGCACACCGTGGTGCTGTTCGACGCCGAACTGAAGCACCGGCGCACCTATGCGGCGCGCTCACTCGACGGCAGCCAGAGCTCGCGCGTGTCGGCCGTGTACGACGCCGAGCCGCGGCGCAGCTTCGTGGTCGCGCTCAAGGACATCCCCGAGCTGTGGGAGATCAGCTACGACCCCAAGGCCGAGCCGATCTACGACGGCTTCGTGCACGACTACAAGATGAAGGAAGGCCTGCCCAAGGACGGCTTTCTGGGCGTGCGCCGCACGGTGCTGGACGAGCCGCTGGACGATTTCTTCTTCAGCCAGAACTACGCCTACGCGCTGGGCGCCTCGCGCCCGCACGCCGACGGCTCGCCCAGCGGCCAGGTGGTCAACCTGGACGTGCGGCGCAAGATCGCCACGCTGCCGATCGCCGGCATGCCGCACCTGGGCTCGGGCATCACCTTCGACCGCGGCGACACGCGCGTGCTGGCCAGCCCCAACCTGCAGGACGGCGTGATCAGCGTGATCGACATGAAGAGCTGGCAGCTGGTCAAGGACATCGTCACGCCGGGGCCGGGCTTTTTCATGCGCAGCCACGAAAAGACGCCCTACGCCTGGACCGACTCGATGATGAGTCCCAAGGCCAAGCACATCCTGACCATCATCGACAAGCGCACGCTGGCGCCGGTGGCCAGCATCCAGGGCACGCCGGGCAAGACGCTGGCGCACATCGAGTTCACCAAGGACGGCAAGTACGCGCTGGCCAGCCTGTGGGAGGACGAGGGCGCCCTGATCGTCTACGACGCCGCCAGCTTCAAGGAAGTCAAGCGCCTGCCCATGCGCAAGCCGGTGGGCAAGTACAACGTGTTCAACAAGATCACGCGCTCCGAGGGCACCTCGCATTGACGCCGGCCGCGGGGCCGCCCACGCTCAGGCGGCCTGGTGGTTCGCCAGCCGGGCGGTGTCCGGGATGCGGATGTCGCGCTTGTCCACCTCGATCAGGCCGGCGCCCTCCAGTTCGTTGAGCACGCGCGAAAAGTACTCCGGCGTCAGCGACAGCCGCGACGCGATGGCCGCCTTGCTGACCGGCAGCGTCACGGTGATGGACTCGGATGCCACCTCGCTTTCGCTCAGCCGGTCGCCCAGCAGGTAGCCGATGACCCGCTGCACGCCGCTGTGCAGCGTGTATGCCTCCACGTCCTTGACCAGGCCGTGCAGCCGGCGCGCCAGGCCGGCCAGCATGCGCAGCGAAAAGCTGGGGTTGGCGGCGATCTCGTCCAGCACGGCGACCTTGCCGACGGTCAGGATGAGCGAATCGGTCAGCGTCTGGGCCGAGATCATGTAGGGCATGTCCATGAACATGACGGCTTCGGCGAAGCTGTGGCCGGGCCCGCACAGCTCGATCACCTTCTCGGTGCCGGTCGGCGAAATGGCGAACAGCTTGACCTGGCCAACCACCGTCACATGGAACTCGTTGCACGGCTCACCGGTGCGAAAAATCAGCTTGCCACGCTCTACGCGGCGCAGCTGGCAGCCCGCGGCCAGGCGCTCCAGCTCCTCGTCGCGCATGTTGGAAAACAGCGGCAGCGTCGACAGATAGCGCGGGAGATTGAATTTCTTGAGATCCACGGCAGACATCGGCGGGTGGCGCAGCCGGCGCCACGCCCCCTTGAGCAAACAATTGAGTCTAGCGCACCGAGGCGGTCAGCCGGATGTAGACCTGCGTCAGCGCCCGCGCCAGCTGCTCGGGTCGGTGCACCAGGGCGAAACCCTGGGTGCCGAACAGGCGCGGCAGGTAGGCGTTGGCCTGCTCGTCGATGGTGACGCAAAACGGCACCAGGCCGGCCTGGCGCGCCGCGTGGACCGCGTGGCGCGTGTCCTCCAGGCCGTGGCGGCCCTCGTAGTGGTCCAGGTCGTTGGGCTTGCCGTCGGACAGGATCAGCAGCAGGCGCTGGCGCTCGGGGCGCTCCGCCAGGCGCCGCGTGCCGTAGCGGATGGCCGCGCCCATGCGGGTGTAGAAGCCCGGCTTGATGGCGGCCACGCGCTCGCGCGCGGCGTCGTTCCAGCGCTCGCCAAAGCGCTTGAGTTCGTGGATGCGCACGGCGCGCCGCACGCTGGAAAAGCCCAGCATCTCGAACGGGTCGCCCACTGCGTCCAGCGCATTGCCGAACACGAACAGGCTGTCGCGCACCAGGTCGATGACGCGCGCGCCCGGCGTGGCGTAGGCGTCGGTGGACAGCGACAGGTCGGCCAGCATGACGGTGGACAGGCTGCGCTCGGCGCGCACGCGGCGCGCGTAGATGGCCGGCGCCTCGCCATGCGGCTGGCGCGCGTCGCGCCGGTCGACCTGGTGGCGCACCCAGGCGTCCAGGTCCAGCTCGTCGCCCTGCGTCAGGCCATGCTGCCAGCGCGGCGCGGCGCGCAGCGCCTCGAAGCGCCGGCGCACCTGGCGTGAAGTGGATCTGAGGCGTTTTTCCAAGGCTGGGACAGCGCCAGCAGCTTCTATTTCGATAGCATCCGGCGGGACTGGGCGATGCCGCAGGCGTTGCGCCCGGCAATGCTCGGGCAGCAGCTGGCCGCGCTGGTAGTCCCATTCGGGCAGCGGCTCGCCCTCGCCCACCGGCAGGTCGTCGGCGGCGGCGCTGGGCAGGTCGAGGTCGAACTTGACGCGCGCCGCCAGGGTCTCGCCCGGCTTGCGCTGCGCCAGCGCCAGCTCCTCCATGTCGTCGGCCACCTGGCTGTAGTCCTGGTTGTCCTCGTCGTCGGCGGTGCGGTTGACGCGCACGAATTCGCTCCAGCTCAGGATCGATTCGGCGCGAAAGAACATCACCAGGCCGTGCTTGCTGCTGGTGTCCTCGGTGCGCTGGGCGCGGCGGCGCTTGCGGTCCTGCTGGGCCTGCTTGTCCTGCGGGCGGCGCGCCGCGACATCGGCGGCGTCGGCGCCGTCCGGCGGCGTCACCTGCCCCGCCGGCGCCTGCAGGGCCTGCAGCCAGACCCAGACGGGCGCCACGTCGGCAGGTTGCCGGGCGCCGCCCGCGCCCGGCGCGGCCGGGCCCGACCCGGCGGCCGCCGCGGTGACGGCCCCGGCAGGATGGGTGGCGGGCCGACCGGTGGCGCCCAGGGATGCACGCAGCGCGTCCTGGATCGCCTGCTCGGTCTGCCGGGGCGTGCCCTGCAGGCGCGCGGGGTCCGGGCGCTGCGCCAGATGCGCCCGCGCCAGCCGGGCATAACGCGTCTCCAGGCCGGGAAAGCGCGCCAGCGCGCGCTGCGTGGCCGCCAGGTTGTCGGCCAGCCAGCCGGCCGGGGTGGCGACGTGGCAGGCGCCCTGGGCCGCCAGCCAGAGGTACAGGTCGCGGTTGAGAGTCGCGTCGGGAAACACCGCGATCACGGGCGGCAGAGCCAGCGTCTGCTCGTCCAGCGTGCCGACGCTGGCTCGCTCGCCCTGGCCAGCCAGTTTTTGCAGCCAGCCACGCGGGCCGCCCACCTTCTCGGCGCTGGCCGGCGCCACCCGCACCAGCGGGTCGCCGCCACCGGCGCGAAACAGCAGCTGCACCGCGCGCTGGACCTGCTCCAGCCGCACGGCGGCCTGCGTGAAGCTGGTGTCGGCGGCGCGCCAGATGAAGCGGTGCCAGCGTTGGCCGACCCATTCCTCCATCACCGACCTCCGGGACGCCTGCGCAACGACATGGCGGCCTCAGGCATCGGGCGCCAGCACGGCTTGCACCACCTCATCCAGCGCCGCCGCGGTGTCGAAGTCGTCGGTCAGGGCGTCGACGATGGCGGCGCGGCAGGCGGTGCGCTCGGGCAGGCCGGCGACGATCAGCCGCGCGGCCACCACCAGCAGGCGGGTGCTGACGGTTTCCTCCAGATCCTGGTCGCCCAGGCGCCGCAGCGCCGTGGCCAGCTTGACCAGGCGGGCGCTCAGCGTGGCGTCGGCGCCGGCCTCGGCTTCGATGATGCGCTGCTCGATGTCGGCCTGGGGATAGTCGAACACCAGCGCCACGAAGCGCTGGCGGGTGCTGGGCTTGAGGTTCTTCAGCAGGTTCTGGTAGCCGGGGTTGTAGGACACCACCAGCATGAACTCGGGCGTCGCCTGCAGCAGCTCGCCGGTGCGCTCGATCGGCAGCACGCGGCGATCGTCGGCCAGCGGGTGCAGCACCACGGTGGTGTCCTTGCGCGCCTCGACGACCTCGTCCAGGTA
>MKTG01000035.1:4870-11585 GCA_001897615.1 Burkholderiales bacterium 68-10
CAGGTAGCGGCCCACCAGGTCGGCGGCCGTCAGGTCGTCGTGGCAACTGACCGTGATCAGCGGCCGGCCCAGGCGCGCCGCCATGTGCTCGACGAAGCGCGTCTTGCCGCAGCCGGTCGGGCCCTTGAGCAGCACCGGCAGCCGCTGCCGGAAGGCGTGCTCGAACAGGCGGCACTCGCCGGCCTGCTCGGCATAGAAGGGGATGGCGGACGCGGGAAGGGAATCGGTGCGGTCCATGCTCATGTCTCAGGCAGTCCAACAAACGACCTCGCCGCCGTGCGGGGGCGATGACGGTGCATCCTGCGGATGGCGTGTCGTCATCGACACCGCGCCGGCGGCGAGGTCAGGGGCGACTGGCGATCAGTCGTGCTTCAGCCGGCGCTGGGCGGGGCTGGGCATCAGGCCGCCGCGACGTTCCATCAGGTATTCCTCGGCCGGCGCGCCGCCGACGAAGAAGCTCCACACGTACATCACCAGGCCGATCAGGAACAGCACGCCGGACCACAGGCGCATCCAGTAGAAGAACACCACCTGGTCCTGCGCCGCCATGAAGGGCATGGCGCCGCTTTCGGGCAGGCGCTGCAGCCAGACCTGCAGGATGCCGGCGCCGGTCAGGGCCAGCACCATCACGCCCATGCCGATGCTCATGACCCAGAACGACCACATCTCCAGCGACTGCGCCTTGTAGCTGTTGGCGATGCGCCCGCGCAGCGTGGGCATGGCGTAGCTGATCAGGGCAATCACCACCAGCACATAGGCGCCATAGAAGGCCAGATGGCCGTGCGAGGCGGTGATCTGCGTGCCGTGCGTGTAATAGTTGACGAAGCTGAGCGTGTGCAGGAAGCCCCACACGCCGGCGCCCAGGAAGCCCAGCACCGCGCAGCCCACGGCCCACAGCACGGCGGCCTGGTTGGGGTGGTCGCGGCGGCGGCGCTGCACCATGCGGAAGGCGAACATCGTCATCAGGAAGAAGGGGATCGGCTCCAGCGACGAGAAGATGTTGCCCACCAGGTGCCAGTAACCCGGCAGACCAATGAAGTAGTAGTGGTGCGCCGTGCCCAGGATGCCGGTGAACAGCGCGAAGGCGACGATCACGTAGACCCACTTGTCCACCACTTCGCGGTCGACGCCGGTGGTCTTGATCAGCACGTAGGCCAGCAGGGCCGCCAGGATCAGCTCCCACACGCCTTCCACCCACAGGTGCACCACGAACCACCAGTACATCTTGTCGCGCGTCAGGTTGTGCGGGTTGACGAAAGCGAACAGGAACAGCAGCGCCAGGCCCCACAGACCGAGCAGCAGCACGGTGGTGATGGTGGTCTTGCGGCCCTTCAGGTAGGTCATGCTGATGTTGAACAGCATGGCCAGCGCCACGATGACGATGCCCACCTTGGTCGGCAGCGGCTGCTCCAGGAACTCGCGGCCCATGGTAGCCAGCAGGTTGTTGCCGGTCATCTCGGCCAGGCGCGCGTAGGGCACCAGCAGGTAGCCGACCACCGTCAGCGCACCGGCGACCAGGAAGATCCAGAACATGAGCCGCGCCAGCCCGGGGCTGTACAGCTCGGTTTCGGCCTCCTCGGGCACCATGTAGTAGGCCGCACCCATGAAGCCGAACAGCAGCCACACGATCAACAGGTTGGTGTGGACCATGCGGGCCACGTTGAACGGGATGAACGGGAACAGGAAGTCGCCGTAGATGTACTGGATGCCCATCACCAGACCGAACAGGATCTGGCCGATGAACAGCGCGATGGCCGCGATGAAGTACGGCTTGGAGACCGCCTGCGACTGGTACTTGAGGGTAGGGATTTTGTTCATTCGAATGCTCCTCGGCGCTCAGCCTTCGATGTTGGGCGGCCACTTTTCGGCATTGATGCCGCCGCTCCACTTGAGGAACTCGACCAGGTCGTCGAGCTGCTGCTCGCTCAGGTTGAACTGCGGCATCTGGCGGCGCCCCGGTGTGCCGGTGGGCTGTGCCTGCATCCAGGCCTTGATGAACGCGCCGCCCGAGGCGTCGCCGCCGCGGCGCTGGTACACGTTGGCCAGCTCGGGCGCGAAGTAGGCGCCTTCGCCCAGCAGCGTGTGGCAGCCGATGCAGTTGTTCTGCTCCCACACCGCCTTGCCGCGCACCACGGCGTCGGTCAGCGCCGCCTGGTTGGTGCGCTCGGGCAGGCGTTGCTCGGTATGAAACACCAGTCCCAGAAAGACCAGGATGAAAAACAGCGACCCGCCATAGAAGATGTTGCGTGCCATCTCTTTGGTGAAGCCGCCTGACGCCGGGGTACTCATGTGCGTTTCCTCGCTCACTTAGGTAATAACCCCGATAGGGTAAAACTCGAGTGGTACCCCGTCCTTAACTTAAATCAAGCCCGGACCCGCCGAACGCAGATTTTCATGACTGAAATCAAGTCAATAGAAGTTCAATTTTCATAGCTGATTGCTCGCGCTGCATAAGGCGCCAACTCAGAAAAAGCCATAAAAATCGAAGCGTCAGTAGCCGATCACGGCACCGTACGGGCACCGCCGCCAGCCGACCGCCCGTTGGCCGCTTCGGCGGCGGGTTTTACCGGGTTAACCCTGAATATCCGGGCGCTCAGATCTGCGGCTGGCCGGTGACGGCCGCCAGCATGGCGGGCGAGCCCTGCACGGCGGCACGCTGCATCAGGTGCTTGACGGCGCGCAGCCCGCCCAGCTCCTCGCCGCCGCCGGCGCGGCCGGGGCCGCCGTGCTTCAGGTAGGGCAAGGCCGAGCCATGGCCGGTGGCTTCGGGCGCGGCGGCGCGGTCCAGGATCTGCAGCCGGCCGTGCAGCTCGGCCATGCGCGGGATCACCTGCGCCGCCACGTCGGCACGGCGCGTGACCAGGGTGGCCGCCAGGCTGCCCTGGCCGCGGGCCGCCAGGGCCACGGCTTGCTCGATACCGTCGTAGGGCATCAGCGTGCTCACCGGGCCGAAGGCCTCGACATCGTGCGCGGCGTGGCCTTCGGGCTGGCGCGCCAGCAGCAGGGTCGGCTGGAAGAACGCCCCGCCCTGCGTGCCCTCGCCCAGCGGCGCAAAGCCAGCGTCGCCGCCGAACACCAGTTCGGCGCCCTGGCGCAGCACGGCCACGCGCTCGGCCACGTCGCGCTGCTGCGAGCGGCTGGCCAGTGCGCCCATGCGCACGCCCTCCAGGCGCGGATCACCGACGGTGGTCTTGGCCAGGCGCTCGCTCAGGCGCGTCGCCACGGCGTCGAGGTGCGCCGCCGGCACCAGGGCGCGGCGGATGGCGGTGCATTTTTGGCCGGCCTTTTGTGTCATCTCGCGCGCGATTTCCTTGATGAACAGTTCGAACTCCTCGTCGTCCGGCGTCACGTCGGGCGCCAGGATGGCGCAGTTGAGCGAATCGGCCTCGGCGTTGAACGGGATGCTGCGCTGCACCAGATTGGGCGTCACGCGCAGCCGCGCCGCCGTGTCGGCCGAGCCGGTGAAGGTGACCACGTCCTGCACCTGCAGGCGATCGAGCAGGTCGCCCGTGCCGCCGATCACCAATTGCAGCGCCCCCGCCGGCAGGATGCCCGACTCGTCGATCAGGCGCACCAGCTTCTCGGTCAGGAAGCTGGTGGCCGTGGCCGGCTTGCCGATGCAAGGCAGCCCGGCCAGGAAGGTGGGCGCGAATTTCTCCAGCAATCCCCAGACCGGGAAGTTGAAGGCGTTGATGTGCACCGCCACGCCGCCGCGCGGCACCAGCACGTGCGTGCCGGCGAAGGCGCCGGTCTTGCCCAGCGGCATTTGCGGGCCTTCGTGCCACAGGTTGCCGGACGCGGGCAGCTCGCGCGCCATGCTGGCATAGGCGAACAGGGTCCCGCTGCCGCCTTCGATGTCGACCCAACCGTCGGCACGCGTGGCGCCGGTGTGCGAGGACAGCGCGTACAGCTCCTCCTTGCGCTCGCCCAGGTACTTGGCCAGCGCCTTGAGCATGGCGGCGCGCTGCTGGAAGTCGGTCTGGCGCAGCGCCGCCAGGCCCACGCCGCGCGCATGGTGCAGCGCCTCGCCGAAGTCCAGCGGCTCGGCATGGGTGTGGGCCACGGTGGTGCCGTCAATGGCGCTGCCGAGCGCCTGCGCGGGTTGCTGGCCAATCCAGCGGCCGGCGATGAAACTCTGCAAGGTGTTCATGGAAAGTTCTCCGTGCGAAACGAGGAGGCCAGCGGCCGCGGCGGTCTGCCCACGGCGCGCCTGCACACCCCAAAACTGTTGATCAAATCAGTCTCTGGCGCTTGTCTGGCGAGCGCCAGCAGCTACTATTTTGATAGTATTCTTGTGAACTCAGGCGGCCGCCGGACGCGCCCCACCGACACCCAGGTAGGTGTCGATCACGCGCTGGTCGTGCAGCAGTTCGCCGGCGTCGCCCTGCACCGCCACCTCGCCCATCTCCAGCACGTAGCCGCGATCGGCCACGTTCAGCGCCGCGCGGGCGTTCTGCTCCACCAGCAGCACCGACACGCCGGTGCGGCGCAGCGCCGACACGGTGTTCAGCACCTCGCGCACGATCAGCGGCGCCAGGCCCAGCGAGGGCTCGTCGAGCATCAGCAGGCGCGGGCGACTCATCAGCGCGCGGCCGATGGCCAGCATCTGGCGCTCGCCGCCCGACAGGGTGGAGGCCATTTGCGCGCGCCGCTCCTCCAGCCGCGGAAAGATGCCGAAGATCTCCTTCATGCGCGCCGCCTGGTCGCGCTGGCCGCGCCGCCACAGGGCAAAGCCGCCCAGCAACAGGTTGTCCTCGACCGACATCTCGCCGAACAGCTCGCGCTTTTCCGGCACCAGGGCCACGCCGTGGCGCACCATGATCTCCACCGACGGGCGCGCCACCGCATGCCCGCCCAGGTTCAGCCCGCCCTGCGAGGGCAGCAGGCCCATGATGGCGTTGAGCAGCGTGGTCTTGCCGGCGCCGTTGGGGCCGATCACGGTGACGATCTCGCCCTCGCCCACGTGCAGCGCGATGCCGTGAATGGCCTGCACCGGGCCGTAGAACACCGAGAACTTCGGCAGGCTCAGCAGCGGCGCGCTCACAGCACGTCCCCCCCCAGATAGGCCGCGATCACGCGCGGGTTGGCCTGCACCTCGGCCGGCGTGCCGTGGGCGATCACGGTGCCGAACTCCAGCACGGTGATGCGGTCGGCCAGATTCATGACGAATTCCATGTCGTGCTCCACCACCAGGATCGCCAGCCCTTCGCCGCGCAGCTGGGTCAGCAGCGTCGCCAGGCTCTGCTTTTCCAGGTGCCGCAGGCCCGCCGCCGGCTCGTCCAGCAGCAGCACCGCCGGCTGGCCGGCCAGCGCCCGGGCGATCTCGACGATGCGCTGCTGCCCCAGCGGCAGCGAGGCCGCCGGCGTGTGCGCCACGTCGGCCAGGCCGCAGCGCTCGATCTGGCGCATGGCTTCGGCCAGCACCGCGGCCTCTTCGGCGCGATCCAGCCGCAGCATGCTGGCCACCCAGCCCCGGTGGCCGCGCTGGTGCGCGCCCAGGGCGACGTTCTCCAGCACGCTGCGCTCGCCCAGCAGGCGCACGTGCTGGAAGGTGCGACCCAGGCCCAGCGCCGCGAACGCGCGCGAGGGCTTGCCCGCCATCACCTGTCCCATCAGGCGCACCTGGCCTTCGGTGGGGTCGTCCACGCCCGAGATCATGTTGAAAAAAGTGCTCTTGCCGGCGCCGTTGGGGCCGATCAGCGCATGCACCTCGCCGGCACGCACGTCCAGATCGACCGCGTTGTTGGCCACTAGGCCGGCAAAGCGCTTGGTCACCCGCTGGGCCTGCAGGATCTGCTGTCCCGGCGGCGGCAGCTGGCGCTGGTCGAGCGTGGCGGTGCCACCGCCGGCGACCAGCTGCCGCGGCGCGGCCTGCGGCCGCAGCAGGCGCCGCGTGGCGCTCGCCAGCATGGGCCACAGCCCGTTGGGCGCGCGCTGCAACACCAGCAGCATCAGCAGCCCGAACACCACGATCTCGAAATTGCCGCTGCTGCCCAGCAGGCGCGGCAACCAGTCCTGCAGCTGCTCCTTCAGCAGCGTGATCAGCGTGGCGCCCAGCACCGCGCCCCACAGATGGCCGGAGCCGCCGACCACCGCCATGAACAGGTACTCGATGCCGATGTTCAAGGCGAACGGCGTCGGGTTGACAAAGCGCTGCAGCAGCACGTACAGCCAGCCCGACAGCGCCGCCAGCAGCGCCGCCAGCACGAACACCTTGATGCGCTGGCGCGCCGTGTCCACCCCCATCGACTCGGCCATCAGCCGCCCGCTCTTGAGCGCCCGGATGGCCCGCCCCTCGCGCGAATCCAGCAGGTTGTGCAGGCCCCAGATGGCCACCAGCAGCACCGCCCAGATGACCACGCCCAGCAGCCGCGGCGACGCCAGCGAGACCCCGAACACCTCCAGCGGTGGAATGCCCGACAGCCCGGTGAAGCCGCCCAGCACCTCCAGGTTGCCGAACACGTAATACAGGCTCAGGCCCCAGGCGATAGTGCCCAGCGGCAGATAGTGGCCCGACAGCCGCAGCGTGACCGCGCCCAGCACCCAGGCCACCAGCGCGGTGACCGCCAGCCCCAGCAGCAGCCCGATCCAGGGGTAGATGCCCTTGGGCAGCGCCGCCAGCCACTGCGCCGCCTCCGGCGACAGGGTGATCCAGGCCGTGGCGTAGGCGCCCAGCCCGACGAAGGCCGCCTGGCCGAACGAAGTCATGCCGCCC
>MKTG01000035.1:11600-20558 GCA_001897615.1 Burkholderiales bacterium 68-10
CCAGCGCGTACAAGCCGATATAGGACAGCAGCGTCACCGTGAACAGTGGCAGAAAGCCCCACACCGCGCCCAGCAGGACGATGAAGGCCACGACCAGATGCATCGGCTTCATTCCTCGTCCTCCACGTGATGCGTGTGCAGCGAGCGCCACCAGAGCACCGGAATGATCAGCGTGAACACCAGCACCTCCTTGAAGGCGCTGGCCCAGAACGAGGCAAACGACTCCAGCTGCCCGACCAGCAGCGCACCGGCCAGCGCCAGCGGGTAGCTGGCCAGGCCGCCGACGATGGCGGCGACGAAGCCCTTCAGGCCAATCAGGAAGCCGGTGTCGTAGTAGACGGTGGTCACCGGCGCGATCAGCAGGCCGGAGATGGCGCCGATCAGCGCCGCCAGCGCGAAGCTCAGGTCACCCGACAGCGCCGTCGGGATGCCCATCAGCCGCGCGCCGACCCGGTTGATGGCGGTGGCGCGCAGTGCCTTGCCGACGATGGTGCGCTCGAAAAACAGGAACATGCCCACCACCAGCGCCGCCGTCACGCCCAGGATCACCAGCGACTGGCCGGACACCGTCAGGCCCAGCAGGTCCCAGCGCGCTTCGGAGAACGCGTCCGTGCGCGAACCCTCGGCCCCGAAGAAATACAGCCCCAGCCCCACCAGCGCCAGGTGCAGCGCCACCGACACGATCAGCAGGATCAGCACCGTGGCGTCGGCCAGCGGCCGGTAGACCAGCCGGTACAGCAGCGGCCCCATCGGCGTCACCAGCAGCAGCACGCCCAGCACGCGCAGCAGCATGGCCTGCGGCTTGAGCACCAGCAGCACCAGCACCGCCAGCGCCGGCATCAGCGCGGCCCAGAACAAGGTGCTGCGCCAGTCCACCTCGGCGCCACGCGCCTGGCGCACGCCCTCGACCAGCAGCACCAGCGCCGCCAGGCCCAGCAACATCCACAGCAGCGGCGGTGCCTGGCCCGCCTGCAGCGCGGCCATGGCCAGCGCGGCGTAGGCGACGAACTCGCCCTGCGGGATGAAGATCACCCGCGTGACCGAGAACACCAGCACCAGGGCCAGGGCCATCAGCGCATAGATGGCGCCGTTGACGACACCGTCCTGCACCAGCATCAGTGCGATTTGAAAATCCATGCCTGCCGCGCCGGGCGATCGGCGCCATCGGTTGGAAAACGGGCGCGGCGACCCCGTGGTCGCCGCGCCGTGACCTCAACGCGGGGAGGTTACTTGACTTCCTGGTACTTCCAGCGACCGTTTTCGATCTTCACCATCACGCGCGCACGCTGGTCCAGCCCCAGGTGATCGGAAGCCGACATGTTGAAGATGCCGTGCGCGCCGGGCACTTCCTTGACGCTTTCCAGGGCGTCCCGCAGCGCATTGCGGAACTGCGGCGTGCCGGGCTGGCCGCCCTTGAGCGCCACCGGGATCGCGGCCTTCAGCACCTGACCGGCGTCCCAGGCGTGGCCGCCGAAAGTGGACACGCTGCCCTTGCCGTTGGCGCCCTCGTAGGCGCTGATGTATTCCAGCGCCGACTTGCGCACCGGGTTGGCGGCCGGCAGCTGATCGGCCACCAGCACCGGGCCGGCCGGCAGGAAGGTGCCTTCCACGTCCTTGCCGCCCACGCGCAGGAAGTCGTTGTTGGCCACGCCATGCGTCTGGTAGTACTTGCCGGCGTAGCCCCGCTCCTTGAGCGTCTTCTGCGGCAGCGCGGCCGGCGTGCCCGAGCCCGCCACCAGGACGGCGTCCGGCTTAGCGCCGATCAGCTTGAGCACCTGGCCGGTCACCGCGGTGTCGGTGCGCGAGAAGCGCTCGTTGGCCACCAGCTTGATCTTCTTCAGGTCCAGCGCCTTGACGGTTTCCCGGTACCAGCCCTCGCCGTAGGCGTCGGAAAAGCCGATGAAGCCCACCGTCTTGACGCCGTTGGCCGCCATGTGCTCGGCAATCGCCAGCGCCATCATGATGTCGTTTTGCGGCGTCTTGAAGGCCCAGCGCTTCTTGGCGTCCTGAGGCTCGATGATGGCGGCCGACGCGCCCAGCGAGATCATGGGCGTCTGCGCCTCGGCCACGACGTCGATCATGGCCAGCGAGGTGGGCGTGGTGGAGGAGCCGATGATGACGTCGACGTTGCGCTCGGTGATCAGCTTGCGCGTGTTGGTCACCGTCTGCGTGGTGTCCGAGGCGTCGTCCAGCAGGATGTAGTTGATCTTTTGCCCACCGATGGTCTGCGGCAGCAGCGCGATGGTGTTCTTCTCGGGAATGCCCAGCGAGGCGGCCGGCCCGGTGGCCGACAGCGTGACGCCGACGTTGATGTCGGCCCAGGCGGCCGTGCAGCCGAGCGTGATGGCGGCGGCAAGCAGCGCCTTCTTGTTTGCGAGCATGTGGGTTGTCTCCAGCGGGAAGGTTGAAACGCGGACGCCGGTCGGGCCTGAAACAGATAAACAGACCGATCGGTCGGCGAATGATTCTACGGTCGTCTGACGCAGATCAAAGCCATGCGGGGGGTCGGTGCTTTCCCTAGGGAACCTCTGCGCAACCTCTCGCGGTAAGCAGGCGCTGCGGATCGGGATGGGATGCAAGGCGCAAACCGCAGCGATAGCCGCGCCATCGCGAGGATTTGCAACGCCGCAGACCGCCCGAGACCGCAGTTGCCTGCGACGCAGGAGGCTGTGCAGAGGTTCCCTGGCCACGCGAACCGTCACCCCAGCACATGGGCCAGCGTCAACAGCACCAGCAGCAGCAGCCACAGCGCCACCGTGCGCCACACCAGGCCCACCACCTGGCTGAAGTGCGCCGTGCGCGGCACCTCGCCCGGCAGGCTATCGCCGGCCACGCCGGCCACCGCGGCGGGCACGGGACCGGCGCCGTCCGGGGCCAGCGGCCGCAGCGACGTGCCGCCCAGACGCACTCCGAGGGCACCCGCCGTGGCCGCCAGGATGACGCCGTCGTTGCGGTCGGCAAAGCGCGCCGCATGGTTGCGCCAGGCGTCGATCGCGTCCTCGAAGCTGCCGACGATGGCGAAGCCCAGCGCCGTGGTGCGCGCCGGCAGCCAGTTGATGAGCTGCCAGGCCTGTTCGGCGGCGCGGCACAGCGCCGGGCTGCTGGGCTGGTCGGCCGCCTGTTCCTTGCGGCGCCAGTAGCGCGTGGCGTATTCGGCGTTGCGGAAGAACACCGCGCCGGCCGGCCCCAGGCCCAGCAGGGCGCCGATGCAGAACCAGGCCAGCACCCCGAACACGTGACGGTGCGCCGCCAGCACCGAGTACTCGATCACGTGGCGCACGATCTCGCTGCGCGGCACGGCGCTGGCGTCGACATACTGCCACTGGGCCAGCAGGCTGCGGGCGCGCTCCTCGTCGCCCATTTCGAGGGCGTCGCGGATGCCGGTGAAGTGGTGGCTGAATTGCCGAAACCCCAGCGTCAGGTAGAGCATGGCCACGCCCCACACCAGCGCCAGCGGCCAGCCGCCCAGCCAGGACAGCAGCACATGCACGCCGCCCACCGCCAGTGCCGGCAGCCCAACGGCCAGCCCCCAGGCCAGCCAGCCGTGCTGCGCGCCGCCGGCGTCCACGTTGTGGCCCACCAGGCGCACCCAGCGGTGCAGGCCGACGGCGGCCGGGTGGTCCGACGTCAGCGGGCGCACCTGCTCCAGCAGCAGCGCCAGGGCGATCGCGAAAAAAGCCATGCGCGCATGATAGTGATGCGCTCGCGCCGGCCCGCCGGGCCGGCTCAGGCGGACAGGAATCTGTAGAAGTTGCGCAACATGCCGGCGGTGGCACCCCAGATGAAGCGCTCGACCTCGCCGCCCGGCAGCGACTCGCCGGCACCCGCCTCCACCCGCACGCGCTCGACGTAGGGCATCGAATACCACTCGCGCTCCTGGCCCTCCCAGCGCAGGCGATGGCGCCGGTGGTGCGCCGGGTTCATCAACCAGGACAGCGGCACCTCGAAGGCGTGGGCCACCTCCTGCGGGTTGGGCCGCAGCACGAAGCCCGGCTGCACCACCGCCACCACCGGGGTGACGATGAACTGCGTGCCGGTGACGTAGACCGGCAACTGGCCCAGCACGTCGACGAAGCGGCGCGACAGATCGACCTCTTCCTCCGCCTCGCGCAGCGCCGCATCGACCGCGTCGGCGTCATCCGGATCGACCTTGCCGCCGGGAAAGGCCACCTGGCCCGAATGGGTGGACAAATGGTCCGCCCGCTCGGTCAGCAGCACCGACAGGCCTTGCGGGCGGTCGACCAGCGGCACCAGCACGGCCGCCGCGGCCGGGGCGCGGTCGGTGAAGCGCGGCTCCTGGCGCAGCTCGGGCTGCCACGGCGGCGGCGTCTGGAAGCGCTGACGCAGCGCGCGCGGCGTCAGCGCGTCCACCGGAACGGCCGGCAGGTGCGCGTCGACGCCGGTCACCGGCACCTGGCGCGGATCGAAATTGGGCAGTTTCGACAAGGGCGTTGGATGGCTCATGGCACACATCCCGACCCGCCTGCGGGTCGGCGGCCGGGCATGAAAAAACCGCCTGGACCGAAGGCCGCAGGCGGTGGTGATTGTGAGCGCAAACGCGGCCGATCAGGCGGCGGCGTCCTGCTTGGCCACGCGGCCGGGCAGCTTTTCCTTGATGCGTGCCTTCTTGCCGCTCAGGCCGCGCAGGTAGTACAGCTTGGCGCGGCGCACGTCGCCGCGGCGCTTGACCTCGATCTTGGCGATCAACGGGCTGTAGGTCTGGAAGGTGCGCTCCACGCCCTCGCCGCTGGAGATCTTGCGCACCGTGAAGCCGCTGTTCAGGCCACGGTTGCGCTTGGCGATCACCACGCCTTCGTAGGCCTGCACGCGCTTGCGGTTGCCTTCGACGACGTTGACGCTGACGATCACGGTGTCGCCAGGGGCAAATTCAGGGATGGTCTTGCCGAGACGCTCGATTTCTTCGTTTTCGAGCTGCTGAATCAGGTTCATGGTTTCCTCACGTCTCGATCGTGCGCGCGCTACTCAGATGGCAGGCCAACCCTTTGGCCTGCGGCCGGCAGAGGATCGAAAAGCCTTTGATTATAGCGCGACGTGCCGTGCAAGGCGATCAGCCGGAGGCGTCGCGCTCCAGGTCGGCCAGCAGGGCCTCGTCGCGCGCGCTCAGGCGGCCGGCGGCGCGCGCCGCCGCGATCAGCTCCGGCCGCTGGCGCGCCGTCAGGCGCAGGCGCTGCGCGCGCCGCCAGGCCTCGATGCGCGCGTGGTGACCCGACAGCAGCTCGGCCGGCACGAGCAGGCCAGCCCAGTGCTCGGGGCGCGTGTAGTGCGGGCAGTCCAGCAGGCCGTCGACCGCCGGGTTGAAGCTGTCCTGGTGGTGGCTGCCTTCGTCGCCCAGCACGCCGGGCTGCAGGCGCGCCACGGCGTCCAGCAGCGCCAGCGCGGCGATTTCGCCGCCCGACAGGACGAAGTCGCCCAGGCTGATCTGGTGCGTGACATGGCGGTCGATGAAGCGCTGGTCGATGCCCTCATAGCGCCCGCAGATCAGCACGGCGCCGGCGCCCGCAGCCCAGCGCTCGACGGCGGCATGCGTCAGCACCTGGCCGATGGGCGAAAACAGCACCACCGGCGCCGCCGCGCCATCGGCCCGCTCGGCCTGCGCCGCGGCCAGGCAACGCGCCAACGGCTCGGCCAGCATGACCATGCCGGGGCCGCCGCCAAAGGGGCGGTCGTCGACCCGGCGATAGTTGCCGTCGGCGTAGTCGCGCGGGTTCCACAGTTTCAGATCGATCTGGCCGCTGGCGTAGGCCCGGCGGGCGACACCCGCTTCCAGAAAAGGAGCAAACAACTCGGGAAACAGGGTGATGACGTCAAAGCGCAACGCGCCGTCCGCGCCAGCGCTCACTGCACCGACCCCGGTTGCGGCGACTGCTGCGCCGCCGGCGTGAACAGGCGCGCCACGTCGACCGCGTCGAAACGCTCCTGCTGGCCGCAGAAGTCGCACCCCACCTCGATCTCGCCGCGCTCGTCCAGGATGGATTGCGCCTCGGGCTGCCCCAGGCCCTGCAGCATGCTGGCCACGCGCTCGCGGCTGCACGAGCAGGCAAAGCGCGGCCCGGCGCCGCCGACCTGGGGCGCGAAGCGCAGCAGCGGCTCCTGCCAGAACAGGCGATGCAGGATGGTGTCGGCGTCCAGCCCCAGCAGTTCCTCGCGCTTGAGGCTGCGCGCCAGCAGGCTGATGCGCTGGTAGTCGTCCTCGGCCAGCGCGCCGTCGTCCTCGCGCGCCACGCTGCTTTGCGACAGGTTGTCCTGGCCCTGCACCGGCAGGCGCTGGATCAGCAGGCCGGCGGCCACCTGCTCGTCGGCGGCCAGCACCAGGGTGGTGTCGAGCTGCTCGGACTGGCGCATGTAGTGCTCCAGCACGCCGGCCAGCGATTGCAGTGGCGCGCCGCCTTCGTCGACCAGCGGCACCACGCCCTGGTAGGGCTGCTGGCCCTCGTGGCGCTGGCGCGGGTCGAGCGTGATGGCGCAGCGGCCCTGGCCGTGGCGGTTGACCATCTCGGACAGGCGCATGCCCGGCGCCACGGCCTGCATCACCGAGGCGGTGGCGCGCAGGCGCAGGTCGGGATGCACCTCGGCCACGGCCAGCTTGACCGGGCCGTCGCCGAAGATCTGCATGATCAGCGCGCCGTCGAACTTGATGTTGCTCTGCATCAGCACCGTGGCGGCGGTCATCTCGCCCAGCATCTCGGCCACCGGCGGCGGCCAGGCGCCGGTCTGGGTGTTGGCGGCGCGGCGGCGCAGCACCTCCTGCCAAGCGTCGGTCAGGCGCACCAGCTGGCCGCGCACCGGCAGGCCGTCGAAGATGAATTTGTGCAGTTCGGACATCGCGGGCAGATGGGGCCTCAGGCCAGCCGCTTCAAGCCGGCCCGGAAGCGCCGCGCGTTGTCGATGTAGTGGCGCGCGCTCTGGCGCAGGCCCTCGATCTGCTCGGGCGTGAGCTGGCGCACCACGCGCGCCGGCGCGCCGACGATCATGCTGCCGTCCGGAAATTGCTTGCCCTCGGTGACCAGCGCGCCGGCGCCGACCAGGCAGTTCTTGCCGATCCGGGCGCCGTTGAGCACCACGGCGCCGATGCCGATCAGCGACTCGTCGCCGATGGTGCAACCGTGCAGCATCACCTTGTGGCCGACGGTGACGTGGCGGCCGATGTGCAGCGGCTGGCCGAAATCGGCGTGCAGCACGCTCAAATCCTGGATGTTGCTGCCCTCGCCGATGTGCATGCTTTCGGTGTCGCCGCGCAGCACGCAGCCGAACCACACGCTGGCGTCGGGCCCCAGGTGCACGTTGCCCATCACCTCGGCCGAATCGGCGATCCAGGCCGTCGGATCCACCCGCGGCGCCACGCCGTCCAGTTCATACACCGCCATTGCTCGTCTCCTTGGGTCGCTGCAGCGCGAAACATAGAATTCTACGAATGGACCTGCGCCCCCTGGCCCTGGTGGCCCTTCAAGAATGTGATCTTGAGCGAAAACTGGCTCTGGTGGCCGCCCTGCAAGCGCCAGCAGCTACACTTTTGATAGATCCCCAAGCGGTGCTGGAGGAGCCCGCCGGCCTGCCCGGCCGCCCCGCGCGCCCCGCGCTGATCGAGCCGGCCCACGTGCCGCAGCGCAGCGTGCACACGCCCGCCGGGCGCGCGGCGCTGATCCACGCCATCTGCCACATCGAGTTCAACGCCATCAACCTGGCGCTGGACGCCATCTGGCGCTTTGCCGGCCTGCCCGAGGCGTATTACCGCGACTGGCTGCGCGTGGCGATCGAGGAGGCGCGGCACTTCAGCCTGCTGCACCAGCACCTGCAAACGCAGCTGGGCCAGCGCTACGGCGACTTTGCCGCGCACGACGGGCTGTGGGCGATGTGCGAGAAGACCCGCGCGGATGTCACCGCCCGCATGGCCCTGGTGCCACGCACCCTGGAGGCGCGCGGGCTGGACGCCACGCCGCTGATCCAGCGCAAGCTGCGCGCCGTGGCCACGCCCGACGCGCTGGCCGCCTGCGACATCCTGGACCTCATCCTGCGCGAGGAGATCGGCCACGTGGCCATCGGCAACCGCTGGTACCGCTGGCTGTGCCAGCAGCAGGGCCTGGAGCCGGTGGCGCACTACCGGCAGCTCGCGCGCCAGCATGGCGCGCCGCGCCCGCGCGGGCCGTTCAACACCGCCGCGCGGCAGCAGGCCGGCTTCAGCGACGAGGAACTGCGCGAACTGAGCGCCGATTTGCTACAACAACCATAGCTGCTGGCGCATGCCTCGTCAGCCCTGACCCGCGCCAAAGCGCTTCATCAGCTCGCCCTGCACCGCCGCCGGCGCAAGCGGCTGCCCGGCGCGTTCGCGGGCGAACGCGGCCGCCGCCGCCGGGTCGTCGTGGAACTTCAGGTACAGGCGGCGCAGCTGATCCTCGTCGGCCCAGCCCAGCTCCACCTGCTCGTCGATGCGGCCAGCGCGGATCAGCGCCGCATCCAGCCGCTCCAGATGGTTGGTGGTCATGAACAGCAGCGTGCCTTCCTGCGTGGTCACGCCGTCCAGCGCGTTCAGAAAGCCGCTGAAGGACAGCCGAACCTCGCCATGCGCGGCGTCGCGGGCGCGGAAGAACGCGTCCACGTCCTCGATCAGCAGCAGCGCGCGCTGCGGCACGGCCGCCAGCAGGGTGTGGATCTTCTCGTCGGTGACGATGGGCGAGGCCAGGCTGAGCGTGCACACGTTCAGGTGCAGCTCGCTGGCCAGCGCGGTGACCAGCGAAGTCTTGCCGGTGCCGGGCGGGCCGTGCAGCAGGTAGCCGCGCCGCCAGGGAATGCCCAGTTCGGCATAGCGCGCCCGGCTGGCCAGAAAGCGCCGCAGATCGGCCAGCAGGGCCTCGGCCTGCCCGGCCTTGAGCACCACCGAGGCCAACGACCGGCGCGAGCCCAGGCGCGCGCGCATCCAGTCGCCGCCATGGAACGGGTTGG
>MKTG01000035.1:20572-41615 GCA_001897615.1 Burkholderiales bacterium 68-10
CCGGTTTCGCGCGCCGCGCGGGCGTCGATCGCCGCCTGCAGAAAGCCTTCCAGAAAGCGCGGCGAGCGCCCCAGCGTGGACAGGCTGATGCGCTCGAACACGCTTTGCCCCACCTGCAGCTCGCGCCGCAGCCACAGCCAGCGGCCATCGACGCGCAGGATGTGCACGCCCTCGCCTGGGCTGAGGAAGGCGCGCGGCGGCTGGCCGGCCCGCAGGTCCTCGGCCAGGCTCTGGTATTCGGTGCCGCGGCGCACGCTGCGCGCCGTGAACTGGTTGACGCCCGCCAGGCCGGGGTGGTGGTCCATGTGCTCGACCAGCGCCGGAAACAGGAACTCGTCGCGCGAATCCACCGTCAGCGTGCTGATGAAAAAGCGCTTGCCCCACTGAATCAGCAGCCCCGGCACGTCCTTGAGCCAATAGGCCAGCGCGCCGGCGGCGGCCAGCAGCGCCGCTTGCAGCGCGGGTTGGGACAGCAGGCTGGCGGGGTTGTCCATGGCGGGGCGATCACGGTGTCGTAGGGGCAAATCCTACTCCAGCGCTTGTCCGAAGCGCGCGGGCAGCTATCGCTTTGGAAGTTGGCGCCACGTCGTCGGTGGGCCAGACGGTTTGTTACGCTCAGGCTTTCCTCGCACCCCCGCCCTGCCCCGCCGCCATGACCGCCTCATGCCCCCCGTCGGCCGCCCTGCGGCGCGCCTTGATCGCCCTCGGCAGCCTGGCCGTCGCCACCAGCGCCCAGGCCCTGACCATCAGCGCGCTCAGCCCGCAGGGCGAGGTGTCGCGCGTCAGCCAGGTGGTGGCCAAGTTCAACGAGGACGCAGTGCGCTTTGGCGACGCCGGCGCGCCGGACCCGCTGCGCGTGGACTGCGACAACGCCGCCGCCGTGCGCGGCCAGGGGCGCTGGCGCGGCGCGCGCGAGTGGGTGTACCAGTTCGAGGCCGACCTGCCGCCCGGCGTGCGCTGCCGCGTCACCCCGGCGGCCGGATTCAAATCGCCCACTGGCGCAGATCTGACAGGCGCCAAAAGCTATCAATTCAATAGTGGCGGGCCGTTTGTTCAGCAGCTCGTGCCGCACCCCGGCTCGACCATCGAGGAAGAGCAGGTGTTCGCCCTGCGGCTCAACGGCGAAGCGACCGCGCAAACCCTGGCCGCCAGCCTGTGGTGCGCCGTCGACGGCCTGGGCGAGCGCGTGCCGGTGCGCCTGCTCGACGGCCAGCCGCGCACCGAGCTGCTCAAGCACCTGGGCTGGGACAAGGCCGCGCAACAGGCGCCGGGCCGCTATGCCACCGTGCAATGCAACCGGCGCCTGAGCCCCGCCACCCGCGTGCAGCTGGTGTACGGCGCCGGCGTGGCCACGCCGAGCGGGGTACTCAACCGCGTCGAGCGGCGCTTTGCCTTCACCGTGCGCGAGCCGTTCACCGCCAGCATCAGCTGCGAGCGCGAAAACGCCCAGGCCGCCTGCATGCCGATCCGCCCGATCGAGCTGAAGTTCAGCGCCCCGGTGGCGCGCGCCCAGGCCGCCCAGGCGCGGCTGCGCGCCGGCAACACCGAACACCAGCCGGTGTTCGACGAGGAGCAGGAAGGCGACGCGCTGGTCGAGCGGCTGCGCTTTGCCGCCCCGCTGCCCGAGCGCACCGCCTTCGCCCTGCACCTGCCGGCCGAGCTGAAGGACGCCAGCGGCCGCGCGCTGTCCAATGCCGCCAGCTTTCCGCTGCGCGTGGCCACCGGGCCCCTGCCGCCGCTGGCCAAGTTCGCCGCCGCGCCGTTCGGCGTCATCGAGCGCTTTGCCGAAGGCCCCGACGGCCCGGCGCTGCTGCCGCTGACGCTGCGCCGCGTGGAGCCGGCACTGAAGGCGCAGGCGCTGAACATCAGCACGCTGCAGCCGCAAGGCGACGCCGACATCATCGCCTGGTTCACGCGCGTGCAGCGCTACGACGAGCACTACGTGCCACGTGCGCTGGCCAGGCGTGATCTCGGCGGCAAGCTGCCGGCGCCGATCAGCGAGCAGATCGAGTCGCGCACGCTGTCGCTGCTGCAGGGGCGCAGCGGCCTGAAGACGCTGGAGCTGCCCGCCACGCCCAAGGACGGGGAGCGCCCGTTCGAGGTCGTCGGCGTGCCGCTGGCGCCTGGTTTTCACGTGCTGGAGCTGGCCTCGCAGCGCCTGGGCGAATCGCTGCTGGACGCCAAATACGGCGCGCAGCGCCCGATGTTCGTGCGCACCTCGGCCCTGGTGACCAACCTGGCGGTGCACTTCAAGCTGGGGCGCGCCGGCTCGCTGGCCTGGGTCACCGCGCTGGACAGCGGCAAGCCGGTGGCCGACGCGCTGGTGCGTGTGTCCGACTGCCGTGGCAAGCCGGTGGCCGAGACCCGCACCGACGCCCAGGGCATCGCCCGTTTCGACAAGCTGCCGTCCCAGCCGCCCAGCTGCTGGGGCGACGACGAATTTCATGCCGACTTCCAGCAGGCCTGGTTCGTCAGCGCGCGGGCGCCGCAGCGTGGCGTCGAGGACCTGGCCTTCACCTGGTCGTCCTGGCAGCGCGGCATCGAGCCCTGGCGCTTCAACGTGCCCACCAGCAGCGAACCGCAGCCCGATCTGCGCGCCCACACGGTGTTCGACCGCACCCTGCTGCGCGCCGGCGAAACCGTGTCGATGAAACACCTGCTGCGCACCGAGACCGCCACCGGCTTCGGCCTGCCCCAGCGCGCGCCCGGCACGCTGGTCATCACCCACCTGGGCAGCGGCCAGGAATTCACCCAGCCGCTGCAGTGGCGCCGCACCGCCACCGGCGGCAGCAGCGCCGAAAGCAGCTTCGCCATCCCGCAGGCGGCCAAGCTGGGCATCTACCAGGTGACGCTGCGCCGCGCCAGCGGGCAGGACGCGGCCGATGGCGAGGACGGCCAGGAGATCGAAACCGGCCAGTTCCGCGTCGAGGAATTCCGCCTGCCCGTCCTCAAGGGCAGCATTGCCCCGCAGTCGCGCGAGCCGCTGGTGGCCGCCACCAGCGTGCCGGTGAGGCTGCAGGTGGGCTACGTATCG
The DNA here is from genome assembly GCA_001897615.1 of Burkholderiales bacterium 68-10. Taxonomy (GTDB): domain Bacteria; phylum Pseudomonadota; class Gammaproteobacteria; order Burkholderiales; family Burkholderiaceae_C; genus Ottowia. Next base: position 23,607 of record MKTG01000035.1, read on the forward strand.
GGCGGCCCGGCGGGCAACCTGCCGGTGCGCGTGTCGGCGCTCACCCGCGGCAAGACGCTGTCGTTTACCGACTACGACGATTTCAGCTTCGAGCCGCCGCGTCCGCGCACCGCCGGCCCGCAGACCGGCAGCGACGGCGAGGAAGAAGACACGGCGCGCCAGGACCAGCGCGTGGTGGCCGACAAGCTGGCCGTCACGCTGGACCGCCAGGGCAGCGGCCAGGCCACCATCGCCCCCATCCCCGCCGCGCCGCGGCCGCAGGAGCTGGTGCTGGAGGCCAGCTACGCCGACCCCAATGGCGAAATCCAGACCCTGCGCGGCAGCGCCACCCTGTGGCCAGCCGGCGTGATCGCCGGCATCCGCACCGAAAGCTGGGCCTCGGTGCAGCAGGCGCTCAAGCTGCACGCGCTGGCGCTCGACCTGGACGGCAAGCCGCGCGCCGGCGTGCCGCTGGACGTGAAAGCCGTCGCGCGCACCACCACCAGCAGCCGCAAGCGCATGGTGGGCGGCTTCTACACCTACGACAACCGCACCGAAACGCGCGATCTGGGCACCGTCTGCACCGGCAGCAGTGACGCGCGCGGCCTGCTGAGCTGCAACGTCAAGCTGACGCACGCCGGCGAGGTCGAGCTGGTGGTGAGCGCGCGCGACGCCCAGGGCCGCGGCAGCCAGGCCGCCGCCAGCGTGTGGGTGACGCGCCAGGGCGAACTGTGGTTCGGCGGCGAGAACCACGACCGCATGGACGTACTGCCCGAAAAGCGCGAATACGCCGCCGGCGACACCGCGCGCTTGCAGGTGCGCATGCCGTTTCGGCGCGCCACGGCGCTGGTGGCGGTCGAGCGCGAAGGCGTGATCGAGACCCAGGTGGTCGAGCTGCGCGGCGATGACCCGACCATCAGCCTGAAGGTCGGCCGGAACTGGTCGCCCAACGTCTACGTCAGCGTGCTGGCGCTGCGCGGACGGCTGATCGACGTGCCCTGGTACAGCTTCTTCACCTGGGGCTACCAGCGCCCGCGCGACTGGTGGCAGGCCTTCTGGCACGAGCGCGGCGACTACGCCCCGCCCACGGCCCTGGTCGATCTGAGCAAGCCCGCCTTCCGCCTGGGCATGGCCGAAATCCGGGTCGGCAGCCAGGCGCACCGCATCGCTGTCGACGTCAAGGCCGACCAGGTCAGCTACCCGGTGCGCGGCAAGGCCCGCGTGCGCATCGAGGCCCGCCTGCCGGGCGGCCAGCCGGCCGCCCACGCCGAAGTCGCCGTGGCCGCGGTTGACGAAGCGCTGCTGGAGCTGCTGCCCAACCGCAGCTGGGACCTGCTGAGCGCCATGCTGCAACGCCGTGCCTGGGGCGTGCAGACGGCCACCGCGCAGATGGAGATCGTGGGCCGGCGCCACTACGGCCGCAAGGCGGTGCCGGCCGGCGGCGACGGCGGCGGCGCGCCCACGCGCGAGCTGCTGGACACGCTGCTGCTGTGGCAACCGCGCGTGGCGCTCGACGCCCAGGGCCGCGCCGACATCGAGGTGCCGCTGAACGACGCGCTGACCAGCTTCCGCGTGGTGGCCGTGGCCGACAGCGGCACCGCCCTGTTCGGCAGCGGGCACACCAGCCTGCGCGTGACGCAGGACCTGCAGATCATCGGCGGCCTGCCGCCGCTGGTGCGCGCGGGCGATCAGTACCGCGCGCTGCTGACGCTGCGCAACACCACCGACAAGCCGATGCAGGTGCGGGTCAGCCCGCGCGCCACGCTGATCGAGCTGCCACCGCAAAGCGTCGACATCCCCGCTGGCGAGGCGCGCGAGGTGGGCTGGGACGTCACCGCCCCGCCCGAGCTGGCCGCGCTGCGCAGCGGCGAAATCCTGTGGGAAGTCGAGGCACGCGACCGTGCCAGCGGCGCGCGCGACGCGCTCAAGCTCAGCCAGCGCGTGCTGCCCGCCGTGCCCGTCACCGTGCAGCAGGCCACGCTGACCCAACTGGATGGCCCGCTGACGCTGGACGTGGCCGCCCCCGCCGGCGCCCTGCCCGGCCGCGGCGGCATCGGGCTGGCGCTGCAACCCACGCTGGCCGACGGCCTGCCCGGCGTGCGCGACTGGTTCGCGCGCTATCCCTATTCGTGCCTGGAGCAGCAGGCCAGCGTCGCCATCGGCCTGCGCGACAAGGCGCTGTGGCACAAGACCGCCGCCCAGCTGCCGGTGTACCTGGACGCCGACGGCCTGGCCTACTACTTCCCGCCGCGCGCGGGCGACGAGCACCGTGGCAGCGACACCCTCACGGCCTGGCTGCTGGCCGCCACCCAGGAGGCCTCGCGCCTGGACGCGGCCTTTGCCCTGCCGGCCGAATCGCGCGCGCGGATGATCGCCGGTCTGACGCAGTTCGTCGAAGGCCGCGTCGAGCGCAAGCACTGGTCGCCGCGCGGCGACCTGGACGTGCGCAAGCTGGCCGCGCTGGAAGCGCTGTCGCGCCACGGCGCCGCGCGCCCGGCCATGGCCAGCAGCCTGAGCATCGCGCCCAACCAGTGGCCCACCAGCGCCGTGATCGACTGGATCAACGTGCTGCGGCGCGTGCCCGGCATCCCCGAGCAGCGCGCGCGCCTGCGGGAGGCCGAGCAGATCCTGCGCGCGCGCCTGTCCTACCAGGGCACGCGCCTGGTGTTCAGCACCGAGCAGGATGACCACTGGTGGTGGCTGATGGCCGGTGGCGACGTCAACAGCGCGCGCCTGCTGCTCACCGTGCTGGACGATCCGGCCTGGCAGGCCGACTTGGGCCGCCTGGCCAGCGGCTTCATCGCGCGCCAGCGCGGCGGCGCCTGGACCACCACCACCGCCAACCTGTGGGGCGGGCTGGCGCTGGAGCAGCTGGCGCGCGCGCGCGAATCCGAACCCGTGGCCGGCACCACCCAGGCCGCGCTGGGCGACGCGCGGGGCAAGGTGGACTGGTCGAAGGTGGTGCGCGTCAAGGCCGACGACCCGGGCGGCGCGGCGCATGCGCGCAGCCTGTTCGGCGCCCCCGCAACCCCGGGCCAGTGGAGCGGCAACAGCCTGCTGCTGCCTTGGCCGGCGCCGCCTGGCGCGCCCGCGCCGCTCACGGTCACCCACCAGGGCAGCGGCAAACCTTGGCTGACCGTGCAGTCGCTGGCGGCCGTGCCGCTGACCGCGCCGGTGGCCGACGGCTACCAGATCACGCGCAGCGTCACCCCCGTCGAGCAGGCCGACCCCAAGCTGCCGGCCGGCCAGTATTCGCGCGGCGACGTGCTGCGGGTGACGCTGGACATCGCCGCCCGCGCCGACATGACCTGGGTCGCCATCACCGACCCGGTGCCGGCCGGCGCCACCATCCTGGGCAGCGGGCTGGGGCGCGACTCCGACATCGCCACCCAGGGCGAGCGGCGCAGCGGCCAGGGCTGGTTGGCCTTCGAGGAGCGCGGCTTCGAGGCCTTCCGGGCCTATTACGAGTACCTGCCCAAGGGCAAGATCAGCCTGAGCTACACCGTGCGGCTGAACAACCCCGGCCGGTTCCAGCTGCCGCCCAGCCGCGTGGAGGCGCTGTACGCGCCCGAAATGCAAGGCCTGGCGCCCAACGCCCCGCTCTCGGTGCGTTGACCGGATGCCGTGAGAAAACTATTATTTTGATAGCTGCTGGCGCTCTTCAGTCGGGCGCTGGCGACCCGTTTCATTGAAGAATCAATCGACCGATGCCTTGGCCTCGGCCTCCTGCAGGGCGCGCCACATCACCTTGCCGGTGCCGCTCTTGGGCAGGCTGGGGACGAACTGCACCACGCGCGGCACCTTGTAGGCCGCCATGTGCTCGCGGCACCAGTCGATGATGTCCTGCTCGCTCACCTGCCCCTGGTGGCTGGCGCGCAGTACCACCACGGCCTTGACCGACTCGCCGCGGTAGGCGTCCTTGAAGCCGATCACGCAGGCTTCCTGGATGGCGGGGTGCCTGAACATCAGCGCCTCGACCTCGGCCGGCCAGACCTTGAAGCCGCTGGCGTTGATCATGCGCTTGAGGCGGTCGGTGATGAAGAAGTAGCCCTCCTCGTCCACCCGGCCCAGATCGCCGGTGCGGAAAAAACGCTGGCCTTCCAGCTCGAAGAATGCCGCCGCCGTGGCGTCGGGGCGCTTCCAGTAGCCCTGGAACACTTCCGGGCCGCAGACCACGATCTCGCCCTGCTCGCCCTGCGGCACCTCTTGCAGCGTCTCGGGGTCGACCACGCGCGCGTCGGTGCTCATGAACGGGATGCCCAGGCACTGCTGCTTGGGCCGGTCCATGGGGTTCTGGTGCGAGGGCGCCGCGGTTTCGGTCAGGCCATAGCCCTCGGCGTACTTCAGGCCGTACTGGTCTTCCAGCCGCTGCGCCACCGCCGCCGGCATGGCCGCGCCGCCGCCGCCGATGATGCGCAGGCTGGACAGATCGAAGCTGGCGAAGTTGGGGCTGGCCAGCAGGTCGATGACCATGGTGGGGATGTTGGTCCAGTTGGTGACCTGCCAGCGCGAGATCATGCGCCCGGCCAGCTCGCGGTCCCAGCGCGGCATCAGGATCATGGTGGCGCCCAGATACACCGCCGTGTGCATGACCGACACCATGCCGGTGATGTGGAACATCGGCACCACCACCAGCGCCACCGTCTCGGCCGAGCCGGCGCCCCACAGGCTGGAGGCCACCGCGTTGTGCATGATCGAGCCGTGCGTGTGCATGCAGCCCTTAGGCAGGCCGGTGGTGCCGCTGGTGTAGGGCAGCACCGACAAATCCCGCGGGCCCACCGTGCTGTCGGCCAGCGGCCCATCCCAGGCCAGCGCATCCTTCCAGGCATGGACCTGGCCGCCGTCCAGTGTGGGCGGCGCATGGCGCGCCAGCAGCCAGTCGCGCCAGGGCGCCGGTGGCGCGTCGTCGCCCTGCACGTCGGCGTCGAAGGCGTCGGTGTAGTGCGACACGATCAGGTGCGCCAGGCGCTGGCCGGGCGGCAGCGCATTGGAGGCGGCGGCGATCTCGCCGGCCAGATCGGCGGTGGTGATGGCCACGCGGGCATCCGGGTCGGTGATGTAGTGCTTGAGCTCCTCGGCCCGGTTCATCGGGTTGACCGGCACCACCACCGCGTCGGCGCGCAGGATGGCGAAGTGGGCAACGATGAGCTGCGGCGTGTTCTGCATGTCCAGCAGCACGCGATCGCCCTTGGCCACGCCCAGCGATTGCAGGCGCGCGGCCAGGCGCTCGGCGGCCCGCTTCATCTGCGCCCAGGTCAGCACCGTGCCGAAGAACACGGTAGCCGGCTTGTCCGGGTAGCGCAGCGCGCTGATGGCCAGGTTCTGCCACAGCGAGGTGGCCGGCGGAGTGATGCGGTGGGGCAGGCGCTTGGGCCAGAACGCGTGATGGGGGCGCATGGGCGGGGTCTCCTTGGGTCGTCTTTCGATCCGCATCCTAGCGACGCCCGCGTGGCTGGCAAAGGCCCTTGTCACGCACGCGACCGCGCGGGCTGCCATGGCCCGGGTCACGCCGCCGGGCGGGCGTGGCTAAAGCCGCCCGAGGCGGTGCCGAGACACAAAAAAGCCCGCAGCACACACGCGGCTGCGGGCCTGGGACGCCGGAGCGGCGCGCACTCAGCCTCAGACGGCGGCGTCGTCCTCTTCGCCGGTACGGATGCGCACCACGCGCTCGACGGCGGTGACGAAGATCTTGCCGTCGCCGATCTTGCCGGTGCGCGCCGACTTGACGATGGCCTCGACGCAGCGATCAACGTCGGCGTCGGTCACCACCACCTCGATCATCACCTTGGGCAGGAAGTCGACCACGTATTCGGCGCCGCGGTACAGCTCGGTGTGGCCCTTTTGGCGGCCGAAACCCTTGACTTCGGTCACCGTCAGGCCGGTGACGCCCACTTCGGCCAGCGCCTCGCGCACTTCCTCCAGTTTGAACGGTTTGATGATGGCGGTGATTTGTTTCATGAATGCTCCTGAAGCGGTCAGACTCTGAATCTGTGGGTCATAGGATAACGCCAGTCGTTGCCAAACGCCCGGCGGGTGACGCGGGTGCCGACCGCCGATTGCTGGCGCTTGTATTCGCTGGACTTGATCAGCCGGGTCACGCGGTCGACGTCGGCCGGCGCAAAACCCTCGGCCAGCAGCTCGGCGATGCTGGCATTTTCCTCGACGTAGCGGGCGATGATGGCGTCCAGCACCTCGTAGGGCGGCAGGCTGTCCTGGTCGGTCTGGCCCGGGCGCAGCTCGGCGCTGGGCGGGCGGGTGATGATGCGCTCGGGTATCGGCCCGGCACCGGTGCCATGGGGGTCGTGCGCGTTGCGCCAGCGCGCCAGCCGGTAGGCGGTGGTCTTGACCACGTCCTTGATCGGCGCGAAACCCCCGCACATGTCGCCATACAGCGTGCAGTAGCCGACCGCGTATTCGCTCTTGTTGCCGGTGGTCAGGATCAGGTGCCCCAGCTTGTTGGACAGCCCCATCAGCAGCACGCCACGGATGCGCGCCTGGATGTTTTCCTCCGTCAGGTCCTCGCCGCGGCCGGCGAACAGCGGCGCCAGCGTGGCCCGCAGAGCCTCGAAGGCGGGCAGGATGGACAGCTCGTCGTGCTCCACGCCCAGGCGCCGCGCCATCTCGCGCGCGTCCTCCAGGCTCATGCCGGCGGTGTAGGGGCTGGGCATCATCACGGTGCGCACGCGGGCGGCACCCAGGGCGTCGACGGCCAGCGCCAGCACCAGCGCCGAATCCAGCCCGCCGGACAGGCCCAGCGCCACGCGCTGGAAGCCGTTTTTCTCCACGTAGTCGCGCAGGCCCAGCACCAGCGCATCCCACAGCTCGGCCTCGGGCGTCTGTTCGGCGGCCACGTCTGCTTTCAATTCGATAGCTGCCGGCGCGCGACTGGCCTGCACGAAGAACAGGTTTTCCTTGAATGTCGGGGCGCGACCCACCAGTCGCCCGTCGGCGGCGACGGCCAGCGAGCGACCGTCGAACACCACTTCGTCCTGCCCGCCCACCAGGTTGGCGTACACCAGCGGCAGGCCGCAGGCGCGGGCGCGCCGCGCCATGGCGGGCGAGGCGTTGATCACCGCCAGCAGCTCGGCACCCGCGGCGCGCGCGGCGGCGGCCGGCTCGTCGAACCAGGCGTCCTCGCAGATCAGCAGGCCCACCCGCACGTCATCGACGGCGAACACGCAACTGCCCTGCCCGGGGCTGAAATAGCGGCGCTCGTCGAACACTTCGTAGTTCGGCAGCAGGCGCTTGGCGTAGTGCGCGATCACCTGCCCTTCGCGCAGCACGCTGGCGGCGTTGGTGCGCTGGGGCGCGTCGGCACCGGCCCCCGCTGGCGCCGCGTTCACCGGGTGGCCCACGACGATGGCCAGGCCGCTCAACCCCGCCGTCTCGCGGGCCACCTGGTTCAGGGCATCATCACAGGCGGCGACGAACGCCGGGCGCAGGAACAGGTCTTCGGCGATGTAGCCGCCGAGCGACAGCTCCGGCGTCAGCAGCAGGCGCGCGCCCCGCGCGTGCGCGGCGTGGGCGGCATCGATGATCTGCCTGGCGTTGCCCGGCAGGTCGCCCACCACCAGGTTGAGCTGGGCAACGCAAATCTGGAAGGACATGAATGCAGGCAGGTGACGGAGCGGGCGCGTATCGTAACGCGGCGGACGGGGTGGCCGGCGGGCGGCTGGCGCCGCAGATCGTCGACACGCCCGCGCAGCTGCCGGTGGCGCGCTGGAACGCCCTGCTGGCGCGCCAGGCGACGCCCACGCCCTTCATGCGCGCCGAATACCTGGCCGCGCTGCACGACAGCGGCAGCGCCGTGCCGCCCACCGGCTGGACGCCGCGCTTCATGCTGCTGTGGGACGGCGACCAGCTCGCCGCCGCCTGCCCGCTCTACCTGAAGACGCATTCCTATGGCGAATACGTGTTCGACTGGGCCTGGGCCAACGCCTACGCCGAGCACGGCCTGGCCTACTACCCCAAGGCGCTGGTGGCCGTGCCCTTCACGCCCGTGCCCGGCACGCGCCTGCTGGCGCGCGACGAGGCGGCGCGCCGCGCCCTGATCACCGCCGTGCGCGACTGGTGCGCCGGGCACCGGCTGTCGTCGCTGCACCTGCTGTACGGCGACGCCGCCGACCTGGCGGCCTGCGACGCCGCCGGCCTGATGCGCCGCGGGCAGGTGCAGTTTCACTGGACCAACCGGGATCCCGCCAGCGGCCGGCCCTTCGTCGACTTCGACGCGCTGCTGGCCGCGCTGACGCAGGACAAGCGCAAGAAGATCCGCCAGGAGCGCCGCAAGGTGGCCGAGGCCGGCGTGCGCTTTCGCTGCGCGGCCGGCGCCGACATCTCGCCGGCCGACTGGGCCTTGTTCTACCGCTGCTACCGGCGCACCTACCTGGAGCACGGCAACGCGCCCTACCTGACGCCCGATTTCTTTGCCCGCATGGCGCGCGAGCTGGCCGACGCCTGGGTGATGTTCGTGGCCGAGCGCAACGGCCACCCGATTGCTACCAGTTTGATAGCTGTTGGCGCTCGCCAGTCAAGCGCCGGAGGCCAAAACACTTCAAACCCCGAAACCGTGGCCTACGGCCGCTACTGGGGTGCGCTGGAGCGCGTGGACGGCCTGCACTTCGAGGCCTGCTACCACCAGCCGCTCGACTGGTGCATCCGCCACGGCGTGGCGCGCTTCGAGGGCGGCGCGCAGGGCGAGCACAAGATGGCCCGCGCCCTGCTGCCGGTGGCCACGCACAGCGCGCACTGGCTGGCGCACCCCGGCTTTGCCGATGCGGTGGCGCGCTTTCTGGCGCGCGAATCGGCGGGCGTCGACGGCTACTTGGAGCAGCTCGATGGCCGCTCGCCCTTTCGCCGACCGGACGCTTGAGCCAGCCCGGGGCGGGTCACGCTCATTCGCGGTCGCGGCGCGGGGCCCGCGCGCGCGCTCGCCCGTCCTGGCGCAGCGCCGCCACGGTCGGCAGCAGCGCGTCGTCCAGATCGACGATCTGGCCGCAGGCGCCCTCGGTCAGGCCGAACACCATCACCGCGCCGCTGCCAAAGCGCTCGGGCACGCTCTGGTGCAGGGGCAGCGACATGTCCACCGGCGGGTTGGGGCTCTCGGACAGGATCTGGCCGTTCGGCCCCAGCACGGTATAGCAGGCGGCCTGCGCGCCGGTGGCGGCGCACAGCACGGCGGCGATCGACAGACTGGCGATGGAAAGTCTCATGATGGTCCCCCCGAGTTGAACGGCCGGCGCGCACACCGGCCCTGCCTGCAACGAGTGTAAGCCGCTCAGCGCCCGGCGCCGCCGCCCGGCCCGCCCAGTTGCGGAATCAGGCGGTGATAGAAGCGGATCGCGTTGGCGTAATGCGCCACGCCCAGGCGCTCGTTGGTGCCGTGAAAGCGCGGCAGGTCGTCACTGACGGCGCGGATGGGCGAGAACTTGAACACGTGCCGGCTGATGGCCTCGTAGTGCACCGAATCGGTGCCGGCCACCATCAGCCCCGGCGCCACCAGCGCGTCGGGGAACAGCTCGCGGACGGTGCGCGCCAGCGTCTGGTACGGCGCCGCATCGGTGGGCGCCACCTGCGAGGCCTCCTTGCCGCCGGGCAGGCCGGTGACCTCCAGCTGCTGGTCCGGCACCACGCGCCCGACCTGCGCGCGCACATGGCGCAGCACGTCCTCGCGCGTGTCGCCCGGCAGCATGCGGAAGTTGACCGTGGCCTCGGCGCGGCCGGGCAGCACGTTGTCCTTGTTGCCGGCCTGCAGCATGGTCAGCGCCGTGGTGGTGCGCAGCATGGCGTTGGTGCTGGCGCCGCCTTCCAGCTGGCGCTGCACCAGCGGGCCGAACAGCCACAGGTTGGTCAGCGCCACGCGCGAGAAGCCGCCCATCTCGGGCCCCAGCACATCGAACATCTCGCCGGCCACGCCGCGTATGCCGGCCGGCATCTGGGCGTGCTCCAGCCGGTCCAGCCCGGCGCTGAGCAGGGCGATGGCGCTGCTGCCCGGCCTGGGCGGCATGGACGAATGCCCGGGCGCGGTCGACACCGACAGCCGCACCGACAGGTAGCCCTTCTCGGCCACGCCGATCAGCGCCGCCGGCTGCTTGAGGCCCGGCATCACGCCATCCAGCACCAGCAGGCCCTCGTCCAGCACGAAGTCGGCCTGCACGCCGCGCGACTTGAGCAGCGCGGCGATCCGGGCGGCGCCGCGGTGGCCGCCCACCTCCTCGTCGGCGCCGTAGGCCAGGTAGACGGTGCGCGGCGGCCGGTAGCCCTCGGCCAGCAGCTGCTCCACCGCCTCCAGCTGCGCCAGCAGGTTGCCCTTGTCGTCCCAGGAGCCGCGGCCCCAGACGTAGCCGTCCTTGACCAGGCCGGCAAACGGCGGCTGCTGCCAGTCGCCCTCGGTGCCGGGCGCAATGGGCACCACGTCCTGGTGCGCCAGCAGCACGATGGCGTTGGCCTTGGGGTCGCTGCCTTCCCAGGTGTAGAGCAGGCTGAGATCGTTCACCAGCTCGCGCTTGAGGCTGGCGTGCACGCGCGGAAACTGCTTTTGCAGCAGCGCGTGCAGGGCGCGGAACTGGTCGGCGTTGAGCTGGGCATCGGTGGCCGAGGACACGGTCGGCAGCCGCACCGCCTGCGCCAGCCGTTCGGCCACCGCCGCCTCGTCGACCTTCATCGGAGCCAGCGGCGCCACCTGCAGCTGGCGCGAGCCGTGGCGCCAGGTGTTGACGGCCACCGCCGCCGCCAGCATGAGCAGCATGGCCAGCAGGCCGAGCACGATCCTCTTGAACATCACCCGTCTCCCGGAATTCGTGAGTGATGGTAACCGCGCCCGGTGCCGCGCCGTCGGTCAGGCGCCGTTCGGTGCGGCGGCATCGGGTTCGAGCTGCGGCCGCAGCGCCGCGGCCAGCGACTCCAGCAGCTGCGCCCGGTCGGCATCGTCCACCGCGCCGGGCGAACCGCGCTCCCATTCGGGGTGGCCACGGGCGGCGTCCAGCGCATCGACCAGCCTCTGCCCATCGGCCGCGGCACCCGGCCCATCGTCGCCCACGCGCAGGCGCTGCTGCGCCGCGTGGCCGCGCCGCGCCAGCGCACGCGCCAGCCGCAGCAGGCGCTCGGCCAGCAAGCCAAGGACGGCGTCTTCCACCGTCAGCTCCTGCACGCCGTCGATGCGGTTTTGCAGCTTGCGCCACAGCGGCCGCCAGCCGCCCGACACCGCGCCGCCCACGGTGGCGCCCAAGGTGGTGGCGGCGCCCAGCGACAGGCCGGCCAGCGCCACGTCGGCCACGGCGCCCACGCCGGCGCCGATCATGGCGCCCAGGCCCAGGCGCTTGCCGGCCTGCAGCAGCAGCTCCGGGTTGAACAGGTCGTCTTCCCAGCGGCCGTCCGGCAACGGCAGTTGGGCCAGTTCGGCGTCGTCGGCGCGAAAGGCGTACAGCGCCAGCAGCTCGTCCACCGCGCGGCGGGCGTGGCGGCCCACCTGGCCCTGGAAGTCGCGCACGAAGGCCTGCTGGCGCCGCGGATCGGCAAACTCGTCGGCCGGCAGGCCGCGGCGCTGGGCAGCGACGTCGATCAGCGTGCTGGCGATCAGGCGGCAGGCCGCCTGGCGGCGCTCGCGCTCGGCCTGGGCCAGCGCCGCGGTGATGGCCCGCAGCTGTGCCCGGCGCGCCGGCAGCAGAGTGCCCAGGTCGGTGTAGAGCTGCTGCTCGGCGCCGATGAAGGGCGCCACCACGTCGAATTCGGCGCGCGCGTGCAGGTTGCTTTCCTCCAGCGCCCGGTGCCAGTCGTCGCGCCGGCTGGCGCCGTCGCGCACGAAGTTGAGCACCGGCAGGATGGGCCGCGCGCAGCTGGCCAGGATCTCGATTTCGGCGCGGTGCTTGGGCAGCACCGGCTCGCGCGTGTCGATCACCAGCATGGCGCAGTCGGCCTGATCCAGCAGCGCGCGCAGCACCTTGGCTTCCTGCTCGAAGCTGGCCCGCGCCTCGGGCCCGGCCAGGAAGGCACGCACGCGCTCGGGGCGCGAATCGCCCGGCTGGCGCGACAGAAACTGCAGCAGGGCCACCGAATCCTCCAGTCCCGGCGTGTCGACAAAGCGCACCACCAGCCGGCCGTCCAGTCGCAGCTCGACGGCCTCGGCGTGGCGCGTGGTGCCGGGGCGGTCCGACACCTGCCCGAAGTCGACGCGCCGCGTGAGCGTGCGCAGCAGCGAGGTCTTGCCGGCGTTGGTGTGGCCGACGACGGCAATGCGCAGCGCCTCATGCATGCCCGGACACCTCCCCGGATGCTATCCAATCAATAGCTGCTGGCGCAGATTGCACAAGCGCGACAGCCTGAAAACTCTCTGAATCCAGCCAGTCGCGCCAGCGCCCTGCCCCGCCGGCGCCGAGCGCCAGCACGGCGGCGCGGCGGCTGGCCGGCAAGGCTTCGCGCAGAAAGCGCGCCGTGCCGCGGTCGGGGCTGGACGGCGCATGCACCGCCAGCAGCAGCGCATCGGGCCGGTGCGCGGCCAGTTGCGCCAGCGCCGCCTCGCGCTCGGCCGCGCCGCCGGCGATGCGCAGCGGCGCCGTGCTGCCTGTCGGCAGGCCGGGCAGCGGCCAGGCCTGCTCGGGCGGCAGCTCGAAGCCGATCACCGCCAGCGTGCCGGGCGCGCCGGGCGCCGCGGTCGGCAACGCCGGCGCGGGGCCGGCCGGCGCGCGCTGCTCGGCGTCGATCACCTGGGGCGGCGGCTCCAGCGCGTCGAGCCGGGCAATCAGCACGCGCACGTAGGGATCGGTCATGTCGAGCCGCGCCAGCCGCGCCTGCCCGGCGCGCCAGCGCCACGCGCTGAAGCAGGCCAGCAGCGCGCGCGGCAGCAGCCCGTACACCGCCACGCAGCCCATCAGCCACCAGGCCCAGTCGCGCTGGCTGATGCCCGTCGCGCCGCCCGCCGCCAGATTGCCCACCTGCTGCACGGCGGCGGCATCGGGCACCGGAAAGCCCAGCAGCGCCGGCAGCGCGCCGCTCAGCTGCACGAAGCGCTGGAAAAACCCGGCGCCCAGGATGGTGCTTTCCCAGCTCAGCGTGTAGGCGTGGAAGGCAAAGCCGAACAGCAGCACCACCAGGGTGATGACGAAGGCCAGCGCCCAGATGCCGTGGCTGATGGCGCCGGTCAGCCAGATCAGCAGCCCGTGACGCCCGAGCACCGTGCCGAGCGAGCGCAGCAGGGTCAGCGCGTGCGGGCCGCGCGCCAGCGGCAGGTGCGCCGTCAGCCACAGCGCCAGTCGGCCCAGCGGCGCCCCGGCCCGTCGCGCCGCCGGCAGCAACAGACCCAGCAGCCACAGCGCCAGTGTCAGCCCGTGCAGGCCCAGCAGGCTGACGAAGGCCGCCACGGCGTTGATGTGGCGCCCCTCGCCCAGCACCGCGCGCGCCAGCCCCAGGCCGGTCAGCGCCACCAGCAGCGCCAGCGCCAGCAGCACGCCCCACCCCGCCTGGCGCCCGCGTGCCAGCTGGGCCGGCAGACCCAGGCGCTGGCCAAGCAGCCAGGCGCGCTCCAGCAGCTGCTCGCCGCGGGTGGGTCGGGTGCGAAAGGCCTGCGCCAGCGCGGCCGCGTCATCCAGCGGGCCGTCGGCTTCGATGCGCCGCACCGCCTCGGCAACGATGGCTGCCGCCAGCGGCGAGCGGGAACGGCGGGGTGCGGTCGGGGACATGGCAGGCATCGGCTTGGGCGCGATGATACCCAGCGGCGCCGCCGCATTCGACTCGCCAGAAACTATCAAAACAATAGCTGCTGGCGCTTGCCCCGCCTGCCTTGATGGCCGAATTCAGGCTCTTTTCGCGAATGATGGTGATGGCCTTCGAGACAAGGCTTCGAATGGTCGCTTATTGGAAACCGCCAACCTCCGAACGCAGAGGACGCAGAGATTTCGCAGAGGACGCAGAAAGCCAGAAGATCCATCGGTTTTCTTCGCGTCCTCTGCGAATCCTTGGCGTCCTCTGCGTATGGCTGTTCATTTTTCTCATGCGTCGTGTCGCAGTGCGGCACTGATCAAGTACCTCACGATCATTCGCGAGTAGAGCCCGAATTCATGCATGAACCCGGCCGACGCGCGCGAGCGGATCAGCGCCCGGCGTGCGCCTTGCGGTAGTTGGCAATGCCGTCGGTCACTTCCTTCTGCGCCATCTCGGGGCCTTCCCAGCCCAGCACCTTGACCCACTTGCCGCGCTCCAGGTCCTTGTAGTGCTGGAAGAAGTGGGTGATGGCCTCCAGCCGCATGGCGTTGACGTCCTCGATCTTCTTCCAGCGGCTGTACATGGAGGACACCTTGTCGATCGGCACCGCCAACACCTTGCCGTCGATGCCGGCCTCGTCTTCCATTTTCAGGATGCCGACGGCGCGGCAGGTGATGACCACGCCGGCCTGCAGCGGATAGGGCGTGACCACTAGCACGTCCACCGGGTCGCCGTCGCCCGCCAGCGTCTGCGGGATGTAGCCGTAGTTGGTGGGGTAGTACATGGCCACTGTCATGAAGCGGTCGACGAACAGCGCGCCGGTTTCGTCATCGACCTCGTACTTGATCGGGTCGGCATCCATCGGGATTTCGATGATGACGTTGAATTCTTCGGGCAGCTTGCTGCCGGGGGAGATGCGATCCAGTGGCATGACGGTATGTTCTTTTCGGGTCGAAGGTTGAGGAAACTTGCGATTGGACCGGATTTTACTTTCGCCCCCCTTGCGGCCCGGGATGCCGGCGCGATCTGCGTAAAATTGCACGGTTGGCCAATCGCGGCACGATCGAGGACGCGAGGAAGCAACGCAGTGAGGGGGCCGGCTGCGTTGCCGCTTGTGGGTCAACGCGCCTGGCTCCTCTCGAAGCGCAACGCTTAAGCGAGGAGTGATTTCAAATGACAGGCAATTCGGCGCTGATTCTGGCGCTCGTCTGCGGGCTGGTGGCCGTGGTCTACGGCTTCTGGGCACGCGGCTGGATACTTTCCCAGGACGCGGGCAACGCCCGCATGCAGGAGATCGCGGCGGCCATCCAGGCCGGCGCGGCAGCCTACCTGGCCCGGCAGTACAAGACCATCGCCATCGTCGGCGTGGTGCTGGCGATCCTGATCGCCCTGGTACTGGACGTCAAGACGGCCATCGGCTTCGTGGTCGGCGCGGTGCTCTCGGGCGCCTGCGGCTTCATCGGCATGAACGTGTCGGTGCGCGCCAACGTGCGCACCGCGCAGGCGGCCACCAAGGGGATCGGTCCGGCGCTGGACGTGGCGTTCCGCGGCGGCGCCATCACCGGCATGCTGGTGGTGGGCCTGGGCCTGCTGGGCGTGGCCGGGTTCTACTGGTTCCTGGGCGGCACGGCGGCCGACGCCAACGCGCTCAACCCGCTGATCGGCTTTGCCTTCGGCTCCTCGCTGATCTCCATCTTCGCGCGCCTGGGCGGCGGCATCTTCACCAAGGGCGCCGACGTCGGCGCTGACCTGGTGGGCAAGGTCGAAGCCGGTATTCCCGAGGATGACCCGCGCAACCCCGCCGTGATCGCCGACAACGTGGGCGACAACGTGGGCGACTGCGCCGGCATGGCGGCCGATTTGTTCGAGACCTACGCCGTGACGCTGATCGCCACCATGGTGCTGGGCGCGCTGATGGTCACCGCCGCGCCGACGCAGGCCGTGCTGTACCCGCTGGCGCTGGGCGCGGTGTCGATCATCGCCTCCATCATCGGCACCTTCTTCGTCAAGGCCAGCCCCGGCATGAAGAACGTGATGCCGGCGCTGTACAAGGGCCTGGCGATCGCCGGCGTGCTGTCGCTCGTCGCCTTCTGGTTCGTCACCAGCTGGATCATCCCGGACAACGCCCTGGGCGGCAGCGGCGCCGTGATGAAGCTGTTCGGTGCCTGCGTGGTCGGCCTGGTGCTGACGGCGGCGCTGGTGTGGATCACCGAGTACTACACCGGCACGCAGTACGCCCCGGTCAAGCACGTGGCCCAGGCCTCCACCACCGGCCACGCCACCAACATCATCGCCGGCATCGGCGTGTCCATGAAGTCCACCGCCTGGCCGGTGATCTTCGTCTGCATCGCCATCGTCGCGGCCTACTCGCTGGCCGGCCTGTACGGCGTGGCGGTGGCCGCCATGTCGATGCTCAGCATGGCCGGCATCGTGGTCGCGCTGGACGCCTACGGCCCCATCACCGACAACGCCGGCGGCATCGCCGAGATGAGCGAGATGCCGCCCGCCGTGCGCGACATCACCGACCCGCTGGACGCCGTGGGCAACACCACCAAGGCGGTCACCAAGGGCTACGCCATCGGCTCGGCCGGCCTGGCGGCGCTGGTGCTGTTCGCCGACTACACGCACAAGCTGGAAAGCTATGGTCAGGCGATTTCGTTCGACCTGTCCGACCCGATGGTGATCGTGGGCCTGTTCATCGGCGGCCTGATCCCCTACCTGTTCGGCGCCATGGCGATGGAGGCCGTCGGCCGCGCCGCCGGCAGCGTGGTCGAGGAGGTGCGGCGCCAGTTCCGCGAGATCAAGGGCATCATGGAAGGCAAGGCCAAGCCCGAATACGGCAAGGCCGTGGACATGCTCACCGGCGCCGCGATCAAGGAAATGATGATCCCCAGCCTGCTGCCCGTGGCGGTGCCGATCGTAGTCGGCCTGGTGCTGGGCCCCAAGGCGCTGGGTGGCCTGCTGATGGGCACCATCGTCACCGGCCTGTTCGTCGCCATCTCCATGTGCACCGGCGGCGGTGCCTGGGACAACGCCAAGAAGTACATCGAGGACGGCCACCACGGCGGCAAGGGCAGCGAGGCGCACAAGGCCGCCGTCACCGGCGACACCGTGGGCGACCCCTACAAGGACACGGCCGGTCCGGCCGTCAACCCGCTGATCAAGATCATCAACATCGTGGCCCTGCTGATCGTTCCCCTGGTGGTGGGCATGCACGGCGGCAAGGCCGGCGCCAGCGCCGCCGCCACCGCGCCGACGGCCCAGGTCAGCGCCACGGCGCCTGCCGCGACGTCGGCACCTGCGCCGGCACCGGCCGCGGCGGCCGATGACGCCGCCTCGGTGGTGGTCGAGGGCGAGAAGGTGCTGTTCTACTTCGCCACCGGCAAGGCCGAGCCGCACCCCGACGGTGCGCAGGCGCTGGCCACCATCGTGGACGGCGTGAAAGCGGGCAAG
This sequence comes from Burkholderiales bacterium 68-10, assembly GCA_001897615.1. Lineage (GTDB taxonomy): Bacteria > Pseudomonadota > Gammaproteobacteria > Burkholderiales > Burkholderiaceae_C > Ottowia. The sequence continues at coordinate 40,731 of MKTG01000035.1, forward strand.
AAGGCCGCCATCAGCGGCTACGTCGACAGCACCGGCAGCGCCGCCGCCAACGCCGAGGTCGCCAAGCAGCGCGCCGTCGCCGTGGCCGCGCTGCTCAAGAGCCTGGGCGTGACCGAGGAGCAGATGCAGCTGCAAAAGCCCGAGGACATCCAGGCCGGCAGCGGCCCGCAGGCGCGCCGCGTCGAGGTGACGCTGCAGTAAGCCCGCCTCGCCGGCAATCCGACACCCCGAGCCCGCCATCCGGCGGGCTTTTTCGTGGCTTGACCGCACAACGCAGGACTGGGCGCCGGACCGCGCACGACACGCCGGCGGACGCCACCGCGACAGGACGTGGCCCTGCCCTGTCCAAAAGGCACGTCGAGACGCGCCGCCCTCCGCCCTCAGGCGCGGCCCGCCCAGGCCCGAGCCGGCATGCTCAGACCCAGCATGGCCAGCCCGCAGAACAGCGCGCCGACGCCGAACGTCCAGGCCGCGCCCAGGTACTGCCACAGCAGGCCGGCCACCACGCTGGCCACCAGCATGGCCAGGCCGCTCGTCAGGTTGAAGAACCCGTAGGCGGTGCCGCGCAGGTCGTCCGGCGCGGTGTCGGCCACCATGGCGGCCAGCAGGCCCTGCGTCATGCCCATGTGCACGCCCCACAGCGCCACGCCCAGCAGCAGGCCGCCCCAGTGCGTGCTGAGCGCCAGCACCACGTCGGCCGCCACCAGCACCGCCAGGCCCCACCACAGCAGGCGGCGATGCGCGACGCGATCGCCGAGCTTGCCGAACGGGTAGGCGGTGAGCGCATAGACGGCGTTCATCGCCACCATCACCAGCGGCACCAGCGCCAGGGCGATGCTGGTCTGCTCGGCGCGCAGCACCAGGAAGGCCTCGGAAAAGCGCGCC
>MKTG01000035.1:41639-41796 GCA_001897615.1 Burkholderiales bacterium 68-10
ACCACCCACCAGTAGGCGCGCGGCAGGCGCTTCAGGCTGGCCCGGCCGATCGGGTTGACGCGCGCCGCGCCGGCCGCGCGCTCCGGCTCCCGCACCCCCAGCACCAGCAGCAGCACGCACAGCACCGCCGGGATGACGGCGACGGCGAACACGGCGC
>MKTG01000036.1:0-9814 GCA_001897615.1 Burkholderiales bacterium 68-10
GACGCCAGCGCGCAAAAGCGCGCCGCCCTTGACGGCGAGAACGCCGTGATACGGTGAAGGGAACAGCAAGACCGCCACACCCGCCCACTGCACACACTCGGATTTTTTGGCAAGCGGAGCGCGCAGGCCCGGATCAGTGAGCCGGGCAGGAGGCGTCAGTGATGGAAGCCCGCATGGGACGAGACTCGCGCAGCGAGGCTCGATGCGCAGCACGAGAGCGCGGCCGACCGATTCATCGGTCGGAGACGTACCAACTCGCTCACCGACTAAACCGCGGCCAAGAGAGGGGCGTCAGCATGTGAAGCCTTCACCAGCGAAGCCAGACGCTTCAGCTTGGTATCGCGTACTCAAGACTGGATATTTCGAGCGCAAGAAACAGAGAGCGCGAACGGAGGCGAATCACTACGCTTGATTCCAAGCGAGACATGGAACGTCTCACTGCCATGAGCCCGGCACGTCGCCGGCTTTGGCTTCACGCAAGGAGTCCGCCATGTTCATCCGATTGATCCAGCCAAGTACCTATGCAGACCTCGGCGACGTTTGGCTCCGCGACCAGCTTGCACGTCTCACGCAGAAGCATGCGCAATTCGGAGGGCATTACCGAATCGAAGCTGATGCGGTACTGGCGCGGTTGGCATGCACTGCCAGATCGGCGAGAGAGGTGGCAGCCGCTGCCGCCGTGCAGGCTTCAACTGGCGACCACTTCCGGCGGGCAACGATCGAGGCCATCGAGTATTGCAATCGTCTGGAAAGTCGCGTCACTCGTGCTGCCGCAGCCGTCATCGCGCACTGATCGCTGCACGAGATCGCTGTTGTCCTCGAACCTGCACGATCTGACAATGCTCGTCATTCCCAGCGAGTTCTTGCCGATTCATCGGCTCGGTACACCTCCGTATGACGAGTGGATGGCCGTGCTTCCCGACAACACTGAAGTCGTCGTTGCCGATGTGGCAGGCAAGCCCAGCTCCATCGGGATTGAGAAAGCCATCGCGATCGTGCAAAGCCGTGCCTATCTTGAGGCGCGGGCGCGCCAACTCCTCGTCCCGCTCGGTATGGAGGATGGCGAATGGCGACTGATTTCCATCGACTTTGGCAGCGAGGCGCAGCACCATGATTGCGAATTTTTGATGTGCTTCGCCTTCCAGGCGGCGATGACCGATCCTGCGGGCACGAGCCCATATGTCGAAGTCGGCTTTGCGTTGCCGGCGAGCTTGAGCGTCGGCCCGAGTTTCAGCCCGATGTTCGTTTTGATGATTCAAACGACAGCGGGGCTCGATGGATGACATGGCGAGAACTGGGTGGCTTTGCCGGGCATGTGGCGCAAGAAGTGGAGTCCACAAACGTGCTTGTCGCCAAGACCGAAGAACCTTATGTCGGATTTGGTGATGCAGGATGCGTATCGAAAAACGCAAGGTCGGGAGCAAGCGAAATCTCGTGAGCAGCTTCATCACTGCCTTCGTGGGTTCCGGCTCCGTAGAAAGCGTCTGCATCAAGTTCGCCATGTTCGATGGCACCACACGGCTCTCGTACTGGGAGCCCAGGTGGGTTCAGACCCTTCATCAGTGCATCGAGTATTACAGCGGCATGCACTACTACGGCTCCGACCTGCAACGCACCGCAGAGGAACCGGGCTTCTTCGCCAGCCTCCCCAAACGGCATGCGGTTCGGACTATGGAAGACGAGAAGCCCCATCTCACCGAAGAGGATATCAAACGGCGAAAGAGCGATTCCCTGTCGCGTCGCTGGCGGTGATCGATGAAGGTGCGACTTGTCGCATTGAATGCACCTACCTCAACGGAGATCGCCGGCTCGAAGTGCTGCCCGCTTACATCGCAATGAACCTGTGCGCGTCATTGAAAACCAGTGTCGATCTGTCCGACCTGATCGCAGTCGAGCCTGGCGGGACCGGGTAGCTCCACGTCGCAGGGGTGTGCACCCAGCACTAAGACATCATCCTCCTGAATCAGCCACAAAAGGGAACAAGCCGTATCTGCCGTGATGTGGATTCTTACCAAACATCAGTGACTGCTCGCGCTTCATGATTGCATCAGGCGGATCAGTGTTTTCGACCACGATTACCTGTGTGTCGATGGGCAATGCTTCAAGGTAGGCATAGAACTGCTCCTGAAGATCAGTGCCGGTCAAATCATCTTCCGTCCCATCAGGCTCCCGATACGCGAGCAAGGGAGAGTCAAGAACAACGAACCCAGTGTGCGGCGTTTGGCGCGCTCGACAGAACGCTAGCAGCCCGAGCGTGAAGGCCGCGTGCGTGATTGCGCGAAGGCCCTTACCAAAAGCACTGCGCGACTTGCCGGCGATGACAAGATCGCGAGTCTTGGAGTCGAAATACACATCCCCGGCTTCTGGAAAGTGCCAGCCCGTCAGAATGTTCTCAACAGTCTTGGCAAAGCTGTGAGTCACAGTGGTTGGGAGGTCTGTGTTAGCAAGCGCCCCAGCCTTCTCGCCCTCGGCGCCCTTCTCAAGATCGGCACGGCGGCGCTCCATGTCTTGTACGGTGGCGTAGAGTGCCAATGCCTCACGCACCTCGGCGCGTTTGTCGGCGAAATCAGAATAGGACTTGCGAAGGGTCGAAAGCCTAGGTGCGATCAGTTCTTCCACAGCGTCGGAAATTGATCCCAATTCCTGAACGACTGAAGGTAGCCTACGATCGAAGCTGACACTCTCACGCTCAAGATTGCGGACAGTGGCTGCAAGCTCTGCTCGCAGTACTTCGATCTTAGCGATCTCCATCCGGGCAGCCTGAACGACAGCATCGGTATCCCCGTTGCATTCGGCATCGGCGCGATGATGAGCGGGCGCTGCACCACAAAGGGGGCAGTGCCCACCACCTAGCACGTTAAACAGTGTCCCTCCTTCTTCAATAGCACGCAGCCGTTCGATGTCGGATACGTAGTGCTTGTCTAGCAGGCTGAACCGCTCAAGCATCGCCCCGACCTCTGCTCGTCGCTCGCGGCTTTCCTCCAGTTTTTTTCGCAGTTCACGTCGCTTCCCCGCAGCTTCCTGGAATTCTGCTTCAGTGGTGTTCACTTGGCCCGCCTGCTGACGCAGCGAGGTGTCGATCTTCTCTAACTGCTCCTCTAACTCCTTCGGGCTTTTGGTCAGCTCCCTGAGCCGCTCGCGGTAGTCGTCAAGAAGCTGATCAAGAAGTTGTAGCTGTGCCTCACGCGACAGTTCTTCCGGTTCGCTCTTGTTGTTCGCGACCAGCGCCGAGTCGTCCGTGCCCGTCAGAAGTAGCTTGAACGTTGCGAGGTTGGGCGTATTGGCGGTGGGATTGCCATCAAACAGAGGGGAGCTTTGTTGCGTGATCTCCGTCTCGTCGACGATCATCAGGCGCGCAATGTTGCGAAAGCTCAGGCTGTTGGTTTCGTTCCTGGAATTCTTGCGGACGCGCTTGCCGCGAAGACCGCACAGCTCCAGTAAGAAGGAGGAAAGGTTTGCGTCATTCCTCTCACTATGTTTATCGTCAAGCTGCTTGTATGAAATGTCGGTCGCAGGTGGCGTCTGATGCAAACCGTCATAGAGCCGAAAACCGCCGCCGTCCATACTGCGCCAGAGCGTGAAGGGCTTACCGTCAAGTGTCTCAAGCCCGAGAAGAATGAGGTCGTATCCGACACGCTCCGGAATGTCACGCAGGGGCGGCTTGCCACCGAGCATGAAATCGATAGCCTCAACGATAAAAGATTTCCCGGTGTTCGACGCGCCATAGATGACATTCAGGCCGGGACCGAAGGTGACACTTGATGGCTGCTTCTGCGGCCCGTAGAAGCCGAGAAAACGCAGGCGGAAACCGGGAGTTGCTGCTGTCATGCTTCTCCCCCCAGACTTTGCTCAACGTGGTGAAATTCCTCGACCCATTTATCGAAAAATCGGCGCATCATGCTCTTAAATTGTTCGTCCGTGAGACCACCGATGGCTTCGACAAGCCAAGTGGCACGCTCCTTGAGGGCTACCAGGTAGTTGGAAGACACCGACGACAGAAACGTGGTGGCGTTCTCGCCCGCACCGTACTTGATGCCGTCGGCTGTAACCTCACGCGCCACCAGGTCACGGGTCATCATCAGAAGCAGCGACTGCTCGACCAGTTTGCGGCGCACGAGCATTTCAGCAGAGGGCGTCGGCGTCGGAGGATGCAAATTTTCCGGACCGTCGAGATCGCCTGTATGGACAAGTAGGTAGTCAAGCGCGACGAGCCGCTGGAGGTCATAGGTTTGCGGGTAGGCAGCGCCCAGAATCGAGACCGCGCGGATACCGGCCTCAAGCGGACCATTGAAGGTGATCGGCTTACGCTCCTGGTTCATGATCGTGTCCACCGTAGGCGATCTTCATTCACGAGCTGATGGCAGATTCCATCCCGGTCTTTGGGGTTCGTGCAGGTGATGAGGGCATTCGCCGTGATTTGCATGTCGCGGGCCGCCTTGGTTACGGCGCAGACCTTTACGTAGCCATCGGCATGACTCGCGTCGTGTGTGTCGATAACGCCGTCGTGAATGTCGTCGAGCAAGGACTCAAAGGTGCCAGGCGGGACACCATCGCGGGCGAAGACGCGCAGTGACTCTGCTTCGTAGAACGCTTCGCGCTGACGACGGAAGTGATCTTTGAGCTTCTGCACAGACAGCCCAGAGGGGTCGGTCACGACCGCCCCCGTGTGCTCACCGTATGCGCCGAGCAACTGCGTCACATAGCGACTTTCGGCGGAAGCGACCTCTTGAGGAGGCTTTTCCGAAGCAGGTCGCGGTCGCAGTCCGCCACCGAAGCGCGCGGCGTGAGCCGGCGTAGTGCGATGATCGTCAACGAGCTGCAGTGCGGTCTTGGCGTCGAAGATGGAGAGGTCGAAGGCGTCTACGTAGGCGCGGAGCTTTGCGTCGAGTGGCACCGTTTGTGTGCTAGTGATCGCATCTTTTACGTTCTTATCCCAGTTTGCAATCAACTCCTCGCGCAGCTTCGTAGCATTCGAAAACAGGCGGCTGAGTGATGTGCCGGCACCGTGCGGCGAAACAAAGAAGTAGCAGCGGGGAGCTGTGTATTCACCGGTGTATGAATACCAGATAACCTTGCCAAACTCGGCCCAGACGTCGCTGGGCCTGAGGGCATGGTCGTAGTGTTTGCACTGGTAGTTGTCCCAGGCGCCCTTCAAGCGCGCGTCGTCAACGAACCCGGCAACGTCGATCCCCATGTCGCCAGCACCCGAAAAGCGCTGGACGTGCTTGTACTTCGCTGCGAGGCAATAGTAGGCCCACTCTTCAACGAACCCTTCCCACTCGACCGGCGAATAGGTCAACAGCCTTTGCTGCGGCGGAATGACGGGGCCATTCGCCACCTGCGCAGCGGTGACCGCATTTGCAGGGCTTGGTGGCTTGTTGATGTCTTTCCAATTCGCTGTCATGACCCGCCACCTCCTTGAACGTCATGAGGGCGGAAATACGGGTTCTTGTGTATCTGCGCCGCCTGGATTTTCTTCGTGAAGAACTCAGCAAGGTCGTCCTGCTGATTGAGCAAATACACGATCTCTTGAAGCGTCGAGAGGATCAAGACCTTGTGTTGCAGGAACTCGCGTACCGTGTGAATCGCGGGTTCTGTGTAGTCACTGGCAGAAATGAAGATGCCACGCACCTCGGCGCGCGACATGAGGCGAACAAGATGCTCTGAAATCTCGGGCTTGCCTACCGGATCGCGATACCACTTCATCTCAACGAAGTACAGGGTGCCGCCGAGTTCAATAACCCCATCAATTTGCTCCACGATTCCTTCTCCGGCCTCGCCAACGAGGTGGAAGGCTTTGCGGACAAGAACGTCGTAGGCTTGAAAGAGATTGTTGATGGCGGCTTCCAGCATCTTGCCGCGTTGCTGTGCAGTCGCCGTGGAGCCAAACAGCGCATACAAATCCTGCTTGGCATTCTCGATCCTGGCAGTGCGCTCGCGCTTCTCCGCCGTGATCCGCTGCGTCTCGGCAAGGCGCGCTTGCCGCTCCTCTTCGCGAGCGTTGTTCATGCGTGTGAAGGCGTCCTTCTGGTTGACGACTTCGCGGATGCTGGCGACGAGGCCCTTTGCTTTGAGTTGGTCATCTGGCCAGCACGAGTCGAAGTTTGCAAAGTCCACAACGCGTCGCAGCACCTCTCGCCGCTCTCGCAGAGCAGATTCCCCCTTTGCGTTGAGGCGCTCAAGCACAGTGCGCGCCATCTGATACTTGTTGACATCTTTCGGCGCGGCCTTCAAGCGGGCTGCGATGTCAGAGGTCATGCTGTCAGACACACCTGCGCCTCGAAAGAAAACCAGCACGTCGGTTTTCGAGCGATTGAGCAGCGGCAGAATATCCACAAGAAGATTGAATAGCTCCGGTGGATAGTGGAACGTGATGTCGGCTGACCCGTCAGTCATGCACTAGCCCTCAAACACACATCACCGATGTGAGAAAAGGTTTTGTTCTCCCTTGTCATAAATCCTTTCCTACACGGTCTTCGCATGCCTGTTGGCATTGGCGTCGCGAGCGGTTGGCCCCGTGGGGAGTGAGCTGATAGATCGTCCCGACTCAGCTTCCGCAATCTCCAGGTCGCACTGCACCTGCAAGCTCATCCAGAACTGTGGGGTATCTCCGAACCAGTGGGCGAGTCGCAACGCCGAGTCGCCAGTGATCCCGCGCTTGCCGTTGATGATCTGAGTGATCCTATTGGCGGGAACGTCGAGTTGACGCGCCAGCTCAGTCGGCGACACGCCAACGGCTTCAAGCCGTTGGGCGAGAATTTCACCCGGATGATGGACTGCTACCGTCATGTTGCGCTTCAGAATGAACGGGCTGTCGCCCTTGCTTTCAGTGCTTGACTAACGTCAGGTCAAAAATATTGACGATGTACGTCAATCGTACATTACTTTTTCTTACTTGTGCGCAATGAAAGTGCGCAGTACGCGTTGGACCGAGGCGGCCGGAATGCGTGAAAGTTCAAAGCCGAAACGCAGTGATTCGGCATCAAGCGCGGGACAACGGCCGAGAGCGTGAAGGCGCTCCGCTCCGCCGTGCCCAAATGCTGCTATCAGGGCGAGGTGCCGTCCGTCTTGCGCTGCTCGATCTCCAACTGCGCCCGCTGGGTGGCCTGATGCAGCCGCTCGGCCAACACCGCACGCGGCGGCAAGGTGGTCAGATACTCGGCAACGTGGATGCCCGATTTGTCCAACTCCAGTAGCTCGATCTGCTCGGACTTCTTGCCGGTGCAGAGAATGATGCCCAGCGGCGAGGCTTCTTCCGGCTCCCGTTCGTGCTTGTCAAGCCAGCGCAGGTAAAGCTCCATCTGCCCCTTGTACGCGGCCTTGAACTCGCCGACCTTCAGCTCCACTGCTACCAGCCGTCGCAGCTTGCGGTTGTAGAACAGCAGGTCGAGGTGAAAATCGTCGCCGTCGATCTGGATGCGTTTCTGACGGGCCACGAACGTGAAGCCCACGCCCAGCTCCAGCAGGAAGGACTCCATTTCGCGGATGATCGCCGCCTCCAAGTCGCCTTCCTGCCAGGTGTCCTGCAGACCCAGGAAGTCGAGGATGTACGGGTCGCGCATGACTAGGGCGGGCGACATACGCTGGGCATCGTGCATCGTCGCCAGTTCCTGCGCGATCATCTCGTCCGGCTTCTTGGACAGCGCCGTGCGCTCGTACAGCATCGAGTCGATGCGCTCGCGCAGCGTCCGCACGCTCCAGCGTTCGGCGTTAGCCATCTGCGCGTAGTAGTCCCGCTGAAGCGAGTCTTTCAGCGGCAGCAAGGCCACGAAATGCGACCAGCTCAATTGTCGTGACAGCGTCACGACAATTGGCTCGTCCGGGTAGGTAGCCGCAAACTGCACCATCCGGCGCAGGTTCTTGTCCGCGAAGCTGCGGCCGTAATCCTGGACAAGCTGCGCGGCCAGGGTCGGCAGGATTTCCTCGCCGTACCCGGCCCGCTGGCCGGCCAGCACTTCCGTATGGATGCGCTGGCCGATGCGCCAGAACAGCAGGGTCAATTCCGCATTGACTGCCGAGGCGGTGCGCTGCCGCGCCGCCTCGATCAGCGCCCGAATGTCGCCCAGCAGCACCAAAGGCGCTGTGGACGATGCAACCGATGTTTTGCGCGTGGTCATGCCACCACCTCCTCGGCATACCGCGCCCCGGTAATCGCCTTGCGCCGGTTTGCTACCAGTTCGGCCGCCTCGCGTACCGGCTTGTCCTCGGTGTGGACGTAGCGCATGAACATCGCCACGGTCTTGTGCGCCGTCAGCGCCATGCCGACCTTGACCGGGATACCTGAGTTGGCAATGTCGGTGGCCGAGCGGTGCCGGATGCCGTGGGTGCCTACGTGGCTCACGCCGGCGCGCTTGAGGATGCGTGTCCAGCCGCCGTAATACTCGCCCGTGGTCAGATGCTGCCCCGGATGGTTGGGGGACGGGAAGACGTGCGGGCAATTGTCCTGGCGCGGCGCGGTGGACAGCAGCCGGAAGGCTTCCTCGCTCAAGGGCTTGGACATGCCGCCTGTCTTGCTGTCGGGCCAGACCACGCGCCGGTTCTCCAGATCCACCCAATCCCATTGAAGAGTGACGATCTCGGAGCGCCGGCCCGCGAACTCGAATTGCAGCCGGATGGCCAGCGGCAGGATCGCGTGGTCCAGCCCCAGCCCGTCGGCTTCCAGATAGTCGAGATGCCGGAACAGCTTGCCCATTTCCTCATCGCTGATGAGGTGGGTGGCTTTGCCGTTGGGGTACATCGGGACATGGCGGCACGGGTTGGTGCCATCAGGCCGGTAACCCCACACCTCGGCCAGGTTGAACATCTTGCGCATCACGCTGAATGTGCGGTTCGCGTCCGCCGGTTTGTGCGCCATCTTCTTCATCGCCCCTGCAATATCCGGGCGCTTCACGTCCTGCACCTTCATGCGGCCGAGCAGCGGAATGATGTTGTTATTGATGCACTTCTGGTAGCCGACTTGGGTGCTGGGCTTGTTGCGCTGTTTGGAGTGGTCCTCCATGAACTTCTCGCACAGTTCCTTGACCGTGGGGGCTGCTCGGGCGGCGGCTTTGGCCGCGCCGGGGTCGCCGCCTCGGCGAACCTCGGCCAGCCACTCTTGCGCCAGCGAGCGGGCTTGTTCAACCGTCAATTCCCCGTACAGGCCCAAGGCGGGCTTGCGGCGTTCACCGGCGTTCGTGCGGTACTGAACCATGAAGACCTTGCGGCCCGCTGGTGTAACCTTGCATAGGAAGCCGGGCACCATCGTGTCCCGGAGTTCGACGGCCTGCGCCTGGGGTTGTGCCGCATCGACTGCGGACTTGGTGAGCTTGATCTTCGCCATGATGACTCCTCGGAAAGACCCGATTCCCAGGAGCCTTGTAGGGGCCAGCAGAAGGGAAGCCAGGTCAGGTTTCGGAAAGCACCGGCATATGTTGAACTCGCCTAAGTTATTGATAAACCTGCTGTATCGGGCTTCGGCGTAGTCCAGCAAAGTTCGGTGCTGGAGTCATGGTGAAATGAAAAAACCGCCCGAAGGCGGTTTTTTCATGGGCGACGCCGTGGCGTCGATCACTGCAGCGGCGTCTTCTTGCCACCCGGATAGGTGGAAATGGTGATGGCCGCGTTCTTGACTTCGCCGTTCGGCTCGAAGGCGATGGTCGAGGTGATGCCCTTGTAGCTGGATTCGGCCAGCTTGGGCAGGTAGACCTTGGGATCGACCGAATCGGCACGCTTCATGGCGTCGGCCAGCAGCATCGTCGCGTCGTAGGTGTACGGGCTGTAGACCTGATACTGGTTGGGGAACTTGGCGTCGTAGCGCTTCTTCCATTCCATGCCA
>MKTG01000036.1:9952-10299 GCA_001897615.1 Burkholderiales bacterium 68-10
AAAATGCCGTCCGGCTTCTTGCCCTTGATGGCGGTCAGGATGGCCATGAAGTCGGTCGCCTTGTCGGTCGTGAACTGACGCTCGATCACTTGCAGACCCAGCGACTTGGCGGTGTTGGCGAAGATGTCGGCCAGGCCCTGGCCGTAGGCGGTGCGGTCGTCGATGACCGCCACGGTCTTCAGCTTGAGCACGTCCTTGGCATACTTGGCCATGCCGGCGCCCAGCGCGCTGTCGTTGGCGATGATGCGGAAGATTTGCTTGTAGCCCGGCTTGGTCAGGTCGGGGTTGGTGGCCGCGCCGGTGACCATGGGCAGGCCGCACTCGTGATAGATCTTGGAGGCGGGGAT
>MKTG01000037.1:0-3192 GCA_001897615.1 Burkholderiales bacterium 68-10
CGCCATCGTCGTGAAGGCCGAAGGCGGGGCGAGCGTGCGCATCGCCGACATTGCTCAGGTCCGCGAGGGCTATCTCACTCGCTATGGGGTGGTGACGCAGAGCGGCCAGGGAGAGGCCGTACAAGGCCTTGTGCTCGGGTTGGCTGGGGCCAATGCACAGAAAGTCGTCCAAGGCGTGACGAAGAAGTTGGAAGAACTCAAGCCGACCTTGCCGAAGGGCGTCGAACTCAAGGTCTTCTACAACCGCGCCAGCCTTGTCGAGACCGCGATTGGCACGGTGTCAACGGCGCTGCTGGAAGCGACCGTACTGGTGCTGGTCCTGCTGGGAGCATTCCTGGGCAACCTGCGAGCTGCCGTGACGGTGGCCGTGGTGCTGCCGCTGTCGGCGCTAGCCACCTTCATCCTGATGCGCTGGTACGGCATGTCGGCCAATCTGATGAGCCTGGGCGGTCTGGCCATCGCGCTGGGCATGTTGGTCGACGGTGCGGTGGTGGTGGTCGAGAACATCGTCCAGCACATGGCCCATGACGGCAAGGACAAGCTACCACGTCAGCACATGGTGTTTCGTGCGGTGCGTGAGGTGGCCGCGCCGGTCGCGGCCGGCATCCTGATCATCGCCGTCGTGTTCCTGCCGCTGATGACGCTGCAAGGTCTCGAAGGCAAGTTCTTCGTGCCGGTGGCGATGACGATCGTATTCGCGTTGGGCAGTTCGCTCGTCCTCTCGCTTACCGTCATCCCCGTGCTGTCGTCCTTCCTGTTCAAGAAGGTGACGCACGACGACCCCTGGCTGCCACGCCATGCGCTGCGGCTGTACACGCCGGTCCTCGACTTCGCCCTGCGCCGGCAAAAACTGGTCTTTGTTGTGGCGGGCGCCATGCTGGCCGTAGCCGTGGGCGTCTACACACTGGTCGGCAAGACCTTCATGCCGGCAATGGACGAGGGAGACATCATCGTCGGCATTGAAAAGCTTCCCTCGGTGAGCCTGGAACAGACGGCCGAACTCGATCTGAAGATACATCAGGCGTTGATGAAGGGCGTGCCCGAGATCACTGGCATTGTCGCGCGGGCGGGTGCCGATGAGATCGGCCTGGACCCCATGAGCCTGAACCAGACCGATACCTTTCTCGTTCTCAAGCCACGTAGCGAATGGCCCGAAGGAGGCAAGCCAGCGTTGGAAGACAAGATTCGTGGGGTACTCGATCAACTGCCGGGTGTGGGCTACAGCTTCACGCAGCCCATCGACATGCGCGTATCCGAGATGATCATCGGGGTGCGAGGCGACGTGGCGATCAAGATATTCGGGCCGGACCTGAAGACGCTCAATGACCTCGCCGGCCAGGTCGAGAAGCTGATCAAGGAAGTGCCCGGCAGCCAGGACGTCTACACCGTCGAGAACGATGGCGTGCAGTACCTGCGCGTAATGGTCGATCGTTTGGCCGCTGGTCGCTACGGCCTATCGGTCGAGGACGTTCAGGACGCCTTGCGCGTGCAGATCGAGGGCCAGCGTGCAGGCACTGTGATCGACGGCAACCGCCGAATCCCGATCGTGGTGCGCGGTCCTGACGGCGTGAAAGTTTCCCCGGCAGAGTTCGCGGCGTTGCGCATCATGGCGCCCGGCGGCCAAAACGTCGCGCTGGATCAACTCGCCAAACTGGAGCGCGAAAGCGGACCAGTGAAGATCGATCGCGAGATGGGAAGCCGCTACAGCGTAGTGATCGCCAATGTCACCGGCCGCGATCTAGTGGGGTTCGTTGAGGAAGCCAAAGCAAAGGTTGCGCAGGCGGTGACACTCCCCACGGGCTATCGCGTCGCCTGGGGGGGGCAGTTCGAGAACCAGCAGCGCGCGGCGGCCCGGCTGTCCCTCGTTGTGCCGCTGTCGCTGGGTTTCATCTTCCTGATCCTGTTCTCAACCTTCGGCTCACTGCGACAGGCCTTGCTGGTCTTGAGCAACATTCCTTTTGCGTTGGTGGGCGGAATTATGGCGCTCTGGCTCACGGGCGAGTACCTGTCCGTGCCGGCCTCGGTAGGCTTCATCGCGCTCCTGGGTATCGCCGTCCTCAACGGCGTGGTGCTGGTGAGCTACTTCAACCAGTTGCACGCCGAAGGCCTTTCCCTAATCGAGTGCGTGACACAGGGGGCACGTCGGCGCTTGCGTCCAGTGCTGATGACAGCTTCGATCACCGCGTTCGGTCTGATACCGCTGCTGTTCGCCACTGGCCCCGGCTCGGAAATTCAGCGCCCGTTGGCCATCGTCGTTATCGGCGGCCTGATCACAGCGACCGCGCTGACGCTGATCCTGCTGCCCATCCTGTACCTGCGATTCGCGCATGCCAAGTCGGCGGCGCCTGTGGAGGTGAGCCATGCCTAAGTCTTGCCTGACCTTGGTTCTTGATCCACAAATCGAGGAAAAGTTGCTCGACCTGCTGCTTGAAGTTGCGGGTGACGAACTCTTTGTAAGCACGCCGACGTTCAGCCACGGCACAGCCTACGGGCGGCTATCGAACGAAGAAAAAGTGATGGGACGCAGCCATGCGGTCCTGGTGCAGATCGTGGTCACCGACGGGAAGCAGGAAGAACTCCTGCAATTGCTGCAAGAACGCTTTGCTGGCACTGGGTTGCGCTATTGGGCAGCGCCGCTGTCGATCGATGGAGAGATTGCATGAAGTCTTGGATCACGATGATCTTGGGGTGGGTGCTGGTGCTGCCGCTACAAGTGGTTGCACAGCCTATCACTCCGTCCGACCTACCCCCTGCCGAACTTGCGCGTGCGGCTATCGAGCAAGAGCCTTCTGTCTTGAAGGCTCGGCATGCGCTGGAAGCAGCAGGTCACACAGGGCGCAAGATCGCTGCATCTCCCTACGAATGGTCTGTAGGAATCGACGGCCAGAGACGCCGCTATGACACAGGTGGCAATTCCAACGAATGGACCGCCAGGATCGAGCGACCGATCCGAATTGGTGGCAAGGCCGAGCTCGATCAGGGCCTAGGCGACACTACCGAACAGATAGCTCGCGCCGAGTTAGCGGAAGCACGACATGAAGCCGCGCGTGCATTGGCTGACTTGTGGATCGACTGGCTGGCATCTATCCAGGCGCGAGATTTGGCCAAGGAACAGCTCGGCTTCGCTGAATCGAGCGCATCGGCAGTTGCAGGGCGTCGCAGAGCCGGCGATGCGTCGCTGCTGGATCTCAA
>MKTG01000037.1:3212-11614 GCA_001897615.1 Burkholderiales bacterium 68-10
ACGGTTTCCTTCTTTGGTGATGGAGCCGCAGTCCTTAAGTGAACCTGTGGAACTTGAGCTGGACGAAGCGCAGTGGCGCGAACGGGTCCTTGCCGAGAGCGACACGCTGCGAATCATGCAGGCTTCGCTAAAGCGGGCTGAACTGACTGCCGAGAGGGCGCGAGCCGACCGGATTCCTGACCCCACCGTTGGCATTTTCACAGCCTCGGAGGCTCGTCGCAGCGAACGCATCGTGGGCATCAGCGTGAGCATCCCACTCGGAGGGACCTATCGCAAAGAAACCATGTTGGAGGCGCTCAAGCAGGCGGACGTTGCGCGGGCCGAACTAGAGCGCCAGCGCAAGGAAATCGACTTAGCGACTGCGGAAACCATCAACGATGCCCGCACTGCACTGCGGCGCTGGAGGTTAGCCGAACAGTCCGCGCAGATGGCCCATGAGAACGCCAAGCTCGGCCAGCGTGGCTACGGCCTTGGCGAAGGGGATTTGCAATCTCTGCTGCTGCTGCGTCGGCAATCCGTCGACGCTGCCGGGGCATCGCTTTCATCCCGCATTGAAGCGTTGAAGGCGCGCAATCGGCTGCTGATCGACGCTCATTTGATTCTTGGGCTGGCCGATGAATAGAGCCGAACCGCTGCACGCCAATATGGCAGGCGAGATTAAGCGACTGAGCCCGGAGGACACGCCATCGTAAGCGCGTCGATTTCTTCACCCTAATCGCAGGAGCGCGGAGAATGAGAAGCCACTTTCCCGCGCTCAATCAAAGGATTTTTCTGAGTTTATTCAAGGTATGAGATACATGCACGAAAGACTAATTGAAGTAATGCCGAGCCGCCATCCATTAACCCGGGCACGTATTCTCCTATTTCTAACGGCAATGCTTCTCCTCATGTTCGCCAGTGCAAATCAGGCTCTGGCCCATGCTGTTGCCGAGGGCGATAAGGGCTACATCCAAGAAATATCTGGCATCAATATTATCTCCTTCATGTATTTAGGGGCGAAGCATATGGCGACGGGGTACGACCATATTCTGTTTCTACTCGGCGTGATCTTTTTCCTATACCGGATGAAGCATGTCGCCCTGTACGTGACGCTATTTGCCATCGGCCACTCGACGACGATGCTGCTTGGTGTGTATTTCAACGTCGGAATCAACAGCTACATCATCGACGCGATCATCGGCCTTTCGGTTGTTTACAAGGCGCTCGACAATATTGGCGCCTTTCAACGATGGCTTGGCTTTCAACCGAATACGAAAGCCGCCACAGTTGTATTCGGTCTGTTCCACGGATTCGGACTATCCACCAAGATCATCGAATACAACATCTCACCTGACGGCCTGATTCCCAATCTGCTGGCATTCAATGTCGGCGTTGAGATGGGACAGTTGCTTGCGCTCGGCACGATCTTGATCGCAATGAGCTACTGGCGCCGAACAGCGAGCTTCTGGCGTCATGCATACACCGCAAACGTGGCAATGATGTGTGCCGGCTTCATTCTGATCGGTTACCAAATCACCGGCTACTTCGTTTCCTGAACCCCGCGCGGAGAAAACCTTCATGTTTAACGTATCAAAGCCAACTCTTGACGACGTGCCTACATCGAAACAATTGCTGCGATCAACGTGCATTGCGCTCGTTGCCGCCGTTGCAATTCTGATAGCCATCGTCCTTCCCTCCGAATATGCAATCGACCCAACAGGGATTGGCCGTGCTCTCGGGCTAACGGAAATGGGGGAAATCAAGACCCAGCTAGCTAAAGAAGCCGCGGCAGATGCAGCAATGGACGCAGCCAAGGCCAGGGCCGCCGGCACGAGCACAGGGAATGCCAGCATAGCCACGCCGGCGCAGACACAAGGCACCCCTCAGTTGGCGAACGATTCTGCGTGGCGCGATGAGGTGCGCGTTGTCCTAAAGCCGGGCCAAGGCGCCGAAGTGAAGTTGAGTATGAAGGCCGGCGAGAAAGCTGAGTTCAGTTGGATCGCCGAAGGCGGCGTTGTGAACTTCGATACCCACGGCGATGGCGGTGGACAGTCGATCAGCTATGAGAAAGGCCGCGCCGTGCCCGCAGATGATGGCGTGATCCAGGCTGCCTTTAATGGCAATCACGGTTGGTTCTGGCGAAACCGTGGGGATGCGGATGTAGCTGTGGTCGTCCGCACTCGCGGTCAATACGCAGAAATGAAACGCGTCTTGTAATTCGCCAGAAAGATAGGGCGGATGTCCCATGTACTTCGGCCCTCTTGATCCGCCAAACGCGCAACAAGAGGCCGAAATTTTCCGCCTTGCCGCGAAGGCCGGGCATCACCTTAGGAGATAGTGAAATGAATATTCGTCCGTTCTTGATTGCCGTCCTGGCCAGCACATCACTCGCTTCGCAGTTTGCGATGGCCCACTCCGGCGCGCACAACGATGACGAAAAGGCCATGCCGAAGACCTGCGAGCAGTTGGCAGATACGAAGCGGTACATCAGCGACGTAGCTTACCCCGAAGTAAGGAAGCTGAAAGAGCAATGCGACGCCGCCGCGAAGAAGAAGCCGGCTGCAACGCCAGCTCAGGCACCCCGTCAGTCGTCCGGCGGCTGATTTCTCAGGTTGTGGCCGTGACTCACAAGGTCACGGTCATCGCCTGAATGAGCTTGGCATCAATTTCGGTTTTTTCGCTCGTTTGGCCGCTTAGAGCGTCCAATACTCGGCACTAGCCTGAGTGACGAATTATGGTTCTGGCATTTACCGAGGAGCAGGTTCTATCCGGCTGCGCTCGCACTAAACCTGCGCGGCAGGCCGGAGCGCAAAAGGAGACATATTTGTGGAGCTGCGACATCTACGTTGCTTCGTGGCTTTGGCTGAGGAGTTGCATTTCACACGAGCTGCCGCGCGATTACATATCGAGCAGCCGCCTCTTTCCAGAGCCATCAAAGAACTGGAGGACGAATTGGGGGTTGTACTATTCGATCGTGACCGCAGGGGAACCCGGCTGTCGGCGCCGATTCAAATTTGACCCACCGCGCCGATTCAAATCTGACCCGGGATCGGAAGCCAGTCAGTGGCTGACCGGCTGTGCATAACTGTACCTGCAGCGCCTCCTTTCCGATTGATGTTCAGTCTATCTCGCGTGGCAAGGCGCGCAGGGCGTAGCCCGAAGCGGCTTGCCACGCGGGCGACTTCAAGCGCCGGCGCTGCGCTCACTCTCGCGCGCCTTGATGCGTCTGCGTGTACTGGCCGTGGCCTGCGCGACCCGATAGCTGTCATTGCCCGTTTCCACGATGTGGCAGTGGTGCGTGAGCCGACCCAGCAGTGCCGTGGTCATCTTCGCATCGCCAAACACCGTGCTCCACTCGGCCAAGTCCAGGTTGGTGGTGATCACCACGCTGGTACGTTCGTAGAGCTGGCTGAGCAGATGAAACAGCAAGGCCCCGCCACTTGGGCTGAAGGGCAGATAGCCCAATTCGTCCAGAATTACGATGTCCATGCGCATCAGACTGGCCGCGATGCGCCCGGCACGTCCCTGGGCCTTCTCCTGCTCCAGCGCATTGACCAGATCCACCGTGCCGTGGAAGCGCACGCGCTTGCCGTGCTGCGCAATGCCGCTCACGGCAATGGCCGTGGCCAGGTGCGTCTTGCCCGTGCCCGGCCCGCCCACCAGCACCACGTTGTGCGCCTGCTGGGCAAAGCCGCATTCGGCCAGTTGCAGCACCAGCTTGCGATCGACCGGCGAGCAACCGAAGTCAAAGCCCGCCAAATCACGGTGCGTGGGCAGGCGCGCTGCGCTCATCTGGTAGCGCACCGCGCGCACGGCCCGATCCACCCCTTCAGCCTGCAACAGTTGCTCGAACACGGCGGCAGCAGCCTCCAGGGCTTCGTGATCCTGATTCTCCATCTCGGCCCAGGCCGCCGCCATGCCGTGCAGGCGCAACGCCTTCAGTTCGCAGGCCACATCACGCATGATCGGCCTCCACCCTGCGCAGGCGGTCGTAGCGGGCCGTGTCGGCCAGCGGCGGGGTCAAGGCGCGCAAGGCCGTGTGGGCATTGGCCGGGCGCTCAGGCGCATGCAGCCGCCCCAGCACATTGACGACGTGCTCGGCGCTCACGCGCCCGGACGGTGGCGCGCCTTCCAAGGCAAGCTCCACGGCCACCAACACCGCTTCCAGGCCCGCCTCGGGTACCAGGGCCAGCACCTTGGCCATCAGCCGGTCGCCACCGTCCTGGCGCAACAGCGCTCTGCGCAGGCGTTGAAGCTGCTCTGGCAACTCCATGAAGGGTGCGCCGTTTCGAAGGGCTCCCGGCTTGCGCTGCACCAGCGGAATGTAGTGCTGCCAGTCGTACGCGGTGCGGCCCTTGTCTGGCAAGCGCTCATGTTCGGCCACGATGGCATCACCCGCCACCACCTTGATGCGCGTCGGGTACAGCCGCACGCTGACCATCTGCCCGGCCAGTTCGCACGGCACCGAGTAGCGGTTGCGCGCCACCGAGACCAGGCAGGTGCTGGACACGCGCACGGTCTCTTCCACGTAACCATCGAAGGCGACCGGCATCGGCATCAGGTGCGGGCGCTCGTGCTCCAGCAACTCGGCCACGCTGAAGGCCGAATGCTCGGGATGGCGCACTTGCTGCCACAGCGCCTGGCAGCGCTCACCCAACCAGGTGTTGAGCTCTGCCAGGTTGCCAAAGCGGCGCGTGCCGGCCTCGATCCAGATGCGCCTACGGCTGTCCTGCACGTTCTTCTCGACCACGCCCTTCTCCCAGCCGGAGGCGACGTTGCAGAAGTCAGGGTCAAACAGGTAGTGCGCGCACAGGTTGGCAAAGCGAGCATTGACGATGCGGCCCTTGCCCTTTTGCACTTTGTCAACAGCGGTGCGCATGTTGTCATAGATGCCGCGGCGCGGGACGCCGCCCAGCGCCTGGAAGGCGCGGGTGTGCGCGTCGAACAGCATTTCATGGCCCTGGCTGGGATAGGCCACCAGCCAGAACGCCCGCGAGGCGCACAGCTTCAGGTGCGCCACTTGCAAGCGCCGATGGATGCCGCCAATGACCAGCGATTCCTCGCTCCAGTCGAACTGGAACGCCTCGCCCAAGCCAAAGCTCAACGGTACGTAGGCGTGCGCCGCTGCCGCCTTGCCCGCATCCTGCCGCCAGTGGCGGATGAAGTCGGTCACGCGCGAGTAGCAGCCTTGGTAACCAGCGGCCTGCAACTGCTCAAAGAGAGCCCGGCCGGTGCGCCGCTCCTTCTTCGGGCGGCGCGCATCGGCTTGCAACGCCTGGGTCAACTGCTCGACGTACGGACTGAGCTTGACGGGCACCAACGGGCGCCTGTAGCGCGGCGCCTCGGCCTTGCCGCGCCTCAAGTACTTGCGAACCGTGTTGCGCGACAGGCTGGTGGCCCTCGCAATTTCTCGCACCGACTTGTTGTCGCGGTGGCGCATCCGCAAGACCTTGCCAATCATGGCCATGGTGATCACTCCAAACACCCCACTGCTCAAAAATGCAGCAGGGTAGGTTGAACACCCGGGTCAGTTTTCGATCGGCATTAGCTCCAAAAGCGGGTCAGTTTTCGGTCGGCGTCAACACACTCCGGTCACGGAGCTTCAGCAACCGGTACGGCCGCCGCACCGGCCATGGACCACGGCAACATGCAGATGCAGGGCGGCTCAGCGCCGCCCGACGCGCGCGATCCCCACGGCTATTCCGATGGCCAGCAACTCGGCTCGGGCGACTACGCCGTGCCTGGTGTGCCGCGCCTGATGATGGCCGACGAACATACGTTCGCCTCGCTGCGCGGTGAAACCCTGGAACGGCGCTTCACACGCAAAGGGGACGATTCCACGGCCTACGATCTCCAGGCATGGTTCGGAACGACCTACAACAAGGCCGTCGTGAAAGCCGAGGGCGACATCGCCAAGGGAAAGCTCGACGAGTCGCGCACCGAGCTGCTTTGGGGGCATGCCATCGCACCGTATTGGGACACGCAGCTTGGCATTCGCGTGGACAACGGGGAGGGGCCGAGTCGCCAATGGCTGGCCTTCGGCGTGCAGGGTCTTGCGCCGTACTGGTTCGAGTTGGAAGCGACCGGCTATGTCGGCAATGACGGCAGGACTGCGCTGCGCCTTGAAGGCAGCTACGAGCTGCTGCTCACGCAACGCCTGATTCTTGAGCCTCGCGCCGAATTGCAGTTCTACGGCAAGGACGACCCGGAGCGGCGCATCGGCAAGGGCCTTGCCGATGCGTCCGCGGGCCTGCGCCTTCGCTACGAAATCAGCCGCCAGTTCGCGCCGTACATCGGCGTGGAACGGGCAGGCAGCTTTGGCCGCACTGCGGATTACGTGCGCGCCGAAGGTGGCCGCGCACAGCAAACGCGCTGGGTGGCCGGCGTTCGATTCTGGTTCTAGTCATTTCTGTTGGGAGGCAAGCCATGAACAAGCATGACGATGGACAGCAGGCCAAGGGGTCGAGGCGCCAAGCATTGATCGCCGGCCTGCTGATGATGGCACTTGCCGGGCCCGGCATGGCACAGGGCCGGCCCGTCGCCAAGGTGTGGAAGGACCCGAGCTGCGGATGCTGCAAGGATTGGGTCGCGCACCTTGAAGGTGCCGGCTTCGATGTGCAGGTTCTGGATACCGGCAACGCGGCCGCTCGCGCGCGCCTGCGCATCCCGCAGAAATACGGTTCGTGCCACACCGCGCAGATTGGCGGCTACGCCATCGAAGGCCACGTACCCGCGGCGGACATCCAGCGGCTGCTGCGCGAGGCGCCTCGGGCCATCGGCCTCGCGGCGCCGGGCATGCCGGTCGGCTCGCCCGGCATGGATGGCCCGGCCTACGGCGGACGCAAGGACGCCTACGACGTGCTGCTGATTGGAACGGATGGCAACAGCACGGTCTATCAGGCGCATCGCTGAACAACCACCACTCATCCAGCGGAGATACGCCATGCGGCATCAGCACACACAGACATCCAGCCTTCGACCCCGTTTCTGGCGATCGGGCTATGGCGTGGCCTTCCTCATCTTTGCCGCTGTCGCTGCGTACTTCCTGCTCAAGGACCACACGGCATACGTCGCCAACTATCTCCCATTGCTGCTGTTGGCGGCTTGCCCGCTGATGCACTTTTTCATGCACCGTGGCCATGGCCATGGTGGACATAAACGGGCAGCGGATCAGGCCAAAGACGACGCATTGGGCAATGCTGACGTGTCCAGGGAGACGAAGCAATGAGTTCAACCGACAAGCCTTCGGGGCAGCAGCACGCGCACCCCGGCATGGCCGGGAATGCCACGACGTCCGCCTCACATGCGCATCACCATCACGCCACACATTCCGGTGGCAGCGATACGGCCAGTGCATCCGCCAGCTCGCAGCCTGATGCCGCGACACTGGACCCGGTTTGCGGCATGGCCGTTACCGCGGCGTCGGAGCACCGCTCGGTACACCAGGGCAACACGTATCTCTTTTGCAGTCCGGGATGCAAGCGCAAATTCGACGCCGAGCCCGCGCGATATGCCGCCGCCAATGCAGGCAATGGCGCAGCGCTGCATTGCCATACCAGTGCGTCGAGCCCAGCCGTGCCGCAAGCACCCGCTGTCGCACCCGGAACGATCTACACCTGCCCCATGCACCCGGAGATCCGCCAGGACCATCCGGGAACCTGCCCGAAGTGCGGGATGACGCTGGAGCCGCTGCTGCCCGACCTCGATGAAGACAACCCGGAGCTGCGCGATTTCTCGCGCCGCTTCTGGTGGACATTGCCGTTGACGCTCGTGGTCCTGGCGCTGGCGATGCTGGGCGAGCGCCTGCACCTGATGGACATGGCCACGCAGAGCTGGGTGGAACTGGTGCTGTCGCTGCCGATCGTGCTCTGGGCCGGCTGGCCCTTCTTCTCCCGGGGGTGGCAGTCACTGGTCAATCGGAGCCCGAACATGTGGACGCTCATCGGGCTAGGAACGGGGGCCGCTTTCGTCTACAGCGTCGTGGCGACCGTGGCGCCCGAGCTGTTCCCGGCGTCATTCATGTCCATGGGACGGGTGGGCGTGTACTTCGAGGCCGCCGCCGTCATCATCTCGCTGACCCTTCTCGGCCAGTTGCTGGAATTGAAGGCACGCTCCCAGACCTCGGCGGCCATCAAGTCGCTGCTGGGGTTGGCGCCCAAGACCGCACGGCGCATCAACGCGGACGGCAGCGAGGAGGACGTGCCGCTGAGCCATGTCCACGTCGGCGACCTGCTGCGCATCCGGCCAGGCGAGAAAGTCCCGGTCGATGGCATCGTCCACGAAGGCAGCAGTTCGATCGACGAATCCATGCTGACCGGCGAACCGCTGCCGGTCAGCAAGCGCGTGGGTGACAAGGTGATCGGGGCCACCCTCAACACCAGCGGCGCGCTGATCATGCGCTCGGAGCGGATCGGCTCGGACAC
>MKTG01000037.1:11677-13485 GCA_001897615.1 Burkholderiales bacterium 68-10
GCAATCACGACCTTCTTCGTCTGGGGCTTCCTCGGGCCACAGCCAGCCTGGGTCTACGGAATGATCAACGCCGTGGCAGTTCTGATCATCGCCTGCCCGGGTGCGCTGGGACTCGCCACGCCGATGTCGATCATGGTCGCCACGGGCCGCGGTGCCACGCAAGGTGTGCTGTTCCGCGACGCCGCCGCCATCGAAAATCTTCGCAAAGTCGATACGCTGGTCATAGACAAGACCGGGACCTTGACGGAAGGCCGGCCGGCCTTTGATCGGGTTGTGGCCGCCGTCGGATTCACGAACGACGAAGTGCTGCGCCTGGCCGCCAGTTTGGACCAGGGCAGCGAACACCCCCTCGCCGAGGCCATCGTGAAGGCGGCCCGCGCCCAGGGCCTTGAACTCGTCATGCCCCAGACGTTTGAGTCGGGCACCGGCATCGGCGTCCGCGGGAAAGTTGAACACAGGCAACTGGCTCTGGGCAATACGGTCCTGATGGGGCAGTCTGGCGTGTCCGTGACGCCGCTGGTGCCGCAAGCCGAATCGCTTCGCAGCGAGGGCGCCAGCGTCATGTACCTCGCTGTAGATGGTCAGCTCGCCGGATTGCTTGCAGTGTCTGACCCGATCAAGGACAGCACCCCCGAAGCCTTGGCCGCGCTGAAGGCTGCGGGCCTGCGCGTCATCATGGCCACAGGAGACGGCCAGACGACCGCCCAGGCGGTGGGCGCACGCCTGGGCATCGACGAGGTCCACGGCGAGGTCAAGCCGGCTGACAAGCTCATGCTGATCGAGCGCTTGCAGAAGGAAGGTCGGATCGTGGCCATGGCCGGCGACGGCATCAACGACGCGCCGGCCCTGGCCAAAGCCGACGTGGGAGTCGCCATGGGCACCGGAACCGATGTGGCCATGAACAGCGCCCAGGTCACGCTGGTCAAGGGAGACCTGCGCGGCATCGCTGTGGCTCGAACGCTCTCGGTGAGCACCGTGCGGAACATGAAAGAAAACCTCATGTTCGCCTTTCTCTACAACGCGCTGGGCATTCCCATCGCCGCCGGTGTTCTCTATCCCTTCACTGGCTGGTTGTTGTCTCCGCTGATTGCAGCACTGGCGATGAGCCTGAGTTCGGCCTCGGTGGTCGGCAACGCGCTGCGGCTGCGAGGCAGCAAGCCATGACAAACATTCCGCCCATGACTTTCAGGAGGTTGCTATAGCAAAGCGAACCACCTTTCCGCTCCACGCCGGTGCTCGGGTGTAGGCCTCACACCGGCATTTTTTCTTAACCACCATCACACCCCAAGACAGGAATTCTTATTCCCCGTTCACACCTCATCGCCAAGTTCGTCGCACCGATCGCCCTCGGCCTGTTCGCCCCCGCCGCATTCGCCCATCCCTCGCTCGTGTCATCGACGCCGGCCGACAAAGCGCAGGTCACCGCACCGGCCACCATCGAACTGAAGTTCTCCGAAACGCTCGTGCCGCAGTTCTCTGCTGCGAACCTCGTCATGACCGGAATGCCTGGCATGGCGAATCACGGCGCGATGAAGATCAATGCAAATGTCTCGGGCGCTACTGACGGCAAGACGATGGTCATCACGCCGGCGCAGACGCTGCAAGCGGGCAGCTACCGCGTGGAGTGGCGCGCCGTCTCGTCAGACACCCATGCGATCACCGGCAATATCACCTTCCAGGTGAAGTAACCCGATGGCCGGCGATTGGTTCAGCATCGTTCTGCGCCTCGCTCTCTATCTGGACATGGCGACGGCATTGGGCGTCGCCATGTTAGGACTTTATGCCTTGCGGAACGACGAGCGATCCTC
>MKTG01000037.1:13553-14026 GCA_001897615.1 Burkholderiales bacterium 68-10
CCGCTCACATCTTTGAGATGCTCATCACTGGCACCCACATGGGCATCGCCTGGTGCATTCGTATCCTGGCGCTGGTGGCCTGTGTGGTGATTTCAGTGTTGACGTTCAACCCGACATGGCGATTCGCTGCGATGGCGGGCACAAGTGGTGTGGCGCTGGCAACCCTTTCCTGGGCAGGACACGGGGCCATGGATGAAGGCGTGCGAGGCTATGTCCATCTCGCTTCCGACATCGCACACCTGTGGGCTGCGGGCGCCTGGGTGGGGGCCTTGCTCTCCTTTCTCATGCTTGCGGCTATCAAGCCTGCCAATCAGAGCGACTCGGTAGAGATTCTCAGCCGCACGTCGAATGGCTTCGCCCGGATAGGAACGCTGATCGTGGCGGTTCTCACCGTGAGCGGCATCCTCAACTATGTGCTGATCGCCGGGCCATCGATTGATCCGCTTGTCTCGACGCTGTATGGCTGGTTGTTG
>MKTG01000037.1:14111-16328 GCA_001897615.1 Burkholderiales bacterium 68-10
TTGAAGCTGCGACAAAGCTTGTTCACGGAGGCGGCTCTCGCGGTTCTCGTTTTAGCGGCCGTCGCGTGGCTAGGCATTCTTTCTCCCACCGGGAATTGATCCCTGCTCAGAAGATGACAGCGCATGAAGTGAATGTAATGGTCGCGTAAGTGCCCCGTAGTTGTCGCACTTCTACATTAATGACGCGGCGCAAGTTGTCGCCGTTTTCACAAAGGAGTTGATTATGAAATCGCAAATCGTCGTTGCCGCCCTGTTGACCGCACTGTCTGTGCCTGCTTTCGCTGGCCACGCGGCAGTCCAAGAGGCCAAGGAAATGGTCCCGCTGGCAGACGGTGGCACGCTCTACATCTTCAAGGACGGGCGCATGGCCCAGGAGAATCGCTTCGGACGCACGGTGTACCAGCAAGTCGGTGCTTCGGTGGCCGCGAAGGATGGCAGAAGCATCGCCATCACCAGCAATGAAGTGGCCCGCCTCAGTTCGTTGCTCGAACAAGAGCACGGCGGTTAATTCGTTTGCTCAGCGCGGCGTCCGCGTGCGGTTATTCATATAGGCCCTGCGCCTGTTCATCAAGGACGACGGGCGTTTGGCCTTGGACTGGCGTGAGTCTCCAGCAAGGAGTAACGGGCCATGTCAAGTTAGTCGGCCGCCAAATGACTGAAGCTGCGGCAATGTAGCCCGATAGTGCGAGCGTGAAATGCCTGCGAGAATTTACAAGGAACGCTGCTTATGGAGTTGCGACACCTGCGCTGCTTTGTTGTTCTGGCCGAAGAGCTTCATTTCACACGGGCTGCCGAACGTTTGCATATCGAGCAGCCGCCCTTGTCCCGAGCTATCAAGGAGCTTGAGGACGAACTTGGCGTGATTCTCTTTGATCGGGATCGCAGGGGAACCCAACTTACCGCTGCAGGAACGGCGTTTTTGCAAGATGCTCGCAGATTGTTTTCTGTGCTGGAACAAGCGCGCGAGAACACCAAGGCCATTGCCTCCGGTCTACGAGGCAGTTTGCGCATCGTAGTGTCGGATGGAGCGATCAATCCCCGGCTTTCCGCGTTTCTCGCTCGGTGCCGAGAGGAAGAACCGGAGATTGAGATACGTCTTTCAGAAGCCCCTTTGGCCGAACAGTTACGAGGATTGAGATCAGGCGACTTCACGCTCGGATTCGCACACACGGCGGATGTTGGCGATGACATTGTTGCTGAGGCAATCTGGCGAGAACCTCTGGTAATCGCTGTGCCCGCCAGGCATGAATTGCTGGCTCACAAAGAAATCCCTCTCCACGAACTCGGGAGTCACCCGCTTGTCTTGTGCGACCCAAACATGTGCGAGGGATACTGCCGAGAATTAGCACGACTGCTTCGGCCGCTGGAGCGCGAACCCAACGTCGTTGAGCACGTGTCATCGTTGGACATGATGCTTACCCTCGTGGGTGCAGGCTTCGGCGTTGGCTTTACGACAGAAACGAGGATTGCAGCCTGCCAACGGTCGGACGTCGTCATTCGTCCCTTGGCGGTGGAGTCTGCTGTGATTACCACGTATCTATTGCGCCTTGAGAGCGACATTGTGTCGGCTCTGTTGGAGCGCTTTGTCGCTCGCCTGCGCAACCATCTGGGAAGCTGACGGCAGCCTCCAGGCGATACGCCTCACGAATCAGGGCCGGCGCCGATGTTGCGCTCCGTTGCCGCCATCAGATCGGTGCCACTTATCTTGAGCGCCGCGGCAACTTTCAGTATCACGGCCAGGGAGGGCATGTGCTCCCCCCTCTCAATCTTGCCCATGTGCGAACGCTCGATCCCAGCCAGCGCAGCCAGTTCCTCCTGGGCAACTTCCTGCTCCTTGCGAAGCGCACGCACAGCTTTTCCAAAAGCCAGGGCTGGCTCGGCTTCATATCGGGTTGTGCCTGCGGGCCGACCGCGTTGATCCATACGCTTCTGCATAAACAGAAGCGTCAAGCAATGACTAAAATTTAACCACGTCAAATTTAACTCATTGCTATCATGTCGCCTTGTTTTCCTTCCCAATTTTTTCGTGGGGGCTCTTATGCACGAAGCCACCAGCCAGTCTCCTCGTCTCAGGCTTGCGGTAGCCCCTGGCGTCCCGCCATCACAACTATCGGAACTTCTCACGCGGCAACGTGCGGAAGAACCGGACGTCCCCCTCACATTTTTCGAGGTTTCAGGAGACGTCCTGCTTGAAGGGCTTCTTGAAGACCGCTACGA
>MKTG01000037.1:16350-28644 GCA_001897615.1 Burkholderiales bacterium 68-10
CTCCACGTTTCCGCTTACTCGACCAGGCGAGGCTCACCCTCACCGATCTCCAAGACTATCCCGTCTATCGCTGGCAGGCAGAGGCTTGCCCCCTCCTGGATGAAAGGCTGGCCTCCCTCATGCCAGTGGGTCAGGAGAGCAACCGGCGTGTGACTTCTTTCGAGATGATGGCGCTATGGGTTGCAGCCGGCTACGGCGTCGGGGTATCTGCGCGATCGCGCATCGAGCGTGCCCATGGATGGGGGATCACCGTGCGACCGCTCGCCGACGGCCCCTATGAAATCGTGACGTACCTGCAGCGGCCCCAAGGGCAAGCCGACTCCGTGTCGGAGCGGTTCGAGCGCAGAGCGCTGCAAGTCATCGGGGCTGGCGTCACGTAATGGCGCCCCTATGGCTTGGGCCATTGCCCTGGCCATAGGTTGATGCATGGCGATCAGGTCCCCTCAAACGCTACCGCGTTGTCCACGAGCCGACGGACGCTCTGCCGCACATCCTCGGGGATGGGCCGCAGGGCAACAGCCTCGGGCGCGTCCTCATGGCGCTGGTAGTCGCCCATGAGGACCCGGATGATCGCGGGCACGTTGGTCGGCGTGACCGCATCAATGGCCGCACGATCACCCAGGTCGGGGTGCGGCTGGGTCAGCATGCGGTACAGGTCCCACGAATCCGCGTGCGGGCACTGGTTCATCAGCACCTGGGCCAGCTTGTGTTTGAGCGGCACCAGTTGCCAGTCGGGAACCCGCTGCCCCCGGTTGCCCAGGCTGATCGACAGCAGCTTGCCCGCCTTCAGCTCGCGGTTGATTTGGTCCTTGGACTTGCCGGCCAGCTTACCGAACAGCGGGACCGGCAGATTGTTCGGCGACTCGTAGATGGCCAGCATTTCCTCGCGCTCACGTTGGATGGCAGACACTTCCGGCTCCGGGGCATGCACCGGGGGCGGTGGCACCTGCGAAAGCCGCTGGAACGTGATTCCACCGCTGTTTGGGGTCACGACAATGGGCGTGGCTACCACGGGCGGGATGCCGGGAACAGCAGGCTCGGTTGCTGCGGGGGCCGCGCCCGCCACTTCCTCCACTTCCGCCATCGCCGGAACCCCGTCGATGCGGATGGTCAGGTGTGCGCTCGCGGCTTCCACTTCGCCCTGTTCGAGTAGGTCAAGGCGATCGGCCCAGTCCTGCATCATCCGGCGGCGGGGCTCCACGTACTTGGCATGGTTGTACGCCGAGCTGACCTTGTTGGGGTCGGAGTGCGAAAGCTGCGCGTCCACCCAAATCTTGGGGTAACCGATCTCGTTAAGCGCCGTCGAGATGGTGCCGCGGATGCCGTGGCCGGTCAGGCGCTCCTCGTAGCCCATGAGCTGCAAGGCCTTGTTGAGGGTGTTCTCGCTGATGCGCTTCTTGAGTTCGCTGCGATGCGACAGCAGGTACTTCTGCGCCGGCCGCATCACGCCCAGGAGATAGCGCACGATCTCGATGGCCTGCAGGGACAGGGGCACGATGTAGGGCGGCACGTCCTGCGGCCGCTTGCCGGCCTTGCGCATTTCGTCCTGGAGTTGCTTGACGACCTGCGGCGGGATGATCTACAAGCCGCGATCGAGGTCGAACTGCTCAGGTTCGGCCAGCCGCAGCTCGCCCGTGCGCACCCCCGTCAGGAACAGCAGCCGGACGCCCAGTTGGGTCTGCCAGCCGCGGGGGTTGTAGAGCCGGAGCTTTTGAAGGAACTCGGGTAGCTCGGGCAGTTGCAGGTAGGGGTTGTGCGCCACCGGAGGCTTGGGCTCGGCCACCACGTCCAGATCCGCAGCCGGGTTGACTTCCAATCCCTCGGCAATGACCAAGGCATAGCGAAACATCTGGTTGAACCAGGTGCGAACCTTCTCGGCAGTGGTGAACGCTTTGCGCTTCTCGATCGCCGCCACGACGCCCACAAGCTGGGGCCGGCGAATGTCGTAGATCGACATCTTTCCCAGGATGGGCAGTACGTCCTTGTTGAAGATGCGCAGGATCTGGGACAGCGTGCTCTGGCGGCCTTCCTTGAGTTCCTTGCGGCGATGCTCAACCCAGGCATCAAAGACGTTCTTGCAGGTGTATTCGCCCGCCAGCTTGGCCGCATGCCGGCGCTGGTCGCGTTCGATTTGGGGATCGATCCCCCTGGCGAGCAGGACTTGGGCCTTGTCCCGCTCGGCGCGGGCCTCGCGCAGGCTGAGGGCGGGATAGCCGCCCAGGGACATGCGCTTTTGCTTGCCCAGCCAGTAGTAGCGAAATATCCACGACTTGCCGCCGGCAGCAGAGACCATCAGGCCCAAGCAGTCGTTGTCGGAGAGGGTGTAGCGCTTGCCGGTGGTCCTTGCCTGCCGGACGGTCAGATCAGAGAGTGCCATTTCGAGGCTCCTAAGTTATGACTTAGGCCTAATGCTCGTCATGGTTCCCGCTCAGCCCCAGCAACTATCCGGTAGCCGTCCCAACCGTATTCTTGTGCCTCAATTGGTCACTCAAAAACGGTAGCTGTGGGTGGATTTCCGTGGCGCTCGCTGGAATGAAAAAAGGGGCCGAAGCCCCTCTTTTCAACGACTTACAGACGTCAGTAGAAGTCTGTAGATCACTATCTGGAGCGGGAAACGAGGCTCGAACTCGCGACCTCAACCTTGGCAAGGTTGCGCTCTACCAACTGAGCTATTCCCGCGTTGCAAGCCTTGCAGTATAGCCTGAATTTTCGGTTCTTGCAGCACGTGCCTTAAAAAAATTTTCAGGCCCCAGGCTCAGTGCTTGACCGCCGCGCCACGGCTGGCCTTCGGCTTGGAGATCGGAGCGCTGGCGGCCGGCGCCGCCTCCCCCACTTCTTCGTCCGTCAGGGCCACGGGCTGGCGCTCCAGGGCGATTTCGAGCACCTTGTCGACCCACTTGACGGGGATGATCTTCAGGCCTTCCTTCACGTTGGCGGGGATCTCCTGCAGGTCCTTGACGTTCTCCTCGGGGATGATCACCGTCTTGATGCCGCCGCGCAGCGCCGCCAGCAGCTTTTCCTTCAGGCCGCCGATGGCGGTGACTTCACCGCGCAAGGTGATCTCGCCGGTCATGGCCACCTCGCCGCGCACCGGGATGCCGGTCAGCGCCGAAACGATGGCGGTGGTCATGGCGATGCCGGCGCTGGGGCCATCCTTGGGGGTGGCGCCGTCGGGCACGTGGATGTGGATGTCCTTCTTCTCGAACACCTCGTCCTTGATGCCCAGCACGCGGGCACGCGAGCGCACCACGGTGCGCGCGGCCTCGACCGATTCCTTCATCACATCGCCCAGTTGGCCGGTGCGCTGCACGTTGCCCTTGCCGGGCATGGTGGCTGCCTCGATGGTCAGCAGGTCGCCGCCGACTTCGGTCCACGCCAGACCGACCACCTGGCCGACCTGGTTCTGCTGCTCGGCGCGACCGAAGCTGAACTTGCGCACGCCCAGGAACTCGTTCAGGTTGTCGGGCGTGACCGCCACCTTGGGCTGCATTTCCCGCAACTGCAGCGCCTTGACTACCTTGCGGCAGATCTTGGACAGCTCGCGCTCGAGCGAGCGCACACCGGCTTCGCGGGTGTAGTAGCGCACGATGTCGCGCACCGCGGCTTCGTCGACCTGCAGCTCCTCGTCCTTCACGCCGTTGTTCCTCATCTGCTTGGGCAGCAGGTACTTGATGGCGATGTTGGTCTTCTCGTCTTCGGTGTAGCCCGACAGGCGGATCACCTCCATGCGGTCGAGCAGCGCCGGCGGGATGTTCATCGAGTTGCTGGTGGCCACGAACATCACGTCCGACAGGTCGAAGTCGACCTCAACGTAATGGTCGCTGAAGGTGTGGTTCTGCTCGGGATCCAGCACCTCCAGCAGCGCGCTGGAGGGGTCGCCACGAAAGTCCATGCCCAGCTTGTCGATCTCGTCGAGCAGGAACAGCGGGTTGCGCGTGCCGACCTTGTTCAGGCTTTGCAGCACCTTGCCCGGCATGGCGCCGATGTAGGTGCGGCGGTGGCCGCGGATCTCGGCCTCGTCGCGCATGCCGCCCAGCGCCATGCGCACGTATTTGCGCCCCGTGGCCTTGGCCACCGACTGGCCGAGCGAGGTCTTGCCGACGCCAGGCGGGCCGACCAGGCACAGGATGGGCGCCTTGACCTTGTCCACGCGCTGCTGCACCGCCAGATATTCGAGGATGCGGTCCTTGACCTTCTCCAGGCCGTAGTGGTCCTCGTTCAGCACCTGCTCGGCATAGGCCAGGTCGTGCCTGATCTTGGTCTTCTTGGCCCACGGCAGGCCGACCAGCACGTCGATGTAGTTGCGCACCACGGTGGCCTCGGCCGACATGGGCGACATCAGCTTGAGCTTCTTGAACTCGCCCTCGGCCTTCTTGCGCGCCTCCTTGGGCATGCGGGCAGCCTTGATCTTCTTCTCGATCTCCTCGATGTCGGCGCCCTCTTCGCCCTCGCCCAGCTCCTTCTGGATCGCCTTGACCTGCTCGTTCAGGTAGAAGTCGCGCTGGCTTTTTTCCATCTGGCGCTTGACGCGACCGCGGATGCGCTTGTCGACGTTGAGGATGTCGACCTCGCGCTCAAGCTGCTCGAACAGGTTTTCCAGCCGCGAGCGGACGCTGGCCAGGTCCAGCACGACCTGCTTGCTTTCCAGCTTGAGCGGCAGATGGGCGGCGATGGTGTCGGCCAGGCGGCCGGGCTCGTCGATGCTGGCGATGGACGTCAGGATCTCGGGCGGGATCTTCTTGTTGAGCTTGACGTACTGGTCGAACTGCTGCATCACGGCGCGGCGCAGCGCCTCGATCTCGCTGCTGTCACGCTCGTCGACGTCGATCTCCAGCGGCGTCACGGTGGCGACAAAGTGGGTTTCACCCTCCTCGATGTGGGTGACGGTGGCGCGCTGCTGGCCTTCGACCAGCACCTTGACGGTGCCGTCGGGGAGCTTGAGCATCTGCAGGATGGTGGAGACGCAGCCGACCTCGAACATGTCGCCCACCGTGGGCTCGTCCTTGGCGGCGGCCTTCTGCGCCACCAGCATGATACGGCGGTCGGCGGCCATCGCGGTTTCCAGTGCCTTGATGCTCCTGGGACGGCCGACGAACAGCGGGATGACCATGTGCGGAAACACCACCACGTCGCGCAGCGGCAGCAGCGGCAGGTCGATCGGCGTGGTGGGCAAGGGTGTGATGGCGGACATGGGAACCTCTGGCTGACAGCAGCCTACATGGTTGCTCGGACGACATTTTCAACCCGAAGCGGCGCGCCTGTCCGCCGTGGGTTCAATGTCGACCGGAGCGGTTTCAGACACCGCGGATTGATATGAAAACCATAGCTGCTTGCGCAGTCTGGGAAAGCGCAAACAGGCTTTCTGGCGCCAACGGCGGCTTTCAGGCCTTGCGGGCGGCTTCGCGGTACACCAGCAGCGGCGGCTGGTTATCCTCGATGGTGTTGTCGTCCACCACCACCTTGGCCACGCCGGCGGTGTGCGGCAGCTCGAACATGATGTCGATCAGCGCGCCCTCCAGGATCGAGCGCAGGCCGCGCGCGCCGGTCTTGCGCGCCAGCGCCTTGCGCGCGATGGCCTTGAGCGCCGACGGACGGATTTCCAGCTCGACGCCTTCCAGTTGGAGCAGGCGCCCGTACTGCTTGACGAGCGCGTTCTTCGGCTCGGTCAGGATCTGGATCAGGGCTTCCTCGGTCAGTTCGGCCAGGGTGGCGACCACCGGCATGCGGCCGATCAGCTCGGGGATCAGGCCGTACTTGATCAGGTCCTCAGGCTCGACGTCCTGGAAGGTCTCGCTGATCGAGCGCTGCTGCTTGCTGCGCACGGTGGCGCCAAAGCCGATGCCGCTGGCCTCGGTGCGCGCCTCGATCACCTTCTCCAGCCCCGCGAACGCGCCGCCGCAGATGAACAGGATGTTGGTGGTGTCGATCTGCAGGAAGTCCTGGTTCGGGTGCTTGCGCCCGCCCTGCGGCGGCACGCTGGCCAGGGTGCCCTCGATGAGCTTGAGCAGCGCCTGCTGCACGCCCTCGCCCGAGACGTCGCGCGTGATGCTGGGGTTGTCGGCCTTGCGGCTGATCTTGTCGATCTCGTCGATGTAGACGATGCCGCGCTGCGCGCGCTCGACGTCGTACTCGCAGCTTTGCAGCAGCTTGCTGATGATGTTCTCGACGTCCTCGCCCACGTAGCCGGCCTCGGTCAGCGTGGTGGCGTCGGCCATGACGAAGGGCACGTCCAGCTGTCGCGCCAGCGTCTGCGCCAGCAGGGTCTTGCCCGAGCCGGTGGGGCCGATCAGCAGGATGTTGCTCTTGGCCAGCTCCACGTCGCTGCCACCTGCGTCCTGCCTGTGCTTCAGGCGCTTGTAGTGGTTGTAGACAGCGACGGCCAGCGTGCGCTTGGCCCTTTCCTGGCCGATGACGTAGTTGTCGAGGTTGGCCTTGATGTCGGCGGGCGTCGGCAGCTCGCCGCGGGCTTCGCCCGGCACGGCCTGGGCGGACACTTCCTCGCGCACGATGTCATTGCACAGCTCGATGCACTCGTCGCAGATGAACACGGACGGGCCGGCGATCAGCTTCTTGACCTCGTGCTGGCTTTTGCCGCAGAAGGAGCAATAGAGCGTTTTCTCGCTGGAAGAGCCCTTTTTTTCGGCCATGGGGTGAGAGTCTCCTGACGGTTCGGCGCATGATACCCAAGCCGGCACCCGCGCCGGCCCCGGGCGTCAGGGCCTTTGGGCGATGACCTGGTCGACGATGCCGTAGTCACGCGCTTCGTCGGCGGTCATGAAGTAGTCGCGCTCGGTGTCGTTGCGAATCTTGTCCAGCGGCTGGCCGGTGCGCTCGGCCAGGATGCGGTTCATCTGGTCCTTGGTGCGCAGGATGTCGCGGGCG
Organism: Burkholderiales bacterium 68-10; assembly: GCA_001897615.1. Classification (GTDB taxonomy): domain Bacteria; phylum Pseudomonadota; class Gammaproteobacteria; order Burkholderiales; family Burkholderiaceae_C; genus Ottowia. The sequence goes on from MKTG01000037.1 coordinate 23,233, forward strand.
TGGATCTCGATGTCGGTCGCCTGGCCGCGCGCGCCGCCCAGCACCTGGTGAATCATGATCTTGCTGTTGGGCAGCGAGTAGCGCTTGCCCTTGGCGCCCGCCGCCAACAGGAAGGCCCCCATGCTGGCCGCGAAGCCCAGGCACATGGTGGACACGTCGGGCTTGATGAACTGCATGGTGTCGAAGATCGACATGCCGGCGCTGACGCTGCCGCCGGGCGAGTTGATGTAGAAGGAGATGTCCTTGTCCGGGTTCTCGCTTTCCAGAAACAGCAGCTGCGCCACCACCAGGTTGGCGGTCTGGTCGTTGACCTCGCCCACCAGGAAGATCACGCGCTCCTTGAGCAGGCGCGAATAGATGTCGAACGAGCGCTCGCCGCGGCCGGACTGCTCGATCACCATCGGGATCAGGCCGAGGTTGCTGGGTGCTTGATGGGTGTACATGGCGTCTTACCTCACAGAACAACGGGAAGGGTCAGGCTAATGTAATTGGGGCCGGAACCCGCCGGCGCAAGCGCCCGCGAATACCCGCCCCAATCACAGACAAAATCAGCTTTTTCGCTTATCCAGCCAGCGCGAGCAGCTCCTGAAATCAGAGCGCCCGCGGACTGGCGCGGCCCGCTCACTGATTGCCCATCAGCTCGTCGAAGCCCAGTTTCTTGTCGGTCACCTTGGCCAGGCCCAGCACGTGGTTGGTGACGTTGTTCTCGATCACCATGGCCTCGACATCCGCCAGGCGGCGGTTGTCGGCGTAGTAGTAACGCACCACTTCGTCGGGCTTCTCGTAGCTGGCCGCCAGCTCCTCGACCTGGGCCTTGATCTGCTCGGGCGTGGCCTGCAGGGCATTGGCCTTGACCAGCTCGGCCACCACCAGACCCAGGCGCACGCGCTGCTCGGCCTGCGGGCGGAAGCTGTCTTCCGGCAGCGGCAGCTTGTCCACGTCCTTCAGGCCGCGCGCCTTCAGGTCGGCACGGGCGCTGGCGATCATGCGGTCCAGCTCGGCCTGCACGCTGGACTTGGGGATGTCCAGCTCGGCCTTGGCCACCAGCGCGTCCATCACGGCCTGCTTGTTGCGCTGGTTCAGGCGGAACTTGACTTCGCGCTCCAGGTTCTTGCGGATGTCGGCGCGCAGACCGTCCACCGTGCCGCCTTCCACGCCCAGCGACTTGGCCAGCTGCTCGTTGACTTCGGGCAAGTGCGCGGCCTCGATCTTCTTGACGGTGACCATGAAGTCGGCCGTCTTGCCCGCCACATCCTTGCCGTGGTAGTCGGCCGGGAAGGCCAGCGGAAAGGTCTTGCTCTCGCCCAGCTTCATGCCGCGCACGGCGTTCTCGAACTCGGGCAGCATCTGGCCCTCGGCGATGACGAAGGGGAAGTCCTCGGCCTTGCCGCCCTCGAACGGCTCGCCGTCGATCTTGCCGGCGAAGTCCACCGTCACGCGGTCGCCGTCCTCGGCGGCGGCGTCCTTGGCGCGCTGGGCAAAGCTGCGGCGCTGCTTGCGCAGGATCTCCAGGGTGCGGTCGATGGCGTCCTCGCCCACGTCGGCGCCCAGGCGCTCGATCTCGGCGCTGGCCAGATCGCCGATCTTGACCTCGGGGAACACCTCGAACACCGCGTCAAACGCCATCTGGCCCTCGGGCGCGCCCTCCTTCTCGGAGATGGCGGGCTGGCCGGCCACGCGCAGCTTGGCCTCGTCGGCGGCCTGGAAGAAGGCCTCGCCGACCTTGTCGTTCATCACCTCGTACTGCACCGAGTAGCCGTACTGGCGCGCCACCACGCTCATCGGCACCTTGCCGGGACGGAAGCCATCCATGCGCACGGTGCGGGCGAGCTTGCGCAGACGCGCCTCGACCTCGCTCTGGATGGACTCGACCGGCAGCGTCAGCGTGATCTTGCGCTCGAGTTTTTCAAGGGTTTCGACATTCACGGCCATGATGCTTTCTCTCGTTGACTGAAGGATGTTGCTTGCCTGGTGCGCGGGGGGGGACTCGAACCCCCACACCCTTGCGGGCGTCAGGACCTAAACCTGGTGCGTCTACCAATTTCGCCACCCGCGCGGCTGGTACAAACGAATCGGGCGGTGCGCGACAGCAACCGCCCGTCGGAATCTGGCGAACCTGCTATTTTACCCTCCGCGCGAGGGGGCCCGCCGACCGCCGGCAAGTCGCCTTCGCCGACGCCGCGCCAGCGCCGTGTCGGGGCATCGGGCGCGCGGGCACAATCGGCCGACCCATGTCCACCCCCCTGTACGTCGCGCCCGGTACATCGCCCCAGGCGGAAAACTTCCCGGTCGCCTCCTGGCTGTGTCCGCCGCGCCTGCGCCCGCCAATCGCCGCCATCTACCGCTTCGCCCGCACGGCGGACGACATCGCCGACGAGGGCGGCGCCACGTCCGCACAGCGCCTGGCCGATCTGGCGGCCTTGCGCGCCGACCTGCACGCGGTGGCCGGCGGCCACGCGCCCTCGGCGCGCTGGGCGCCGGTGTTCGGCGCGCTGGCGGCGCAGATGCGCGCCTTCGCCCTGCCGGCGCAGCCGCTGGACGAGCTGCTGTCGGCATTCGCGCAGGACGTGGCCTTCACCCGCGACGGCGCCGCCTACGCCGACATGACCCAGTTGCTGGACTACTGCCGCCGCTCGGCCAACCCGGTCGGTCGCCTGCTGCTGCACCTGTACGGCGTGACCAGCGCCCAAGCACTGGCCGAGAGCGACGCCATCTGCTCGGCGCTGCAGCTGATCAATTTCTGGCAGGACCTGTCGGTGGACATCCCGCGCGGGCGCTACTACCTGCCGCTGGCCGAATGCGCCCGCCACGGCCTGCCGATCAGCGATCCGGGCGCGCAGTTCGCGGCACTGCCGGCCGATGCGCGCAGCGCCGCCCTGATCGCCGAGCTGACCCGCCACGCACGCCAGCTGATGCAGGCTGGCCAGCCGCTGGCGCGCCGCGTTCCCGGCCGCGCCGGCTGGGAGCTGCGCGCCGTGGTGCAGGGCGGGCTGCGCGTGCTGGACCGCATCGAGGCGCTGGGCCCGGCGGCGCTGCGCCAGCGGCCGCGGCTGCGGCGGCGCGACGCCCCGCGCCTTTTGTGGCGCATGCTGCGGATGTGACAATCCGCCCGTGACCGCCGCGCAAGACTACGTCCAGCAAAAGGCCGCCGCCTCTGGCAGCAGCTTCTACTACGCCTTTCTTTTTCTGCCGCCCGAGCGGCGCGCCGCCATCACGGCGTTCTACGCCTTCTGCCGCGAAGTGGACGACGTGGTCGACGAGGTCAGCGACCCCGGCGTGGCCGCCACCAAGCTGGCCTGGTGGCAGGCCGAGGTGAAGCGTGCCTTCCAGGGCCAGCCCACGCACCCGACCATGCAGGCGCTGATGCCGGGGGCCGAGCGCTTCGGCATCGAGGCGCGCCAGCTGCTGGCGGTGATCGAAGGCTGTCAGATGGACCTGCAGCAGACGCGCTACCTGGACTTCGCGCAGCTGGCGCGCTACTGCCACCTGGTGGCCGGCGTGGTGGGCGAGGTGTCGGCGCGCATCTTCGGCCAGAGCGCGCCGCGGACCACCGATTACGCGCACAAGCTGGGACTGGCGTTTCAGCTCACCAACATCATCCGCGACGTCGGCGAGGACGCGCGGCGCGACCGCATCTACCTGCCGATCGACGAGCTGCGGCGCTTCGACGTCAAGGCGCACGAGATCCTGAAGGGCGACTATTCCGAGCGCTTCACGGCGCTGATGGCGTTCCAGGCCCAGCGCGCGCACCAGCTGTACGACGAAGCCCTGGCCCTGCTGCCCGCGGCCGACCGCGCCAGCCAGAAGTCCGGCCTGATGATGGCCAGCATCTACCGCACCCTGCTGCGCGAGATCGAGGCCGAGCGCTTTCAGGTGCTGCACCAGCGCATCGCCCTGACGCCGCTGCGCAAGCTGTGGCTGGCCTGGAAGATGCAGGCGCTGGGGAGGTTTTGATCGCCCCCTGTGTCGCTGCGCGCCTTCCCCCCCGAGGGGACAACGCCAGTGGCCGGCACGGGTCCGACCACGGCGTTCGCCGGCCTGGCCTGCTCCGCGGCCATTCGAAGATCGCCATGGCGCGCGCAGGGCATCGTTTACTCCTCATTTGATAGCTACTCGCGTAAGACCCACAATCGCCAAAGCCTGTTTTGACCACAAACAAAACCCCTGAACCCGCCCTGCGCGTGGCGATTGTCGGCGCCGGCTGGGCCGGCATGGCGGCGGCGGTGGACGCGGTGCAGCGGGGCCACGCGGTCACCGTCTTCGAGGCCGCGCCCCAGCCCGGCGGGCGCGCGCGCGGCGTGCCGCTGCGGCTGCCCGACGGCCGCGAGGTAACAGTGGACAACGGCCAGCACATCCTGATCGGCGCCTACACCGACTGCCTGCGCCTGATGCGCACGGTGGGCGTCGATCCGGCGCAGGCGCTGCTGCGCCGCCCGCTGGCGCTGACCTACCCGGACGGCGGCGGCCTGGCCCTGCCCGACTGGCCCGCGCCGTGGGACGCCGCCGGCGGCATCCTGGGCGCGCGCGGCTGGTCGTGGCGCGACAAGCGGGCGCTGCTGGGCGCGGCGCTGGGCTGGCGGCGCCGTGGCTTTCAGTGCGACGCGCACACCAGCGTGGCCACGCTGTGCGCCGGCCTGCCGCCGACGCTGATGCGCGAGTTCATCGAGCCGCTGTGCGTGTCGGCCCTCAACACACCGGTGGATCAGGCCAGCGGGCGCGTGTTTCTGCGCGTGCTGCACGACGCACTGCTGGGCGGGCGTGGCAGCTCGCACCTGCTGCTGCCCCGGGTGGATCTGGGGACGCTGTTTCCACGCGCCGCCCAGCACTGGATCGAGGCCCGCGGCGCCCGCGTGCTGACCGGCCATCCGGTGCGGGCGCTGCACTGGCGCCCGCCGCACTGGGTGGTCGACGAGCAGGCCTTCGACCGCGTGGTGCTTGCCACATCAGCGCCCCATGCAGCACAAATCGTTTCCAGATCAGCGCCAGTAGCTCCCGTTTTCATAGCTGACGAGCTGCGCCGCTGGGCCGATCAGGCGATTGCCCTGCGACACCAGGCCATCACCACCGTGTACGCCCAGGCCGCGCCGGCCGGCCCGGGCAAGCGGCTGCGCCACCCCATGCTGGCGCTGCGCCACGGGCCACGGGCGCCGGCGCAGTTCGTGTTCGAGCTCGACGCCATCACGGCGACGGCGCCGCCCACCGGCCTGCTGGCCTTCGTCATCAGCACCAGCAGCGACGAGCGCGCCGCCCTGCAGACGGACGTCACCGCGCAAGCGCAGGCGCAATTGGGCCTGGCGGTCACGCCGCTGCGCACCTTGACCGACCGGCGCGCCACCTTTGCCTGCACGCCGGCGCTGGTGCGGCCAGCCGGCCAGATCGCGGCCGGCCTGCTGGCCGCGGGCGACTACATCG
>MKTG01000037.1:28664-40738 GCA_001897615.1 Burkholderiales bacterium 68-10
GGGCGCTCTGAGCGTGGCGGGCACGACCCTCGGCGGCGCGGTCGCCTGGCCGGCCAGTGCCCGCCATGGCCGATTCCGTACACTGCGGCGCATGCGCAAGAGCCTTTCCCTGTCGACCAAGCTGCTGGCCACGGGGCTGTGCTTTCTGGTCATGGCGCTGGCGTCGATCGGCTTCATGCTGTGGGGCACCTGGAAGCTGGAAGGCGGCGCCGCCGCCATCAACGAAGCCGGTCGCCTGCGCATGTACACCGCGCGCATGGCACTGGCACTGAAGACCGGCGACACCGAGCGGCTGCAGGAGCTGTCGCGGCGGTTCGAGGAAGGCCTGGACCTGCTGCGCCAGGGCACCTCGATGCGCCCGCTGTTCGTGCCCTGGAGCGGCGAGACGCAGGCGAGCTTCGACGACGTGGCCAGTGGCTGGCTGGCCCTGCGCGCCAGCTGGCTGACGCCGGCAAGCGCCGCCGCCGCGCCGGTGACTGCCCAGGCCGACGCCTTCGTGCTCCGGGTGGACGCCTTCGTCGCCGCCATCGAGACCCAGATCGCGCGCTGGACCGCGACCCTGCACGTGTTCCAGATCTTCATGATGGGCGTGGCCATCCTGGCCGCGGCGGTGTTCATGGTGATGAGCTTCACGCTGGTGTTCAACCCCGTGTCGCGCATGCAGCTGGCGCTGGCGCGCCTGCGCCAGGGCGAGCTGGGCACGCGCGTGCCGGTCGACAGCGACGACGAGTTCGGCCAGCTGGCGGCGGGCTTCAACCTGATGGCCAGCGCCCTGCAGACCTCGCACGAGGACCTGGAGCGCAAGGTGCGCGACAAGACCGCCGACATCGCCGAGCACAACCGGCGCCTGGCCGCGCTGTACGCGGTCAGCGCGCTGGGCGCCGAAGCCACCAGCCTGGAAGCCCTGGCCCAGGGCTTCGTGCAGCAGATTCGCCGCGTCTCGGGCAGCGACGCCGCCGCCCTGCGCTGGTCCGACGAGGCCAACGAGCGTTACCTGCTGCTGGCGGTCGACGGCATGCCGCCTTCGCTGTCCGAGCGCGAGCAATGCCTGGAGACCGGCGCCTGCGAATGTGGTCAGCCCCAGCAGCAGGCCCGTTTGCGCGTGATCCCGATCCTGCCGGCGGGCGGCGTGCCCCTGCCGCATTGCCGCGAGGCGGGCTTCGAGACCGTGGTGATCATCCCGGTGCAACTGCACCAGCGCCTGCTGGGCGAGGTGACGCTGCTGTACCGCGCGCCGACGCAGCTGCCCGCGGACATGCGCGAACTGCTCTCCACCATGGCGCTGCACCTGGCCAACGCGATCGAGGGCCTACGCGCCAGCGCGCTGGAGCGCGAAGCGGCGGTGGCGCAGGAGCGCGGCCTGATCGCCCGCGAGCTGCACGACTCGATCGCGCAATCGCTGGCCTTCCTGAAGATCCAGACCCAGCTGCTGCGCGACGCCATCGCCAAAGACAACGGCGCGGCGCGCGACCGCAGCCTGGACGAGCTGGACGTCGGCGTGCGCGAATGCCTGGCCGACGTGCGCGAGCTGCTGGTGCACTTTCGCACCCGCACCCAGGACGAGGATATCGAGGACGCGCTGCGCGCCACGCTGTCCAAGTTCGAGCACCAGACCGGCCTGCCCACCACGCTGACCATGACCGGCCAGGGCCTGCCACTGGCGCCCGACGTGCAGATCCAGGTGCTGCACATCGTGCAGGAAGCCTTGTCCAACGTGCGCAAGCACGCCGGCGCGCGCCATGTCGAGCTGCGGGTGCAGCGCCACCCGCACTGGCGCTTCGAGGTCATCGACGACGGCCTGGGCTTCGATCCGCAGGCCGTGCCGCCCGATTCGCTGCACGTCGGCCTGGGCATCATGCGCGAGCGCGCCCAGCGCATCGGTGCCACGCTGACGCTGGATTCGGGCCTGGGCGCCGGCACCCGCGTGACGCTGGCCCTGCCGCCCCGGGCCCTGGAAGACCTGCCCGTCACCCCCACCACCGCTGCCGCATGAGCGCTCCCATCACCCTGTTCCTGATCGACGACCACCCGCTGCTGCGCCGCGGCCTGGTGGCGCTGCTGAGCCAGCACCCCGACCTGCGGGTGGTCGGCGAGGCCGGCGACGCCGGCGAGGCACTGCGCCTGCTGCCGTCCTTGTGCCCGCAAGTCATCCTGCTCGACAACCACCTGCCCGGCGTGCGCGGCGTCGACGCCATCGCCGGCCTGCGCGAAGCCTCGCCCGGCAGCCGCGTGGTGATGCTCACCGTGAGCGAGGACGGCCAGGATCTGGCCACCGCGTTGCGCCACGGCGCCCAGGGCTACCTGCTCAAGACCATCGACGGCGAGTTGCTGGCCGACGCGGTCCGCCGCGCCGCGCTGGGCGAGCCGGTGGTCAGCCCCGAGATGATGGGCAAGCTGGTCGCCGCGTTCCAGCACCAGGGCGCCCCCGAGCCGGTGCCGCTGGCACCGGCCGCGCAACCCGCCGCCCCATCACCGCTGTCACCGCGCGAGGAGGAGGTGCTGCGCGAAATCGCGCGCGGCGCCAGCAACAAGGAAATCGCGCGCGCGCTGGACATCGCCGAGACCACCGTGAAGATCCACGTGCAGCACATCCTGCGCAAGCTGGGCCTGAGCTCGCGCGTGCAGGCCGCCGTGTACGCGTCGGACCGCCAGCGCTGAAGCCGCGCCGCAGGCCAGCCCCCAGCGGGCGTGACCGGCGCTCGGCCTATCAGGGGCAGGCGCGCCGTCGCGCCAGCGCTGGCGCCACGGTGGGGCGTCGCTTCAGTTCGCGCCCAGCCACTGCACCAGTCGATCGGCCACGGCGGCGTCGCCGAGCAGGGCCAGATGCCCGAGCTGCCAGGCCACGTGGCAGTGCGCGGGCGGAAAGGCCAAGCCGCGCGCCGGCGTGTCGTGGCGCCCCAGCGCGCTGTTCAGTGGCACCAGGCCGTCGCCCAGCAGGCGGTCGGCCAGGCCGCAATGGCGCTCCGCCAAGGCGGCGGCCACCGCGTAGCACGCCACGCCCGCGGGCAGCGGCACGGGCGCGGCGCGCCGGTCTGGCGCGCGCCAGTCGCTTTCCCGCACATGGCCGTGGCGCAAATCCGTGATGCCGGCGCTGCGCAGGCGCGCCAGGTGCACGAACGGCCGGCTGTAGGGGTTGCTGGCCAGCAGCAGATCGATGCCGTGGCCGGCACGCTCCAGCGGCGCGCCCAGGTGCGGCGTGCCCAGAAACACCAGCCGGCGCAACTGCGCCGGCCAGCGCTGCCGCTGGCCGCGCGCCCAGTGCACCGCGCCGCGCAGCACCAGGCCGCCCATGCTGTGGCCAATGGCACTGAATTCCTGCACCGGCACCGGCCAGGCCGCCAGCAGGGCTTCCAGGCGCTCGGCCAAGTCGCGGGCGTTGTCCGACACGTGGCGTCCGCTGTTGTAGCGCAGGTACACCGGCGTGTAACCCAGCGTCCGGGCCAGGTGGGCGCCGTGGTCGTGCCCGCCCTGCGTCCACTGCAGGTCGTTCATGCACAGGCCATGCACCAGCAGCAGCAGCTTGCCACTGGCCTGGCCGGCCGCGTGCAGCGCGAGCGGGTCCAGCGGCTGACCCTGCTGGCGCAGCAGCATCGGCAGGGCCAGCGGGTTGTCGTCGGCCTGCAGCCGGTCGCCCAGCACGCCGTTGAGGGCCGACAGCACCGCTTCGCGCTCGACATCCACCTCGCCGGGCGCCGCGTGCAGGACGCGCTCCAGCCAGGGTTCGAGCCGGCCCAGCGCGGCCTGCAGGCCGGCGTCGATCCAGCGCGTCGTGCCGCGCACGCCGCGGTAGACCAGACCGGTCAGGCCGCCAGTCCGCCCGGGCGCACTGCCACGCAGCCCCAGGCTGGCGTGCACCGACTGGTGCACCCCCTCGACGATATGGGTGACGCCCGTGGTCGCCTGGGTGGCCAGGCGCGCCGCGGCACGCAGGTCGGAGGCGCGCAGCTGCTGCCAGGCGCGGCGCGGCGCCGGCGCGGGTGGCTGCGGGGAGGGGGAGTCGGTCATGGGCAGTGGCGGGGCAGATGCCGTGCGGGGTATCAACGAAGCATCAAAAGTGATAGCTGCTGGCGCACGCCAGATAAGCGCCAAGGCCAGTTTTTGATGCCAAAACACCCATCGACAGCGCGCCCAGTGTCGCACAGGGGCCGGTCGCGGGCGCTGTTCGCTACCGCCTGGCCAGCGTCGCTCTAGTTCTTTGGAACTATGGTCTGGGAGTAGGCCCTCGTTCTTCTGCGTTGACGCGCACCTCCCAGCGAGGGATGTGCACATCTAGGGGTTTACGCGAGCATGGCAGGGCATTAGGCAAGAGAGGAAAACATATGGCGTCCCCGTCGCTCGTTGCAGCCGAAGATCCCCGCCGCACCCGCCAGGCCTGGTCGGTGCTCATCGTCAGCACCCTGGCCTTCACCGTCTGTTTCATGGTCTGGATGATGTTCGGCGTCATCGGCATCCCGATCAAGAAGATGCTCAACCTCAACGCCACGCAGTTCGGCCTGCTGACGGCGATGCCGGTGCTCACCGGTTCACTGGTGCGCGTGCCGCTGGGCATCTGGACCGACAAGTACGGCGGCCGCATCGTCATGGCGGTGCTGATGGCCCTCACCGTGCCGGCCATCTGGCTGATGGGATCGGCCACCGAATACTGGCATTTCCTCGTCATCGGCCTGTTCGTGGGCCTGGCCGGGGGCTCGTTCTCGGTCGGCACGCCCTACGTGGCGCGCTGGTTCCCCAAGCAGCGCCAGGGCATGGCCATGGGCGTGTACGGCGCCGGCAACTCGGGCGCGGCGGTCAACAAATTCGTCGCCCCGGTGATCCTGGTGGCCTTCGGCTGGCAGGCCGTGCCCCATGTGTACGCATCCATCATGCTCGGCACGCTAGTGCTGTTCTGGCTGTTCAGCCACAGCGACCCGGCGCACCTGGTGGCGAGCAACGTCAAGTTCACCGACCAGCTCAAGGCGCTGAAGGACCCCAAGGTGCTCAAGTACTGCCAGTACTACAGCATCGTGTTCGGCGGCTACGTGGCGCTGGCGCTGTGGATGGTGCAGTACTACGTGGGCGAATATGGCCTGGATATCCGCGTCGCCGCGCTGCTGGCGGCCTGCTTCTCGCTGCCCGGCGGCGTGTTGCGCGCCATCGGCGGCGTGCTGTCGGACAAGTACGGCGCGCACAGCGTCACCTGGTGGGTGATGTGGGTGAGCTGGATCTGCCTGTTCCTGCTGTCCTACCCGCAGACGGACTTCACCATCCTGACCGTCAACGGCCCGACCACCTTCCACATCGGTCTGAACGTCTACATGTTCACTGCCCTCATGGCCGTACTGGGCGTGGCCTGGGCCTTTGGCAAGGCCAGCGTGTTCAAGTACATCAGCGACGACTACCCCGGCAACATCGGCGCCATCAGCGGCATCGTCGGCCTGGCCGGCGGCATGGGCGGCTTCATCCTGCCCATCCTGTTCGGCGTGCTGATGGACTGGACGGGCATCCGCTCCAGCGCCTTCATGCTGATGTACGGCGTGGTCTGGGTGTCGCTGATCTGGATGTACTGGACCGAGGTCCGACGCACCCCGCTCATGGGTCAGCAGACCCACGGCATGGCCCAACAACATTGATCGAAAGTCCATCATGACCCACCCCAACGCTGGCGGCCGCACCATCGAAGACTGGCACCCCGAGGACGAGCAGTTCTGGGAACAGACCGGCAAGAAGGTCGCCTATCGCAACCTGTGGATCTCCATCCCCGCCCTGCTCTGCGGCTTCGCCGTCTGGGGCATGTGGGGCATCATCACCGTGCAGATGATGAACCTGGGCTTTCCTTTCACCCAGGCCGAGCTGTTCACGCTCACTGCGATCTCGGGCATCGCCGGCGCGACGATGCGCATTCCATCGTCGTTCTTCATCCGGCTGGCCGGTGGCCGCAACACCATCTTCCTGACCACCGCCATGCTGCTGGCGCCCGCCATCGGCACCGGCATCGTGCTGCAGCACCCGGAATGGCCACTGTGGGCGTTCCAGTTGATGGCATTGTGGTGCGGCGTGGGCGGCGGCAACTTCGCCTCGTCGATGTCCAATATCAACACCTTCTTTCCCAAGCGTCTGCAGGGCACGGCACTGGGCCTGAACGCCGGTCTGGGCAACTTCGGCGTCACCACCATGCAGATCGTGATTCCGCTGGTCATGACCGTGCCGCTGCTGGGCGCCATCGGCGGCGCGCCCGAACTGCTGCAGAAGGACAGCGGCTGGATCTTCGGCAAGATTCCCGCCGGCACACAGACCTGGATCCAGAACGCCGGCTTCGCCTGGATGCTGTCGCTGGTGCCGCTGTCCATCCTGTGCTGGTTCGGGATGAACAACCTGAAGTCGGTTTCGCCCGCCACCGGCAACCCGATCGCCGCCTTCGCCAAGGTCACCTGGCTCTACACCCTGGCCTTCATTCCGGCCCTGTTCGGGCTGTGGCTCTATCTGCCGGCACCCACCGGCATCGGCGTGATCAGCATGTGGGTGGCGATTCCGCTGGACATCGTCATGGCGCTCACCATCATGCGCCTGGCCGCCTTCGGTCCCATGAAGGACGCCGTGGTCAAGCAATACGCGATCTTCCGCAACAAGCACACCTGGAGCATGACGGCGCTGTACATCGTCACGTTCGGCTCCTTCATCGGCTTCTCGATGGCCCTGCCGCTGGCCATGAAAGTCATCTTCGGCGTCATCCACGCGCCCAATGCGGCCGGCATCATGCAGCACACGCAGACCAACCCCAACGCCCCCACGGTGCTGGCCTATGCCTGGATCGGGCCTTTCGTCGGCGCCGCCATTCGCCCGGTGGGCGGCTGGATCTCGGACAAATGGGGCGGCTCCATCGTCACCCAGATCATCTCGGTGGTGATGGTCGCCGCCTCGGTGGCCGTGGGCTACGTGATGATGCTGGCCTACCAGTCGGCCACGCCCGAGCAGTACTTCCCGATGTTCATGGGTCTGTTCATCGTGCTGTTTGCCGCCAGCGGCATCGGCAACGGCTCGACCTTCCGCACCATCGGCATCATCTTCGACCGCACGCAGGCCGGCCCGGTGCTGGGCTGGACGTCCGCAGTGGCGGCGTATGGCGCCTTCATCGCCCCGATCGTGATCGGTGACCAGATCAAGGCCGGCACGCCGCAGCTGGCCATGTACGGGTTTGCCGCCTTCTACGGCGTCTGCCTGATCCTGAACTGGTGGTTCTATCTGCGCAAGGGCGCGGAGATCCACAACCCCTGACCCCCCGCGTTCCGACGCTTTGCACCTGGAGAAACCTATGAGTCATTTTCTGGACCGCCTGAGTCATTTCAGCCAGACGCGGGAAAGCTTCTCGGGCAGTCACGGCCTGGCCACCGGCGAAGACCGCACCTGGGAGGACGCCTACCGCGACCGCTGGGCGCACGACAAGATCGTGCGCTCCACCCACGGCGTGAACTGCACGGGCTCCTGCTCGTGGAAGATCTACGTCAAGGGCGGCATCGTGACCTGGGAGACCCAGCAGACCGACTACCCGCGCACGCGCGCCGACCTGCCCAACCACGAGCCGCGCGGCTGCGCGCGCGGCGCCAGCTACAGCTGGTATCTGTACAGCGCCAACCGCGTCAAATACCCCATGGTGCGCGGCCGGCTGCTCAAGCACTGGCGCGCCGCCCTGGCCGTGGCCAGGAGCCCGGTCGATGCCTGGGCCGCCATCGTCGAGAACGCGGATGCGCGCAGCGAGTGGCAGAAGCAGCGCGGCCTGGGCGGCTTCGTGCGCAGCACCTGGGACGAGGTCAACCAGCTGATCGCCGCCGCCAACGTCTACACCATCAAGAAGCATGGCCCGGATCGCGTGGTCGGCTTCTCGCCGATTCCGGCCATGTCGATGATCTCCTACGCTGCGGGCTCCCGATATCTGAGCCTGATCGGCGGCGTGTGCATGAGCTTCTACGACTGGTACTGCGACCTGCCGCCGTCCAGCCCGCAGGTGTGGGGCGAGCAGACCGACGTGCCCGAGTCGGCCGACTGGTACAACAGCAATTTCATCATCGCCTGGGGCTCCAACGTACCGCAGACGCGCACGCCCGACGCCCACTTCTTCACCGAGGTGCGCTACAAGGGCGCGAAGGTGGTCTCCGTCACGCCCGATTACTCCGAGGTCGCCAAGCTGGCCGACATCTGGATGCACCCCAAGCAGGGCACGGACGCTGCCGTGGCCATGGCCATGGGCCATGTGATCCTGAAAGAGTTCTATTTCGACAAGCGCAGCGCCTACTTCGACGAGTACGCGCGCCGCTACACCGACCTGCCACTGCTGGTGGTGCTCGAAGACAAGCAGTTGCCCGATGGTCGCACCGTGAAGGTGCCCGGCCGCTACGTGCGTGCCAGCGACTTCGCGGACAAGCTCGGGCAGACCAACCACCCCGACTGGAAGACCGCGGCCTACGGGGTCGACGGCCAAGTGGCGCTGCCCAATGGCTCCATCGGCTTCCGCTGGGGCAAGGAAGGCCGCCCGGACCAGGGCCTGTGGAACCTGGAGGACAAGGACGCGCGCACCGGCAACGACGTCAAGCTCAAGCTCTCGGTGCTGGAAGACGGCGCGCAGGCGCATGAGATCGCCGATGTCGCGTTCCCGTATTTCGGCGGCATCGAGACACCCAACTTCCCGGCCAACGACCAGGGCGGCGACGTCGTCGTGCGCCGCGTGCCCATCACCCACCTGGAGCTGAACGGCGAGGGCGTCGCCGGCCGCGTGGCCGTGGCCACGGTGTTCGACCTGCAGGTGGCCAACTACGGCGTGCCGCGCGGCCTGGAGGGCGAGGGGCAGGACGGCGGCTACGACGCCAACCAGCCCTACACCCCGGCCTGGCAGGAGCAGATCACCGGCGTGCCGCGCGACCAGGTGATCGCCGTCGCCCGCCAGTTTGCCGACAACGCCGACAAGACCCAGGGCAAGTCCATGGTCATCATCGGCGCGGCCATGAACCACTGGTACCACTGCGACATGAACTACCGCGGCATCATCAACATGCTGATGATGTGCGGCTGCGTGGGCCAGAGCGGTGGCGGCTGGTCGCATTATGTGGGCCAGGAAAAGCTGCGCCCGCAGACCGGCTGGACGGCACTGGCCTTTGCGCTGGACTGGATCCGCCCGCCGCGCCAGCAGAACTCCACCAGCTTCTTCTACGCCCACACCGACCAGTGGCGCTACGAAAAGCTGGGCACCGAGGAAGTGCTGTCACCGCTGGCCGACAAGGCCGCCTACCAGGGCTCGATGATCGACTTCAACGTGCGCTCCGAGCGCATGGGCTGGCTGCCCAGCGCGCCGCAATTGCAGACCAACCCGCTGCAGGTGGTCCGGGATGCGCAGCAGCGCGGCCTGGACCCCAAGGACTACGTCGTGCAGTCGCTCCAGGACGGCTCGATCACGCTCAGCTGCGAAGACCCGGATCACCCGGCCAACTGGCCGCGCAACCTGTTCGTGTGGCGCTCCAACCTGCTGGGCAGCTCGGGCAAGGGTCACGAATACTTTCTCAAGCACCTGCTGGGCACCACGCACGGCGTGCAGGGCAAGGACCTGGGCCCGCAGGACGCCAAGCCTAGGGAAGTCAAGTGGCACGCCAACGCCCCCGAGGGCAAGCTGGACCTGCTGGTGACGCTCGACTTCCGCATGAGCACCACCTGTCTGTACTCCGACATCGTGCTGCCCACGGCCACCTGGTACGAGAAGAACGACCTCAACACCAGTGACATGCACCCCTTCATCCACCCGCTGTCCGCGGCCGTCGATCCGGCCTGGCAGTCGCGCAGCGACTGGGAGATCTACAAGGGATTTGCCAAGGCCTTCAGCGAGGTCTGCGTCGGCCACCTGGGGGTCGAGAAGGAGGTCATGCTCAGCCCCATCATGCACGACACGCCGGCAGAACTGGCTCAGCCTTACGGCGCCAAAGACTGGAAGCGGGGCGAAGTCGCGCTGATCCCGGGCGTCACCGCGCCGCAGATCACCGTGGTGGAACGCGACTACCCCAACACCTACCAGCGCTTCACCGCCCTGGGGCCGTTGATGGACAAGGTGGGCAACGGCGGCAAGGGCATCAGCTGGAATACGCAGACCGAGGTCGAGCAGCTGGGCGACCTGAACGGCCGCGTGCGCGAGGACTGGGTCACCCAGGGCCGCCCGAAGATCGTCTCCGACATCGACGCCACCGAGGTGGTGATGATGCTGGCGCCCGAGACCAACGGCCATGTGGCCTGCAAGGCCTGGGAAGCGCTGGGCAAGCAGACCGGGCGCGAGCACGTGCACCTGGCGCTGCATCGCGAGGACGAGAAGATCCGCTTCCGCGACATCCAGGCGCAGCCGCGCAAGATCATCAGCTCGCCCACCTGGTCGGGGCTGGAGAGCGAGAAGGTCAGCTACAACGCCGGCTACCCCAACGTGCACGAGCTGATCCCATGGCGCACCCTGACCGGCCGCCAGCAGTTCTACCAGGACCATCCCTGGATGCGCGACTTCGGCGAGGGCTTCTGCTCCTACCGCCCACCGGTGCACCTGAAGGCGCTGCACGAGGTCGAGGGCAAGAAGCCCAACGGCAACCCCGAGATCGCGCTCAACTTCATCACGCCGCACCAGAAATGGGGCATCCACAGCACGTACAGCGACAACCTGCACATGCTCACGCTCAACCGCGGCGGCCCGGTGATTTGGCTCAGCGAGGACGACGCCAAGCGCGGCGGCATCGTCGACAACGACTGGGTGGAGCTGTTCAACGCCAATGGCGCGATTGCCGCGCGCGCGGTGGTCAGTCAGCGCGTCAACCCCGGCATGGTCATGATGTACCACGCGCAGGAGAAGATCATCAACACCCCGGGATCGGAGATCACCGGCACGCGCGGCGGCATCCACAACTCGGTCACGCGCGTGGTGCTCAAGCCCACGCACATGATCGGCGGCTACGCCCAGTACAGCTACGGCTTCAACTACTACGGCACCATCGGCACCAACCGCGACGAGTTCGTGCTGGTGCGCAAGATGCGCCGTGTCGACTGGATGGACGAGGAAGCGCCGGCCGCCAGCGCCCACGCCTGAACGACAAGGAGAATCACGATGAAAATTCGCGCACAAATCGGCATGGTGCTGAACCTGGACAAGTGCATCGGCTGCCACACCTGTTCCGTCACCTGCAAGAACGTCTGGACCAGCCGCCCCGGCATGGAGTACGCCTGGTTCAACAACGTCGAGACCAAGCCCGGCATCGGCTATCCCAAGGAGTGGGAGAACCAGGACAAGTGGAACGGCGGCTGGGTACGCAACCCCGACGGCTCCATCGCCCCGCGTCAGGGGGGCAAGTGGAAGCTGCTCATGCGCATCTTCGCCAACCCGAACATGCCGCAGATCGATGACTACTACGAACCCTTCACCTTCGACTACGACCACCTGCAGTCGGCGCCCGAGGTCAAGGCCGCGCCCACGGCGCGCCCGCGCAGCCTGATCACCGGCCAGCGCATGGACAAGATCGAATGGGGCCCGAACTGGGAGGAAATCCTGGGCGGCGAGTTCTCCAAGCGCAGCAAGGACGTGAACTTCGAGCAGGTGCAGAAGGACATCTACGGCCAGTTCGAGAACACCTTCATGATGTACCTGCCGCGCCTGTGCGAGCACTGCCTGAACCCGGCGTGCGTGGCATCCTGCCCCAGCGGCTCGATCTACAAGCGCGAGGAGGACGGCATCGTGCTCATCGACCAGGACAAATGCCGTGGCTGGCGCATGTGCGTCAGCGGTTGCCCCTACAAGAAGATCTACTACAACTGGCAGACCGGCAAGGCCGAGAAGTGCATCTTCTGCTATCCGCGCATCGAAGCGGGCCAGCCGACGGTGTGCTCCGAGACCTGCGTGGGCCGCATCCGCTATCTGGGCGTGCTGCTGTACGACGCCGACCGCATCCAGGAAGCGGCCAGCGTCGAGCGCGACAAGGACTTGTACCAGGCGCAGCTCGACATCTTCCTCGACCCCAACGACCCCGAGGTGATCCGCCAGGCCAAGCTGGATGGCATCGCCGACAACTGGCTGGAAGCGGCGAGGAACA
>MKTG01000037.1:40747-44483 GCA_001897615.1 Burkholderiales bacterium 68-10
TACCGCACCCTGCCCATGGTCTGGTACGTGCCGCCGCTGTCGCCCATCACCTCGGCGGCCAACGCCGGCCACCTGGGCGTCAACGGCGAGATTCCCGACGTGTCGCAGCTGCGCATCCCCGTGCAGTACCTGGCCAACCTGCTCACCGCCGGCGACACCGGCCCCGTGGTGCGGGCGCTGGAGCGCATGCTGGCCATGCGCGCCTACCAGCGCGGCGTGCACGTGGACAAGGTGCAGAACATGGACGTGCTCAAGCAGGTGGGATTGAGCGCGCATGACGTGCAGGACATGTACCAGGTCATGGCGATTGCCAACTACGAGGATCGCTTCGTGATCCCGTCCACGCACCGTGAATACGCCGAGAACGCCTTCGACGTGCGCGGCGGCTGCGGCTTCTCGTTCGGCAACGGCTGCTCCGACGGCGCCACCAGCGTCAGCATCTTCGGCAGCAAGAAGCCACGCACCATCCCCATCAAGGCGGTGGTCTGAGGAGGCAGGCAGATGTTCAAGAAAACACCTGAATCCATGCGCCTGACGCTGCGGGCGCTGGCACGCCTGCTGGCCTACCCCGACGCCGAGCTGCGCGCGCAGATGCCCGCGCTGATCGACGCGCTGCAGGCCGAACAGGCCCTGCCCGCGGCCCGCGTGACCGAGCTGCAGGCCCTGGTGCAGCAGGTCTGCGCCATGGACCCGTACGAGGCCGAGGCGCGCTATGTCGATACCTTCGACCGCGGCCGCCAGACCTCGCTGCATCTGTTCGAGCATATCCATGGCGACTCGCGCGAGCGTGGCCCGGCGCTCATCGACCTCACGCAGACCTATGAAAAGGCCGGCCTGTTCCTCGGCGCGAACGAGCTGCCCGACCATCTTGGCGTGGTGCTGGAGTTCGCCTCCACCCAGCCGAGCACCGTGGCGCGCGAGTTCCTGGCCGAGATGGCGCATATCCTCAATGCCCTGTTCACCGCGCTCGATGCCAAGGCCAGCCCCTACGCCAGCGTGATCGCGGCCGTGCTGGAAGCCGCCGGTGAAAAGGCTCAGGCCGTGGCCATCACGCCCGAGCCCGACATGGACGAAGCCTGGGCCGAGCCCGAGGCCTTCGACGGCTGCGCCACCAAGGGCCAGAACCGCCCCGGCCAGCCCCAACCCATCCAGATTGTGCGCAAGGCACGCCCCCAATCCTCCCAAGGAGTCGCACCATGACCGCCTGGCTTGACCATTTCCTCTTCGGCCTGTATCCCTACATCTGCCTGGCCGTGTTCTTCATCGGCAGCTGGATCCGCTTCGACCGCGACCAGTACACATGGAAAAGCGACTCCTCGCAGCTGCTGCGCGCCGGCAGCCTGCGCTGGGCCAACAACCTGTTCCACATCGGCGTGCTGTTCCTGTTCTTCGGGCATTTCGTCGGCATGCTGACACCGCACGCGCTGTATGAGCCCTTCATCAGCTCCGGCAACAAGCAGTTGCTGGCCATGGTCTCGGGCGGCGTCGCCGGCCTGCTGGCCTTCGTCGGCGTGAGCCTGCTGCTGCACCGGCGCCTGACCGACGCGCGCATCCGCGCCACCAGCAAGACCAGCGACATCGTCCTGCTGTGGATCTTCTGGGTGCAGCTGGCGCTGGGCCTGGCGACGATTCCGCTGTCGGCCCAGCACCTGGACGGCTCGGTCATGATGCGCCTGGCCGAATGGGGCCAGCGCATCGTCACCCTCCGCGGCGGCGCCGTGGAGATGCTGGCCGGCACGGGCCCGATCTTCAAGGCCCACCTGTTCCTGGGCATGACGGTGTTCCTGATCTTCCCGTTCACGCGCCTGGTGCATGTCTGGAGCGGTTTTGGCACCCTGGCCTATGTGCTGCGCCCCTACCAGCTGGTGCGTGCGCGGCGCCTGAATGTGCCGGCAGGACAAAACCAACCGCGTCGTTCACTATAACAATGATAGCTCCTGGCGCTTTCTGGATAAGCGCCAGATGCCTGCCAGGCATCACGCGTCTGCAACCGTCCGCGGTTGCGGATGCCGCAGGCCCGCCCCAACACATCGACTGCAAGGAATTTTCATGACGACCTCCTCCTGCGGATCGCCAGCCTGCGGCTGCGGCGGCAGCGCCGCCCCTGCCGTGGACGACGCCGTCGCCCGCATCAACGGCATCGCCCTGCATGCACCGGGCGAGCAGTTGCCCGACGAGCTGCTGCGCCAGCGCGCCTGCACCGAACTGCTGCGCCAGCAGGCGCAGCGCGAGGGGCTGCTGGCCGCTGATGATGCGCCCGGCCTCGACGGCGCCACCAGCGAGGCCGCCACGCGCGCCATCGAAGCGCTGCTGGAGCAGGCCCTGCAGGTACCCGAGCCCTCGGCCGAGGCCTGCCGCCGCTACCACGCGGCCCACCCGGCCTTTGGCGGCCAGGGCGAGCGCGCCCATCTGCGCCACGTGCTGTTCGCCGTCACACCCGGCGTGGACGTGGTCCAGCTGCGCCAGCGCGCCGAGGCCCTGCTGCTGGAGCTGCGCTGCGCCGACGATGGCGGCCCTGCGTTTGCCGACGCCGCGCGCCAATGGTCCAACTGCCCCAGCGGCGCCGAAGGCGGCGATCTGGGCTGGCTCACGCCCGAGGACTGCGCACCGGAGTTCGCGCGCGAGGTCTTCGGCTCGCAGGAGGTCGGCGTGCTCGCGCGCCTGGCGCACTCCCGCTTCGGCCTGCATGTGGTGCAGGTGTGCGGCCGCAAGCCCGCCCAGCCCCAGGCGTTTGACGACGTGCGCACCAGCATCGCCCTGGTGCTGCGCCAGCAGGCCTGGGTCAACGCGCTGCGCCAGTACCTGCAGCTGCTGGCCGGCGCTGCCGAAGTCGAGGGCGTGGACCTGGACGCGGCGGACAGCCCCCTGGTCCAGTAGCAGGCAAGCCGAGCGCGCCAGGAGGCCGACAACCATGCCCGATGACGAGTTGCTGGAACGCCTGCGCAGCTTCCACCAGGATGCGTTCCCGCAATACCGGGAGCAGTTCCAGTCGCTGGTAGACAAGGGTCAGCACCCCACCACGCTGTTCATCGGCTGTTCCGACTCGCGCCTGGTGCCCTACCTGCTTACGGGTGCCGGCCCGGGCGAGCTGTTCCTGGTGCGCAACGTGGGTGCCTTCGTGCCACCGTACGACGGCTCCCATGGCCACCACGGCACGGCGGCGGCGATCGAGTTCGCGGTCCTCAACCTCAACGTGAGCCGCATCGTGGTATGCGGTCACAGCCATTGCGGCGCCATCAAGGCCTTGTACGAAGAGGTATCGCCAGAGGCCCAAAACCTCCAGCGCTGGCTGGACCTGGGCCGCGAGGCCGTGCTGCCCGTGCGATTGTTTGCCCCCGAGACACCTGCGGCGTCGCCCCCCCAGGGGGGCGCGTCCGTCTTGGGGCGACCCGGCGATGGACTGCGTCCCGAGGTCCTGCGCCGCACCGAACAGCGTGCCGTGGTGCTACAGCTCGAGCGCCTGATGGACTACCCCATGGTGCGCCGGCGCGTGCTGGACGGGCGCATCACCCTGCACGGCTGGCACTACGTCATCGAGGACGGCGAGGTCCATGTGTTCGATGTGCAAAGCGGCACCTTCGTGGCCGCCTCGAAGGCGCAGAGCAGCAGCACCGGCCACTACCCGCCCTACGTCGAGCACGACGGCCAAATCCTGGAAGACTGATCACATCCCGCGGCTGCCGGGGCGCGCGGCCAGCGGGGTGCCTGAAAATCGGGCGCCGCGCTTCGCTAGAAT
>MKTG01000037.1:44546-44950 GCA_001897615.1 Burkholderiales bacterium 68-10
AGCTCATGATGAGGGTTCGATTCCCTTCGCCCGCTCCAGATTTCCTGGAGCAAAGCCCATCAGTCCCGGATACACATCCGCCACCGATATCCCACGGACCGCCTTCCGCGCGGGCCCGATCTCTCCCGCCTCCGACCTCTCCCCCGCTTTTCTCCGCGACATTTTTTCGCTCCCCCGCGACGGATCCGTGCTGCCCGCGCGTTGAACGCAATAAGGCCGCCTGATGTGGCCGATGCAGGAGTCTTTCATGTCCTCATTGCGTTTGACCGTTCGCCGCGCCGTCCGTCCGCTTGCGCTGGCGCTTGCCGCCGGCAGCCTGGCCGCGCTGGCCGGCTGCGTGGTAGCGCCTGTTGCGCCCGTGGCGCCCGGCCCCTATGTGGTGCCGCCGGGCGTCGCCTATGTGG
>MKTG01000038.1:0-7064 GCA_001897615.1 Burkholderiales bacterium 68-10
CGCGCCTGGCTGGTGGCCGAGGCGGCCAAGGTGGGTGCCAGGTTCATGCTCCATCCGCCGCGTCCACCGCATTGGGGAGGCTTTCGCCTTAAGCCCGATCGCTGGGAGTTCTGGCAAGGGCGCAAGAGTCGCCTGCACGACCGGCTGTGCTACCGCCTGGACGGCAGCGGCTGGGTGCGCGAACGTCTGGCACCCTGAGTATCCGGTGGGCGACACGCCGGCCCGTGCGGTCAGTCGTTCGGGCGAGCCCACCAGTCAGGGCCGAACTGGCTCTGCAGCCAGGTGATCAGGAGTCTGACCTTGGCCGGCACCATGCGCGGCGACGGAAACACCGCATGCACTTCCTGTGATGGCAGAGCCCAGTCATCGAGCACGCTGGTCAGGGCGCCCTCGGTCAACGAGCGGTGAGCCACGTAGCGGGGCAGGGCGGCGATGCCGAAACCCTGACGCGCAGCCGCCAGCAGCATCGACAGGTTGTTGCTGCGCAGTCGCCCGCGCACGCTCACGCTGATCTGACGACCGTCGGTGCCGCTCAGCAGCCAGCGCTCGTCACCCTGAACGGTGCTGTAGATCAGCGCTTCGTGGCGGCCGAGATCCTGCGGCTTGCGCGGTCGTCCGTGTGCTTTCAGGTAACCGGGCGATGCCGCCAGAACCCAGGGGTTGAGGCCCAGATAGGCCGCCCCCAGGGTGGAATCGGCCAGCTTGCCCAGGCGCACGGCCACATCCACGCCCTGCTCGACCAGGTTGACGTAACGGTCGTCGCAGTTGAGTTCGATCTGCAACCCGGGATGCATGTGCATGAACTTCATCACCAGCGGCGCCATGACGCGGCGGCCGAATGCCACCGAGGTGCTGATGCGGATAACCCCCTGGGTCTGGGTCTGCAGCAGCGAACCGACGGAGCTGGCCTCGTCCGCGTGCAGGCAGATCAGCTTGCATTTTTCGTAGTACAGCAGACCGATTTCGGTCGGGCTGACCCCGTGTGTGGTGCGGTGCAGCAATCGAGCGCCGAGCTGCTCTTCCATGCGGTTGATTTGCTTGGTGGCGGCAGGTTGACCCATGCCGGCTTCGCCGGCGGCCTTGCTGAACGAGCCGAGATCAACGATCCGAAGAAAAAGACGGGCGTCCTGAATGCGATTCATTGCGGCATTCCACCACGGAATAAGCGTCATGCTCAAGAGCCGTGTTCCATGACGAGGCGATTGCCCGCACCATCGGCGTCATCGTTCGACCACCGATCGGGAGACAGACTCATGGCAAGAATGAAAGCGGCAATGGCGGCCGTGCTGGTGATGGAGAAGGAAGGCATCACGCAAGCCTTCGGCGTGCCCGGCGCCGCCATCAACCCGCTGTACGCCCAGATGAACGAGCGCCAGACGATTGCACACGTGCTGGCGCGCCACGTCGAGGGCGCCTCGCACATGGCCGAGGGCTACACCCGCGCCCGGGCCGGCAACATCGGCGTGTGCCTGGGCACCTCGGGCCCCGCCGGCACCGACATGATCACCGGGCTGTACTCGGCCATGGCCGATTCGATCCCGATCCTGTGCATCACCGGCCAGGCGCCGCGCGCCAAGCTGCACAAGGAGGATTTCCAGGCGGTCGACATCGCGTCCATCGCACGTCCGGTGACCAAGATGGCGACCACGGTGCTGGAGCCGGCGCAGGTGCCGCGGGTGTTCCAGAAGGCCTTCCACCTGATGCGCTCGGGCCGGCCGGGGCCGGTGCTGATCGATCTGCCGTTCGACGTGCAGATGGCCGAGATCGAGTTCGACATCGACACCTACGAGCCGCTGGCGGTGTATAAGCCCGCCGCCACGCGCAAGCAGATCGAAAAGGCGCTCACGATCATGAACGAATGCGCCAAGCCGCTGCTCGTGGCCGGTGGCGGCGTGATCAACGCCGACGCGGCCGAGCTGCTGGTCGAGTTTGCCGAGCTCACCGGCGTGCCGGTGATCCCGACCCTGATGGGCTGGGGCGCGATCCCCGACGACCATCCGTTGATGGCCGGCATGGTGGGCCTGCAAACCTCGCACCGCTATGGCAACGCCAACATGCTGGCTTCGGATTTCGTGCTCGGCATGGGCAACCGCTGGGCCAACCGCCACACCGGCTCGCCCGAGGTTTATTGCAAGGGCCGCCGCTTCGTGCACGTGGATATCGAGCCGACGCAGATCGGCCGCATCTTCGCGCCCGAATTGGGCATCGTCTCCGACGCCAAGGCCGCGCTCGAGCTGTTCGTGCAGGTCGCCCGGGAATGGAAGAAGGCCGGCAGGCTGCGCGACTACAGCGCCTGGGCGCAGGAATGCCAGGAGCGCAAGAAGGACCTGCAATACCTGCGCAAGACCAACTACTACAGCGTGCCGCTCAAGCCCCAGCGCGTGTATCAGTGCATGAACAACGCCTTCGACCAGGACACCTGCTACGTCTCGGTGATCGGCCTGTCGCAGATCGCCGGCGGCCAGTTCCTGCACGTGTACAAGCCGCGCCACTGGATCAACGCCGGCCAGGCCGGCCCGCTGGGCTGGACGCTGCCCGCGGCGCTGGGCGTGCGCGCCGCCGACCCCGAGCGCAAGATCGTGGCGCTGTCGGGCGACTACGACTTCCAGTTCATGATCGAGGAGCTGGCGGTGGGCGCGCAGTTCAAGCTGCCCTACACCCACATCGTGGTCAACAACAGCTACCTGGGACTGATCCGCCAGAGCCAGCGCGGCTTCTCGATGGACTACTGTGTGCAACTGGGGTTCGACAACATCAACTCACCCGAGGTCGAGGGCTACGGCATCGACTACGTCAAGGTGGTCGAGGGCCTGGGCTGCAAGGCGATCCGCGTGCACCGGCAGGAGGAGATCGCGCCCGCCATCCGGCAGGCCGAGGCCTGGATGCAGGAATTCAAGGTGCCGGTGGTGATCGAGATGATCCTGGAGCGCGTCACCAACATCGCGATGGGTGCCGAGATCGACAGCGTGGTCGAATTCGAGGACATGGCTACAGGCAAGGGCGACGTGCCCACCGCCATCGCCATGCTGGACTGAAAAAAGGAGAGACGTCATGCCCCAATTCGCCGCCAACCTGACCATGCTGTTCACCGAGCGCCCGTTCCTGGAGCGCTTCGAGGCGGCACGCAAGGCCGGGTTCGACGCGGTCGAGTTCCTGTTCCCCTACGCCTGGCCAGCCACCGAAATCAAGGCTCTGCTGGACCAGCACCAACTCAAGCTCGTATTGCACAACCTGCCCGCGGGCGACTGGGACGCGGGCGACCGCGGCATCGCCTGCGACCCCACGCGCGTGGCCGAATTCAGGGCGGGGGTGGCCCAGGCGATCGATTACGCCCAGGTGCTCGGCGTGCCTCAGCTCAACTGCCTGATCGGCAAGGTGCCCGCGGGTGCCGACCCCAAGCAGGTGGACGCCACGGTGGTCGAGAACCTCCGCTACGCCGCCGCCGAGCTGGAGAAGCACGGTCTGCGCCTGCTGATCGAGGCCATCAACACCTTCGACATCCCGGGCTTCTACCTGCATGGCACGCCCCAGGCGCTCAAGCTGATCGATCAGGTCGGCTCAGACAACCTGTTCGTGCAGTACGACATCTACCACATGCAGCGCATGGAGGGCGAGCTCGCTGCCACGTTGCAGCAGCACCTGGAGAAAATCGCTCACATCCAGCTGGCCGACAACCCCGGCCGCAACGAGCCGGGCACGGGCGAGATCAACTACGCCTTCCTGTTCAAGCACCTGGACCAGATCGGCTACCGCGGCTGGATCGGCTGCGAGTACAAGCCGGCGGGCAAAACCGAAGACGGCCTGGGCTGGCGCCAGAAGTTGGCCGAATAAGCCACTACCCGAACAACCATCGGAGATTCGTCATGTCGCTCAACATCGGCTTCATCGGCCTGGGCATCATGGGCACGCCCATGGCAGGGCACCTTATCCAGGCGGGTCACACCGTCTTTCTGCACAGCCGTGGGGCGGTGCCGCAAGAACTCACCCGCGCCGGCGGCACTGCCTGCGCCAGCGGCAAGGAAGTCGCACAACACGCCGACATCGTCATCATCATGGTCCCGGACACGCCCGACGTCGGCAAGGTGCTGTTTGCCGAGGACGGCGTGGCCGCGGGCCTGTCCAAGGGCAAGGTCGTGGTCGACATGTCCTCCATCTCGCCGGTGGAGACCAAGGAATACGCGCAGAAGGTCGAAGCGCTGGGCTGCGACTACCTCGACGCGCCGGTGTCGGGCGGCGACGTGGGCGCCAAGAACGCCACACTGTCCATCATGTGCGGCGGCAAGCCGGCGGTGTTCGATCGCGTCAAGCCGGCGTTCGAGGCCATGGGCAAGAACATCACGCTCGTGGGCGGCACCGGCGACGGCCAGACCTGCAAGGTGGCCAACCAAATCGTGGTGGCCCTGACCATCAACGCCGTGGCCGAGGGCCTGCTGTTTGCCGCCAAGGCCGGCGCCGATCCGGCCAAGGTGCGCCAGGCGCTGCTGGGCGGGCTGGCCACCTCGCGCATCCTGGAGGTGCTGGGCGAGCGCATGATCAAGCGCACGGTCGAGCCGGGCTTTCGCATCGCGCTGCACCAGAAGGACCTGAACCTGGCGCTCACCGCCGCGCGCCAGCTCGGCCTGGCGCTTCCGGCCACCGGCACCGCGCAGCAGCTGTTCAGCGCCTGCGTGTCGCACGGCGGCGCCGCCTGGGACCACTCGGGCATGGTGCGCGCGCTGGAAAAGCTCTCCAACTTCGAGATCCGGCAGAAGGCCTGATCAGTCCCATCCGACCCGGCCTCGTGCCGGGCCGCTTTCCGACAAGAACTCGAGGAGACCACACGATGACGCCCGACGCCGCCCGCCTCATGCGCGAGATGTTCGAGGCCGCCATCGCCTCGGCCCAGCCGGCGCGCTGTGTGCCACCACACCTGCCGAGCCCGACCGAGGTCAAGGGGCGGCTGGTGGTGATCGGCGCCGGCAAGGCGTCCGCCGCCATGGCGCGTGCCGTGGAAGATCGCTATGGTGGCCCGCTCACCGGCCTCGTCGTCACGCGCTACGGCTACAACGTGCCGTGCCAGAAGATCGAGATCGTCGAGGCGGCGCACCCGGTGCCAGACGACGCCGGGCTGCGGGCGGCGCAGGGCATGCTCGATCTGGCATCTGGTCTCGCTCAAGACGACGTGTTGCTGTGTCTGATTTCGGGCGGCGGCTCGTCGCTGCTGCCGCTGCCGCTGTCCGGCATCACCCTGGCCGACAAGCAGGACGTGAACCGCGCCTTGCTGGCCAGCGGCGCCAGCATCGGCGAGATGAACATCGTGCGCCGGCACCTCTCGGCCATCAAGGGTGGGCGCCTGGCCGCTGCCTGCCATCCGGCGCGCGTGATCACCCTGGTGCTCTCGGACGTGCCGGGCGATGCGCCGATGGACATCGCCTCGGGACCCACCGTGGGCGACCCGACCACCTGCGCCGATGCGCTCGAGATCGTGCAGCGCTACGGCATCGAGCTGCCGGCACACGTGCGTGCCGTACTGGAAAGCGGCGCCGGCGAATCGGTCAAGCCGGGCGACCCGCGCCTGGCGGGCATCGAAACCCGCATGGTCGCCGCCCCCCAGCAGGCACTGGAGGTCGCCGCCGCGGTCGCGCGCCAGCACGGCTACGCGCCGCACATCCTGAGCGACGCCATCGAGGGCGAGGCGCGCGACGTCGGCAAGGTGCTGGCCGCGCTGGCGCTGCAGGTGGCCGAGCGCGGCCAGCCCTTCAAGCCGCCCTGCGCCATCCTGTCGGGCGGCGAGACCACCGTCACCCTGCGCGGCCAGGGCCGCGGCGGGCGCAACGTCGAATGTCTGCTGTCCTTTGTCATCGCCACGCGCGGCCACGCGCGCATCCACGTCCTGATGGGTGACACCGACGGCGTCGATGGCATGGAAGAAATCGCCGGGGCTCACGCCGGCCCCACGACGCTGGCGCGCGCCTTTGCGCAAGCCATCAACCCGCGCCGCAGCCTGGACAACAACGACGGCCACGGCTTCTTCGAAGCGCTGGGCGACTCGGTCGTCACCGGCCCGACGCGCACCAATGTCAACGATTTCCGCGTCATCCTCATCGACGCTTGAAAGCCCTTCATGCACCGCATCCGCCGCGCCAAGATCGTCGCCACGCTGGGTCCCGCCAGCGCCGACCTGGACATGATCCGCAGGCTGTTCATCGCCGGGGCCGACGTGTTCCGCATGAACTTCAGCCACGGCACGCGCGAGGACCACGCGGCGCGCTTTGCCGTCGTGCGCGCCATCGAACACGAGACCGGCCGCCCGATCGGCATCCTGGCCGACCTGCAGGGGCCCAAGCTGCGCGTGGGGCGCTTCGAAAATGGCCCAGTGCAACTGACGGCGGGCCAGCCATTTCGCTTTGACCTCGATCCTGCCCTGGGAACGACCGAGCGCGTGCAGCTTCCCCATCCGGAGATCTTTGCCGCCCTGGTGCCGGGCGCCGAACTGCTGCTGGACGACGGCAAGCTGCGCGTGCGCGTCGAGCGCTGTGACGCCAACAGCGCCGACACCACGGTGCTGGTGGGTGGGCGCCTGTCCGAGCGCAAGGGCGTCAACGTGCCCGGAGTGGTGCTGCCGATTTCGGCGCTGACGGCCAAGGACCGTGCCGATCTGGCCACGGCGCTGGAGCTGGGCGCCGACTGGATCGCTCTGTCCTTCGTCCAGCGACCCGAGGACATCGCCGAGGCGCGCGCCCTGATCGGCGATCGCGCCGGCATCCTGGCCAAGCTCGAAAAGCCCTCGGCCATCGAACGTCTGGATGAGGTGGTGCGCGAAGCCGACGCCATCATGGTGGCGCGCGGCGACCTGGGGGTCGAGTTGCCCGCCGAGCAGGTGCCGGCGATCCAGAAGCGCATCGTCAAGCTGTGCCGCAAGCTGGGCAAGCCGGTCATCGTCGCCACGCAGATGCTCGAATCCATGATCGAAAGCCCGGTGCCCACGCGTGCCGAGGCCTCTGACGTGGCCACCGCCATCTACGACGGCGCCGATGCGGTGATGCTGTCGGCCGAATCGGCCGCCGGCAAGTACCCGGTCGAGG
>MKTG01000038.1:7100-16945 GCA_001897615.1 Burkholderiales bacterium 68-10
GCCAGCGCCCAGGACGTGACCCAGGCCGTGTGCTGCGCCATGCGCCGCGCGGCGGCGCTGATCCAGGCGCGTGCCATCGTCTGTTTCACCAGTTCGGGGCATACCGCGCTGCGCGCCGCGCGTGAGCGGACGAGCGCCCCCATCCTGGGCGTGTCGCCGCGCATGGGCGTGGCGCGCAAGCTGGCGCTGGCCTGGGGCGTGCATTCGGTGCATCTGACGCAGGCGCTGAATCTGGAGCAGATCGGGCCGGTGGGCGCGGGCGTGGCGCGCGGCCAGGGCTTTGCCGAGCCGGGCACACCGGTCGTGGTGCTGGCTGGCATGCCTTTTGGCGAGAGCGGCACCACCAACCTGATGCATGTGGCGCTGGCCTGAGCGTTCACCCACCGTCCCTGATTGATTGGTCAAATCGGGCTCTTCTCGCGAATGATGGTGATGGCCTGCGAGACAAGGTTTCGAATGGTCGCTTACTGGAAACCGCCAACCTCCGAACGCAGAGGACGCAGAGATTTCGCAGAGGACGCAGAAAGCCAGAAGACCCATCGGCTTTCTTTGCGTCCTCTGCGAATCCTTGGCGTCCTCTGCGTATGGCTGTTCATTTTTCTCATGCGTCGTGTCGCAGTGCGGCACTGATCAAGTACCTCACCATCATTCGAGAGTAGAACCTCAAATCGACCTCTGGCGCTTGACCAGAATGCGGTAGCAGCTATAAAAACAGGAGTATTCAGCAGGGGCGTCCATGTGGTCCTTGCCGGCCGGGGTTGGTGCCTGCCTGGGCAAAGCGCCGATAATGCGGGTTTTCCCGCCGCGCCATCGGTTGCCTGTACCGAACGTGACCGCCATGAATGCTCCCCTGCCTCCACACACCGCTGCTGCCTCGGCCATCTCGCCGGTGCCCGACATCGTGGCCGATCTCGCCGCCGGCCGCATGGTCATCCTGGTCGACGAGGAAGACCGCGAGAACGAGGGCGACCTGATCCTCGCGGCCGACCACGTCACGCCCGAAGCCATCAACTTCATGGCGCGCTTCGGCCGCGGCCTGATCTGCCTGACGCTGACGCGCGAGCGCTGCGAGCGCCTGCGCCTGCCGCCCATGGTGACGCGCAACGGCACCAAGATGGGCACCGCCTTCACGGTCTCCATCGAGGCCGCCGAAGGCGTCACCACCGGCATCAGCGCGGCCGACCGCGCGCGTACCGTGCAGGCGGCCGTGGCGCCCGGCGCGCGCGCGGAGGATCTGGTGCAGCCCGGTCACATCTTTCCGCTGCAGGCCGTCGATGGCGGCGTGCTGATGCGCGCCGGCCATACCGAAGCCGGTTGCGACCTGGCCGCCATGGCCGGCTGCACGCCTGCCGCCGTGATCTGCGAGATCATGAAGGACGACGGCACCATGGCGCGCCTGCCCGACCTGCAGCAGTTTGCCGCCGAGCACGGCCTGAAGATCGGCACCATCGCCGACCTGATCGAGTACCGCAGTCGCACCGAATCGCTGGTCGAGAAGATCGCCTCGCGGCCGCTGCGCACCGTGCATGGAGAGTTCATCGCCCACGCCTACCGCGACCAGCCCAGCGGCGCGCTTCACCTGGGACTGGTGCTGGGGCAGTGGCAGGCCGGCGAGGCGGTGCCGGTGCGCGTGCATGAACCGCTGTCGGTGCTGGATGCGCTGGAAGTGCAGCGTGGCAGCCATTCCTGGAGCGTGCACGAGAGCCTGCGCCATATCCAGCAGGAAGGCTGCGGCGTGGCGGTATTCCTGAACTGCGGCGAGGACGCCGAGCAGCTGCTGGCCCAGTTCCAGGGCACGGCGCGCGCCGCCCATGCGCCCGAGCGCGGGCGCATGGACTTGCGCAGCTATGGCGTGGGCGCGCAGATCCTGCGCGAGCTGGGCGTGCAACGCATGCAGCTCATGGGCACGCCGCGGCGCCTGCCCAGCATGGCCGGTGGCTACGGCCTCGACGTGGTCGGCTACATCACGAAGGACTGAAAAGGACGCCCATGCTTGGTGCCGACAAAGGACAGATTTCCCCGCTCGACGGCCGCGCGCTGCGCATCGGCATCGTGCAGGCCCGCTTCAACGACGGCATCACCCGGGCCCTGGCCGATGCCTGCCTGAGCGAGCTGGCCGCGCTGGGTGTGCCGGCGGCCCACATCACCCACCATACCGTGCCCGGCGCGCTGGAGGTGCCGCTGGCGCTGCAATGGCTGGCGCGCCGGGGCGAGTTCGACGCGCTGATCGCGCTGGGCTGCATCATCCGCGGCGAAACCTACCACTTCGAGCTGGTGGCCAATGAATCGGGCGCCGGCGTGACCCGCGTGGCGCTGGATCTGGACATCCCGGTGGCCAACGCCATCCTCACCACCGAGAACCTGGCCCAGGCGCAGGCCCGCCAGACCGACAAGGGGCGCGACGCCGCCCGCGTGGCGGTGGAGATGGCGCTGCTGAAGGCGGGCCTGCGATGAGCCCGCCGCCAGCCACCCCGCGCCCGGCCAGGGCAGCGCCGCGCGTCAGCGACGGCGCCACCCGCAAGTCATCCACCAAGTCGCCGCGCTCGCGTGCCCGCGAATTCGCCCTGCAAGGCCTGTACCAACACCAGGTCGGTGGCGGGGACGCGGCGGCGATCGACGTCTTCACGCGCGAGCTGCAGGGCTTTGCCAAGGCCGACGCGGCGCATTTCGACGCCCTGCTGCACGGCTGCATCGAGCTGGCCGACGACCTGGACGCGCTGATCGTGCCGCTGCTGGATCGCCGGCTGGCGGACATCTCGCCCGTCGAGCGCGGCTGCATGTGGATCGGCGCCTACGAGTTCCTGAAATGCCCCGACGTGCCGTGGCGCGTGGTGCTCAACGAGTGCATCGAGCTGGCCAAGGACTTTGGCGGCACCGATGGCCACAAATACGTCAACGCCGTGCTCAACGGCCTGGCGCCGCGGCTGCGCGAGCCCGAGGTGGCGGCCGACCGCACCCGGCTGCGCGCCGCCAAGGCAAAAGAAGCGACATGAGGATTTCCGCCCGCGCGCAGCGCGTCCAGCCGTTCTACGTGATGGAGATGGCCAAGTCGGCCGCCGCCATCGCGCGCGAGGCCGCTGGCAGCGCGCAGCCGATGATCTACCTGAACATCGGCGAGCCCGACTTCACCGCGCCGCCGCTGGTGGCCGAGGCCGCCGCGCGCGCCATTCGCGACGGCCACACCCAGTACACGCAGGCCACCGGGCTGCCCCAACTGCGCGAGCGCATCAGCCAGTGGTATGCCGATCGCTTCGGCCTGCGGGTGCCGGCGCGGCGCATCGTCGTCACGGCGGGGGCCTCGGCGGCGCTGCAGCTGGCCTGCCTGGCACTGATCGAGGCGGGCGACGAGATCCTGATGCCCGACCCCAGCTACCCCTGCAACCGGCAGTTCGTCAGCATGGCCGAGGGGCGGGCGGTGATGATTCCGTCGACGGCGGCCGAGCGCTTCCAGCTCAGCGCCGACAAGGTGCGACAGGCCTGGGGCGCGCACACCCGCGGCGTCATGCTGGCCTCGCCGTCCAACCCCACAGGCACCTCGATCCACCCGGACGAGCTGGCGCGCATCCACGCGGTGGTGAGCGAGCGCGGCGGCATCACCCTGATCGACGAGATCTACCTGGGCCTGTCCTACGAGGACACCTACGGACACAGCGCGCTGGCGCTGGATGATCAGATCATCAGCATCAACAGCTTCAGCAAGTACTTCAACATGACCGGCTGGCGCCTGGGCTGGCTGGTGGTGCCCGATGCGCTGGTCGAGGTGGTCGAGCAGATCGCCCAGCACCTGTTCATCTGTGCCAGCACGGTGTCGCAGCATGCGGCGCTGGCCTGCTTCGAGCCCGGCAGCCTGGCTGAATACGAGCGCCGTCGCGCCGAGTTCAAGGCCCGCCGCGACTGGTTCGTGCCGCAGCTGCAGGCGCTGGGCCTGCCGGTGCCGGTGACGCCCGACGGTGCCTTCTACGCCTGGGCCGATTGTTCGGCCGCCTGTGACAGGATGTTCGCCGGCCGCTCCGAATACAATAGCGACATGCAGCAACCCGGCAGTTGGGAATTCGCCTTCGAGCTGATGAAGCGCGCGCATCTGGCGGTCACGCCGGGGCGCGACTTCGGCCATGCCGAGACCGCGCGCTACGTGCGCTTTTCCACCGCCAACTCGATGGCGCAGCTGAAGACCGCCATCGAGCGGCTGAAAGCCGTCCTGGCCTGAAAGGCAGTGTGCCCGATGGCGGAGTTCGAGTTCCCGATCCGCGTCTACTGGGAAGACACCGATGCCGGCGGCATCGTGTTCTACGCCAATTACCTGAAATTCTTTGAACGCGCCCGCACCGAGTGGCTGCGCGCGCTCGGCGTTCACCAGCGCGCGCTGCGCGAGCAGGCCGGCGGCATGTTCGTGGTGGCCGAATCCCAGGTGAAATACCTGCGCCCGGCGCGGCTTGACGATGAACTTGTGGTCACCGCGCGGCTCCAAGAGGCCGGTCGGGCGGGTATGGTGATCGACCAGCAGGCCTGGCTGTTGCATCCCGCTCCGACGCCGCGCCAGTTGCTGTGCAGCGCCCGCATTCGCGTCGGCTGGGTCGACGCCGCCACCCTGAAGCCGGCGCGCATTCCACCCGAGCTACTGAACACACTGCATTCATGAACCAGGACCTTTCCATCATCCAGCTGGTGCTGCACGCCAGCTTCGTCGTGCAGCTGGTGATGCTGCTGCTGCTGCTGGTGTCCATCACCAGCTGGGCCGCCATCTTCCGCAAGCTGCGCTCGTTCAAGCAGACGCGCGCGCTCAACGACGAGTTCGAGCGCGACTTCTGGTCGGGCACCAGCCTGAACGACCTGTACGCCTCGGCGGTGCAGAACGCCAAGCACGCCGGCCCGATGGAGCGCATCTTCGCCAGCGGCATGCGCGAATACCAGAAGCTGCGCGAGCGCCGCATCGGCGACCCCAGCGCGCTGCTCGACGGCGCGCGCCGCGCCATGCGCGCCAGCCAGCAGCGTGAGCTGGACGAGGCCGAGTCCAACCTGTCCTTCCTGGCCTCGGTGGCCTCGGTCAGCCCGTACGTCGGCCTGTTCGGCACCGTGTGGGGCATCATGCACGCCTTCACCGGCCTGGCCAGCCTGCAGCAGGTGACCCTGGCCACGGTGGCGCCGGGCATCGCCGAGGCGCTGGTGGCCACCGCCATCGGCCTGTTCGCCGCCATTCCGGCGGTGGTGGCCTACAACCGCTTCGCGCGCGAGCTCGACCGCCTGGCGATCAAGCTGGAGACCTTCATCGAGGAGTTCTCCAACATCCTGCAGCGCAACCTGGGCGTGCATGCTCCGGCGGCGCATTCGGCCACCCCCACCGGATACTGAAGCCGTGCCCGCCGTCAGCTCCCGCGGTCGAGGCCGCCGCGCCATGAACGAGATCAACATGGTGCCCTTCATCGACGTGATGCTGGTGCTGCTGATCATCTTCATGGTCACCGCGCCGCTGATCACGCCCGGCGTCATCAACGTGCCCAGCGCCGACCAGTCGACCAAGGCGCCGGACAAGCGGGTCGACGTGCAGATCGACGCCGCCGGCAAGCTGTCGCTGGCCGGCGAGATCCAGCGCAGTGGCCTGGGCGACAAGGAGGCCGTGGCCGCCATCAAGGCGCTGCTGGCCGACCACCCCGAGCTGCCGGTGATGATCGCCGCCGACAGCGAACTGCGCTACCAGCAGGTGATGAACATGATGAAGCTGCTGCGTGACGCCGGCGTGCAGCGCGTGGGCCTGGCCGTCAAGTGAACTTTCGGCCATGAACACCGCCGTCATCGAGCGCCTTGAATTCGCGCCGCCGCCGCAGGGTGGTTTCGGCCGCGCGTTCGGGCTGGCGTTGGCCGCGCATCTGCTGCTGATCCTGGCGCTGACCTGGGGTCTGCGCTGGAAGAACGAGCCGCACGATCTGGCGGTGCAGGCCGAGTTGTGGTCACCCAGCGTGCAGCAGGCGTCGCCCAAGGCCGCGCCGCGGCCGCCAGCACCGGCGGTGGAGCACCAGCCGCCGCCGGCCCCGCAGCCTCCACCGAAGCCCGCACCGAAGCCCGAGCCGGTGGTCAAGCCCCCGCCGTCCCAGGCGGACGCGCAGGCGCAGCGCGACGCCGACATCGCGCTGGCCCGCAAGAAGCAGGAAGAAGCCCGCAAGGCCGAGGCCGCGCGCGAGCAGCAACAGCGCGAACGCGAAGCGGCCGAGCACGAGCGCCGCGAACTGGCGCGGAAGAAAGCCGCCGACGAGAAAAAGCGCAAGGAAGACGAGCAGCGCAAACTGGCCGAGAAGAAGAAGGCCGAAGAGGCCGAAGAGCGCCGGCAGGCCGCTGCCGAGGCGAAGAAGAAGGCCGAGGCACAAAAGCGCGCCGAGGCCGAGGCCGAGCGCAAGGCCGAAGCCGCGGAGCAGGCCAAAGCCAAGGCCAAGGCGGCCGCCCAGGCCAAGGCCGCCGACGACGCAAGGCACAAGGCCAACGTGGCGCGGTCGCTGGCCATGGCCGGCGGCGCCGACAGCGAGGGCGGCAGCGCCGCTGGCAAGGGCAAGGGTGGCGGCAAGGCAGGCGGCCAGGACGAGCGCGATGCCGGCCCGTCCGGCAACTACGCCGGCCGCATCCGCGCCGTGGTGCGTCCGAAAATCGTTTTCACCGACGACGTGCCGGGCAACCCGGTGGCCGAGGTGGAGGTGCGCACCGACGAGTTGGGACTCATCATCAGCCGGCGCATCACCCGCTCCAGCGGCGTCAAGTCCTGGGACGAGGCGGTGCTGCGCGCGCTGGACCGCACCGAGCGGCTGCCGTCCGACAACGGCCGCTACTGGAACCCGTTGCAGATCGTCTTCAAGCTGCGCGACTGAAGGCCGCTGACGCGCCGCCGGGCGGCGTGACACCCGCCAAGAAAACTATCAAATCAATAGCTGCTGGCGCACGTCCAGCAAGCGCTGGCGGCTTGAAACACGCAGAATCGGCTGGCCCGGTTCAGCGCAGTCCACCGCCGGCTGCGCCTTCGGCGCGCTGGATCAGCTCGATCTTGTAGCCGTCCGGATCGGTGACGAAGGCGATCACCGTGGTGCCGCCCTTGACGGGGCCGGCCTCGCGCGTGACCTGGCCACCGGCGGCCTTGATGCGCTCGCAGGCGGCATGGGCGTCCGGCACCGCGATGGCGATGTGGCCGAATGCCGTGCCCATGTCGTAGGCGGTGGTGCCCCAGTTGTAGGTCAGTTCGATCGCCGCCTGATCCGGATTGCCGCCGCCATAGCCGACGAACGCCAGCGAGTATTGGTACTCGGGGTTTTCCGACCGGCGCAGCAATTGCATGCCCAGCACCTGGGTGTAGAAGTCGATCGAGCGTTGCAGGTCGCCGACGCGAAGCATGGTGTGCAGGAGTCTCATGGCGTCATTGTGCCGCGTGGGCGGCGGCATGACCTGGCGGGGTCGGCATGCCCTCTTGCGCTTGGCCTCGGGCCTGCACTACAATGCAAATTCAACAATAACAAATGAATTTGTCGGTTTTGAGTTGCACCGAGCCAGCTGTCTGTGCGGCAGAAGGCGCAGACAGCGGCGGTGGTCGCTGCCGCGCAGGCCGCTCAAGCCAGGCTTGGCATGATTTGGCTGCGGCAGGTGGCCAGGTACACAGGGCAGTCATCGCTCCAGCGATCCCCAGGAGGTACCGCGCCGCAGACCGCCCGAGCCCGCACATGCCCGCGGCGCCGGGGACAATGGTTCCTAGGGGATGCACGTAGCCGCACCCGGCGGCATGGTCGTTAGACTGCGCGGCAAACCCCACCGGTTTTCCTTCGATTGTTACTTTTCAGGAGACTCTTTCATGACTTCCAAGCGTATGGTGGCCCGCGCGGCCGTGACGGTGTTGCTCGGCCTCGCTGGCGTGGGCGCCGCTCAGGCCCAGGAGACGGTGCTGAAGTTCTCGCACTTTCTGCCGCCCAACTCGAACTTCCAGAAGAACTTCCTGGAGCCGTGGTGCGAGAAGATCGGCAAGGAATCGGCCGGCAAGCTCAAGTGCCAGATCTACCCGGCGCTGCAACTGGGCGGCACGCCGGCCCAGCTGGCCGACCAGGTGAAGAACGGCGTGTCCGACATCGTCTGGACCTCGCCCAGCTACTCCACCGGGCGCTTTCCCCGCACCGAGGCGCTGGAGTTGCCCTTCACGCTGCCGCCCGGTGGCATGGCGGGCAGCCGGGCCATGTGGGAGTTCTACGAGAAGTACGGCAAGGACGACTTCAAGGACTTCAAGGTGCTGACCATCTTCAGCGCCTCCAACGTGGTGCTGTCCACCGCCAGCAAGCCGATCCTGTCGGCGGCCGACTTCAAGGGCATCAAGCTGCGCAGCCCCTCGCGCTTTGCCGCGCTGTTCCTGACGGCGCTGGGGGGCACGCCGGTCAACATGCCGGTGGCGCAGGTGACCGAGGGCGTGTCCAAGGGCGTGATCGATGGCGCCATGGCGCCGTGGGAAGTGCTGCCTTCCACCAAGATCGACGAGGTGGTCAAGTACCACATGGAAGGCCAGGCCAACCAGCCGGGCTTCACGCAGACGCCGATGGCGGTGCTGATGAACACCAAGAAGTTCGACAGCCTGCCGCCCGATCTGAAATCGGTGATCGACAAGAACAGCGGCCTGTTCATGGCCGAGTGGCTGGGCCGCATCTGGGACGAAGGCAACGACGCCGCCCGCAAGTCGCTGGCCGCGCGCGGCAACAAGGTGCTGACGATCAAGAACGAGGACTACGCCGCCATCAAGAAGGCCACCGCCAGCGTCGAAGAGGACTGGATCAAGCAGGCCAGCGCCAAGGGCCTGGACGGCAAGAAGCTGGCCGCCGAGGCGCACGCCATCGGTGCCAAGTACATGCCCAAGTGAGGCGTTCAGGGGCCTATGATCAGCCCCTGAATGGCATCGGCCTGTCACGACGCCTGCGGCGCGCGTGACAGGCTTTTTCAATATTCCGCACAGAGACAAGGACACGCCGTGGCAGAGTTGGCACCGGGCGCAACAGGTGAACCGAGCCCGTTCACCAGCAGCTGGGGACACTGGCTGGATCGCATTTCGACATGGTGGGCGCTGGGCGGCGGCCTGCTGTTTTGCGCCATCGTGGTGATGTCCATCGTCTCCATCGTCGGGCGCAAGCTGTTTTCCACCCCGATCCAGGGCGACATGGAGCTGCTGCAAATGGGTTCGGCCATCGCGGCGGCGGCCTTTCTGCCGCTGTGCGAGGTGTATGACCACCACATCAAGGTGGACGCCTTCACCAACGGCCTGAGCGCGCGCGCGCGCGGCTGGCTGGACGCGCTGGGCCACGCCCTGCTGGCGGTCATCGGGGCGCTGCTGACCTGGCGCACGGCGCTGTACGCCATTTCGGCCAAGGAATCGTTCGAGGTGTCGGCCCTGCTGCTGGTGCCGCTGTGGTGGCCGGTGTCGCTGCTGGTGCCCAGCTTCCTGCTGCTGACGCTGGCGGCGCTGGCGCGCGCCGGGCTGTCGCTGCGGATTGCACTGAACGGAGACGCGGCATGAGCGGGATGAGCATCGGCCTGTGGGTCTTCGCGGTTCTGCTGTTCCTGCTGGCGATCCGCGTGCATGTCGGCGTGGGCATGTTCCTGGGCGGGGCGGCGGCCTTTCTGGCCATGAACGGGGGCGACCCGGCGGCGCTGCTGTTCACCCTCAACACCACCGCCTACGCGCGGCTGTCCAACTACGACCTGGCGGTGGTGCCGCTGTTCATGCTGATGGGGCAGTTCGCCACCCACGGCGGCCTGTCGCGCGCGCTGTTTCGCTGCGCGGCGGCGTTCCTGGGCCACCTGCGCGGTGGCCTGGGCATGGCGGCGGCGGGCGCCTGCGCCGG
>MKTG01000038.1:16967-22288 GCA_001897615.1 Burkholderiales bacterium 68-10
CACCAGCACGCTGGCGGCGGCCGGCACGCTGGGCATCCTGATTCCGCCCTCGGTGCCGCTGGTGGTGTACGCGGTGCTGACGCAGGAGTCGATCGGCAAGCTGTTCGTGGCGGCGGTCATCCCGGGCCTGATCGCCACGCTGGGCTACATGCTGGTGATCCGCATCGTCGTCAGCTTCAACCCCAAGGCCGGCCCGGCGGCCGACAAGGCCAGCTGGAGCGAGCGCGTCAAGGCGCTGGTGGGCGTGATTCCGGTGATCCTGGTGTTCGTGGTGGTGATCTTCGGCATCTACGGCGGCTGGGCCAACCCGACCGAGGCCGCCTCCATCGGCGCCGCCGCCTGCGCGGTGCTGGCGGTGATCAACGGTATGCGCTGGAAGGGCATCCGCCAGAGCCTGATCGGCACGGCCCACGCCACGGCCATGATCTTCCTGGTGCTGCTGGGCGCCGACCTGCTCAACTCCGGCCTGGCGCTGACGCAGCTGCCGGTGGAGCTGGCCAACTGGGTCAAGGACAGCGGCATGGCGCCGCTCATGGTGCTGGCCGCGATCCTGCTGATCTACATCCTGCTGGGCTGCGTGATGGATTCGCTGGCCATGATCCTGCTGACCATCCCGATCTTCTACCCGGTCATCATGGGCCTGGATTTCTGGGGCCTGAGCCAGGGCGACAAGTCGATCTGGTTCGGCATCCTGGCGCTGATGGTGGTCGAGATCGGCCTGATCACGCCGCCCATGGGCATGAACCTGTTCATCATCCAGAAGATGTCGCGCAACGTGCCACTGATGGAAACGGCGCGCGGGGTGGTGCCCTTCCTGGTGTCCGACCTGCTGCGCATCGTGCTGCTGACGCTGTTCCCGGCGCTGGCCCTGTGGCTGGTGAACGTGGCCGGGTAAGCTTCACGGTCACTTTAAAAACAATAGCTGCTGGCGCTTGTTGGACGGGCGCCAGCAGCTTTTTTGTTCAGCAAGACGTGGCCAGCCACCGGCGCAGCTCGGTCTTCAGCACCTTGCCGTAGTTGTTCTTCGGCAGTTCGGGCACGAACAGGTAGCGCTTGGGCCGCTTGAAGCGGGCGATGCGCTCCAGGCAGTGCGCGTCCAGCGTCTGCTGCGACGGCTCGTTGCCCGGTTGCGCCACCACGAAGGCCACCACGTTCTCGCCCCATTGCGGGTCGGGCTCGCCCACCACCGCCACCTCGGCCACGCCGGGGGCGGTGAGCAGGGCCTCCTCGACCTCGCGCGGGTAGATGTTGCTGCCGCCGCTGATGATCAGGTCCTTGCTGCGGTCCTTCAACGTCAGGTAGCCGTCTTCGTCCAGCGCGCCCATGTCGCCGGTGAACAACCAGCCATCGCGCAGGGCGGCGGCCGTGGCCTCGGGGTTGCCCCAGTAGCCGGCCATCACGCTGTCGCCCCGGATCAGCACCTCGCCCACTTCGCCCACCGGCAGGTCATGCCCCTCGGCGTCGCTCACGCGCACGCGCACCGGGGTTTGCGCCACGCCGACGCTGGCGATGCGCTCGGCGTGGCGCGGGTGGGCGTGGTCCTTCAGGTCGGCGCGCGACAGCACGGTGCCGACCATCGGCGTTTCGCCCTGACCGTAGATCTGCACGAAGCGCGGGCCCATCACCGACAGCGCGCGCCGGATGTCGGCCGCGTACATGGGCGCGCCGCCGTAGACGATGGTCTTGAAGGCGCGCGCGCACAGCTCCGGGCCCAGGCCCTCGCGCGCGGCGTGCTCCACCAGCCGTCCCACGATGGTGGGGGCGGCGAACGTCGACAGCGGCCCCACCGCGCGCCCGAGGGCGAACAGCTCGGCCGGATCGACCCCGCGCGAGGCCGGCACCACGTGGCGCGCGCCGGCCATCAGGTGGGGGATGGCGTAGATGCCGGCGCCGTGCGAGATCGGCGCCGCGTAGACGATGGCGTCGCCGCGGGCGATCGGGTCGACGTCGGCGAAGTAGCCCAGGCCCATGGTCATCAGGTTGCGCTGCGTCAGCATCACGCCCTTGGGGCGGCCGGTGGTGCCGCTGGTGTAGAACAGCCAGGCGATGTCTTCGGGCGCGCGCTCGGTGATCGGCGCGGCCGCCAGCTCGGCCACCGGGGCCAGCAGGCTGTCGGCCTCCATCGACTCGATGTCGACCTGGTGCGCCACGCCGGCCAGCGCCTCGGGCGCGACGTCGCGCGTCACGAATGCCAGCTGCGCGCCGGCGTCGGCGGCGATCCACTCAACCTCGCGCGGGTGCAGCTTGGCGTTGACCGGCACCGCCACCAGGCCGGCCCACCACAGGCCCCACAGCAGCTCCAGGTAGCGCGGGTGGTTGTGCGCGAACAGCAACACGCGATCGCCCGCTTGCAGG
This sequence comes from Burkholderiales bacterium 68-10, assembly GCA_001897615.1. GTDB lineage: Bacteria > Pseudomonadota > Gammaproteobacteria > Burkholderiales > Burkholderiaceae_C > Ottowia. The sequence goes on from MKTG01000038.1 coordinate 19,323, forward strand.
CCGCCGGCGCGCAGGTGTCCGGCCAGCGCCGCGCTGCGCGCGGCCCATTCGAAGTAGCTGGCGTGGGGCTCGGTGCCATCCAGGATGGCGGGGGCCTGGGGCTGGCGTTGCGCCTGGCGCAGCAGCAGATGGGCCAGAGTCATGCGGGGTCTCCTGGGGTGTCGTGTTCTTATGCCACGCATTGTGCGGGACGGCGCCGGCGCGGGAAATCCACGGCTTCCCGCCCCGTCGCCGGCGCATGGGGCTTGCTCCAAGGGGGCAATCCGGATTCCGTGGATCACCGATCAAATCCGGCCCCAGCGCTGGCCAGATCAGCGCCAAAAGCTATCCAAATAATAGCTAATGTCAGATCGGGAACGGCCCCTCGAACGCCTGCACATGGCCGAAGTGGCAGCTCACGCCGTCCTGCGCCGTCCAGCGGTACAGGCCCATCATGGGGGGTTCCAGCCGCAGCGCCAGCGGGGCGCCGGGCCGCAGGTCCAGCTCCAGCTGGTGCGAGGTGGACGGCGCCACCAGCACCGGCGCGCCGCCCAGCACGCCGGCGATCGGCCGGTGCACATGGCCGCAGGCGATGAACTGCACGCCGCCGTGCCCCGCCACCAGGCGGGCCAGCTCGGCGCGTCCGCGCAGCAGGCCGTAGCGGTCCATGGCGTCGATGCCGCTGGTCAGCGGCGGGTGGTGCATGAACAGCGCCACCGGCTGGCCGGCGCAGGCTCGCAGCTGGCGCGCCAGCCAGTCGAGCTGGGGCGCGTCCAGCGCGCCGTGCGGGTGGCCGGGCAGCACCGTGTCCAGGCCGATGAACTGCAGGCCACCGACTTCGGCGCGCACGCAGGCCAGCGGCGGCGGGGCGTCCGGGGCGATCGGCATCAGCGCGCCCAGGTGCCGGCGCGCGTGCTCCCGGTGGTCGTGGTTGCCGATAATGCAAAGCACCCGCGGCGCTTGCCCATCCTGCGCCGGCAGCTCTTGTTTCAATAGCTCGGCAAGCAGGGTGTAGTCGGCCGCGCGGCCGGCTTCGGCCAGATCGCCGGTCAGCAGCAGCACGGCGGGCGCGGGCGCCAGCGCGCGCACCCGCGCCAGCGCGCGCCGCAGCGCGGTGGCCGGGTCCAGGCGGCCGCCCAGCGCGCCGGGGTCAAGGCCCAGGTGGGTGTCGGTCAGGTGGGCGATCAGCATGGCTTACAGCGGCACGGTGTAGTTCAGCGCCAGGCGGCCGCCGTCGGCCATGACGATCTCGCCGGTGACGTAGCTGGCGGCGTCGCTGGCCAGGTAGGCCACCACGTCGGCGATCTCGCCGGGCTCGCCCAGGCGCTTCATGGGGGTGCGCATCATGATCTTGTTGCGCGCGTCCTCGCTGGTCAGTACCGCCTGCGCGGCCAGCTCGGTGGCGATGGTGCCGGGGCCGACGGCGTTGACGCGCACGCCCTTGTCGGCCAGCGCCAGCGCCATGGCGCGCGTGAGCTGGTTGATGCCGCCCTTGCTGACGTTGTAGCTGGCGATGCTGGGGATGGCCAGCACGCTGTTGACGCTGCTCATGTTGACGATGCTGCCGCGGCCGGCGCGCGCCATCTCGCGCGCCACCGCCTGCCCGACCAGGAAGGCGCCCTTCAGGTTGACGCGCAGCACGGCGTCGAAGTCGGCCTCGGTGACGTCCAGGAAGTCCGCCGCCTTGAAGATGCCGGCGTTGTTCACCAGCACGTCGATGCGCCCGTGCGCCCGCATGACCTGGGCCACCAGGGCGTCCACCTGCGCCTTGTCGCCCACGTCGCAGTGCAGGTAGCTGGCGCCCAGCTCGGCCGCCAGCGCCTGGCCGCGCGCGTCCTGCACGTCGGCGACGACGACCCGCGCGCCCTCGCGCGCGAAGCGCCGCGCGCAGGCCTCGCCGATGCCCTGCGCGCCGCCGGTGACGATGACCACGCGGTCGCGCAGGCCGAAGTGGATGGGGGTGGTGCTCATGGCGGGCGGCTCCTGTGGGCTGGCGTGCAACGGGATCGGCCATCGGTCATCGCGGCAAGGCGACTGGGCGTGCGCTCCTGGCGGGGCCGACGGCAGGGGCGCAGCTTATCAGCCCCAGGCCCGCCCCGACCGGCCCGGCGGCGGGCTGGCGCCACCGGGGCGGCGCGCCGTCAGCGCGGGCTGGCGCGCTCTTGCAGCCAGCGCGCCAGGGCCTCGTGGCCGGCGCGGCGCGCGTGGTCGATGGCGGTCAGACCCTGGCGGTCGGGCTGGCGCGGGTCGGCGCCGGCGTCGATCAGGGCGCGCGCGATGCCGACGTTGCCGCGCCGCGCCGTCAGCATCAGCGCCGTGCGGCCGGCGCTGTCGGCGCCGTTGACGGCCGCCCCCTGATCCAGCGCCGCTTGCGCGGCCTCGGCCTGCCCGGCGGCGGCCGCCGCCAGCAGGCGCTGCTGCGGCGTCAGCGCCGGCGGCGTGGCTGGCGCGGGCGGTGCCATGGCAGCCGGAGCGATCGGCGCGGCGGCCGGGCGGTCGGCGCCTTGCGGCGCGTCGGGTTCGCCTTCGGCGGGGGCGCGCTGGCGTGCCGCGGCGGTGGCCGGTGCCGGTGCCGGTGCCGGTGGCTCGGGCGTGGCGGCGGGTGCGTGCAGGGGGGCCGGCACTGGTCGGGCCGCCAAGGCCTCGGCCCGAGGCGGCGGCTCGCGTGTCGGGCTGTCGGCGGCTGGGGGTTCGGCGCCGTGCCGGGCGGGCCGCCGGGCGGCCTCGGCCGGCGGTGTGTCGGTGCGTCCTTCGCCGCCGCGCCGGCGCTCTGGCGTGCGCCGGTCGACGTCGCGCGGTCGCTCCCCGGTCTTCGGCCATTCGGCTCGGGCGGGCTCGGTCGCGTGCCACTGTGCCGGCGCGTCCGCCGGGCCCGGCGCGGCGGGCGTGCCGGCGCTGGCCGGATCGGCTTCGGCCGCCGGCGCGACGGGGGCGGCGGGCGTGGTGGTGGGCTGCGCCGAGGATGGTGGCGCCGCGGCGGGTCCAGG
>MKTG01000038.1:22301-24516 GCA_001897615.1 Burkholderiales bacterium 68-10
AACTGCAGGGCCAGCAGACCGGCCAGCCCCAGCACCGCCACGCTGGCCACGGCGGACATCAGCCAGCGCCGGTCGTTGGCGGCTGCCGCAGGGCGCGTGGGGGCTTTCGGAGCAGCATGAAAATCGGCGCCAGCGCTTTGTGGATCTGCGTCAACAGCTATGCTTTCAATAGTGCTTCGGGTGGCCGCGTCGGCATGCTTCCAGGCCAGTACCTGGGCCTGAGCCAGCACGGCGGCGCGCAGCACGGGCGTGGGGCTGGCGCCTTCCAGTGCGGCAGCCTCGTGGTAGCGCGCGACCAGTTCGTCGTCGGCCGGGCGTGGCAGGGCGGGGGGCGGCGGCGCGGTCATGCGATGTCCTCCAGCGCCCGGCGCAGCGCGGTGCGGGCGTAGCGCAGGCGGCTCTTGGCGGTTTCCAGGCCGACGCCGGTGGCGTCGGCGATTTCGGCCACGCTCATCCCGCCCTCGGCCTGCAGCAGGAAGGCGTGGCGTTGCTCGGGCGGCAACGCGTCCAGCGCGGCCAGCAACTGCGCGGCCTGCTGGCGGCTTTCGATCTGGCGCAGCGGACCGAAGCCGGAGGGCGCGGCCAGCGTGTCGGCCAGCGTGCGCTCGTCGTGCAGCGGCTCGTCCAGGCTCTGCGTGGGCCGCTGCTGGCGCAAGTGATCGACCACCCGGTGGTGGGCGAGGGTGAGCAGCCAGGTGGTGAAGCGCGCCACCGGCCGCTGCGCCGTGGCGGCGCTCGGTGCGTAGCCGGGCGCGGCGCGCGCCACCCGCAGCCACACGTCCTGCGCCAGTTCGTCGGCCGTGGCATTGTCGCGCGTGCCGCGAAAAATGTAGCGCCAGACGCGCGTGGCATGCCGGTCGTACAGCGTTTCAAACTCACGAGTGTCGCCGCCGGCATAGGCGCGCATGAGGGCTTCGTCGGCCGTGGCGGCCTGCTCGGACATGGGCCGGATTATGGCCAGTTGCTGCCGGCGCGGGCCAGCGCGCCGGGCGGCGGGTGTTCAGCGCCAGGCCGGTGGATCGGGTGTGTAGCCGCGGCCGGGCGGGGCGTCGGGAAACGGCAGCGGCGCGGGCGTCCGGCGCGGGTCGCGGGGGATGACGCCCAGGGCCAGCAGGTTCTCGTGGCTGTCGTAACGGATGGCGATCAGTTCATCGGGCTGCGCGCCGCGGCGCTGGAAGCGGGTCTGCGTGACCCAGGCGCTTTCGCGCTCGCCGTGGCCGGTGCCCAGGCGCGGCGCGGCGACCGGGGCCTCGCGCCGGGCGCGGGCAGCATGCTCGGGCTCGGCGGCGGCGTCGGCGGCGCGGGACTGGCGCGCGGCCGGGCCGGCCGCCGACTCGCCTGCGGCGGGCGACTCGCGCTGCTCCATCGGCCTTGGGGTGGGCGCCGGCACCGGCGGCGGCACGGGCAGGCGCTCGCAAAACACCGCCACGCCGATCACCCCCACGTGGTCGGGCCGCCCGGTGCGCGCGGCGTAGGACAACGGCAGGGCGGTGAAGTGGAACGCCGCCACCTCGGCATCGCTCTTGCGCCAGCCGGTGATGGGCGCGCGCTGGCCGGAGCTCAGCACGTAGCCGCTCTGGTCCCAGCCGGCGGTTTCGCCGCTGATGACGTTGACGCCGTCCACGCTCATCACGCCCAGCACGTGCGCGCCGGTGGTGTTGCGCAGCTCGACGGCATAGCGCGCGCCCGGGCGGCCGGCCACCCACCACTGGCCGTCGTGGCGGTACACCGGCAGACGGGCGCCGCTGTCTCGGTCGATCAGGTTCACGTCCACCAGGCGGCCCACGGCGTGGGCGGGCGCGGCCAGCAGCGTGCCCGTGGCCAGGGCGATGGTGCCCAGCAGGGCGCAAACGGTCTTCATGTGGAACTCCAGGCGAGTAGGTGGAGTGCTCTGAAACGGCGGCCGCGGCCGGATGGGGTTGCGCGGCCGCCGCGAATGGGTAAGCAATTGCAGCTGCGCCGCCGTCTACACTGCCGGCCCATGACCACGTTGACCCTGCCCACGCTCGACACCGGCGCCGATGGCCGCGCGCGCTTTCGCGACCAGGTGCTGCCGCTGACCGAAGGTTCGCCCGCCGCCCGCCTGTCGGCGCTGCTGGCCTCGGGTGGCTGCCAGTTCCGCCACAGCCCGGTGGGGTTTCGCAGCGACTTCCACTGCACCGGCACGCCGCAGTGGCTGGTGGTGCTGCAGGGGCGCATGGAAATCGGGCTGCAG
>MKTG01000038.1:24621-25150 GCA_001897615.1 Burkholderiales bacterium 68-10
CAGCTGGGCGACGAGCCGCTGGTCACGCTGTTCGTGCGCGCCTGAGGCTCAGCCTGCCGCGCCCTGGCCCAGCCGGCGCCAGGTGTCGACGCAGTGCGCCGCCAGCGCCGTCACCCAGTCGGGCTCGGCCGGCACGAAGGCCAGGCCGTAGCGCGGGCTGACCAGAAAACCGCCACGCGCGAACGCTCGCGCATCGTGCTTGCGCAGGTAGTCCGCCAGGGCGGTGAAGGGCACATCCGCCACGCCGTCGTCGCTGAGCAGGTAGAGCACCGGCGCGCGGCGCGTCACCTCTTCCAGCCGGCCCGTGCGGTCCTGGAAGCGGAACACCACGTGACCGTAGTCCAGCGCCGTCAGGCCGACGGCGTTGGGCTCGATACGCCGCGGCGGGCCGTGCGCGCCTTCGATGTCGGCGCGGCGGGCGGAAAACGGGGTGTCGTCCACCCGCAGGTAGGGCTCCAGTCTCATGGCGATGATCCGTCCTGGCAGGCGCGTGGCGTGCCACGCGTGATGACACGGTCAGGGCTGGGCC
>MKTG01000039.1:0-8763 GCA_001897615.1 Burkholderiales bacterium 68-10
AGGTATTGCTTGCGAAGGTGGGGAAGCCCTTGTAGTTGAAATTCAGCGGCCGCCGAAGGCGGTCCGCTGGAATGCCTGGTTGGGCGGAACATAGGTCCCTGCGGCACTGCTGCGCCTGGGGCTGGCCTTCACGGGTGTGGTGCTGGTGCTGCTGCCCGAGGGCGCGCCTGCTGCAAAACCTGTCGCTGGCCGACGCTCTGGCACTGCTGGGCGGGTTCATGTTTGCACTCACCAACGTCACACTACGCCGCCTGCACACCGTGCCGGGGCCCGCGCGCATGTTTGCGATGTTTGGCGGCTGCATGCTCATGGCGCTGGCCGTGGCCTGCATCGGCCTGCAAGTGGGCGTGGTGGGGCCCTTCCCAGCCGCCAACGCCACCTGGATCGTTACCGGCCTGCTGCTGGCGGGCGTGCTCATGCTGGGCAACTGGGCGTTGCAGTTTGGCGCTGCGCGGCTCGCGGCAGGCACCACGGCGCTGGTGATGCTCTCGGAGGTAATGTTCGCCAGCGTGTCATCGGCTCTGCTGGGCGCGGCCACGCTGAACACGCGCACCGTGCTGGGCGGGGCGCTGATCCTGCTGGCATCGCTGCTGGCCGCGCTGCAGTTCCGCCGACCGGGCGCTGCGGGCCCTCATTGATGGATTGACCCGCAGGCGCACAGGCCTCTGCAGCTGGGGCTACGATGGCCCGTCATCCCCACCCGGAGAACCCGCATGCCCACCAGCATCTACGACTTTGAAGCCCTGCAGATGAACGGCCAGTCCGTGCCCCTGTCGCAATACAGGGGCAAGGTACTGCTCATCGTGAACACCGCCAGCGCCTGCGGCTTCACGCCCCAGTTCGGCGGGCTGGAAGAGCTGCACAAGGAATACGCCGGCCAAGGCCTCGTCGTGCTGGGGTTCCCCTGCAACCAGTTCGGCGCCCAAGACCCCGGCAGTAACGACGAGATCGCCAGCTTCTGCCAGCTCAACTACGGCGTGAGCTTTCCGATGATGGCCAAGATCGACGTGAACGGCGCCAACGCATCGCCCCTGTACCAATGGCTTACCGCCGAGGCCCCGGGCCTGCTGGGCAGCAAGGCCATCAAGTGGAACTTCACCAAGTTCCTCGTCGGCAAGGACGGCCAGGTGATCCGTCGCTATGCGCCGCAGTATGCGCCGAAGAAGCTGGTGGGGGATATTGAGGCGGCGTTGGCAGGCTAAGAGAGCACGCCCGGTGACGCTGAGTCACTACCGGAACGATTGGCCCTGAGTATTCGCGGCTTTTTTACGCATCTTGGCTCAACAGCCGTTCTCGGCCAACACCAGCCGGTGGCAGCCAAAGAAAGCGGACGCTCAACGGGCGAGGTAAGCCGACCGCAGAATGCGGGTCGGCTTGACCGAAATGTTAGAGCCAGAAGCCAAAACGGGTAACTTGAATTTGGCGACGGGCGCTAACTGCGAAAAAGCACAGCGCCACCGAGGCGGCGCAGCACTACGAAAACGATAGCTGTTTGCGCTTGCTACACAAGGGGTGGAGGCCAAAAAGACTACAAACCGACGCCAAGCCAACAGGCGAAGCCCGGAGAAACGACAAACCAAGCGCTGCACAGCGCCTGAGAAATTGAATGCCGTTCTAGAAAACATGGACTAAATAAAACTGGTTTTCAGTGGTGCTAACGGCCAAGGTAAGCCGCCCGCCGTAGGCGGGACGGCTTGAACGCAGAGTTAGACCCGAAGGCCAAGAGGGGGCGCCCGGACTGGGAGAAGGGCGTAGCCCACGCAAAAGCGCTGGGCCACTGAAGCGGCGCAGCGCTGCAAGATTGATAGCTTGTAGCGCTTGCTGGATAAGCACCAGTGGCCAAAAAGGCTTGAAATCCCTGGAAACAGGGCGAAGCGCTGAAATGAACGGCTGCGCGCATAGAGCGTGTGATGGGACTAACGGCCAAGGTAAGCCGCCCGCCGTAGGCGGGTCGGCTTGAGCGCAGAGTTAGACCCGAAGGCCAAGAAGGGGCGCCCGGACTTGGAGACGGGCGCGGCCCACGCAAAAGCGCTGGGCCACCGACGCGGCGCAGCGCTGCAAGAATGATAGCTGCTGGCGCTTGCTGCACAAGCGCTAGCGGCCAAAAAGGCTTGCAATTCTTGAGAGCAGGGCGAAGCGCTGGAATTAATGGCTGCGCGCATAAAGCGGGTGATGGGACTAACGGGCGAGGTAAGCCGACCGCAGAATGCGGGTCGGCTTGACCGAAATGTTAGAGCCAGAAGCCAAAACGGATAACTTGGATTTGGCGACGGGCACAAACTGAGAAAAAGCGCTGGGCCACCGAGGCGGCAAAACGCTTACAAAATGATAGCTGCTTGCGTTTGCTACGCAATGGCTGGAAGCCAAAAAGGCTGGAAAACGACGCAATGCCAGCAGGCGAAGCCCGGAGAAACGGCAAACCAAGCGCTGAACAACGCTTGAGAAATTGAATGCCGTTTGAATAAACATGGGCCAAATAAATTGGTTTTCTGTGGTGCTAACGCCCTGAGTTCAGCCGCCGCCGAAGGCGGTCGGCTGCGACGAATTGTTAGGTATCTGGCCGTCTATCCCAAGTGCAATATTTCCACGGCACAACGTTTTCAAGAGCGGTAAATCTTGGGATTGGCATACCAGATTCGCCGAATTCTCCAAGCGTAGCGAGCTTGCGTTCATAAACGGGGCGTCGGCTTTCTGGCAGAAAAACCCAAGGCAATACTTGCCAAGAGGGATCAACGCCGCAGTCTCGTTGCAGGGCGAACTTTAGTTCAGGCCAATGTGTCTTCCATGCTTGGAGCCGTTTTATAAGCGCAGATGCGCTTGAGGAGTATGTCACTTCGCACAGGTATACCGCATGCTCCCGAAGGGATACAGCCATGAGATCGCAATACCAAAACCGGCCTTTCTTCGGGCTGGCCCCAGGTTCAAGTTGGAGCAATATTTCGGGGTTTACAAATACTCCACGATCAGCCCGCAAATATTCTGCGACAACACCTTGAAAGAAATCAGTCACAAGTCGATCTCCTGACGCCTAACGCCCTGAGTTCAGCCGCCGCCGAAGGCGGTCGGCTGCGACGAGCAGTTAGACTTTCCCGCTTGCACTTGCTATTCCATATTCTCCTGATGAATCACTAGATTTAACAGGGATTCCATTAAGTAAAATTTTAACCGTGAGGGCCCCGTAAGATTTTTGATTTTGTGCTGAAATATATGCAAAAAATCCCTTTTTAACCGTCATTGACTGACGCCAAGGCAAGTCGACTTTGTGCTGTTCGGTTCCACCAGATTGGTTTGTGAAGGTGAGCGATGCGGATGATGTCGATCCTTCAACCGAATATTCAATAACATAGAGGCCACTGGCCTTTGCTCGTACAATTTGATTTGTGCGTTCTTGCTCGGCTGCCGCCTCGTTTTCCCTTCTTCTTTGCTCTGCTAAAGCCGCATTTCTTTGTTGTATTTGATATTGCTCCTGTCTTTTTGCTGCGTCTTCGGTTTCTTTTTTTCTTTTCTCTTCCGCTAATATTCTATTTTTTTCGGCAATTTCTTTCTTCTCTTGCTCTACGTCTGTCCATTTATTTCCGTCTTTGCGCAAAGCATTTTCACAGGGTTTGTCGGAGAAAACAATATTCCCTTTTTCATTTGAGCATTTGTAAACCGCGGAAAATGCGATGGCGGGCCAAAAGCAAACTAACGCAAACAGTTTTGTGGACTTTTTCACTGCCGACCTCATTTTGGCTAACGTGAAGGTGACCGGCACGTTGCGGCAAGGGGCCGCACGGTGCAGGATTTCCAAAGGCACTGTGCGGCCCCTTGCCGCAACGTGTCCGAGTCGACCGACAAGTTAGACCGCAGCGGCGCCATTTGACCCTCCCCCATCCAGTGCTTGCCGCATTGCCACGAAACTCCAAATCTCTTCCGCGCCAGCATCAGCGGTCTGTTGCGTTGTGTCGATCAACAGGTCGTAGCTTCGACTGAATTCCGGATGTGCAAACTGGGCGCGACCCAGACCAATGTCTCGGTCGCCCCGTTGTCGCTCCCGCGCCTCCAGCACGTCCAAGTCGCATCTAACGCCGACCACGTAAACGGCCCGACCCGACAGAGCATCCAGGCAGCGAGCGAACTGCGCTGCGTCCCTCAGCACGAAGTCGAGAACCAGCGAGAACCGAGTTGCCGCGATATTCCGGAGCGTGGCTTGGAGGTTCGCACAGTGCAGGCGAAATGCTTCGCGACGATCATCCAAAGTAGGCAGCAGGGTCCCCTCAGACATCAGCTCAAAGGCATCCAGATCGACGTGCAGAAGAGGACCGGGCCAGCGTGCTTGGAGCGCGCGGGCAAGGCTCGACTTTCCGGAACTGGACGGGCCATGAAGAATGACAGAGGCGGGCTTCATCTGCGGTCTAACGTGAAGGTGACCGGCACGTTGCGGCAAGGGGCCGCACGGTGCATGATTTCCAACGGCGCCGTGCGGCCCCTTGCCGCAACGTGTCCGAGTCGACCGACCTGTTAGAGGGCATCGCGCGCGCGCGGCCAGGAAAGAGTACGCAGGCTGTATATCTCCCGCATGATTTGGTCCTCATATTGCTTTCCAACACGTTCCTGCTCGATTTCTACGGCTAAGGCTCGGCGGCGCGGGCGCAGTTGTTCTGGCGGATACATCCTGGCGAGGAACTCAAGAGCCCTAGCTCTTGCACTTGAAGCAGACAAGGCAGCGACCTGCGCCTCAGTAATGTTCTCAGGAATGGCTCGATACTGAACGAGCGATGTCTCTCGGGCTTTCCCCAACCGATCGCCCATTTGTGTCAACGTCGTTCGGAGGTGCGTCTGATCCTCGGCCGTCAACTCCTTCAGCGAAGGCGCCGCGTCTGCGGACTTCAGAAGGCACTCTTTAATGTCAATAGAGTAGACGTCTTCCGCGCGCGGCGGGATGCGGACGGCCTTCTCTCCTGGCGCTGGCAGTTCAACCGGTCGCTTGAGCAGCGCGGTGCACTCGGCTCCGGCATACATGACGTACTCCTTCACCGCGAAGCCGCGGATCCGGACGTATTTGTTCTCCAGGGATGCTGTCGCTGCTTTGAGCTCGAGCTCCTTCTTCGCGATCGCCTCATCGAGAAGCGCCTTCTGATACAAGGGAAGGACGGTGAAGTAGAGGCTTCCAAGCGTGAAGACGAAGAGGCCAAACTGTGCGAGATGGCTAAGTCGTGGCAGCCACACGTCCGCCCAATGTGGCTGGGACGTTTCGGTCTGCTCAGGCTTTCGATTTCGCCGCAACGCGGATTTCACCGGCCGGCCTCTGAAGCCACTCGCACGCATTCGGTGCCCTCTAACGAACAAAGTAAGCGGCTGGCTGAAAGCCAGTCCGCTTGACTGCCGAGTTAGATTTTTTTCTTACGCGCATACTTGTTGCTAAACTTCAAAACGATGGCTGGCGCCTGTGAGTCAAGTTCAGGAAAGAGGGACTGCTCGGACACGCCAAAAGAAGCTAACTCTTTTTTAAGTGTGTGCTTATTCGAGAAAACAATTCGACGATCTACTGTTCCGCATACAAGCCATTCGTCAGGAATTTTCGCGGGCTCTAATTTGTTATTACCAGTACCAAATAACAGGAATGCCCCCTCTTGTTTCGCAATACGTGCATTATCAAGGCGGGTTCGAACTGCGATTACTCGTCGTAGATCCGCTGCATCAATAATGGGACGAAAAGCTGGTTTATCGCGCCTTATGTCATGAAGAAGCCGACCAATCTCTTCGTTAGAATTGAACGCCTCTTTATCTGCGGGAAGCTTAGTTAGGTCGAAATTTTTGTTACGTTTTGCGATATTCGAAATGATAGAAACGGTGTCGCTTTCGTAGTACTTTACTTGTTCATTTGGTATGTCAAATACGAGTACTTCACCTTCCGTTTTTTCTTTGTGGCGGCATGCAAAGTAAAGTGCAACTAATGCGTTTGATGTCAAGTCGAGAAGCCGAGTTGGGAGGCTGTAGTGCTGCAACCGGACAAGCACCTCGAACATTGAAAGGCTTGAGGGTAGCTCAGATGGGCATCGAATAATCGCTTCATGGATTAAATTTTCTTCATTCGCGATAAGATAATCTTTGCGGAAAATACTTGGTTCTACCTTGTATTTTTTATAATCAGAGTGACCTCGAAAGAAGCGTGTTTTTCCAGGGGCAAGTGGAATTTCTGCTAAAGCAGCGGCGAATTCAGAAATATTTTTTATGACGGTATGAGCCATTTTAGTAACTTGATATATCTAACGCTTTGAGTTCAGCCGCCGCCGCAGGCGGTCGGCTGCGACGAGTGGTTAGAAACGAAAAGGTTATGAATAAAACTTCACATAAATAAACATGCCAACCCAAGGGGCGATAGCGAGAATAACAAAAAATCCTTTGACAAATGCGGATTTTCCAGAGCTGCCTTGATCAAGTTTATTTGTTAGGTTTAATGAAAATTTATATATTAAACGAAGAATAAAAAGTACTAGCATCATTGCTAGTGCTTGTCCGATGATTTGTGCCATTTGAGCCTCTAACGCCTGAGTTCAGCCGCCGCCGTAGGCGGTCGGCTGCGACGAAATGTTAGACAGATTTTCCCAAACCATTACTTTCGACCCTCATCGAAAGACTTTTTGAGTTTGCGTGCAAGAGTGGATGCTTCTTTTGTGGCTTTACCCGCAATTTTGGCGGTGCTTTCAAGCGCTGTTGGTGCATGCTGTTGTGCAGCGCGTACGCCTCGGATAAGTGTTCGCCATATCCAGCGACAGACCGCAAATACGATATACAGGAAAACAACCGAGATAACGCCTTTCACAGCAGCATTGGCAAAGCTCCATTCTGCGTCAGACATGCGTAATCTCCTCTGTATAACTGAAATTAGAACTGCGACCACGCCTCATTTTTTGCGCACCTCATCAATGATTACACCAGCAAGAGCGCCGCCAGCCCCAAAGACAACAAACAGAGGCACACCAATAGCGCCACCTAGCGCTGCGATGCCTGCTCCTTGACCTGAAAGGGTAAGTGCTGTTACCGCAGCCCCCATCGCCATTCGTGCGGGGAGCCCGCGCTCTTTCCAGCCAACACGTTTTAGCTCTTGCCAAGCAACCTGAAGGATAGGCGTGAGGACCTTTCGATCAGTGGACGCGACAATCGCAGCCTTTGCTTTTGAAATCGCCGGCATGCCGCTTGACCTGATATCAAGCATGGCTTGAGCCCAAACACGAAGCGCGTCTAATTCGTCGGGCTTAGTCGCAATGACGATTGCCTTGCCAATCTCACGAGTCTTGTCTCGCTTTGCTTCCATGAGGCTTCCCAGATGACGCCAAAACGGTTCTAACTAGAATTGGACGACAAGTGTGCTGGTGTTCAAGGTCACCCAATCCCGACATGACCCTGCGACGCACCCGCAGGCTCCATCTTCTCGGTGTTTAGGCAAGCCTAAAATTTCACGGATCGGCTGCCTTCCGCCCGGCGGCTGTGACGGGCTTGGCCGGCGGCCACCTGCACGGCTTCCATTACAGCATCCCTTCAGCTTGCAGTCATGTGCCATAGTTACTAAATGACACTTTTATGCGACACGCACGGCTTGACCGAAAGCAGCAGTTCAGTCGATGCGTGCCGGTAGAGTGCGGTCACATGCCAGGCGATTCCTTCCAGCTCGACCGCTTCGTGCTGGCCCAGGCCGACAGCTACGCCTGTGCGCTGGCCGAGTTGCGGGCGGGGCGCAAGCGTTCGCACTGGATGTGGTTTGTCTTTCCGCAGTTGCAGGGGCTGAGCCACAGCGCGATGGCGCAGCATTACGGGTTGTCGGGGCTGGCCGAGGCGCGGGCTTATCTGGCGCATCCGGTGCTGGGGCCGCGCCTGCGCGAATGCGTGCGGGCGCTGCTGGGGCATGCGGGCACGTCGGCGGCGCGGCTGCTGGGCGAGGTGGACGCGCTCAAGCTGCGCTCGTGCCTGACGCTGTTTGCGCGCGCGGCGCCGGGCGAGGGGCTGTTCGACCAGGCGCTGCAAGGCTTTTTCGGCGGCGCGCCCGATGCGCTGACGCTGCGCCTGCTGGGCGAAGCCGATGCGCTCTGACGTCGCTGCCTGCTTTTCACCGGAGGGTTGACCATGGCTGCGGGCGTGTTTTTGTTGCTGGGCGGGGTGTTCGGCCTGCTGCTGTTCGAGGGCCATGCCACCGGCCGCATTCGGGCGCGCGGCTGGGGCTTTGGGGTGCGCGTCTACGAGCGCGACGACGAGCCGCTGATGTTCTGGCTCACCTTCTGGCTGTACGCGGCGATCGTCGTGGTGTGCGCGGTGCTGGGCGTGCTGCTGGCGCTGCGGCGGGCGGGCTGAGTGGCGCGCGGTTGCCGTGCGTCATGGCGCCGGCGGGTGCCGGGCGGTGTTGACGATCATTCCAAGTGTTTCGTGGCGCCAGCGCCCGCTGGGCAAGCGCCGGCAGCTATCAAACAAGTAGTGCCCGGTGCCTGGGCTATGCTGCCCTGTGTCGCGCCGGGGCGGCTCGCGCCCGCCGGCATCCTGTCTCTGACTTCTGCCCCTGCCCACCATGCACCATCCCTTTGCCGACCTGATCGACCTGAAGGTGGAGGCGCAGCGCGCCGGCCACAGCGTGCTCAGCCTGACGCTGGCGCCGCAGCACCTGAACCCGCACGGCGTGGTGCACGGCGCGGTGGTGTTCGCGCTGGCCGACACGGGCATGGGCTCGGCGCTGTACCCCATGCTGGCGCCGGGGCAGATCTGCGCCACCATCGACATCGCCATCAGCTACTT
>MKTG01000039.1:8777-11566 GCA_001897615.1 Burkholderiales bacterium 68-10
TGGCGCACCTGAGCTCGCGCGTGATGGCGGGCGAGCAGCTGGTGGCGTCGGCCACGGGCAATTTCGCCATCTTCGTGCCGCGCGAGACGGGCTGAGCCGCTGGCACCGCCGGGCGCGGCATCCATAAGCGTTTCAGGGTGCCAGCGCTTTTCTGGCGTGCCCCAGCAGCTATTGTTTTCATAGTCATTCGGGGGCCTTGGGGCGCCAGGCGGCATGCCGTACCCCTGCGCGTGGTGCGGTCACTAACGCAATAAAAGAGCGTAAATATCAAAACAAAGACAGAAAACATCAACAAACAAGGCCTCAAATACGGCTTCTGTTGCGTTGATTGGCGTTTGAAAGCAGAAAAGCTTGATTTGAATCAAGCCACTGCCCAGCCACCCGGCCACCCGGCCTGCCGCCACGCACGCCTTGTTCAACCGCCCTTGCCAGACAGGAGACACGCCATGACCCGCACCTACGCCGCCGAGCCGTTCAAGATCAAGGTGGTCGAGCCGATCAAGATGACCACGCGCGCCGAGCGCGCCCAGTACCTGGCCGAGGCCGGCTACAACACCTTCCTGCTGCGCTCCGACCAGTGCTACATCGACCTGCTGACCGACAGCGGCACCACGGCGATGAGCGACTACCAGTGGGCCGGCATGATGCTGGGCGACGAGGCCTACGCCGGCAGCAAGAACTTCATCCACCTGCAGGAGGTGGTGCGCGAGTACTACGGCTTCAAGCACATCGTGCCCACGCACCAGGGGCGCGGCGCCGAGAACCTGCTGTCGCGCCTGTGCATCCAGCCGGGCGACTACGTGCCGGGCAACATGTACTTCACCACCACGCGGGCGCATCAGGAGCTGAACGGCGCCACCTTCGTCGACATCATCAACGACCAGGCGCACGACCCGCGGGTCGAGCTGCCGTTCAAGGGCAACGTCGACATCGCCAAGCTCAGCCGCTTGATCGACGAGGTCGGGCCCGAGCGCATTCCCTACGTCTGCGTGGCCGTCACCGTCAACCTGGCCGGCGGCCAGCCGGTCAGCATGGCCAACCTGCGCGCGGTGAAAGAGCTGTGCACGCGCCACGGCATCCGGGTCATGTTCGACGCCACGCGCTGCGTCGAGAACGCCTACTTCATCCAGGAGCGCGAGCCCGGCTACGCCGACGTCAGCATCCGCGCCATCCTGAAGGAAATGATGAGCTACGCCGACGGCTGCACCATGAGCGGCAAGAAGGACTGCCTGGTCAACATCGGCGGCTTCCTGTGCATGAACGACGACGAGTTGTACCAGCGCGCCAGCGAACTGGTGGTGCTGTTCGAGGGCATGCCCAGCTACGGGGGCCTGGCCGGCCGCGACATGGAGGCGATGGCGCGCGGCATCGAGGAGTCGGTCGATCAGCACTACATCAGCCACCGCATCGGCCAGTGCCGCTACCTGGCCGACCAGCTGGAGGCCGCGGGCATCCCCATCGTCAAGCCGGTGGGCGGGCACGCGGTGTTCCTGGACGCGCGGGCCTTCCTGGATCACCTGCCGCAGGACGAGTTTCCGGCCCAGACGCTGGCGGCCCAGCTCTACCTGGAAAGCGGCGTGCGCAGCATGGAGCGCGGCATCGTCTCGGCCGGCCGCAACAAGGAAACGGGCGACCACCACCGCCCCAAGCTGGAGCTGGTGCGCCTGACGCTGCCGCGCCGCGTCTACACCTACGCCCACCTCGACGTGGTGGCGCGCGCCTGCAAGGACCTGTATGCGCGCCGCCGCCAGATCCAGGGCATGAAGATGGTCTACGAGCCCAAGTTCCTGCGCTTCTTCACCGCCCGCTTCGAGCCGCTGCCGGTGGCCGCCGCGGCGCCGGCAGCGCAGGCCGAGCCGGCGCTGGCCGACGCCTGAGGCACGCCCGCCAAGCCCGCGCCGCCCGCGCGGTCGGCTGGGCGGACGTGCGTGGCGCGGCGGCGGGTGGCCGACAATCGCCCCACCGCCACTGACAGGGCCGGCGCGCCAAAGCCCGCGCCGGCCGGGTTTTGCACATGGACGCTTCTTCGACCGGGTATTTCGAGCGCGAGCATCGCCGCATGGAGGCGCAATTGCACGCGCACCTGCTGCACGTGGTGGGGGCCGACTTCGAGCGCGCGCGCACGGCGTTGCAGCGCTGGCGCCGGGCGCTGGCGCGCCACATCGACATCGAAAACCACCGCCTGCTGCCGCACCTGCCCGAAGGCGCGCGCTGGCCGGCCCGGCTGTACCTGCTGGAGCACGAGCGCATCACCCTGCTGGCCGACGAATACGCCGAGCGCCTGGACGCGTTGCTGGCGCGCCCGCCGCGCAGCCAGCGCGCGCGCCGCCAGGCCGTGCTGGCGCTGCTGGACGCCGCGCACGCGCTGCGCCACCTGATCGAGCACCACCACCAGCGCGAGGAAATGGCGCTGGCGCACGAGCTGCCGCTGGCCGTGCAGCAGGCCGCCTGGGAAACCGGCCACGGCGCCTGAGGACACCGCCATGAGCCAGCCCGCAAGCCGCACCGCCGCCACGCCGCACCCCGAGACGCAGATGGTGGCGCTCGGGCACGAGCCCTCCAGCGCCGCCGGCGCCGTCAAGCCGCCGGTGTACCTGAGCTCGACCTTCGCCTTCCGCTCGGCCGAGGACGGGGCGCATTTCTTCGACGTCGTGTCGGGCCGCGTGCCGCTGGCGCCGGGCGAATCGCCCGGCCTGGTGTACAGCCGCTTCGACAACCCCAACCTGCAGGTGGCCGAGGCGCGGCTGGCGGCGCTGGACGGCAGCCAGGCGGCGCTGGTCACCGCCAGC
>MKTG01000039.1:11575-13513 GCA_001897615.1 Burkholderiales bacterium 68-10
CACCGAGACGCTGATCGCCAGGATCCTGCGCGAATGGGGCATCGGCAGCCACGTCATCGCCGACGGCCTATCGCCAGCGGCCATGGGCCAGGCGCTGCAGGCCGCCGCCGCGCACGGCCCGCTGCGCCTGTGCTACGTCGAAACGCCCGCCAACCCGACCAACGCGCTGATCGACCTGGAGGCGCTGGTGGCGCAGATCGACGCCTTTGAAGCGCGCCACGGCACGCGGCCCGTGTCGGTGTGCGACAACACGCTGCTGGGGCCGATCTTCCAGCAGCCGGCGCGCCACGGCATCGATCTGTCGGTGTATTCGCTCACCAAGTACGTGGGCGGCCACAGCGACCTGGTGGCCGGCGGCGTGACGGGGCGGCGCGCGCTGCTCGACCGCGTGCGCGCCACGCGCGGCGCCTTCGGCATGCAGTGCGACCCGCACACCGCGTGGCTGCTGGCGCGCTCCATGGAAACCGTGGTGCTGCGCATGCGGCAGGCGGCGCAAAGCGCCAGCACGGTGGCGCGCTGGCTGGCCGGCAACCCCTACCGGCCGGTGCGCGTGCACCATCCCGAATGGGTGGACGACGCGGCCTACCAGGCGGTGTACCGGCGCCAGTGCACGGCGGCGGGCTCGACCTTTTCGTTCGTGCTGGAGGGCGGCCGCGCCGAGGCATTTGCCCTCATCAACGCGCTGCGCCGCTTCAAGTCGGCGGTCAGCCTGGGCGGCAGCGAATCGCTGATCTGCCACCCGGCCTCGACCACCCATTCCGGCGTATCCGCCGCGCAGCGCGAAGCCGACGGCGTGAGCGAGGGGCTGGTGCGCCTGTCGATCGGGCTGGAGCACGCCGGCGATCTGGTGGCGGATCTTCAGCAGGCCTTGCAGGCTCGTTGAGTCTGGCGCTCAGTGGGGCGATCTGAGTGACCACGAGAGGTAGCTGCGGGCTGCTGAGGCCTCGACCCACTGATGCGAGAGCAAGGGCGACGCCGCTTGCCGAGAATGGAATCGGCAATGGCGACCCGTCTGATCGACTGGCATTTCGTGTTGTAGGCCACGACGAAGGGGGTCGATGCTCTTATCAATTTTGATAGCTTCCAGCGCTTGACTGGCGAGCGCCGAAGGCCGATTTGGCTTGCAATCAAAACCCATCCACCGCCACATGCCCCAGCAGCCGCAAATCGGCGTCCAGCAGCGCCACCCAGTCCTTGGTGGTGCTGCTGGTCAGCGGCAGGTAGAGCAGGTGGGCCGGGTCGGCGCCGGCGGCCTGGGCGGCGGCGCGCAGCAGCGCCTGGGCGTCTGGCGGGCGGCGGGCGATCAGCTCCGGCAGGGGTTTGGCGCGGGCCTTCAGGTCGGCGCGGGCAGCGTCCCAGGGCAGCCACCAGCCCGGCTGCGTAGCGGGCGACCAGCCGGCCAGGCCGCGCTCCACGCTCTCCAGCATTTCTGCGCTGCTGGCCGCGCGGCGCGTGCCCACCTGCTGCACGCCCCACCACGGCAGGCGGCGCAGGGTGGGCGGGGCATTGGGCAGGTCGGCCACGTCCACCTCGTTGGCCGTCACCACCACCAGCCGGTCCCGCTCGAACGCCAGCACCGCCGGGCGCGCCACCCACACGCTGTGCAGCCCATAGGCCAGCGCCAGCGCCTGGATCAGCCCGATCAACCCGAAATCCAGCCAGCGCTCGCGGCGCGACTTGCGCGGGCTGGCCAGGATCAGCGTCAGCAGCGGGCCGCACACCACGTCCACTGCCAGCACCAGCCCAAAGATCGGCCCCACGCCCAGCATGGCGCGGTAGGGCGCGGGATAGAGCAGGCCGAAGACCAGGGCGGCGGACAGCAAGG
Organism: Burkholderiales bacterium 68-10; assembly: GCA_001897615.1. Taxonomy (GTDB): domain Bacteria; phylum Pseudomonadota; class Gammaproteobacteria; order Burkholderiales; family Burkholderiaceae_C; genus Ottowia. The sequence goes on from MKTG01000039.1 coordinate 13,401, forward strand.
CCACCGCGACGCTGATTCCCAGGTGGCGCAGGGCGTAGCGGGCAATGGCATTAAGTTAAGCATCATCGATAAGCCCGCCTGGGCCGCTGCGCCCCGCCAACCCGATGCTTTCG
>MKTG01000040.1:0-1558 GCA_001897615.1 Burkholderiales bacterium 68-10
GCACCGAACGGCGGCAATTGCCCTGGGTCAAAGTCGATAAACACTATGTCTTCGACGGCCCCGAGGGCGAATGCACGCTGGGCGACCTGTTCGGGGACCGCAGCCAGCTCGCCGTATATCACTTCATGCTGACACCCGGCTCGGAACACATTTGCCCCGGCTGTTCGTTCACGATGGATCATGTCGATGCGGCACGTCAGCATTTCGAGCATGCGGACCTTTCCTTCGCCGCGGTGTCGCGTGCGCCGATACAGCGGATCGAGGAGGTCAGGAAGCGGATGGGTTGGACCTTCCCGTGGGTTTCCTCGGGAGACCGCGACTTCAACTACGATTTCGTCGTCTCCTTCGCCCCGGAGGACCGCGCTGCCGGCCGTGCGCTCTACAACTACGGCCTGACGCCGATTCGATACGCCCCGGACATGTTCGGCGTCAGCATCTTCGCCAGGGACGGGAAGGGCGACATCTTCCACACCTACTCGACCTATCATCGCGGCACCGAATTGCTGATGGGGGCGTTCAACTGGCTCGACCTCGCTCCCAAAGGCCGCAACGAAAACGGCACCATGAGCTGGCTGAAGCTGCACGACGAGTACCAGAACGATTGAACCCGAAGGCGCCACCGCCCGGCCGCAAATCGTGCGCCCGGGCGGTGGCGACGTGCGTTTCTTCACGTTCCGCGCAAAACCGGGTTCCCCGGCGCGGCGGGCGCCGACGCCCGGGCGTCCGTTCGACGCCCGCAGCGCGATTTGTTCACGCTGAACCGTCGCCCGATCCGCTAGCATCGCGCCTGTTCGCACGACCTGCCCGGTCTTCCTTCGTTCCCGGTAGCGGGGTGCGCCCTACGAGCCCCGATGCCCGATCCGCTTCCGTCCCGTCCCGTGTTGCCGCAGCCTTCGCCGCTGTACGCGCACGTTCGCGACCGGATCGCCGAAGCGCTGCGCGAGGCGGCGCGCAGCGGCCTGCCGGCACTGGCCGAAGCGCTGGACGAGGCGGCCGAGCGCGCGACAGAGGGCCGTGATCGACAGGCGATGGTCGCCGCCGCAACGCGGCTGCGCAAGGAATCGCCGAGCCGTGTCGACGAAGTGGCGCGCGTTTTGGCGCGGCGCGCACAGCGCTGCCTCGAAGCGGCGCAGGATGCCGCGCAGGGCGGCGCGCAAGGCCAGGCGGACGCGGCGCTCGCGCTGGTCGACGACGAGGAACTCGAGCAGCAGATCGCGGCCGGCGAACTGGCACGCGAGGCGCGCGAGCGTTGCGGTGCGATCTATCCCCGCTACGTCGCGCGCCTGCGCCGCCTGCTCGGCGCCGGCTTCTCGTGGGACGACGACGAGCGCAACCCGCTGGGCGCGCGCACGCTGGCCGCGGCCCTGCTCGCGAGCGTGGCTGATGCCGCGGAGGGCGGCTATGCCGCCGACCGGCTGCGCAATTTCGCGTGGAAGCGCTTCGCGCAGCCGATCGCCGACGCGATCGACGCGGCCGAGCGCCTGCTCGCGCAGGCGGGCGTCTCCGAAGAGCCGCTCGAAGCCACGAAGAGTGAAGAACAGCCGCAGCAGCGCGCCGC
>MKTG01000040.1:1608-2752 GCA_001897615.1 Burkholderiales bacterium 68-10
CCGCGCGATCGATCTCGCCGCGCGCGCCGAGCGCGATGCGGCGACGCTCGGCACTTCGCCGCTCGCCGGCGCGGCAACGGGCGCGCGCCTGGGCACGATGCCCGCGCTGCAGCCCGTGCTGGATCTCGAACGCGACGCGGTGGCCTTCGCGCATTCGATCGGCGCGATGCCCTACAGCCGCGAAGCGCGCGCCGAGTTCTTCGGCAACGTGCGTGCGCGGCTGCGCGAGGCCGGCGCGCCGCCCGCGCAGGTCGCCATCGTCGATCTCGTCGCGGCGATGTTCGACTACGTGATCGACGATCGTCGCGTGCCCGAGGCGGCGCGCCCGCTCGTCTGGCGATTGCAGCAGCCGGCGCTCGCGCTGTCGTTGCTCGACTCGGGCTATCTGGGCGACGACCCGCGTTCGCTGCGCCGCCTGGTCGAGCATTTCGGCGCGATCTCGGCGGCGTTCTCCGACGAGATCACGCGCGGCAGCGAACTGCACCGGCGGCTCGAGACCATGGTGCGCGCCGTCGAGATCGTGACCAGCGCGCTGCAGTCGCGCTCGGCGGTGATGGCGCAGCAGGTGCAGAAGGAATACTCGCGCGCCGCGCGCAGCGTGGGCCAGCTGATCGATCACGTGGTGCGCGAGCGGCGCTCGCTCGAGGAGACGCCGGGCCGGCGCAACCGGCGCGACTACGCGCGCCGGCCGAGCCGCGAGCGCGAAGAGGAGGTCACCGGCCACCTGCACGCGATGCTCGCCGAACGGCTGCAGCGGCACGCGGCGCCCGAATCGGTGCGCGACTTCCTGATGAACGTCTGGCTGCGGCACCTGCGCACCGCGGCGCTGCGCGACGGCGAGCACAGCGCGGAGTTCCAGGTGTCGATGCGCGTCGTCGACGACCTGCTGTGGAGCCTCGACGAAACCGGCGAGCGCCAGAGCCGGCGCGAACTGGCGCAACGCATCCCCCCGCTGATCCGCCTGATGACGCAGGGCGTGCGCGAGATCGGCGCGAAGGACGAGGAGTCGAAGGCGTTCTTCGACGAGCTGTTCCTGATCCATCTGCGCCGCATGCAGCGGCGCGACCGCGAGCGCGAGGCGACGCGCACGCGCATGCCCGACGAGGAGGCGGCGGGTGCAGGGCGCGAAGCGCGCGACGACGGA
>MKTG01000040.1:2846-4287 GCA_001897615.1 Burkholderiales bacterium 68-10
GCCCACCGTTCCCGCGCCGCCGGCAACCGCTGCCGACGCGGGAGCGGCCGACGGCGAGGGTCCCGGGCGCAAGCTGCTCGAAATCCTCGAATCGCTCGACCTCGACGACCTGCCGCGCCATCCGCGCAGGCTGACGCTGGCGCCCGAGCATGCGATCGACCGGATGGCGCGCGGCGACTGGATCGAGTTCGTTTCGCGCGACGGCGCGAGCGCGCATTCGAAAGTCGCGTGGATCAATCGCCGGCGCACGGTGGCGCTGCTCGTTCGCCGCGACGACCGCCGCGCGATGTCGTTGCGCACCGACGAATTGCGCGAGCGCTTCGCGCGCGGCCGGGCGTTCCTGCTCGAAGGGTGACGCGAGCCGTAGGCGAGGGTGACGCGCCGCCGGCAAGGGTGACGCGCGCCGCCGGCGTGCGCCGAAGCCACAAAGCCGCCAGCGGCTGCACTATAGTGCTTGACTCGCTCGCGCACAGGAAGTACTTTGCGTGCGCTTCGCATGGCAGCGATCCGCGTTGCGCGCGCCTCGTGCTGGGGTAAGTCAGCAGTCGCGCGGCGATCCCATCCGGTCCGATAATGCCGGGTGTCCGAAAACCCCTGGAGGAGATTCGATGAAGGGTTCACAAGCAACGAAGCTGATGGTCGCCGCCGGGCTCGCGTCGCTGGCGCTCGGCGCATCGGCGGCCGACTCGATCAAGGTCGGTTTCATGCTGCCGTATTCCGGCACTTACACGGCGCTGGCCAACGCGATCGAGAACGGCTTCAAGCAGTACGTCGACGAGCAGGGCGGCAAGCTCGGCGGGCTGTCCGTCGAATACGTCCGCGTCGACGACGAGAGCGCCCCGGCGGAGGCCACCGACAACATCAACAAGCTGATCAACCGCGACAACGTCGACGTCGTGATCGGCACCGTGCACTCGGGCGTCGCGATGGCGATGGCCAAGGTCGCGAAAGACACCGGCACGCTGCTGATCGTGCCGAACGCCGGCGCCGACGCCGTCACCGGTCCGATGTGCGCGCCGAACATCTTCCGCAGCTCGTTCTCGAACTGGCAGCCCGCCTACGCGATGGGCGAGGTCGCTGCCAAGAAAGGCTACAAGCGCGCGGTCACCATCACCTGGGACTACGCGGCGGGCAAGGAGAGCGTCAACGGCTTCAAGGAAGCGTTCACCAAGGCCGGCGGCAAGATCGAGAAGGATCTCACGCTGCCGTTCCCGCGCGAGGAGTTCCAGGCGCTGCTCACCGAGATCGCCTCGATCAAGCCCGACGTCGTCTACACGTTCTTCGCCGGCGCGGGCGCGGTCAAGTTCGTCAAGGACTACGCGGCGGCCGGGCTGAAGGACTCGATCCCGCTGGTCGGCGCCGGCTTCCTCACCGACGGCACGCTCGTCGCGCAGGGCGAATCGGCGCAGGGCCTGCTCACCACGCTGCACTACGCCGACGG
>MKTG01000041.1:0-488 GCA_001897615.1 Burkholderiales bacterium 68-10
GTGATCTCGTTGGTTGTTGGGATCTGATTTTCAAGGGGTTTTCGGATGGCATGTGCCGTCCTGAAACCTCACTCTATGTTCTGGACCTGCTCGCGCATCTGCTCGATGAACACCTTCATGTCGACGCTGATGCGCGTCAGCTCCAGCGTGGCGGCTTTCGAGCCCAGGGTATTGGCTTCGCGGTGCAGCTCTTGGATCAGGAAATCCAGCCGCTTGCCGGTTTCGCCGCCCTTGCGCAGCACGGCCTCGATCTCGTCCAGGTGCGCCATCAGCCGGCCCAGCTCCTCGGCGACGTCGATGCGGATGGCGTAGGCCGTGGCCTCGGCCAGGGCGCGCTCCTGCGCGGCTTCGGCGCCGACCTGGCCGTCGCCGCTGGCCAGGGCCTCGCGCCAGCGGTCCAGGAAGCGCTGCTTCTGCGCCTGCACGGCCTGCGGCACCAGTGGCTCGGCGGCCCGGGCCAGCGCGCGCAGCTGCGCCACGCGCTCGCC
>MKTG01000041.1:564-8857 GCA_001897615.1 Burkholderiales bacterium 68-10
GCCACCGACAGCCGCGAAGCCTGGGGCAGCCAGTTGCACACCTGGTCCTGCACGGCGGCCAGCCGCTGCAGCAGGCGGGGGGAAGGGTCGGCCAGCACATCGTCGGCCTGGCCTTGCAGCCAGGCGCGCAACTCGACCTTGCCGCGCCGCAGGCGCTGGCCCAGCAGCTCGCGCAGCATCGGCTCGTGGGGGCGCAACTCGTCGGCCAGCCGAAAACCCAGGTCCAGAAAGCGGCTGTTGACGGAGCGCAACTCCAGACCCAGGCGGCCGCGTGCGTTTTTGGCGGTTGGGGCGCCGTCGGCATCGAGGGACAGGGCCTGCTGACCACTGGCGTAGCCGGTCATACTGTAAACTGACATATTACTTTTCCGGGTACAGGGTGGTCGTGGCGGAGGGTCCCAGCGGGATCGGCGCATGATGCATCCGCCCGGGCCGCTCGACAACTCAAATTATGTCAAAGGCCAAGCCCGCGCCGCTGCCGCCCGATACGGAGATCGGTGGCTATCGCGTGCTGCGCAAGATATCGGCGGGCGGCTTCGGCGTGGTGTACCTGGCGGTCGATCGCGAAGGCCAGCAGGTCGCGATCAAGGAATACCTGCCCTCGGCGTTGACCATGCGCGAGCCCGGGGTGCTGGTGCCCGAGGTGGCGCCGGAAAAGCTGTCGCTGTATCGGCTGGGCCTCAAGAGCTTCTTCGAGGAAGGGCGCTCGCTGGCGCAGATCTCGCACCCGTCGGTGGTGAGCGTGCTCAACTTCTTCCGCCAGAACGAGACCGTGTACATGGTTATGAACTACCTGGAGGGCGCGACCCTGCAGGACTTCATCGTCACCGCGCGCGAGCTCAAGAAGCAGAAGGTGTTCCGCGAATCCACCATCCGCTCGCTGTTCGACGAGATCCTGCGCGGGCTGCGCATCGTGCACCAGCACAAGATGCTGCACCTGGATCTGAAGCCGGCCAACATCTTCATCACCGACGACAACAAGGCGGTGATGATCGACTTCGGCGCCGCGCGCGAGGTGCTGAACAAGGAAGGCAACTTCACCCGCCCCATGTATACCCCGGGCTTTGCCGCCCCCGAGATGTACCGGCGCGATTCCACCATGGGGCCGTGGACCGACGTGTACGCCATCGGCGCCTGCATCTATTCCTGCATGCAGGGCTACCCGCCCAACGACGCCCCGCAGCGGCTGGAGAAGGACCGCCTGACGCTGTCGCTGACGCGCATGCGCGGGGTCTATTCGGACAACCTGATCGAGGTGGTCGAGTGGTGCATGTCGCTCGACCCGCTGTCGCGTCCGCAGTCGGTGTTCGCGCTGCAGAAGGAGCTGTCGCGCGAAGGCGAGCGCCAGTACACCAAGTTGTCGGTGGGCGAGCGCGTGCGCCTGCAGTTCGACAACATGATGACCGACACCAAGAAGGGCCTGCAACGGGCGACGCGCTTTGGCGCGCGCCTGAAGTAAGCCCGGGGCCCCATGAAGTTCTCGGTATTTCAGCTCAGCCGCCGCGGCGGCCGGGAGAAGAACGAGGACCGCATGGGCTACAGCTACACGCGCGACGCGGGGCTGTTCGCGCTGGCCGACGGCATGGGCGGCCATCCGGACGGCGAGGTGGCGGCGCAGATCGCGCTGCAGACGCTGTCGGCGCTGTTCCAGCGTGAGGCGCGCCCGCGGCTGGCGGCGCCCGCCAGTTTCCTGGCCGCCAGCCTGATGGGCGCGCACCACCAGATCATCCGTTACGCCAGCGAGCGCGGCCTGCTCGACACGCCGCGCACCACCCTGGTGGCCGCGCTGGCGCAGGGCGGCGAGCTGCACTGGATGCACTGCGGCGACTCGCGCCTGTACGTGGTGCGCGACGGCCAGCTGCTGCTGCGCACGCGCGACCACTCCTACAGCGAGGCGCAGGCCAACGCCGGCATGGCCACCGAGGGCATCAACCGCAACGTGCTGTTCACCTGCCTGGGCTCCACCGTGCGGCCGATGTTCGACGTCGCCGGCCCGCTGCGCCTGCTCGAGGGCGACCGCGTGCTGCTGTGTTCCGACGGTCTGTGGGGCAGCCTGGCGGACGAGCTGATCGTCAGCACCCTGGGCACGCTGCCGGTGGCCAAGGCCGTGCCCACCCTGGTGGATGCGGCGCTGCAGGCGGCCGGCGAGCATTCGGACAACGTCACCGTGCTGGCCATCGAGTGGGAAAGCCCGGCCGACGCGGCGTTCGAGCACAGCGGCTTCACCGAAACCCAGGTGCTGAGCGACGAGGTGTTCGCCTCCACCATCCAGGCCGGGGCCTACGATCCGCTGCTGGACGACCTGGACGACGAGGCCATCGAGCGCTCCATCGCCGAGATCAATGCCGCCATCCAGCGCACGGCCATGAACCGGCGCTGAGCGCGGCGGTGGCGCGGCATGGCATGCTGCGCGCCCAGCTGTACGATCCGAGACCATGACTTCCACTGCTTCGACCCCCGTGCGCGCCGATCGCGCGCCCGACCAGCTGCGCCCGGTGCGCATCACCCGCCGCTTCACCCTGCACGCCGAAGGCTCGGTGCTGATCGAGTTCGGCCACACCCGGGTGCTGTGCACCGCCTCGGTGGAGGAAAAGGTGCCGCCGCACAAGCGCGGCAGTGGGGAAGGCTGGGTGACGGCCGAATACGGCATGCTGCCGCGCGCCACCCACACGCGCGGCGACCGCGAGGCCGCGCGCGGCAAGCAGAGCGGCCGCACGCAGGAGATCCAGCGCCTGATCGGGCGCAGCCTGCGCGCCGTGTTCGACCTGCGCAAGCTGGGCGAGCGCAGCATTCTGCTGGACTGCGACGTGCTGCAGGCCGACGGCGGCACGCGCACCGCCGCCATCACCGGCGCCTTTGTCGCCGCGCAGGACGCCGTCAGCTGGCTGCTGGCGCGTGGGCTGATCGCCGAGTCGCCCATCCTGCACCCGGTGGCGGCGGTGTCGGTGGGCATCGTCGCCGGCGTGCCGGTGCTCGATCTCGACTACGCCCAGGACTCGAGCTGCGACACCGACATGAACGTGGTCATGACCGGCGCCGGCCATTACGTCGAGGTGCAGGGCACGGCCGAGGGCGCCGCGTTTTCGCGCGCCGAGATGGACCAGCTCATGCGCCTGGCGGAAAAGGGTATTGGCGAGCTGATCGACCTGCAGCGCCAATCACTATCAAATTAATAGCTGCTGGCACTTGTCTGTAAAGCGTCAGAAGGTGATTTGAATGAAAATCGTGCTGGCCTCCAACAACCCCGGCAAGCTGGCCGAGCTGCAGGCCATGCTGGCGCCGCTGGGCATGGACCTGGTGCGCCAGGCCGAGCTGGGCATCGGCGAGGCCGAGGAGCCCTTCCGCACCTTCGTCGAAAACGCGCTGGCCAAGGCGCGCCACGCCGCTGCCGCCAGCGGCCTGCCGGCGCTGGCCGACGACGCCGGCCTGTGCGTCGACGCCTTCGGCGGCCTGCCCGGCGTGGACACGGCCTACTACGGCACCCGCTTCGGCTACGAGAAGGGCGATGCCGGCAACGTGCGCGCGCTGCTGGAGCAGATGCAGGGCGTCGAGCAGCGCCGCGCCGCCATGGTCAGCACCCTGGTGGCGCTGCGCAGCGCCGACGACCCCGAGCCGCTGATCGCCGTCGGCCGCGTGGTGGGCGAGATCACGCGCGAGCCGCGCGGCAGCGGCGGCTTCGGCTTCGATCCGGTGATGTTCATCCCCGAGCAGGGCCAGACCTTTGCCGAGATGCCGGCCGCGCTGAAGAACACCCTCAGCCACCGTGGCCGTGCCGTGCGGGCGATGGCGGCGCTGCTGCGCGAGCGCTGGCTGTGAACGACGTCCAGCACTACCTGCGCCCCGGCACCCTGCAACTGCCGGCGCTGCCGCCGCTGTCGCTGTACCTGCACCTGCCCTGGTGCCTGAAGAAGTGCCCCTACTGCGACTTCAACTCGCACGAGCGGCGCGCCGGTGTCGATGCCCGGGCGCAGCAGGCGCGCTACGTCGACGCGCTGCTGGCCGACCTGGAAGCCAGCCTGCCGCTGGTGTGGGGTCGGCCGGTCTACAGCGTGTTCATCGGCGGCGGCACGCCCAGCCTGTTCGAGTCCGAGCAGATCGACCGCCTGATCGCCGGCGTGCGCGCGCGCCTGCCACTGGAGCCGATGTGCGAGATCACGCTGGAGGCCAACCCCGGCACCTTCGAGCGCGAGCGCTTCGCCGCGTTTCGCGCCGCCGGCGTCACGCGCCTGTCGGTGGGCGTGCAGAGCTTTCACGACAGGCACCTGAAGGCGCTTGGCCGAGTGCACGACGGCGCCCAGGCGCGCGCCGCGCTCGAGGAAGCCGCGCGCGCCTTCGACACCTTCAACCTCGACCTGATGTACGCACTGCCCGGCCAGACGCTGGCCGAGCTGGAGCAGGACGTGCGCACGGCGCTGGCCTTCGCGCCGCCGCACCTGTCGATCTACCACCTGACGATCGAGCCCAACACGGTGTTCGCCAAGTTCCCGCCGCGCCTGCCCGACGACGACACGGCCTGGGACATGCTGGACCGCATCACCGCGCTGACCGCCGACGCCGGCCTGGCGCGCTACGAAGTCTCGGCCTACGCGCGCGCCGGCCACCGCTGCGTGCACAACCTCAACTACTGGGAGTTCGGTGACTACCTGGGCATCGGCGCCGGCGCGCACGGCAAGCTGAGCTTTCCGCACCGCATCGTGCGCCAGGTGCGGCATCGGCAGCCCGAGCTGTACATGGACAAGGCGCTGGCCGGCGACGCCGTGGCGCAGGCGCACGAGGTGGCGCGCGCCGAGCTGCCGCTGGAGTTCATGCTGAACGCGCTGCGCCTGAAGGACGGCTTCAGCCTGACGGACTACACCGAGCGCACCGGCATGCCGCCCAGCAGCATCGCCACGGCGCTGGCGCAGGCCGAGCAGTCGGGCTGGTTGCGGCGCGAGGGCGCCTGGATCCAGCCCACGGCGCGCGGCTTCGACTTTCTGAGCGATTTGCAGCAGCTGTTTCTGCCAGCCGCTTAGATCTGGCTGAGCAGGTCCGGCGCTGGAAAGCCCGCCGCGTGAACCAGGCTCCCGAGCAGGGCGCGCCAGTCGGCGTTGACCTCGATCAAGCCCATCTGCACCTCGCCCATGAAGCCGCAAGCCACGCTGTGCCGCAGAAAGGCCAGCATGGCGTCGTAGTAGCCGTCCTGGTTGAGCAGGCCGACTGGCTTGTCGTGGTAGCCGAGCTGGCGCCAGGTCCAGGTCTCGAAGAACTCCTCGAAGGTGCCGATGCCGCCGGGCAGCGCCAGGAAGGCGTCGGCGCGCTCGGCCATCAGGCGCTTGCGCTCGTGCATGGTCTCCACCACATGCAGCTCGTGGCAGCCGCGGTGCGCGTGCTCGCGCTCCACCAGCACCCGCGGGATGATGCCCACCACGCGCCCGCCGGCGGCCAGCGTGGCATCGGCCACCACGCCCATCAGGCCGGCGCGACCGCCGCCATACACCAGCTGGCCGCCATGGCGGCCGATCCACAGGCCGACCTGGGCCGCGACGTCAGCAAACGCCTGGTTCTCGCCAGGGCGCGAGCCGCAGTAGACGCAGATGGAGAAGTTGGGTTCGGACGACAGTGCGGCAGTCATGGGATGAAGAATCGGTGGTAGAACGCCGCCAGCCAGACGCCGCCGGCCAGCAACAGGCTCAGCAGCACGGCGGCCGAGCCCATGTCCTTGGCACGCTTGGACAAGGCATGCCATTCGGGCCCGATGCGGTCGATCGCCGCCTCGATGCCGCTGTTGAGCAATTCGACGATCAGCACCAGCAGTACCGACCCGGCCAGCAGCGTGGTCTCCACCCAGTGCCGACCGAGCCAGAACGCCGACGGCAGCAGCACCATGGCCAGCAGCGCTTCCTGGCGGAAGGCCTTTTCGGCCCAGCCGGCCTTCAGGCCGGCCAGCGAATAGCCGGTGGCATGCCACAGGCGCGTCAGCCCGGTGCGGTGCTTTTGCGGGTTGGCGGGCGCGCCCTCTCGGGGGGCTTCGACGGGCGACATGGCGGCAGCGTGGGCTGGATGGCGGGCGCGCCTCACTGGCGGCGCTTGGTCAGATCCGGCTGCACGTCAATCAGCCGCGTGCCGGCCCAGGCGTCGTGCCAGAACTGCTGCTCGCGGTGAAAACGGCTCAGCAGCGCCCACACGGTGATCCAACCGAACATCAGCACGGTGATTTCTCCGCCCGACAACTGAAACGGCGCGATGGCCGCCAGCGGCGGCAAAAACCACAGCCAGGCCAGCAGGTAGCGCAGCAGGGCGCGCGGCCAGCGCAGCGCCTGCCCCCGGCGGTCGACCACGCGGATGTGCCAGGTTTTCATCGGCAGCGTCTGGCCCTTGACCCAGAAATAGCCGAAATACAGCGCCAGCACGCCGAACAGCAGCGCCTGCAGCGCGTGGCGGTTGTCCAGCGCATGGCGGGTGTTGGTGGCGATGCCGAAGATCAGCCCTGGCAGCACGACCACGCCGAACATCAGTGTGCCCTCGTACAGCCAGCAGGCCATGCGGCGGCGCAGCGAAGGCGCGCGCAGCGATGTGACGGCTGGCGCGGGCGGGATGAGGGCAGAGGGATTCATGCAACAGAAAGGACAGGCGGCAACCGCGATGCGCACCAGGCCCGTGACGGCGGCGCACGCCATTGTTACAGGGGCCGTGGCTCGCTGGCGTTGCGTGCCAGCCGACCGCCGTGTGGCCCGTGCGCGGGACGGGCCCGGTCAGTGCGTGTCGGCGTCGGCCGCGTCGGGCTCGTGGCGTTCGGGCAACAGTGTATGGCGGTTGACCTGGGGCGGTGCGGGGATGCCCGTGCGCGTTTCGGGCGTGGCGCCGGCCACCGGAGGCTTCGAGGGACGCACCAGCCGCTCGGCCGGGACCGGTCGCAAGGCTGGCGCGGCACCGGCCGGGGGCTTGGGTCGCTCGCTGGCCAGGCGGGCGCGCTCCTCCTCGGGCAGAGCCTGGTATTCCTCCCATTTGGCGCGCTTTTCGTCCGCGGGCACCTTGCGCACCTCGCCGAAGTTCAGCCGTGCCTGGGTGCGCTGGGCCGGTGTCAGGTTGGCCCATTCGGTCATGCGGCCCTGCAGGGTGGCGCGCTCTTGCGGCGTCATGCGGTTGAAGTTCTGTGTCAGCGCGACCCATTTGCGCTGCTGGTCGGGCCCCAGGCTGGACCAGTCGCGCTCCAGGGGGGCCAGCGCCGTGCGCTGGGCACCGTTCAGGTTGTGCCATTCGATGCGGCCGGCCACTGCCGCCGCCGCGCCCGGCCCCGCCACGCCCTGGGCGTGCGCCGGCAGCAGCGCCAGCATGCTCAGGACGAGAAGGAGTACCGGCAGCAGGTGGCGCATCGGGACAAGGCTATGGACGGGGTCGCCCGGTTCACTGGTTGAGGGTGGGGGAGGTCCGGCTCGGGTCGGACTTGATGAACTGCAGAAAACCCGGGTCGGCGTAGGCCTCGGGGGGCAGGTCGTCGGTCAGCAGGGCGGCGTCGAGTTCGGCCACTTCGGTGGCGCGGTCGTTGTCCTGCACCACGTCGATGGCCACCAGTCCGGCCACCAGGGCCAGCATCATGGCGCCCGAGGCCAGCCGACCCCACAAGCTCGTGCCGTTGTCGCCGAAGCCCAGCGTCAGGGTCGCGCCCTGGCGCCAGCTCGCCCGGGTCGGGCGCGCCGCCAGCTGGGCGGCCGGCTGCCGGCGCTGCGCCAACGCGCGCTCGCGCGCGGCCCGCAGGCGTTCGCTCACGTCGTGGGGCAGTTCTTCGGCGCCAGCCGACAGGCGGGCGCCCACGCGCAGGCCGAATCGGTTGTGCAGTGATTCCGAATGCAGTTGACTGAAGTTCGTGTTCATGGCTGGATTCCTTTGGCTCTCAAGGCCTTCGCCAGCGCCTGGACTGCGCGCGAACAGTGCGTCTTGACACTGCCTTCCGAACACCCCATGACCGCCGCCGTTTCGGCAACATCCATTTCCTCCCAGTAACGCAGCAGAAACGCCTCGCGTTGACGGTTGGGCAGGGCCTGGATTTGTAACTCGATCTCGCGCAGCACCTGGGCGCGCCGGGTGGAGTCCTCCGCGCTCTCGATCTGGGCGCTGTCGTTGGCGCCGGCGAAGATCTCCAGCAGGTCGAATTCGCCCTCGCCGTCCTCGGCTTCAAAGTCGCTCAGGTTGGAAAATAGCGCGTTGCGCGTCTTCTGCCGCCGAAACCAGTCCAGCGTGCTGTTGGACAGGATGCGCTGGAACAGCAGCGGCAATTCGGCCGCCGGCTTGCCACCGTAATGCTCGGCCAGCTTCA
>MKTG01000041.1:8877-23812 GCA_001897615.1 Burkholderiales bacterium 68-10
TTGAACGCCCGCTTTTCGACGTTGCGCAGAAAGTCGGAGAGTTCCTGATCGGTGGCCAAGGAGATCTGCGGCGGACGGGACGGTGGACAGGCGCCTCGTGGGGGGCGAAGAAGGCGGCGCAATGCGTGCTGAACGCGCGGCGCGCCGGATTATGGCACCGGGGGCGCCGCGGTTTGCGCGCTGCCGCGCGGTCGCTCATGTTGCAGTGCGATAATGCCGCTTGCAGTCATAACGGCAAACGGGTCAGCGCCGGCGACAGAAGTGAGGTCGCCCATGGTGTCTGGCCTCAAGTCCTGAAGCGGCCTCACGAGGGTTGGCAAGGGGCACCCAAGGTTTTTCGTCAGAGAAATTCTCGAAAGGTTGAATAACATGGAAATCAGCAAAGCCGAATTCAAGTCGGCCGCCGTGGCCGAGGCCACGCAAGGCGCCACCACCGCATCCCGCCAGGCCCCGCAGGAGCTGCGCGGCGCCGAAATCCTCATCAAGGCCTTGCAGGCCGAAGGCGTCAAGCACGTCTGGGGCTACCCCGGCGGCGCGGTGCTGCACATCTACGACGCCTTCTACAAGCAGGACACCATCCAGCACGTGCTGGTGCGCCACGAGCAGGCCGCCGTGCACGCCGCCGACGGCTACGCGCGCGCCACCGGCGAAGTCGGCGTGGCGCTGGTCACCTCGGGCCCGGGCGTGACCAACGCCGTCACCGGCATCGCCACGGCCTACATGGATTCGATCCCGATGGTGATCATCACTGGCCAGGTGCCGACGGCCGCCATCGGCCAGGACGCCTTCCAGGAATGCGACACCGTCGGCATCACGCGCCCCATCGTCAAGCACAACTTCCTGGTCAAGGATGTGCGCGACATGGCCGATGTGATGAAGAAGGCCTTTCACATCGCGCGCTCGGGCCGCCCGGGGCCGGTGGTGGTGGACATCCCCAAGGATGTGTCGTTCGAGAAGACGCCCTACAAGGGTTACCCCGAGAGCGTGGAGATGCGCTCGTACAACCCGGTCAAGAAGGGCCACGGCGGGCAGATTCGCAAGGCGCTGCAGCTGTTGCTGGCGGCCAAGCGACCCTACATCTATACCGGCGGTGGCGTGCTGCTGGCCGATGCCTGCGCCGAGCTGCGCACGCTGGTTGACTTGCTCAACTGCCCGGTGACCCACACGCTGATGGGGCTGGGGGCGTTTCCGGCGTCCGACCGGCGCTTTTTGGGCATGCTGGGCATGCACGGCACCTGGGAAGCCAACAACGCCATGCAGCACTGCGACGTGCTGCTGGCCGTGGGTGCGCGCTTTGACGACCGCGTGATCGGCAACCCCAAGCATTTCGCGCAGAACGAGCGCAAGATCATCCACATCGACATCGACCCGTCGTCGATCTCCAAGCGCGTCAAGGTCGACGTGCCCATCGTGGGCGACGTCAAGGACGTGCTCAGCGAGATGATCGGCATGATCCGCGAGGCCAGCGCGCGTCCGGACCAAGCGGCGCTGGCCGACTGGTGGAAGACCGTGGAGGGCTGGCGCGCGCGCGACTGCATGAAGTACGACCGCGCCAATGCCGACGTCATCAAGCCGCAAAAAGTGATCGAGACGCTGTGGGAGATGACGCGCGACGCCGACGCGTACATCACCTCCGACGTGGGTCAGCACCAGATGTGGGCGGCGCAGTACTACCGCTTTGACGAGCCGCGCCGCTGGATCAACTCGGGCGGGCTGGGCACCATGGGCGTGGGCATCCCGTACGCCATGGGCATCAAGCTGGCCAAACCCGACAGCGAAGTCTATTGCGTGACGGGCGAGGGCTCGGTGCAGATGTGCATTCAGGAGCTGTCGACCTGCCTGCAGTACAACACGCCGATTAAGATCGTCTCGCTGAACAACCGCTACCTGGGCATGGTGCGCCAGTGGCAGGAGTTGCAGTACGCCGGCCGCTACAGCCACAGCTACATGGACGCGCTGCCCAACTTCGTCAAGCTGGCCGAGGCCTATGGTCACGTCGGCATGCTGATCGAGCGGCCGCAGGACGTGGAGCCGGCGCTGCGCGAGGCGCGCAAGCTCAAGGACCGCACGGTGTTCATGGACTTCCGCACCGACCCGACGGAAAACGTGTTCCCGATGGTCGAACCCGGCAAGGGCATCACCGAGATGCTGCTGGGCTCCGAGGATCTTTAAAGAAAACGGCTCTGGCGCGCCACTGACGAGCGCCGGAAGCTATATTATTAATAGCAAGACGAATCTATTGCCCGCCAAGCCCGCGCATTACCGTGCGCGGGGGAGGGCGGTGAAAAGCGGCAGCTTTCTGCGACCATTTTTGATCGTGCTGCCGTCGCAAAAAGAGGAATCGACACATGAAACACATCATCGCCGTACTGATCGAGAACGAAGCGGGGGCGCTGTCCCGCGTGGTGGGCCTGTTTTCGGCCCGGGGCTACAACATCGAGTCGCTGATCGTCGCGCCGACCGAGGACGCCAGCCTGTCGCGCATGACCATCCAGACGCGCGGCTCCGACGAGGTGATCGAGCAGATCACCAAGCACCTGAACCGCTTGATCGAGGTGGTCAAGGTGGTCGATCTGACCGAGGGCAGCTACATCGAGCGCGAGCACATGATGGTCAAGGTGCGCGCCGTCGGCAAGGAGCGCGAGGAGATCAAGCGCATGGCCGACATCTTTCGCGGTCGCATCATTGACGTCACCGACAAGAGCTACACCATCGAGCTCACCGGCGACCAGGGCAAGCACGACGCCTTCCTCAACGCCATCGACAAGTCCGCCATCCTGGAGACCGTGCGCACCGGCGCCAGCGGCATCGGGCGGGGCGAGCGCTTGTTGAAGGTTTAAATGCCGCTGGCGCTTGACTGGACTGCGCCAACAGCTATTGTTTTTATAGTCATCAGACAACCCAAGGAGAAAACCCGTGAAAGTGTTCTACGACAAAGACTGTGACCTGAGCCTGATCAAGGGCAAGACCGTGGCCATCATCGGCTACGGCTCGCAAGGCCACGCCCACGCCCAGAACCTGAACGACAGCGGCGTGAAGGTCGTGGTCGGCCTGCGCAAGGGTGGCGCCAGCTGGGACAAGGTCGGCAAGGCCGGCCTCAACGTGCTGGAAGTGAACGACGCCGTGAAGGCCGCCGACGTGGTCATGATCCTGCTGCCCGACGAGCAGATCGCCGAGGTCTACAACAACAACGTGGCCCCCAACATCAAGCAGGGCGCGTCGCTGGCCTTCGCCCACGGCTTCAACGTGCACTACAACCAGGTCGTGCCGCGCGCCGACCTGGACGTGTGGATGGTCGCGCCCAAGGCCCCCGGCCACACCGTGCGCAACACCTACACCCAGGGCGGCGGCGTGCCCCACCTGGTCGCGGTGCATCAGGACAAGTCGGGCAAGGCACGTGACCTGGCCCTGTCCTACGCCATGGCCAACGGCGGTGGCAAGGCCGGCATCATCGAGACCAACTTCCGCGAAGAAACCGAGACCGATCTGTTCGGCGAGCAGGCCGTGCTGTGCGGCGGCGCCGTCGAGCTGATCAAGATGGGCTACGAGACCCTGACCGAGGCCGGCTACGCCCCCGAGATGGCCTACTTCGAGTGCCTGCACGAGCTGAAACTCATCGTGGACCTGATCTACGAAGGCGGCATCGCCAACATGAACTACTCGATCAGCAACAACGCTGAATACGGCGAGTACGTGACCGGCCCCGAGGTCATCAACGAGCAGTCGCGCGCCGCCATGCGCAATGCCCTGAAGCGCATCCAGGACGGCGAATACGCGAAGATGTTCATCCAGGAAGGCCGCCTGAACTATCCGTCCATGACGGCCCGCCGCCGCAACCTGGCCGCCCACTCCATCGAGCAGGTGGGCGCCCAGCTGCGCGCCATGATGCCCTGGATCGCCAAGAACAAGCTGGTGGACCAGACGCGCAACTGATCGCCGCGCGCCACCGGCACCAGGCCACGCCCCGCGTGGCCTTTTTTGTGCCGGGCATGTCGTTACACTGCGCAGGTCAGGCGGTGCCCGAGCGGGTGCCGCGATAGTATGATTTTGATAGCTGCTTGCGCTTGTTGCGCGCGGCCTGAAGTTCGATCAGATGCCTGAAAACGAGTTTTCCTCCGCCCCGCCCGCGGGGAATGCGCCGCCACCGCGGCGGCGCAAGGGCATCTACGTGCTGCCCAACATGATCACGCTGGCGGCGCTGTTCGGCGGCTTCTACGCCATCGTCATGGCGATGCACGGGCAGTTCGTGGCCGCCGCCACCGGCATCTTCGCCGCCATGGTGCTGGACAGCCTGGACGGCCGTGTGGCGCGCATGACCCATACGCAGAGTGCCTTTGGCGAGCAGATGGATTCGCTGTCGGACATGGTCAGCTTCGGCGCCGCGCCGGCGCTGGTGGCCTACATGTGGGCCCTGCAGCCGCTGGGCAAGGCGGGCTGGTTCGCCGCCTTTGTCTACTGCGCCTGCGCGGCGCTGCGGCTGGCGCGCTTCAACGTCAACACCGGCGTGGTGGACAAGCGCTACTTTCAGGGCCTGCCCTCGCCGGCGGCGGCGGCGCTGGTGGCCGGCTTCATCTGGCTGACCAGCACCATGATCGAGGCACAGCGCGAGGTGCCGCTGTTTCGCGCCCTGATCTCGGCGCTGGGCGGCACGCGCGTGGCGCGCGGCGACTTCTCCTGGCTGCTGTTCGCCATCACGCTGTTCGCCGGGCTCACCATGGTCACCAACACGCCGTACTACAGCTTCAAGGACCTGCGCGGGCGCCGCAGCGTGCCCTTCGTCATGCTGGTGCTGGCGGCGCTGCTGATCGCCGTTATCAGCATCGAGCCGGCCACCATGCTGTTCCTGGTGTTCGTCGGCTATGCGCTGTCCGGCTATGTGGTGTATGTGTGGCGCAAGGCCAAGGGCGAACACGCCAGCATCGTCAGCACCTCCACCGACGAGCCGGACGAGCGCGGGCTGCACCACGACTGAAGTGGGCCAGCCGCGGGCTTGCCACACACGCCGGCGCCGCTGTGCTACATTTGCCGTTCCATGAACAAGTCGCTGGCACTACTACTGGCAACGCCGAACGGGCGGGGACAGTAGCGCGCGCAACTTTTTCCTGTAAAGGCCCGTTTGCACCCGCAGCGGGCCTTTTTGTTTGTCTCAAGACATTTTTCGCTGACGGGATTCCCAAGCTTCAATTTCCGGAGAACAGCCCATGACCGACAAGCTCATCATCTTCGACACCACCTTGCGCGACGGCGAGCAGTCGCCCGGCGCCAGCATGACCAAGGACGAGAAGCTGCGCATCGCGCGCCAGCTCGAGCGCCTGCGCGTGGACGTGATCGAGGCCGGATTTGCCGCCAGCAGCAACGGCGACTTCGAATGCGTCAAGGCGATCGCCGAGGTGATCAAGGACTCCACCGTGTGCTCGCTCTCGCGCGCCAACGATCGCGACATCGCGCGCGCCGCCGAGGCGCTCAAGGGCGCGGCGCGCGGGCGCATCCACACCTTCATCGCCACCAGCCCGCTGCACATGGAAAAAAAGCTGCGCATGACGCCCGACGAGGTGTTCGAGCAGTCGAAGCTGGCGGTGCGTTTCGCGCGCAACCTGCGCGATGACATCGAGTTCAGCGCCGAGGACGGCTACCGCAGCGACATCGACTTCCTGGCGCGCGTCTGCGAGGCCGTCATCAAGGAAGGCGCCACCACCATCAACATTCCCGACACCGTCGGCTACGCGATTCCCGAGCTGTACGGCCACTTCATCAAGACCCTGCGCGAGAAGGTGCCCAACAGCGACAAGGCGATCTGGAGCGTGCACTGCCACAACGACCTGGGCATGGCCGTGGCCAACAGCCTGGCGGGCGTGAAGATCGGCGGCGCGCGCCAGATCGAGTGCACCATCAACGGCCTGGGCGAGCGCGCCGGCAACTGCTCGCTGGAGGAGGTCGTGATGGCCGTGAAGACGCGGCGCGACTACTTCGGTCTGGACGTCGGCATCGACACTTCGCAGATCGTGCCAGCCAGCCGCATGGTCAGCCACACCACCGGCTTCGTGGTGCAGCCCAACAAGGCAGTGGTGGGCGCCAACGCCTTCGCGCACGCCAGCGGCATCCACCAGGACGGTGTGCTCAAGGCGCGCGACACCTACGAAATCATGCGCGCCGAGGACGTGGGCTGGAGCGCCAACAAGATCGTGCTGGGCAAGCTGAGCGGCCGCAACGCCTTCAAGCAGCGCCTGCAGGAGCTGGGCGTGGTGCTCGAATCCGAGGGCGAGATCATGGCCGCGTTCGCCAAGTTCAAGGAACTGGCCGACCGCAAGAGCGAGATCTTCGACGAGGACATCCTGGCCCTGGTCAGCGACGAGAGCGTGACCGCCGAGAAGGAGCAGTACGGCTTCATCTCACTGGCCCAGCGCAGCGAAACCGGCGAGACCCCGCATGCGGAGATCGTGTTCACCATCGACGGCCGCGAAGTGCACGGCGTGTCCGACGGCAACGGCCCGGTCGATGCCTCGCTCAAGGCCATCGAGAGTCAGGTCGCCAGCGGCGCCGAAATGGTGCTGTATTCGGTCAACGCCATCAGTGGCAACACCGAAAGCCAGGGCGAGGTAACGGTGCGCCTGCAAAACAGCGGTCGCATTGTCAACGGTGTCGGTGCCGACCCCGACATCGTGGTTGCCTCGGCCAAGGCTTATCTGAGTGCCCTCAACAAGTTACACAGCAAAGCTGACCGGGTGGCTGCACAAGGCTAGGGTTATCCCCAGGAAATCCTGGGCGAAATGAGGAAAGAGGTGCAAGTCGATGATATTGCGCCTCTTTTTTCACTTCTGTACACTTGCGCCCTCAATGTGGACATGGTTTGAGGAAACATGATGGCGGCGCTGGTGCGTGAATGGCGGTTCGGCTCCCTGGTGAAGTGCTTTTCAGTACTTTCTGTCGCGGCCCTCATGAGTCTGGCGCCGCTGGCTTCAGCCAGTGCCGCTGCGGCCAAAAAGGCCACCAAGCCCGCCGCATCGCACAAGGCCGCAGTCAAGCCGGCCGCCAAGAACCCGGCGGCGAAGGCGCCGGCAGCCAAGGCCGGTCGGTCGGTGGCGGCGGGGCGCCAGGCGGGCCAACCGCGCCATGCCGCGGCCAGGCACGCCACCCAGGCAGATGCCCGTGCAGCGCGCGGATCGCGCCTGGCGCTGTCCAGGCATGAGGCGCGCGGCAAGGGCAGCCTGAACGCGCGCCAGACGCGGCTGTCGCTGCGCGCTGCCGCCGCGCCGGCGGTGGTTCAGGCACGCGCGCCGCGCCTGTCTTTTGGCCAGATCGCCGGCCTGCACGCGGTGGACGACCCACTGGAGCTGAAGTCCAGCGTGGCCCTGGTGCTGGACCAGGACACCCAGGAAGTGCTGCTGAGCAAGAACGATCACGCGGTGCTGCCGATTGCCTCGCTGACCAAGCTGATGACTGGCCTGGTGGTGGCCGATGCCCGCCTGCCGCTGGACGAGGTGATCACCATCACCGAGGAAGACGTGGACACCGAAAAAGGCAGCCGCTCGCGCCTGGCCGTGGGCACGCAGCTCACGCGTGGCGAGTTGATGCACCTGGCACTGATGTCCAGCGAGAACCGCGCCGCCCACGCCCTGGGTCGCAGCTACCCGGGCGGCCTGCAGCGCTTCGTCGGCCTGATGAACGCCCGCGCGCTGATGCTGGGCATGAAGGACACGCGCTACGTCGAGCCGACCGGCCTGTCCAGCGGCAACCGCTCCACCGCGCAGGACCTGGCCACCCTGGTGGCGGCGGCGTCACGCGAGCCGCTGCTGCGCCAGCTGTCCACCTCCACGGGCTACGAGGTGGCGGTCGGCAACCGCGTCGTGCAGTACAACAACACCAACCGGCTGGTGCACAACCCCGAATGGCAGATCGGCCTGCAGAAGACCGGCTACATCTCGGAAGCCGGCCAGTGCCTGGTGATGCAGGCGCGCGTGGCCGGACGCAAGTTGATCATGGTGTTCCTGGACTCCAGTGGCAAGCAAAGCCGGCTGGCTGACGCCGAGCGGGTGCGCCGCTGGGTCGAGGTGCAGCGCCCGGCCAGCACCGTGGCGGGCGGCCAGAACGCCGTCTGAATGCTCATATATTGATAGCTGCTTGCGTTCGCTGGACGGGCGCTAGACGCAGTTTTGGCTGATCGATCGGCCGCGAGACTCAGCGCCGCTCGTCAAAACCCAGTGCCGCCGAGATCTGCTGCGCCGTCTGCTTGAGCTTGGGCAGCCAGGCATCGTCCAGCCGGTCTGCGGGCGCCGAAATCGACAGCCCCGCCACCAGCTTGCCCTGGTCATCGTAGATGCCGGCGGCCATGCAGCGCACGCCCAGCTCCAGCTCTTCGTTGTCGCGTGCCACGCCGGCATGGCGGGCGCTGACCAGTTCGCGCTCCAGCGTGGGCAGCTGCGTGATGCTGTTGCGGGTGTGGCCGGCCAGCCCGGTGCGCGTGGCGTAGGCGCGCACGCGCTGCGCGTCGTCGCAGGCCAGAAACAGCTTGCCGGTCGACGTCAGGTGCAGCGGGGCCCGCCCACCGATGGCGCGCACCACCTGCATGCCCGAGCGCTCGCTGTAGGCGCGCTCGATATAGACGATCTCGTCGCCCTGGCGCACGCTCAGGTTGACCGGTTGCTGGGTCAGCCGGTGCAGCTCGCGCATCGGCGCCAGCGCGGCGTCGCGCACGTTCAGGCGTGCCTTGACCAGATTGCCCAGTTCCAGCAGACGCATGCCCAGGCGGTAGCTGCCGGCCTCTGGCCGATCAACGAAGCGCCCGATGGTCAGGTCGTTGAGGATGCGGTGCGTGGTCGATGGGTGCAGGCCGGTCTGCTCGCTGATGTCCTTCAGCGCCATGGGTTCTTCGCGCGAGGCCAGCACGTCGATCAGCGCGAACATGCGCTCGATCACCTGGATGGTCGGCGTCTGGTGGGCGTCGGGGTTGGGGCGGCGCATGGGAATCGGGCGTCAGGCGGGTCGAACGGCACGCTGCCATTGCCCGTGTTCCAGGCGTTCCAGCGGTTGAAAGCGCGCCTTGTACACCATCTTGCGGCTGCCCTCGATCCAGTAGCCCAGATACACGTGGGGCAGGCCCAGTTGCCGGGCCTGCTCGATCTGCCACAGGATCGCGTAGGTGCCGTAGCTGGCGCGCGGATCGGGGTCGTAGAAGGTGTAGACGGCCGACAGGCCATCGCCCAGCACGTCGATGATCGACACCATGCGCAGGCACCCCGGTGTCGAGCCGTGCCGCGGCTCACGGAATTCGACCAGGCGCGAGTTGACGTTGCTTTGCAGCAGGAACTGGGTGTACTGCTCGACGCTGTCGTGGTCCATGCCGCCGCCGGTATGGCGGCCGGCCTGGTAGCGCAGGTACAGGCGATAGTGCTCTGGCACGTAGCCCAGCTTGAGCACGCGAACCTGCAGCCCGCCATGGCGCCCCTGGGCGCGCCGTTGGCTGCGGTCGGGGCGAAATTCGCGTGCCAGCACGCGCACCGGCATGCAGGCGTGGCAGCCGTCGCAGTACGGTCGATAGGTGAACAGGCCGCTGCGCCGGAAGCCGCGCTGCACCAGCCCCGAATAGGTGTCGTTGTTGATCAGATGGCTGGGCGTGGCCACCTGGGAGCGCGCCTGCCGCCCCGGCAGGTAGCTGCACGGGTAGGGCGCCGTGGCGTAGAACTGCAGGGCCTGGAGCGGAAGATCCTTGAGGTGCGTCACCGGTGGGCGGTCAGCGGGGCTGCGGGCATCAATGCGTTCCAGTATACGGGCTCGAAGTGCCAGCGCGGGGCGGCTTCGGACAGGTGTTGCCGCACGGCGCCGGCGAACTCGGCGCGCGGCATTTCAGCCGCGCCCATGAAGGCCAGGTGGCGTGTGTTCTGCTGGCAGTCGATCAGCGGCAGCCCCTGGGCGCGGCACAGGGCGACCAGGGCCGCCAGGGCGATCTTGGAGCCGTCGGTGACCTCGGTGAACATGGATTCGCCGAATACCGCGCGCCCGATGGATACCCCGTACAAGCCGCCCCGCAGCCGGCCGTCGATCCAGGTCTCGACGCTGAAGGCATGGCCGGCGCGGTGCAGCGCGGTGTAGGCGTTCAGGATCCGTGGCCCGATCCAGGTGCCTGACTGGCCCTGGCGCGCGGCGCGGGCGCAGGCCGTGATGACGGCGTCGAAGGCGCTGTTGACGCGGATCTCGCAGCCCGCGCTGGCGCGAAAGCGCTGCACCACCCGGCGCAGCGAGCGGTGCAGGCGAAAGTGCTCCACCCGCAGCACCATGCGCGGATCCGGGCTCCACCAGAGGATCGGTTCGCCTTCGCTGAACCAGGGGAAGATGGTGGCGCAATAGGCGGCCAGCAGGGTGGGCACGTCCAGCGCGCCGCCGACGGCAACCAGGCCCGGCGCCGGCGAATGGGCAGGCCAGGCCCGCGACAACGGCGGAAACGCGTCGCCTGGCTTGAGCAGCGTCAGCGGTGGCCAGGGGTTCATCAGGCGATGTCGAAATCGTGCACGCCGAAGCCGCCGCGCCGCCGGTCTTCAAAGAAGCACTCCAGCGTCCGGCGGACGGCGGTGAAGGCCAGCTCGTCCCAGGGGATCTGGTCTTCGGTGAACAGGCGTGCCTGGGCCGATTCGGGCCCCGGATCGAAGTGCGCGCTCAGCAGCCGTGCCAGATAAAACACATGGACCTGGCCGATGCGCGGGATGCTCATGGCGCTGTAGAAGGCGCCCATCTCGATCCGGGCGCCGGCTTCCTCGGCGGTCTCGCGTGCCGCGCCCTGGGCCAGGGTCTCGTCCATCTCCATGAAGCCCGCCGGCAGGGTCCACTTGCCGCGGCGCGGTTCGATGGCGCGCTGGCACAGCAGCACCTGATCACCCAGGTAGGGCACGGTGCCCACCACCAGCAGCGGGTTGACGTAGTGGATGGTGCCGCAGGCCGGGCAGACGGCGCGCTCGCGCGTGTCGCCGTCGTCGGGAATGCGGTATTGCACCGGCGTGCCGCACTGGCGGCAATGCTTGATCAGGGGGCGCTGCATGGCGCACGCAGTGTAGTGCGAAGCCGCCGGGGCAGCCGCTCGCTACACTGGCCGGCCATGTCAGACCGCTTTGCCTTCGAGCAGGCGCCGGGCCACCTGATCCGGCGCGCGCACCAGATTGCCGTGGCCGTGTTCGCCGAGGAGGTCGGCGCGCACGCCGTCACGCCGGTGCAGTTCGCCATCCTCAACGCGCTGATGCAGCAGCCGGGCGTGGACCAGGTCACGCTGGCGCAGCGTGTGGCCTTTGATGCCGCCACCATCGGCTCGGTGATCGGCCGGCTCGAAAAAAAAGGCTGGCTGCGCCGTCAGGCGGCTGAAACCGACCGACGCCGCAAGCTGCTGTGGCTGACCGCCGAGGGCGAGCGCGCCGTCCTGGCCATGACCCCCGCGGTGGCGCTGGTGCAGCAGCGCATCCTGGAGCCGCTGGATGACGGCGAGCAGCAGCAAATGCTTGCACTGCTGGCCAAGCTGGTGATGCATCATCCGCGCAGCCTGTCCACCTGAGAGGCTGAGAGTCTTTTGCCCATGCCCGCCTTGCACGCCAAAACACCGCTGCTCGTCGTTGCAAATGCTCGCCATGGCTCGGGCCATGGCTGTGCTTTGCGCCTAGATCAGCGGCGTTTTGACGCGCCTTTCGGGCAAGAACAAAAAACTCTCAGCCTCTGAGTGCACCCGCACCATCCTGTCCTGAAAGGAGTTCTCGCCATGTCGCCGTTCTCTTCCATTGCGGCTCGCCGCCTGCTGCTGGCCGTGACCGCCAGCGCCGCGTTGCTGGGCGGCTGCGCCAACATGAATGAAACCCAGCGCGGCACCGCCATCGGTGCCGGCGTCGGCGCCGTGGCCGGCGGCGTCATCGGCCACGGCAGGGGCGCCGCCATCGGCGCCGGCGTCGGTGCGCTGGGCGGCTACGCCTGGTCGAGGTACATGGAAGGCAAGCGCCAGCAGATGCAGCAGGCCACCGCCGGCACGGGAGTGGAGGTGTCGCAGACGCCGGACAACCAGCTCAAGCTGCACATCCCCAACGACATTTCCTTCGACACCAACCGCGCCGACCTGCAGCCGCGCCTGCGGCCGATCCTCGACCAGTTCGCCCAGGGGCTGGGCCAGCAGCCCGGCACGGAGGTGTTCATCGTCGGCCACGCCGATGCCAGCGGCACCGACGCCATCAACAACCCGCTGTCGCTGGCGCGCGCCAACAGCGTGCGCGACTACCTGGTGTCGCGCGGTGTCGACGGGCGCATCATCGGCACCGAAGGGCGCGGCTCGCGCGAGCCGGTCGCCAGCAACGACAGCGCCACCGGCCGGGCGCAGAACCGCCGGGTCGAAATCTTCCTGGCCGAGCGTGCCAGCGTGGCGGCGGCGCCCGCACCGGCACCGGCTCCGGCAGCGCCGCCCGCCTTCAGCACACCGGTCGGCCAGCCGGTGCGCTGACGCGGCGCGGGCTGCAACGCGCGGGCCGGCGCGCTATAGTCGTTCGGCATGAAGCTCTACAACTATTTCCGCTCCTCCGCGTCCTTTCGCGTGCGCATCGCGCTGCACCTGAAGGGCCTGGCCTACGACTACCTGCCCGTGCACCTGGCCCGCGGCGAGCAGAAAAAGCCCGCGTTCGCGGCCGTGACCGCCGAGGGCCTGGTGCCGGTGCTGGAGCTCGATGACGATCGGCGCCTGACGCAGTCGATGGCGATCATCGAATATTTGGACGAAACCCACCCGCAGCCGCCGCTGCTGCCCGCCGATGCACTGGGCCGCGCCCGCGTGCGCGCGCTGGCGCAGATCGTCGCCTGCGAGATCCACCCGCTGAACAACCTGCGCGTGCTCAAGTACCTGGTGGGCGAGCTGAAGGCGAGCGAGGACGCCAAGAACGCCTGGTACCGGCACTGGGTGCGCCTCGGTCTGGAATCCTACGAAGCGCAGCTGGCCACGCGCTCCGGCCTCTACAGCCATGGCGACGCGCCGACGCTGGCCGACTGCTGCCTGGTGCCGCAGATCTTCAATGCCCAGCGCTTCGACTGCGACCTGAACGGCTTGCCGCGCACCATGGCCGTGTTCGACGCCTGCATGAAGCTGGACGCCTTCCAGCAGGCACAGCCCTCGGCCTGCCCCGACGCCGAGGCCTGATGGCCGCCGGCCATCCCGCGGTCGACGGCGACTGGCTGGTGCCCGACTGGCCGGCGCCCGCGGGCGTGCGGGCCTGCTTCACCGGGCGCGGACGCAGCGCCGCCGACGGCGCCTCGGCAACGCCCTGGGCGCACTTCAATCTGGGCGATCACGTGGGCGACGCGCCGGCGGCGGTGGCCGCCAACCGCGCCCGCCTGCGCGCGGCCATCGGCGCGCGGCCGGTGTTCTTGAACCAGGTGCACGGCACGGACGCGCTGACGCTGGTGCCCGACAGCGCCGACGGAGCCACCGCCGACGCCGCCGTGACCCGCGCGCCAGGGCTGGCCTGCACCGTCATGGTGGCCGACTGCCTGCCGGTGCTCCTGACCGACCGGCAGGGCGCGCTGGTGGCGGCCGCCCATGCCGGCTGGCGCGGGCTGGCGGGCGGCGTGCTGGAACAGGTGCTCAAGCATTTTCAGCCTCTCGCGCCCGTCCAGAAAGCGCCAGCAGCTATCAATATTGAAGCAAACGAAGTGCTGGCCTGGCTCGGGCCGTGTATCGGCCCCACGGCGTTCGAGGTCGGCCCCGAGGTGCGCGCGGTGTTCTTGAGCACCGACGCCGGCGCCGACCGCTGTTTTGCCGCGCAGCCGGGCGGCAAGTTCCTGGCCGATCTGCCGGCGCTGGCGCGGCGCCGGCTGGCGGCGCTGGGCGTGACGCGCGTGTACGGCAACGACGGCAGCCTGCCATGGTGCACGGTGAGCCAGCCAGCGCGCTACCACTCCTATCGGCGCGACGAGCGCGCGCAGGGGGGCAGCGGGCGCATGGCGGCCTGCATCTGGCGCGTGTGAGCGTGCCGCGTCGCCGTGGCCAGTCGCGCATTCCCGGCGTATATTGCGGGCGTGTCAGGGTGGCGTTACGTAGCTGACGCATACTGACTGGAGAGCCGTAGCATGTCGCGCAGCGTGTGCGCGAGTGGGTCGGCACCCGACAACGAAGGAGACCGCATGAATCCGTCCAACAACCCCTGGCAGGCGATGTCTGCCGGTTTGCCCGAGAGCATGCTCGGCGCGGCCATGGGCCAGGGCTTTGCCGAAACCTGGATCAAGGCATTCCAGCATTTCCAGAACCTGGACCTCGGCAAGGGCGCTGGCGAAGCACCGTCGATCGACGTGCCGCAGCTGAAGTTCTCGCCCGAGGCACTGGCCAAGCTGCAGCAGGACTATATCGCCGAGGCCTCCCAGCTGTGGAACCAGAGCCTGCAGGCCAACCCGACGATCAAGGACAAGCGCTTCGCCGGCGAGGCCTGGTCGGCCAACCCGCTGGCGTCCTTCACGGCTGCCGTTTACCTGCTCAATGCGCGCACCCTGATGGCCATGGCCGAGGCGGTCGAAGGCGATGCCAAGGCCAAGAACCGCGTGCGCTTCGCCGTCGAGCAGTGGATGGCCGCCGCCGCGCCCAGCAATTACCTGGCCTTCAACCCCGACGCGCAGCGCATGGCCATCGACAGCCACGGCGCCAGCCTGGCCAAGGGCGTGGCCAACATGCTGCAGGACATGAAGCAGGGCCACGTGTCGATGACCGACGAGAGCGTGTTCGAGGTCGGCAAGAACGTCGCCACCACCGAGGGCGCGGTGGTGTTCGAGAACGAGCTGTTCCAACTCATCGAATACAAGCCGCTCACCGACAAGGTGCACGAAAAACCCTTCCTGCTGGTGCCGCCCTGCATCAACAAGTTCTACATCCTGGACTTGCAGCCGACCAACTCCTTCATCCGCTACGCCGTCAGCCAGGGCATGCGCACCTTCGTGGTCA
>MKTG01000041.1:23895-30120 GCA_001897615.1 Burkholderiales bacterium 68-10
ATCAATGCGCTGGGCTTCTGCGTTGGCGGCACCATGCTGACCACCGGGCTGGCGGTGCTGGCCGCGCGCGGCAAAAAACCGGTATCGGCCGTCACCTTGCTGACCACCTTGGTCGACTTCACCGACACTGGCATCCTGGACGTCTTCATCGACGAGCAAATGGTGCGCTACCGCGAGATGCAGATGGGCAAGGGCGGGCTGATGAAGGGCCAGGACATGGCCAGCACCTTCAGCTTCCTGCGCCCCAACGATCTGGTGTGGAACTATGTGGTCGACAACTACCTGAAGGGCCGCACCCCTCCGCCGTTCGACCTGTTGTACTGGAACAGCGACTCCACCAATCTGCCCGGCCCGTTCTACGCTTGGTACCTGCGCAACACCTACCTCGAGAACAACCTGATCAAACCCGGCAAGGCCACGGTGTGCGGCCAGAAGATCGACCTGCGCAAGCTGGACATGCCGTTCTACCTGTACGGCTCGCGCGAGGATCACATCGTGCCCATCGGCGGCGCCTACGGCACCACGCAGGTGCTGCCGGGCAAGAAGCGCTTCGTCATGGGCTCCTCTGGTCACATCGCCGGCGTCATCAACCCGCCGGCGGCCAAGAAGCGCAGCCACTGGCGGCGCGAGGACGGCAAGTTTCCGCAGGACGTGAACGACTGGATCGCCGGCGCCACCGAGCACCCCGGCAGCTGGTGGGACGACTGGGCCGACTGGCTGAAAGGCCACGCCGGCAAGCTGCTGCCCGTCCCCAAGACCTACGGCAGGCCGCCCAAGTACAAGGCGATCGAGTCCGCGCCAGGGCACTATGTGAAAACGAAAGCCTGACTCCATAGCGTTTCAAGTGAAATCGCTAATTATAGTTATGAAACGCATATCTCTATTGAATTATTAAAAATGGAGTTTAAAATGAAAAAATATGCATTCATCATACTATATTGGATTATGTGTGGGCTTGTTCATGCGGCCGACTCGAATAGTGAGATGGGCATTACACGCTATGAAACGAAAGAGGAGGCCATGAAGGCGTCTGGTATGGATGTCTATGACACGCAAAGAAATCGTGAGTTTAGCAGATTCACGCTTGAAAACCATAGTAGGGTGGTGAATTACCTGAAATCTGCGTATGCGGGGTCATGGACTGAATATGGTAACGACAAAAATATGAATGTGGTAGTTGCTCTTGCTAGGCCAATTTATATTGATAAATCAATATTCATTGATGACTATTATAAATTTGTATATGTTAAATATAACTATGAAGAGCTGGAGTCGGTGAAAAATAAGATTGTCGATATCTTCATGCGGCCGGCAGAGGGGCGAGATATTTTAATACATAGCGTTGCGATAAAAGTTATGGAAAATAAGGTTGGCGTATCTGTTTTTTCAAAGGATGAGCGGAGGGTATATGATGAGTTGAGGCGGGCTGGATTTGATTTGGATATGATCTATGTGCGATTGGAAGATCAGTTGGAGCAGCCGCTCTTGAATTATTACCCTGGAACGAAGATTTGGATCAGAGGGGGCTCCGGTATTGCGCAAACGTGCACGGGTGGTTTTGTGGGGAATGTGGGAATATATCATGTGCTTCTCACTTCGGGGCATTGCTTCAAGTATTTCGCAAATGAAGTTCGCTTTGATACGGGATATGGAATTTGGGGAGATCTTATTGGACATCCATTGACTTCTGTTTATGGAGGTCTTTATGGAATGGACTATGGTGCTTTTTCGAATCATAATTTTATACACACAATTTACGCGGGTATTCGTGTTCCACCATCTACTGTAAAGGCTGTGAAGTCTCCAATCGGATTTCTGGTCCATTGATCGGCAAAGAAGTTTGTACTTATAGGCAATCGCAAGGTTGGGGTTGTGGGAAAATCCTTGAAATTAATAAAACATTCTATAATAATGAGAATATTTTATTAAGTAATTTTGCGACAATTAATTTGTGTTCTGTCGTGGGCGATTCAGGAGGGCCGGCGGTTTTGAGTGTTGGTGATAATGCATTGGGTATAGTTGCAACCGGTCGATGTGGGTCATTCGGTGGGGGAGGTGGAAGTGCTGGGGAAACCTCATTTCAACCCATCATGCCTGTTATTCGTGCAATAAATAACTTTAATTTTTGGACTAATTGACTAAAGATGGGTAGGGTATGTTTCTGGGATGGATGTAATTGTGGTGTTTGTTAAGGATTTTCTGGTTCGCGCGAAGGGGTATTTTTATCAATAGATCGCTGCATGCTGATTTTTATTGAATGTCATGCATTTGTGTGTTGTTGAAATTTCTGAGGAGATAAATTGGCTATGGAAGATATCGTCATCGTTTCAGCCGCCCGCACCGGGGTCGGCAAGTTCGGCGGCTCGCTGGCCAAGGTGCCGGCCACCGAGCTGGGCAGCATCGCCATCCGGGCCGCGCTGGAGCGCGCCAAGCTGGGCCTCGATCAGGTCGGCGAAGTCATCCTGGGCCAGGTGCTGGCCGCCGGCAGCGGCCAGAACCCGGCGCGCCAGGCCCTGATGAAGGCCGGCATCGCCAAGGAAACCCCGGCCCTGACCATCAACGCCGTCTGCGGCTCCGGCCTCAAGAGCGTCATGCTGGCCGCGCAGGCCGTGGCCACCGGCGACAGCGAGATCGTGGTGGCTGGCGGCCAGGAGAACATGAGCGCCAGTGCCCACGTGCTGCTGGGCAGCCGCGACGGCCAGCGCATGGGCGACTGGAAGATGATCGACTCGATGATCGTCGACGGTCTGTGGGACGTCTACAACCAGTACCACATGGGCATCACGGCCGAGAACGTCGCCCGGCAGGAAGGCATCACGCGCGACATGCAGGACGCGCTGGCCCTGGCCAGCCAGCAGAAGGCCGCCGCCGCGCAGGCCGCCGGCAAGTTCAAGGACGAGATCGTGCCGGTCAGCATCCCGCAGCGCAAGGGCGACCCGGTGGTGTTCGCCACCGACGAGTACATCAACACCAAGACCAGCGCCGAGGCCCTGGCCGGCCTGCGTCCGGCGTTCGACAAGGCCGGCAGCGTCACCGCCGGCAACGCCAGCGGCATCAACGACGGCGCCGCCGCCGTGGTGGTGATGAGCGCCAAGAAGGCCGCCGCCCTGGGCCTCAAGCCCCTGGCGCGCATCGTGTCCTACGCCACCAGCGGGCTCGACCCGGCCACCATGGGTCTGGGCCCGGTGCCGGCCTCGCAAAAGGCGCTGCAGCGCGCCGGCTGGAAGGTCGGCGACGTCGACCTGTTCGAGCTCAACGAAGCCTTTGCCGCACAGGCCTGCGCCGTCAACAAATTGCTGGGGGTCGACCCGGCCAAGGTCAACGTCAACGGCGGCGCCATCGCCATCGGCCACCCCATCGGTGCCAGCGGCTGCCGCATCCTGGTGACGCTGCTGCACGAGATGCAGCGCAGCGGCGCGAAGAAGGGTCTGGCCGGTCTGTGCATCGGCGGCGGCATGGGCGTGGCGATGGCGCTGGAGCGCGTCTGAGCATGTGCCCGGCGCGGGCGGCTGGCGTAAACCCTGGGGTCCGGCCGCCTGCGCTTTGAGTTAGATTTGCTGCTGTCGGCGCAGATACTTCGCAGGCAGCTATCGTTTTCATAGTCCCTTGAGGAGACATCAAATGAGTCAAAAAGTAGCATACGTCACCGGCGGCATGGGTGGCATCGGCACCGCCATCTGCCAGCGCCTGCACAAGGCCGGCTTCAAGGTCATCGCCGGCTGCGGCCCCACGCGCGACTTCCAGAAGTGGCTGGACGAACAGAAGGCGCTGGGCTACACCTTCCACGCCAGCGTCGGCAACGTGAGCGACTGGCAGTCGACCACCGACGCCTTCGCCAAGGCCAAGGCCGATCACGGCCCGATCGACGTGCTGGTCAACAACGCCGGCATCACGCGCGACCGCATGTTCCTGAAGATGACGCGCGAGGACTGGGACGCGGTGATCGACACCAACCTGAACAGCATGTTCAACGTCACCAAGCAGGTGGTGCCGGACATGGTCGAGCGTGGCTTTGGCCGCATCATCCAGATCAGCTCGGTCAACGGCGAGAAGGGCCAGGCCGGCCAGACCAACTACTCGGCCGCCAAGGCCGGCATGCACGGCTTCACCATGGCGCTGGCGCAGGAACTGGCCAACAAGGGCGTCACCGTGAACACGGTCAGCCCCGGCTACATCGGCACCGACATGGTGCGCGCCATCAAGCCCGAGGTGCTGGAAAAAATCGTCGCCACCATCCCGGTCAAGCGCCTGGGCACGCCCGAGGAAATCGGCTCCATCGTCACCTGGCTGGCCAGCGACGACGCCGGTTTCACCACCGGTGCCGACTTCTCCTGCAACGGCGGCCTGCACATGGGCTGATGGCCGCACCGGCTGACCGATCCCACCCCGCTTCGGCGGGGTTTTTCGTGGGCGCGCGGGCGCGCTACGCCTCGGCGAAAAAATCGATGTCCAGCACCACGCGGTAGTGGGCTTGCCCGTTCTGCCCATGGCGGCCAAAGACCACGGCGGCGCAGCGGCTGGGCTGGCCGGGCCGCCCCAGCCGCTCCAGCGCGCGCCGGAACTCCAGCGCGTCGTCCCTGCCCAGCTGGCCGATCGGCGCGCCGCCGATCCACACCGCGACGCCGGCCTCCGGCGCTGGCCCGGCATCGGGCCACAGCGTGGCGGCGGCCTCCAGGCGGCCATCGGTCTGGCCCACGTCACCCAGCAGGGCGGCCAGATGGGCGGCGTGCAGGCGCTCGCCCACCACCCCTACCTGCACGCCGGTGTCACGCGGCCAGGTGTAGGCGTCGTCCGCGACAGGGCTTGGCCCGGGTGGCGCCGCCGGCACGGTGTCGGGCCCGCGCGGCGTCGCGGCCGCGGGCTGCGGCGGCGCCGGCGTCTGGCGAGGGCCTGAAAAGCGCCGCAGCATCCACCACACCAGCGCGGCCAGAAAAACCAGGAGCAGGGGCAGGAGCAGGGCGTTGAACATGCACGAACAGCGGGCTGGCCAGCGTCACCCCCGTAGCGTCGGGGGTCCACGGCACCCTGGAGGCCCGGCCGGGCTGGCGGCCGCGGCCCAGGGTGACCGGGACACTGTAGCACCCCCACGGGGATAATCGCCCCATGCCCGAAGCCGTATCGCCCTGGCGCCTGTCCGTTGCCCCGATGCTTGACTGGACGGACAAGCACTGCCGCCACCTGCACCGCCTGCTGAGCCAAAAAACCCGCCTGTACACCGAGATGGTGACCACCGGCGCGCTGCTGCACGGCGCCGAGCGGCGCCACCTGCGCTTCGACGCCGTCGAGCACCCGCTGGCGCTGCAACTGGGCGGCAGCGAGCCGGCCGACCTGGCCGCCTGTGCCCGCATTGGCGAGCGCTGGGGCTATGACGAGATCAATCTCAACTGCGGCTGCCCCAGCGAGCGCGTGCAGCGCGGCGCCTTTGGCGCCTGCCTGATGGCCGAGCCGCATTTGGTGGCCGATGGCGTGAAGGCCATGGTCGACGCGGTGGCCGTGCCCGTCACCGTCAAGCACCGCATCGGCATCGACCGCGTCGACAGCTACGACTTCGTGCGCGACTTCGTCGGCACCGTGGCCGAAGCCGGTTGCGGTGTCTTCATCGTGCACGCCCGCAACGCCTGGCTCAAGGGCCTGAGCCCGAAGGAAAACCGCGAGATCCCGCCGCTGCGCCACGAGCGGGTGTACCAGCTCAAGCGCGACTTCCCGCGGCTGACCATCGTGCTCAACGGCGGCGTCACCAGCGACACCCAGATCGCCGAGCACCTGCGCCATGTCGATGGCGTCATGGTGGGGCGCGAGGCCTACCGCCACCCCTGGATCATGAGCCGCTGGGACGCCGGCTTCCTGGGTGGCGCCCCTTGCGCGCTCAGTCAGGACCAGGTCGAGGCCGAGATGGTGGCCTACATGGCGCGCGAGCGGGCCGAGGACGGCACGCCCTGGTCGGCCATTGCGCGCCACATGCTGGGCCTGCACCAGGGCCGGCGCGGCGCGCGCCTGTGGCGCCAGGTGTGGAGCGACCACCGCCTCAAGACCCAGCCGGCGGACCAGGTGTGGGCGCTGGCCCGCGCGCACCTGCAGGCCGGCGAACCCGCCGCCGTCACCGGCTGAGCCCGGCGCGGCCACCGCCGGGGCGCCGCGGCTTGACCCAAGGCGACGCTGAATAAGTCCCCGCGATGTGGCGCGCCCTGTCTGGGGATGGGATGCAAGACGCAAAGCGCAGCCATA
>MKTG01000041.1:30216-35758 GCA_001897615.1 Burkholderiales bacterium 68-10
CCACCCGACGACGGCGCGCCTGCGCCCGCTGGCCCTGGCCGCGCTGGCCCTGGCGCTGGGCGGCCTGGCCCCGGCGACGCTGGCGCAGGACGCCGGCAGCTGGCCGCGCGGGACGGTGCGCGTGATCGTGCCGTTTCCGGCCAGCGGCGCCACTGACCTGGTGGCGCGCGTCATCGCCCAGCGCGTGTCGCAGGACACCGGCCAGCAGCTGGTGATCGACAACAAGCCCGGTGCCGGCGGCACCATCGGCGCCGGCGAAGCGGCCAAGGCCGCGCCCGACGGCAACACGCTGCTGTTCACCACCAGCAGCACGCACGCCATCTCGCCGCACCTGATGCCCAAGCTGGCCTACCGGGCCTACCGGGCCGACCGTGACTTCACGCCCATCGCCCACGCCGCCGACGCCGCCAGCATCCTGCTGGTGACGCCCTCGCTGCCGGCCAAGACGGGGCAGGAGCTGATCAGCCACGCCAAGGCCCACCCCGGCCAGCTCAACTACGCCACCAGCGGCAACGGCACCATCGTGCACCTCAACAGCCTGGCCTTTGCCGCCCAGGCCGGCGTGCAGCTGACGCATGTGCCGTACAAGCGAACGGCGCAATCCATCACCGACCTGGCTGCCGGCCAGGTGCACCTGCTGTTCGACTCCATCCCCACCGGGCTGCCGCACGTCACCAGCGGCCGGTTGCGCGCGCTGGCCGTGACCGGCGAGCAGCGCAGCGCGCTGGCGCCCAACCTGCCGACGCTGGCCGAATCCGGCCTGCCGGGCTATGCCTCGGTCACCTGGTTCGGCGTCTATGGCCCGGCCGGCATGAAGCCCGAACTGGTGAGCCGGATCAACCAGGCGTTCAACCAGGCCCTCCAGAACCCCGAGGTGGTGGCCAGCCTGGCCCGCCAGGGGGTGGATGCCGCCAAGCCGCAGACCGCGGCACAGTTCGCCGCCATGGTGCAGGCCGACAGCGCGCGCTGGGCCAGGGTCATCAAGGACAACCGCATCGCGCTGGATTGATGGCCTTGCCCGGATCCGGGCACTTTGGGTGGAAATCTGGCTCTTCTCGCGAATGATGGTGAAGGCCTGCGAGACAAGGCTTGGAATGGTCGCTTATTGGAAACCGCCAACCTCCGAACGCAGAGGACGCAGAGGTTTCGCAGAGGACGCAGAAAGCAAGAAGATCCATCGGTTTTCTTGGCGTCCTCTGCCAATCCTTGGTGTCCCCTGCGGTGCGGCACTGATCGAGTACCTCACCATCATTCGCGAGTAGAGCCCGAAATCCGCCGCCAGCGCCTGCTGCTCCAGCGCAAGCAGCTACTTATTTGGTAGCTTACAGGGCGCTGCGCCGAGTGCGCGTCCGATCGCCTACCATCGGTGCATGCCCGCTCGCCGACCCTCGCCCCGCCTGTCAGGCCTGCTTCTGGCCAGCGCGCTGGCTGCGGGCGTGCCCGCCATTGCCGCCGATGCCGCATCGGCGCCGGCGGACGCGCTGGCGCCCCAGCAGACCGAGCCGGCCGACAGTCCTGCGCGCGCGGCCATCAGCCCGCGTGTCAGCGACTGGGGCACGCGCGAGCGGCCGGTGGCCGAGGACGAGCGCGTGCACCTGCTGGTGGGCGCGGCCGTGCGCTCCAGCCCCGACTTCTTCGGCCCCGCGCGGCAACGCCACGGCCTGCGTCCCACCCTGGCGGTGGAATGGGGCCGCCTGCGGCTGAGCACCGGCGGCGGCTACGGGCTGATGGGGCAGGGGCGCGATGGCCGGCGCGACCGTGGTGCCGGGCTGGAGGGCATGCTGCGCACCACCGACCGCTTCAACCTCAGCCTGTCGCTCAACATCGACCGCGGCCGCAACGCCGCGGCCACCGACCGCCTGCAAGGCTTGCCCGACGTGCCCACCACCTTGCGCGCCCGCCTGCGTGCGCGCTACTTCTTGACCGATCGCTGGACCGCCAGCGTGGCCGTGTCGCAGGACATCCTGGGCAAGCACGGCGGGCTGGAGACCGACGCCTGGCTGGGCTACGACTGGCCGCTCGGCCCCGACACCCTGCTGACGGCCAGCGCCTCGGCGTCGTGGGGCAACGGCCCCTATTTGCGCAGCCAGTTCGGCGTGCCGGCTTCGGCTGCCGGCGGCTTTGCGGCCTACCGGCCCGGCGCCGGCCTGTACCAGAGCGAGCTGGGGCTGGACGTGGCCCATGTGCTGTCGCGCCACTGGGTGGCCTTTGGCGGCGTGCGCCTGTCGCAGCTGCATGGCGACGCGCGACGCTCGCCGCTGGTGCACCGGCGCAGCGGCGCGGCCCTGTCGGTGGGCCTGGCCTGGCGCAACTGAGGCTCAGGCCTGGCGGTCGGCGCGCCAACCCTGCGCCAGCGCGCCCAGGGCGATGCCGGCCACCGCCCACAGCAGGCTGAAGTTGCCCGCGCCCAGGCCCGCAATCGCCGGGCCGGGGCACACCCCGGTCAGGCCCCAGCCGATGCCAAACAGCGCCGCGCCGCGCAGCGTGTCGCGGTTCCAGGCGCTGGGGTGCACGCCAAAGCTGCCGCCCAGCAGGGGCTGCTTGAGCAGCCGTGGCAGCAACTTGTAGGCCAGCAGCGTGACGGCCACGCCGCCGCCCATCACCAGCGCCAGGCCCAGGTCGCGCAGTTGCAGAAAGCTCAGCACCACTTCGGGCCGGATCATGGTGGACAGCGCCAGGCCGAAGCCAAACACGGCGCCCGCGGCCAGCGTGGCCAATGCCTTGGCGATGCTCATACGATCCACCTCGTCACCAGGTTGGCCGTCAAAAAAGCCGTGGCCATGAAGGTCAGCACCGCCAGCGCCGACGGCCATTGCAGCGAGCCCAGCCCGCAGATGCCGTGGCCCGACGTGCAACCATTGCCCAGCCGCGCGCCGTAGCCGGCAACGAAGCCGCCCAACAGCAGCAGCCACCACGGCACGCCGGTGGATTCGGCCACGCCGCCGCCGCGCCACAGCCACCAGACGAAGGCGCCCAGCATCAGCCCGAGTGCGTACTCCAGCCGCCAGCCGCGCGAATCAACCAGTCGCGCCTGCCGAAAGAAGGGCCGGCGCAGGGCGTAGCTCCAGGTGCTGGAGAACACCGTGCTCATGCCGCCGATGCGGCCCGTCAGCGCAAACAGCAGCGCCACGCCGCCGCCCACGCACAGCCCGCCCAGCAGATAGTGCTGCCAGCCCAGGGGAAAGGGGATTTGAAAGATCGTCATGGCCGGCATCGTAGCAATGCGGCGCCGCTTTGGCGCGCATCAGGGGCGGCGGCGCGCAGGGTGGGCAGGGCCGGCGGGCGCCCCGCGCGCCGACTGGGCTACAGCCAGGTCTGCCCCGGCCCTGGGCTGGTCTCGATGGTGAATTCGGGCGTGCCGCCCAGCACCAGGCCCAGCACCAGGCTCAGCAGCGACATGAAGATGCTGGCCCAGAACGCCGTCCAGAAGCCGTCCAGGTGAAAGCCGCGCACCAGCCTGGCCACCAGCATCAGCACCAGCGCGTTGATCACCAGCAGGAACAGGCCGAAGCTCAGCAGCGTGAGCGGCAGTGTCAGCACCACCAGCAGCGGCCGCACCACCGCATTGGCCAGCCCCAGCAGCAGCGCCGCCACCAGCAGCGCGCCGCCGCCGTCAAAGCGCAGGCCCTTGAACACATGCGCCGCCACCCACAGGGCGAACGCCGTGATGGCCCAGTGCAGCAGGAAGGGGGTGAGGTTGGCGAGCATGGCGGGGGTAGGCGGGTGGGTGGTGGGCGGGCGTTGATCGTAATCGGGCCGTGGTGGACGAGGAGTCCATGCAGTCGTCGGCTTACGGTCCGAACGCCTCACGAAATCCTGATCAAACAGCCTATTGGCGCTTGCCTGACAAGCGCGAGCAGCTATCAAAAGCGTAGAAACCAGTGTCCAGCGGCGGACCTGCTCGATGCGCGGGTTGTCGGCTTTCACGACGCAGCGCATCGCAGCCGGCTCGTCATCGACTGGCGACCTGAGTCCTGTACGCGGTAGTGCGCGGCTTGACGGCACTGCGCCCGGCGGCAGGGGCTGGGCTCAGCCTGTGGCGGACCACGGTGCACCGGAACCGAGAGCGCCGCGTAACAGATCGATGGCAGCGCGGTGGCGCGCCCGGCTGTCGCGTCAGGTCTTGTTTTTGGTTTTGCCCTTCGGCAGCACCGTCGTGGTGGGCGGCAGCGGGCGGTCCGAAGGCGCGCCGGTCTTGGGCGGCGACGTGTCCTTCTTCGGTTTTTTGACCATTTTTTCTCGGCGTTGTTCACCCATGTCGGTTCCTTGTGTGTGACTGCAAAAGCACACCATGGTAGTCGGGTTGCAGCTGGCCATGTGCCCGCTCAAGCCGCCCACGCGCCGCCGCGTCGGCGTCGGCCATGGGGTTGAGGCCTTCGTACCGACCGGCGATGGCCATGGTCCGCGCTCGCGGAGGTGAGCATTCGCTCAGGTGTTCGTCTGACAGCCGGGCGTGCGCGCGCTAGGGTGAGCGTTTCGCTTGCCATCACCGCTCCCCATGCCTTCTGCCAGCCGCGGTCTGGGCCATGGGCTGCGTGTACTTGCAGCGCGGGTAGTTGGCGCAACCCCAAAAGCGCTGGCCGCCGCTGCGCGGCTTGCGGTCCATCAGCTTCACGCCGCAGCTCGGGCAGGTGGGGCGCCAGTATTCGCCCTCGAACGCCACCGCCAGCAGCGCGGCCTGCTGCTCGGGCGTGCGCTGGTCGATCAGCCGCAGCAGCCCCGCGCCATCCTGCGCGTTGATGCCGTTGGCCTGGGCAAAGGCCAGCGCGTCCGCCGTGAAGCTGGAGCTGGTCGCGTAGGTGCCGCGCGTCACCTTGTGCGCCGTCATGGCTCCCAAAAACTCCCGCACCGCGCTCACCGGCACCGGCTTGCCTTGCCAGTGCTTGCACTGCACCACCGCCACCGGCCCGCTGGCGTTGCGCGAATGCAGCCAGATGTCCACCCCGCCATCGGGCCCGTGCGACTGCGCGCGTGTCTCAAACCCGGCCTGAGCAAACAGCGCTTCACACACGGCCTCAAAGCGGCGCCACTCGATGGCGGCAAAGACTTCGGGGCTCCAGCGCGTCAGGCGCTCATGCGGGGGGGCGAGGGCAGGCGCGGCGGGCTTCGGTGTAGCGGGCGTGAACGCGGGCTCGATGCGCGCGTCGTCGGTCTTCAGGATGCGGCGCGCGGCGGCCTGGTCATACGTCGCAGTTGGCCTGGAATCGACACGGCGCCGTTCGGGCGGGGCGGCAACCGCGGGCGCCGTCGTGCCGCGCCGTTTGTGCATCAGTGGGTGGAGCCCCACCACCAGCAGGCCAATTCCCAACAACACCCAGCCGGGCAGACGCAAGGCGGTTTTGAATCCGTCGAAGATGGGGCTGGAGCCGGCCAGCAGCGGGACGACCAGGAGCGC
Organism: Burkholderiales bacterium 68-10; assembly: GCA_001897615.1. GTDB lineage: Bacteria > Pseudomonadota > Gammaproteobacteria > Burkholderiales > Burkholderiaceae_C > Ottowia. The sequence continues at coordinate 35,612 of MKTG01000041.1, forward strand.
GCCGCCACCGAAGGCGAGCTTCAGGCCCAGCTCGAGCAGAGATTCCTTGCTCTTTCGACGACGGCCCATGCCCATGTTCCCCATGAAGGTCGTGAAACGTGATCTGCGGCCATTCCCTCAGGCCCTGCGCCGAGGAATGAGGTTAAG
>MKTG01000042.1:0-4478 GCA_001897615.1 Burkholderiales bacterium 68-10
ATTCAGGGCAGCAACGTCAAGATCCCGGCGCACTACCACGGCTGCATCGTCGGCGTCACCCTGGCCCTGATGGGCCTGGTGTACCGCCTGCTGCCAGAACTGGGCTACGCCGCGCCCAGGGGACGCCTGGCGGTGGTGCAACCCTGGTTGTACGGGATCGGCCAGTTGCTGCACATCATCGGCCTGATGTGGTCGGGTGGCTATGGCGTGCAGCGCAAGGTGGCTGGTGCCGAGCAGGTATTGCGAAGCAGCGGCGAGATTGCCGGCATGGGGCTGATGGGCCTGGGTGGCCTGCTGGCCATCGTGGGCGGATTTTTGTTTGCGTTGGTGGTGATTCGGGCGATGCGTGCTGACACCGTGACCGGCGTGGGAATGGAGGAAACGCCATGATCGGCATCGTGCAGCGCGCCCTGCGAGCGGGGTTCATGGGGGTCGAGGCGGTGTTCAACCGCGCCTTTGGCGACCGCATGAACCCGTTCTATCACCTGGGCAAGATTTCCTTCTTCCTGTTCTGGATCATCGGCGCCACGGGGCTGATCCTGTACGCCTTCTTTGACACCAGCGTGGAGGGCGCCTTCCAGTCGGTCGAAACCATCACGCACAGCCTGTGGGGCCTCGGCGGCGTGCTGCGCTCGCTGCACCGCTACGCGTCGGACGCCATGGTGCTGACGATGCTGCTGCACATGCTGCGCTACTTCGCCTTCGACCGGCTGCGCGGCTTCCGGGCGTTTTCCTGGGTCACGGGGGTTGGCCTGCTGTGGCTGACCTATGTGGCTGGCGTGAATGGCTTCATGCTGCCCTGGGACCGCATGGCGCAGTTCGTCACCCAGGCGAGCTTCGAGTGGATGGACTGGCTGCCGGGCTTCAAGGGTCGGCTGATCCGCAACTTCATCCTGCCCGAGCACGTCAGCAACCGGCTGTTTTCGCTGCTGGTGTTCATCCACATCGGCGTGTCGCTGCTGCTGCTGCTGGTGATGTGGATCCATGTGCAGCGCGTGCCCAAGGCGGCAATGCAGCCGCCCAGGCCGATCACCATCGCCCTGTCGGTCACGCTGGTGGTGCTGTCGCTGGCGGCGCCGGTGCTCAGCCAGGGGCCGGCCGAGTTGCACAGCGTGCCGCTGCAACTGACGTTTGACTGGTTCCTGCTGACGGTGTTTCCGTTGATCCAGTCCGGCGCCATGGGCATGGTCTGGGCGCTGGTGGTCGGCGGCACCGTGCTGGGCGTGGCGCTGCCCTGGCTGACGCTGCGCCGCAGCGCGCACGCGCCCCGGCAACTGACCATCCATCCCGGCCCGGCGCGGGTTACCGCCCGACCGGGCGAAACGCTGCTCGATGCCGGCTTGCGCGCCGAACTGGCCTTGCCCTACGACTGTCGCGCGGGCGGTTGCGGCGTGTGCGTGTGCACGGTGCTCAACGGCAAGGTGGACCTGGGGGCATTCCAGGAGTCGGTGCTGACCCCGGCCATGCAGGCGCGCGGCCAGGCGCTGATGTGCTGCGCGGTGGCGCTGGAGGACGTCGAATTCGAGGTCGAGGGCGTCGCCACGCTGGCGCGCAACGAAGCCAATGAGCTGCGCCACCTGCAGGCCCGGGTGCAGCGCCTGGAGCGCATATCGCCCACCGTGATGCGGGTGATCCTGGCGCTGCCGGCTGGCCAGACGCTGCCCTTTGCCGCCGGCCAGTACATCAACATCATCCTGGATGACGGAGCCAAGCGGGCGTTCTCGTTTGCCAACGCCCCCGCCGATCCGGCGCAACCCTTCCCGCTGCCGACCGACAACCTGATCGAGCTGCATGTGCGGCTGATCGAGGGCGGCCGCTTCACCACGCACGTGTTCGAGGGCATGAAGGAGGGCGACGTGGTCGACTTCGAAGGGCCGATCGGCCGCTTCACCCTGCGCGACAGCGAGCGCCCGATCCTGATGATCGCCGGGGCGACCGGTTTTGCTCCCATCAAGAGCATTCTGGAGGACGCCTTCCGCCGCGGCGTTCGCCGCCCGATCCAGCTGTACTGGGGTGTGCGCTCGCAGACGGACCTGTACATGCAGGACTTGCTGGCCCAGTGGGAAGCCCGGCACGCCAACTTCAAGTACGTGCCCGTGCTGTCCGACCTGGCGCCCGACGATCCCTGGCCGGGTCGGCGTGGCTTCGTGCACCAGGCGCTGCTGGCCGATCACCCCGACCTCAGCGGCTACGAGGTCTATGCCTGCGGCTCCACCCGGATGGTCGAGGCGGCGGTGCCCGACTTCATGGCGCACGGCCTGGGTGAGCAGTTCTGCTTCTCCGATGCCTTCCTGCCCACGGCGGGGCCGGCGAGCTGAGCGCGACGCGGGCACCGCGTTGCTGATTGGGCATCAAATGGGGCTCTGCTCGCGAATGATGGTGATGGCCTGCGAGACAAGGCTTCGAATGGTCGCTTATTGGAAACCGCCAACATCCGAACGCAGAGGACGCAGAGGTTTCGCAGAGGACGCAAAAAACAAGAAGACCCATCGGCTTTCTTCGCGTCCTCCGCGAATCCTTGACGTCCTCTGCGTATGGTTGTTCATTTTTCTCATGGAGCGTGCCGCGATGCGGCACTGATCGAGTACCCCGCCATCATTCGCGAGTAGAGCCTCAAATGGCCAGTTGATCGGCGCGCAGCAATCGCAAGCAGCTCTCAAAAAATAGCGGCAGCCATCTGGCTTCCGCTGTGGTGTGGATCAGGCGGTGCCTCAACCGGCTCAGTGCGGGCCGACCCGGCCGCTGCCGTCGTGCATCCAGCGGGCGTGCGTGGGGGCCTGCTTGGTGCGGTCCCATTCCTCCAGCATCTCCCACTTGACGCGGTCGAGCTCCTTGTCCATTTGGGGCGTCGAGGTGTTGACGGCCAGCTCCAGGCGGTGACCCGACGGGTCGCGGAAGTAGATCGACTTGAAGATGGTGTGGTCGGTCGGGCCGATGACTTCGATGCCGTCGGCTTCCATCCGGGCCTTTGCTTTCATCATGGTGTCGAAGCTGTCGACCTTGATGGCCAGGTGCTGCGTCCAGGACGGCGTGTTGGCGTCCGAGGGCGCGATCATCGGCGCCTTGGTGGGCAGCTCGAAGAAGGCCAGGATGTTGCCGCCGCCCAGGTTGATGAAGATGTGCATGTAGGGATCGGGCTCCTTGGTCGAGGGCACCTCGTTCTCGGCGATCGCCAGGATGAATTCGGCATCGAGGTACTTCTTGTACCACTCGACGGTTTCCTTGGCGTTCTTGCAACGATAGGCCACGTGGTGGACGCCGTTCAGCATGCTCATGGGGGGTCTCCTTGGTTGGTGGGAAGTGACGGTGGGGCGGTTATACGCCTTCGCGCGCGATCTGCATTGCCTCGCGCAGGATGCCGATGTCGCCGATGTGGTTGGCCAGCAGCAGGATCAGGCGGGCGTTGACCATGGCGCTCTGCTCGTCGGACAGGTCGCGGTGGGTGTCGATCAGCGCCTCGTAAAAGTCGTCGCCGGGCGAATAGGCCTGGAAGTAGCGCTGGCCGGCTTCGCGGAAGTTGGGTTGCGTGTTCAGGGGCATGGTGCTTGTCTCCTGGGGTGTTCAGTTCAGGCGTTGCCGGTGGCGCGGGCCACGGCGGCCTTGACCTTGGCGGCATCCAGCGCGCGCCAGCGGGCGGCCACGTGCTGGTCGGGGCGCGCCAGGTAGGTCGTGCCGGGCTTCAGGTCGTAGCGCTGGGACAGGCGGCCCTTGCTGTCGAGCAGCGTCTTCAGGCCGGCTGGCGCCTGGCCGCGCTGGGCGATCACGATCGGTTCGACGGCGATGCCGTCGTAGGCCAGCTCGCCCAGCGTCCTGGCGGCCTGCGCGTCCAGCGCGCTGGCGTCCTCGACGTAGTGCAGGGCCTGGAAGCGGTTGCCCAGCTGGCGCAGCAGCCAGCCGTCGCCGCTGCCGCTGCCGGCCTGCACCGGGGCGTCGGCCATCGGCGCGCCGGGGATCATGTCGCCGTCAAAGGCCTCGCTGTCGGGCGTGTTCAGGCTGGAGCGGGCCAGCCAGCTGGGCACCGACAGGCGGCCGGAATTGACCAACGCGCGGGCGAACGGGTACTTGGCGGCCAGCTCCAGCACCGCGTTGCGGAAGGTCTTGCTGGTGTTGCTCTTGGGCGTGATGAAATCGGTCGAGCGGGTCGAGTTCATGATGTTCTCGTCCGCCGCGTAGCCGCGCTCCTCGGTGTAGGTGTCCAGCAGGGTGGGCGGCGCCTTGCTGTCGATCACCAGCTTGAGCTTCCAGGCCAGGTTGTCGGTGTCCTGGATGCCGCTATTGGCGCCGCGCGCGCCGAAGGGCGACACCTGGTGCGCCGCGTCGCCCACGAACAGCACGCGCCCGTGGTTGAAGCTGTTCATGCGCCGGCACTGGAAGGTGTAGATGCTGACCCATTCGAGCTCGAACTCGCGCTCGTCGCCCAGCATGGCCTTGATGCGCGGGATGACGTTCTCGGGCTTGCGCTCTTCCACCGGGTCGGC
>MKTG01000042.1:4538-5010 GCA_001897615.1 Burkholderiales bacterium 68-10
CCAGAACCAGCGTTCGGCCGGAAAGTCGGCCTTCATCACCACGTCGGCGATGAGGAAGCGGTCCATGAAGATCTTGCCCTCGATGTCCAGCCCCATCATGGTGCGGATCGGGCTGCGCGCGCCGTCGGCCACCACCAGCCAGTCGGTGGTGAGCGAGTAGGGGCCGTCCGGGGTCTCGACGCGCACCGTCACCTGGTCGGCGCCCGGCACGACCGAGATGACGTTGTTCTTGAAGCGCATCTGCAGCCGGGGCAGCTGGCGCGCGCGCTCGACCAGGTACTCCTCCAGGTAGTACTGCTGCAGGTTGATCATGCCCGGGCGGTGGTGGTCGGCCTCGGGGCGCAGGTTGAAGTTGAACACCTCGCCCTCGCGCAGGAAGGTGCGGCCCACGTCCCAGTTCACGCCCTTGTCGACGAACTTCTCGCCGCAGCCCATGCGGTCGAGCACCTCCAGCGCGCGCTTGGCGTAGCAG
>MKTG01000042.1:5064-7332 GCA_001897615.1 Burkholderiales bacterium 68-10
CACCACCACGGGGTAGTGGCCTGGCTTGCCATCGGCCAGCTCGGGCGGGCGAACGAAGTCGAACTTGGGGTAGGTGAAGGTTTTCTGCACCGTCTGTCTCCTCGGGGGCCTGGATATTCAGGATCAAACAGAACGCCAGCGCTTATGCAGCAAGCGCCGGCAGCTATGAAAACAAGAGCTATCGACCCTTCAGTCGGCCTGCAAGGCGTGCCACATCTGCTGGTCGCGCTCGGCGGTCCAGATGCGCGGGTCGCGGATGCCGCTGGCTTCGTCGTGCGCGCGCGTGACGTTGAAGGGCAGGCAGTGCTCGTAGATGAAGACCTGGCCGAACTTGGGGTCCATCCGCGTCCGGGCGTGGGCCATGGTGGCCTTCAGGTCCTTGCCCTGGGCCACGGCTTCCTGCGCTGCCTGGTACAGGGTGCTGACGTAGTCACGCGTGTAGGCCAGGCCTTTTTGCACCGTGTCGGGCGTCATCAGCGTGGGGCCGCGGCCGGGCACCAGCTTGTCGAACTTCATGGCGGCCAGGCGCTCCAGCGTCTGCGGCCACTCGGACAGATAGGCGTCGCCCGAGTAGCAGGCGGCGTCGGCCTCGACCAGGTCGCCCGAGAAGCAGATGTTCTGGCTGGGCAGGTAGACGATGGTGTCGCCCTTGGTGTGGCCGCGACCGATCTGCTTGATCTTGACCTCCAGCTTGCCCATCCACACCGTCATTTCGCCGGTGAAGGTCATGGTCGGCCAGGTCAGGCCGGGCACGCTTTCCACCGCCTGGAACAGGCGCGGGAAGCGGCCGATCTCGGAGTCCATGTCCTGCTGGCCGCGCTCGACGATCAGATCCCAGGTGTCCTGGCTGGCGATGATCTGCTCCAGGCCCTCATCACGATAGCCGCTGGCGCCCAGCACGCGCACGGCGTGGTAGTGCGTGAGCACCACGTACTTGATGGGCTTGTCGGTGATCTCGCGGATCTTCTTGATCACGCCCTGCGCCGCCACGGGGGTGGCGGTGGCGTCGATGATCATGCAGCCGTCATCGCCAATGATGACGCCGGTGTTGGGGTCACCCTCGGCGGTGTAGGCGTAGGCGTTGTCGCTCAGCTTGTCCCAGCTAATCTGCTTTTCTTCGACGTCGGCGTGGGAGGCGAATTTCTTCTCGGACATGTGCGGGTCTCCAGTCAATCAAACGATGGCGTAATTTTATCTAAAGATAATGAATTTATCAATGTTTAATTTTGTGGAGGTCGGGAGGCGGGCTCGCCGGGCGACGGAATGGGCGCGTGAAGCGGGGTTGGGTCACCAGGGCTGACGCGAACAAGCTGCCGCACCGCCCGACCTCAGTCGCGGTTCCGGTTTAAGCGACTGCCCAGGCGCTCGGACACCCGCGCCGCCGTCGCGCGCAGCAGGGCGGCGATCGGGCCGTGCGGGTCGGGGTCGAATACGCCATGCGGCCCGATGATGGAGATCGCCAGCACCATGGTGCCGTCGCCATCGAACACCGGGGCACTCAAGGTGTTGACCCCCGGCAGCGGCAGACCCACGCCGCTGCCGACGCCGAGCGCGCGGATGTCCGCCAGCGCCTGCCGGATCTCGGGGCTGTCCAGCCAGGCCACGCCGCCCGGCGGTTGTGAGGGGCCGGTCGGTGTGCGGGCACCGATCACGCGTTCGTGTTCGCCCGCCACCATGGCGCGCACCATCGCGTCGGGCAGAAAGGCCGAAAACACGCGGCCCGTGACCGTGCCCAGCATCGACATCACCGTGCCGACGCGCAGGTTCATGTGCAGCGGATAGCGAGGTTCGTCCAGGCGCACCACGGTCGGCCCCAGGTTGCCGCGCACCACCAGCGCCACCGACAGGCCCGAATCGGCGGCCAGCTGCGCCGCCTCGCCGCTGGCTTCGGTCAGCGGGTCGAGCTGTTCGAGCGCCGCCAGGCCAAGCTGCAGCGCCTTCGGCCCCAGCTCGTACAGGCCGGTCAGCGGGTGCTGCTTGACCAGGCCGACGTTCATGAAGCTGACCAGGTAGGGGTGCGCCTTGCCCGGCGGCATGGCGGCACGCTGCGCCACTTCCTTGAGCGGCAGTGCCTGGCCGGCCTCGGTCAGCACGTCGAGCACGCGCATGCCGACTTCGATGGACTGGATGCGGCGCTGGCGCTTCGGTTCGGTCTCGGTGTCGGTCGCGGCCGGCGCGCCGCGGGCTGGGGTGGGTTTGGGCTCGGACATGACGGCATTATCCGAACCCGGGGCGCCGGCGGGGGCAGTACAGTCGGCTCTTCGCCCC
>MKTG01000042.1:7576-9648 GCA_001897615.1 Burkholderiales bacterium 68-10
CTCGCGCCCCTGGGGGCAGAGCCAGTGGGCAGGCAAGCCGGCAGCGGTGGCGGGGGTGTCGATCGGCGCCATCGGCACGGCGGTGGCGCAGGCGCATCTGCGCAGCGTGCTGTCGTTTCTGGCCATGCCCGAACTGGGCCAGCCCGAGCTGTACATCCAGTGGAAGGACGGCTTGGTGGAGCAAGGACAGATCGGCGCGGCCAGCCGGGAGCTGGTGCAGAAGTTCGTCGACGCCTTCGTGGCCTGGGTGCGCCAGCATCCTGGGCGATCCAGTTAAAATCGGCCGCTCGCGCTTGAGGGTACTGCGCAAGCAGCTATCGAAACAATAGTATTTTCGCCGCCATCCAGCGGCCGCGCTGCCAGCTTGCGGGAACCTTGGCGTGGATTGGCACTCCAGTGCAGCGCGCCCCTGTCCCGTCGCCCTGCCATTCATTGTCCAGAAGGTCTGCCTGATCGTGCTTGATTCCCTGTTTTCCCGGCCCCGGCTCGTGTTTGCCGCCATTGCCGCCGTGTGTGCCGGCATGCTGGCCTTCGGCATCCTGTACCTGCAAAACGTGGTCGGGCTCGATCCCTGCCCGATGTGCATCGTGCAGCGCTATGCGCTGATCATCGTCGGCGTGTGCTGCGCGCTGGCGGCGCTGTCGGGGCGCGCTGGCCTGTGGCGGCTGTGGGGTCTGCTGGCGGTGGCGCTGGCCGGCTTCGGCGCTTTCACCGCGGCGCGCCAGAGCTGGCTGCAGTGGTATCCGCCCGAGGTGGCGACATGCGGGCGCGACCTGTACGGCATGATTGAGTCGTTCCCGCTTCAGCGCGCCATTCCGATGATCTTCAAGGGCAGCGGCGATTGCAGCGCGGTCGACTGGACCTTCCTGGGCGGCACCATCGCCAACTGGTCCTTCGTCTGGTTCCTGATCTTCGCGGGCGTGATTCTGCTGACGCTGGCGCGCAGCGCATCGGCCGCCCGACGCTGAACGTCTGCTTCAGGCGATGCAAACCTGATCGACCACGCGATCGTCGCCCAGCACGATCAGGGCGAACAGCAACTCCTCCAGGTTCTGCGCCCGCTCGGTCTTGCGCGCCAGCAGGGGCGTGGCCTTGGGGTTGAGCAGCACGAAATCCGCCTCGGTGCCGGCTTGCAGCGTGCCGATCACCCCTTGCAGCCCCAGCGCGCGCGCCGCGCCGCCGGTGTGGTGCCACCACAGGCGCGAGGGCGCCAGCGACAGGCCGGGCTTGGTCTGGCCTTCGCGCCCCACGTAATAGGCCGCCAGCATGGTGTGGAACGGGCTGAAGCTGGTGCCGCCGCCGACGTCGCTGGCCAGGCCGTGGCGCATGCCGATGCGCTCGGCCCCCTCATAGTCGAAGAAGCCGCTGCCCAGAAACAGGTTGCTGGTCGGGCTGACGGCGGCCACCGCGCCGGTATCGCGCATCAGCGCCCGGTCGGCGTCGTCCAGGTGGATGCAGTGCGCGTAGACCGCGCGCTCGCGCAGCAGACCGAAGCCGCGGTACACGTCGACGTAGGAGCGCGCCTGGGGAAACAGCTCGCGCACCCAGCGCACTTCGTCCCTGTTCTCCGCCACGTGCGAGTGAATCCAGGTGTCGGGGTTGCGCGCCGCCAGCTCGCCCGCGCCGCGCAGTTGCGCGTCGGTGCTGGTGGGGGCAAAGCGCGGCGTGATCGCATAGCCCAGGCGGCCCTGGCCATGCCAGCGCTGGATCAGGGTTTCGCTGTCGATCAGGCTTTGCTCGGTCTCGTCGCGCAGCCCGTCCGGCGAATGGCGGTCCTGCAGCACCTTGCCGCTGATCATGCGCAGGCCGCGCTTTTGCGCGCCCTGGAAGAACGCATCGACCGACGCCGGGTGCGTGGTGGCAAACGCCAACGCGGTGGTGACGCCGTGGCGCAGCAGCTCGCTGAAGAACACATTCGCCACCTCGGCGGCGTAGGCCGGCTGCGCGAAGCGCGTCTCGGCCGGGAAGGTGTAGTTCTCCAGCCAGGGCAGCAGGCCGTCGGCCGGCGCGCCGATGATGTCGGTCTGCGGATAGTGCACGTGCATGTCGATGAAGCCCGGCGCGATCAGGCG
>MKTG01000042.1:9762-20545 GCA_001897615.1 Burkholderiales bacterium 68-10
GGGCTCAGCCTCCCGGGATGTAGAAGAACTTGAACAGGAACACGCCGGCGATCAGCCAGACCATCCAGTGCACTTCGCGCACCCGCCCGGTCAGCAGCTTGATGGCGGCGTAGGCAATGAAGCCGAAGGCCAGACCGTTGGCGATCGAATAGGTGAAGGGCATCATCAGCGCGGTGACGGCTGCGGGGATGACCTCGGTGGAGTCTTCCCATTCCAGCTCGGTCAGATCGCGCATCATCAGGCAGCCGACGAAAAACAGCGCCGGCGCCGTGGCGTAGGACGGCACCGCGCCGGCCAGCGGGGCGATGAACAGGGCGGCCAGGAACAGCACCGACACCGTCAGCGCCGTCAGTCCGGTGCGCCCGCCGGCCTGCACGCCGGACGCGCTTTCCACGTAGGCGGTGGTGCTGGAAGTGCCCAGCAGCGAGCCGGCGAAGATGGCCGCGCTGTCGGCGAACAGCGACTTGTTCAGGCGGTCCATCTTGCCCGGCACCAGCAGGCCGGCGCGGCGTGCCACCCCCATCAGGGTGCCGGTGGCGTCGAACAGCTCGACCAGGAAGAACACCAGCGCGACATTCAGCAGGCCCTTGGTCAGCGCGGTCTTGATGTCCAGCTGCAGGAAGGTCGGCTCGATCGAGGGCGGCGCCGAGAAGATGCCGCGGAACTCGTTGCCGCCGAAGAAGAACGACAGGATCGTCACCGCCACGATGCCGATCAGGATGGCGCCGCGCACGCGCAGCTTGTCCAGGGCCACCATCAGCAGAAAGCCCAGCACGGCCAGGATCACGCTGGGCTGGTGCAGGTCGCCCAGGGTCACCAGGGTGGCCTTGCTGCCCACCACGATGCCCGCGCTCTTGAGCGCGATCAGCGCCAGGAACAGGCCGATGCCCACCGTGATGGCGTAGCGCAGCGACTGCGGGATGCCGGCGATGATCAGTCCGCGGATGCCGGTCAGGGTGACGAACAGGAACAGGCAGCCCGAGATGAACACCGCGCCCAGCGCCGCCTGCCAGGTGAAGCCCATGTGCAGCACCACGGCATAGGCGAAGTAGGCGTTCAGCCCCATGCCGGGTGCCAGCGCGATGGGGTAGTTGGCATAGAAGGCCATTACCGCGGTGCCCAGGGCGGCGATCAGGCAGGTGGCCACGAACACCGAATCCTTGGGCATGCCGGCATCGCCCAGGATCGCCGGGTTGACGAAGATGATGTAGGCCATCGTCAGGAACGTGGTCAGGCCGGCGATCAGTTCGGTGCGCACGTTGGTGCCGTGCTCCTCCAGCTTGAACAGGCGTTCGGTCCAGCTTGTGCTCATGGGTTCGGTCTCCTCTTATGACGCGTTGAATCCAGGGGGATGGCCGCTGCCGTCGGTGCGCAGCCCGGTGATCACCTGGCGCGTGCGCTCGCGCAGCCAGCGCGCGGCGCTGGCGTGCTGGCTGCGCGCATGCCACAGCATGTAATAGAGCAGGGGCGGCAGGCTGATGGGGCAGGGCAGGATGGTGACCGGCAGCTGCCCGACGAAGCGCTCGCAGTACTGCCGGCCGGTGGTCAGCACCAGCAGGCTGCCGGCCACCATCTCGGGAATCAGCCCGAAGTAGGCGCAGCGCACGGTGATGCGTCGCTGCACGCCGCGCTCGTCCAGCACCTGGTCGATGATGCCGCGCGCGCCGGGGAAATTGGGCGTGGGCGCTACGTGCTCGGCCTCCAGCCAGTCGGCCTCGCTCCAGCCGCGCCGCACTGCCGGGTGACGGTGGCTGACCAGCGACACCACCTCGTCGCTGAACAGGTGGGCCATGTGCAGCTCATCGGGAGGCTGCAGCCAGTTGCCCACCACCAGGTCGATGTCGCCCTGCGCCAGCTGGGTGCGGTAGTCGGCTTCGCCGGTCAGCGCGTGCACTTCCAGTCGCGTCGATGGTGCCTGGCGCTTGATGTCGGCCACCAGGTGCGGCAGGAACAGCGGGTCCAGGTAGTCGCTGGCGGCGATGCGAAAGCGCTGCGTGCTGGAGCGCGGGTCGAAGCGCTGCGCCTCGGTGAACAGGGTTTCCGCGGTGCGCAGGATGCTGGCCGCCGGCTCGATCATGCGGCGCCCGGCATCGGTGGCCACCATCTGCGCGCCGTGGCGCACCAGCAGCGGGTCGCCCGCCAGCTCGCGCAGGCGCTTGAGCGCCGCCGACACCGCCGGCTGGTGCATGCCCAGGCGCAGCGCGGCGCGCGACACGCTGCCCTCGGTCAGCACGGTGTGCAGCACGCGGATCAGGTGCAGGTCGATGCGCTCGAGCGGGTCCCGCTCCGCCGCCGGCCCGGCGGGTGCGGCCGCCGGTGTGCCGGGCGACGCGGGTTCCTTCGGGCTCATTGGTGCGGTGTCCTGTGGGTTTCGCGTCGGCGCAAGCGGGGGCGGCTCAGCGGCTCAGTCGGCGTGCAGCGCGCGCAGGATGGCTTCGCTGGTGGCCGGCGCCGACAGTGGCGGGTCGAAGCGCGACCCGCGGGCCGCCGAAATGGCGTCGCGGATGGCAAAGAACACCGAAAACGGCAGCAGCAGCGGCGGCTCGCCCACGGCCTTGCTGCGGTGGATGGCGTCCTCGGCGTTGCGGCCCTCGAACAGCCGCACGTTGAACACCGGCGGGCAGTCGTTGGCGGTGGGGATCTTGTAGGTGCTGGGCGCGTGCGTCATGAGTTGTCCGGTCTTGGGGTGCCAGACCAGCTCTTCCATCGTCAGCCAGCCCATGCCCTGGATGAAGGCACCCTCGACCTGGCCGATGTCCACCGCCGGGTTGAGTGACTGGCCTGCGTCGTGCAGCACGTCGGCGCGCAGCAGCTTCCATTCGCCGGTCAGGGTGTCGACCAGCACCTCGCTCACTGCCGCCCCATAGGCGAAGCAGTAGAACGGATGGCCCTGCATCTTCTCGCGGTCCCAGGACAGCCCGGGCGTGGCGTAGAAGCCGTCCGACCACAGCTGCACGCGGTCCAGGTAGGCCTGCTGGATCAGCGCATCGAAGTCGATCGTCTTGCCGCCGACATCGACCCGGTCGTTGGCAAAACGCACGTCGGCGGCGCCCCCGCCGTGGTGCGCGGCGGCACAGGCGGCCAGGCGTTCGCGAATCTGGCGTGCCGCGTCCTGTGCCGCCTTGCCGTTCAGGTCAGACCCGGTCGACGCGGCGGTGGCAGAGGTGTTGGCGACCTTGCTGGTGTCGGTGGCGGTGCCGCGCACGCGCGCGAAGCCGACGCCCAGCTCGTGCGCCACCACCTGCGCCACCTTGGTGTTCAGGCCCTGGCCCATTTCGGTGCCGCCGTGGTTGACCAGGATCGAACCGTCGGTGTAGATGTGCACCAGCGCGCCGGCCTGGTTGAAGTGCTTGACGTTGAAGCTGATGCCGAACTTCAGCGGTGTCAGCGCGATGCCGCGCTTGAGTACCGGGCTGTCCGCGTTGAAGGCCGCGATAGCGGCGCGCCGGCCGCCGTAGTCGCTGCTGGCCTCCAGCTGATCGACCAGCTCGTGGATGATGTTGTCGCGCACCGTCTGCCCGTAAGGCGTCACGTTGCGCTCGCCGCGCCCGTAGAAGTTGGCGCGCCGCACCGCCAGCGGGTCGCGCCCCAGCCGGCGCGCGATGCTGTCCAGGATGTATTCGACGGCGATGGCGCCCTGCGGCCCGCCAAAGCCGCGAAACGCCGTGTTGCTTTGCGTGTGGGTCTTGCCGCAGTAGCCGTGCATGGCCACTTCGGGCAGCCAGTAGGCGTTGTCGAAGTGGCAGATGGCGCGCGTCATCACCGGGGCCGACAGGTCGGCCGAATGGCCGGCATGCGACACCATTTGCAGCGTGGCGCCCAGAATGCGCCCCTCGTCGTCGTAGCCGATGTCGTATTCGTACCAGAAGCCGTGGCGCCGACCGGTGACCATGAAGTCGTCGTCGCGGTCCAGCCGCAGCTTGACCGGGCGCTGCAGCAGCCGCGCCGCCACCGCGGCGATGCAGGCGAACTGGGCCGACTGCGATTCCTTGCCGCCAAAGCCGCCGCCCATGCGCCGGCATTCGACCAGCACGGCGTGGGCGTGCACGCCCAGCGCGTGCGCTACCAGGTGCTGCATCTCACTGGGGTGCTGGGTCGAGCAGTGCAGGTGCATGCCATGCCCTTCCTTGGGGATAGCGTAGCTGATCTGGCCTTCCAGGTAGAACTGCTCCTGGCCGCCCACGTCCAGGCTGCCGCTCAGGCGGTGCGGCGCAGCGCCGATGGCGGCCTGGATGCCGGCCTCGTCCAGCCCGCTGGCGCTGCGCACCAGGTGCATGGGCGGCACCACGTAGCGGCCCTGGGCATGCGCCTGGCGCGGCGTCAGCACCGGCTCGGCGGCGTCGATGCGCAGCACCTTGCCGGCCAGTGCCGCGGCGCGGCGCGCCTGCTCGCGCGTTTCGGCCACCACGGCGAACACCGGCTGGCCGAGAAAGCGGATCTCGCCATCGCACAGGATCGGCTCGTCCTTCACGGCCGAGCCGCAGTCGTTGACCCCGGGGATGTCGGCCGCCGTCAGCACCCGCACCACGCCGGGCATGGCCTGCACGGCATCCAGCGCCATCTCCAGCAGACGGCCGGCTGCCACGGGCGACAGGCCCAGCGCGCAGTGCAGGGTGCCGGCCAGCTCGGGCAGGTCGTCGATGTAGGCGGCGCTGCCCGTCACGTGCAGGGCCGCGGACTCGTGCGCCTGGCTGATGCCCACGCGGGCGCCAGCCTGCTGGGCGCGCGCTTCGGCGGCGCTGTCCAGGCGGGTCTGCTGGTGGTGCCGGTAGTCGGCAAAGGGCAGGGCGGCGTGCAGCAGGGAGTCGGCAACAGGGTGGTTCATGGTCAGGCTCCTGGTTGCCGCTCAGGCCGCGGCGTGCGGCATGAGCTGGAACACGCTGGTGGCGGCGGGCGGCAGCGGGTTGTCCGGTCGCGTTTCCAGCCACAGGCGCTGCAACAGGTTTTGCGCCACCTGCAGACGGTAGGCACTGCTGGCGCGCATGTCGGTCATCGGGCTGAAGTCGCGCGCCAGCGCCTGCTGCGCGGCACGCACGGTGCCTTCGGTCCAGGGCTGGCCGACGATCGCCGCCTCCGCTTGGGCGGCGCGCTTGACCACCGCCGCCATGCCGCCATAGGCCAGGCGCACGCTGCGCACGGTGGCGCCGTCCAGCTCGATGGCCATGCCGGCGCACAGCGCCGAGATGTCACAGTCAAAGCGCTTGCTGATCTTGTAGCCGCGCACCTGGCGCCCAAAGGCCGCCAGTGGCACCACGATGGCTTGCACGAATTCGCCCTCCTCGATGGCGTTCTTCATGTAGTCCAGGTACAGCCCGGTCAGCGGCAGGCGGCGCAGGCGCTCGCCCCGGCGCAGCTCCACCGCCGCGTCCAGCGCCATCAGGATGGGCGGCGCATCGCCGATCGGCGAGCCGTTGGCGACGTTGCCGCCCAGCGTGCCGGCGTGGCGGATCGGCGGCGAGGCAAAGCGCAGCCAGACGTCGGTCAGGCTGGGCGCGCGCTGCACCAGTGCGCGCCAGGCGTCTTCCAGCGAGGCGGCGGCGCCGATCCACAGCTCTTCGCCGCGCTGCTCGATGCGGCGCAGCTCGGCCACCTGACCGGTGTAGATCAGATCGCCCACGTCGCGGAACTGCTTGTTCACCCACAGGCCGATGTCGGTGGAGCCGGCCAGCAGGCGCGCCCGCGGCTTGGCCTGGCGCAGGACCGCCAGCTCGGCCACGCTGCGCGGGGCGTGGAAGTGGTCGGTGCGCGCGCCCTCGGGCGTGGTGGTGGGGGCGGCGTAGGTCAGGGCCGGCGCGCTGGCCAGGGCCTTCAGCGCCTGGGTGACGGCGGCGCGTTCCAGGCGTGCGGCGGGCAGGTCGAACATGCGCTGGCCGGCGTCCAGGATGGGGCGGTAGCCGGTGCAGCGACACAGGTTGCCCGACAGGTCGTCGGCCAGTTGCTGGCGCGTGGGCTGGGTGCCGGTCTGCTGGTGGCGCTCGTAGCTGTTCCATAGCGTCATCACGATGCCCGGCGTGCAAAAGCCGCATTGCGAGCCGTGGCACTCCACCATGGCCTGCTGCACCGGGTGCAGGGCGTCGTGCCCGGCACCGCCCAGTGCCTGCAGATCTTCGACCGTGAACAGGGCCTTGCCGTCCAGCGTGGGCAGAAACTGGATGCAGGCGTTGACGCTGGCCAGCCGCAACTGGCCGGCCTCGTCCAGCTCGCCCAGCACCACGGTGCAGGCGCCGCAGTCGCCTTCGTTGCAGCCTTCCTTGGTGCCGGTCTGGCGCCGGTTGTCGCGCAGCCAGTCAAGCACGGTGCGGGTGACGGGCGCGTCGGCCACCGACACCACCGCGCCGCGATGAAAGAAGCGGACGGCCCGGGGGCTTGCGGTCGAAGGACTGAGGGTTGTCATCTGCGGCTCCAGCGGTGAAGGCTTGCCCGGGGGGATGGGTCAGCCGGCCGTCGCGATCGCTATCGTGCGCGGTGTGGCCGCCCCCTGGCATACAGGGGGCACGATAGCGGATGTATGGGCTGCGTTATGACTTCGGGGTTAACCCCGAGCCAAGGCGAGCCGGCGGCGGGCGCTCGGCGGCAGGGCGCCGCCGGCCGTCACAGGTGCTTGACCAGCACCTGGCTCTTGCGGTCCCAGTTGTACTTGCGCTTGCGGGCGTCGGGCAGCCAGTCGGGATCGACCTGCTCGAAACCGCGCTTGATGAACCAGTGCATGGTGCGCGTGGTGAGCACGAAGATGCTCCTGAGGCCCATCTCTCGCGCGCGCTGCTCGATGCGCCGCAGCACCTTCTCGCCATCGCCCTGGCCCTGGCTTTGGGGCGACACCGTGAGCGCCGCCATCTCGCCGGTGGCGGCTTCGGGGTAGGGGTAGAGCGCGGCGCAGGCGAAGATCACGCCGTCGTGCTCCAGGATGGTGTAGTTGGCCACGTCGCGCTCGATGTCGGTGCGGCTGCGCTTGACCAGGGTGCCGTCCTTCTCGAAAGGCTCGATCAGGTGCAGGATGCCGCTGACGTCGTCCGAGCCCGCCTCGCGCAGGCTTTCCAGCTTCTCGTCCACCACCATGCTGCCGATGCCGTCATGCACATACACCTCCAGCAGCAGCGCGCCGTCGGTGGCGTAGGGCAGGATGTGGCTGCGCTCCACGCCGTGCACGCAGGCGCTGACGCAGTGGCGCAGGTAAAAGCCGGTGTCGGTGGGCTGCTCCGGCGCCGGCAGGCGCGCCAGCAGGGCCTGCGCGTCGGCCAGCGGGATCTCGGTGTCGATCGGGTTGTCGTCGCTTGCCGGCTCTTCGGGGCGGATGCGAACGCCCGGTACCTCGGTCAGGAACAGCAGCTTGTCGGCATGCAGGGCAATGGCCACCGAGGTGGCGACTTCCTCCATGCGCAGGTTGAAGGCCTCGCCGGTGGGCGAGAAGCCGAACGGCGAGATCAGCACCATGGCGCCCGAATCCAGCGAGTGGCGAATGCCCGTCGCGTCCACCTTGCGCACCACGCCGGTGTGGCGAAAGTCCACGCCGTCGATGATGCCCATCGGCCGCGCCGTCAGGAAGTTGCCCGAAATCACCCGCACTTTGGAGCCCGCCATCGGCGTGTTGGGCAGCCCCTGGCTGAAGGCGGCCTCGATCTCGTAGCGCAGCTGGCCGGCGGCCTCCTGCGCGCAGTCCAGCGCCACCTCGTCGGTGATGCGCATGCCGTGCGAATAGCGCGGCTCGTGCCCCTTGGCGTGCAACTGCTCGTTGACCTGCGGGCGAAAGCCATGCACCAGCACGATCCGCACGCCCATGCTCTGGATCAGCGCCAGATCGGTGGCAATCGCCGCCAGCTTGCCCGCCGCGATGGCCTCGCCCACCACGCCCACCACGAAGGTCTTGCCCCGGTGCATGTGGATGTAGGGCGCCACCGAGCGAAACCAGGGCACGAAGGTGAAGTTGAAGACGGTGGACATGCGGCGTGGGCTGCTGCGGCAAATGGATTGACTGCAAGTGTAGCGAGGGCATGGGCGTGCCCGCATGGGGCCGAGCCATTTGGCACATCAAAATTGATAGCGTGTGGCGCTTGATGGTTGGGCGTCAGAGGTCAAATAGGCTTGAAAATTGACCTTGCCCCAGGAATCGGAATCCCACAGCTGCTCTCATGCACTGGCTTGCCGGGGTTGATTGGCCAGCCGGTTTTCTTCGAACCGCACCGGACTGACGTAGGCCAGTGTCGAGCGCAGTCGGTCTCGGTTGTCCCAGAGCAGTCAAGCAATGACTTCATCCTTGGCCTGGCGCCGGATCTTCAAGCGCTGCCCGTGCAGCCGCTCCACCTTCAATGACCCGAACAGCGTCTCGCAGCAAGCGTTGTACCAGCAGTCGCCACGCCGGCTCATCGAGGCCGTGATGCCGCATTCGCTCAACACGTCGCGAAAGTCGTTGCTGGCATATTGGATGCCCCGGTCGCTGTCGAGGATCACCCCCGTCTGCTTGCTCGGATGCGCCAGGAGTTGGAGGCCGTGATGAAGCAAGGCGAGGCGGCACAGCGATGCATCTCTATGATAAATAAGGTGCAGTTCACTTCTCTCACGATGACGAAGCTGTGATGAACATCCTATTGGTAGACGATCACGCGCTCATCCGGGACGCGCTCCGGGCCATTCTGGCGGAGATCGCGGCGGACTCGATCGTCACCGAGGCAGATTCCGCCCGCAAGGCCATGGATTTCGTCGAAAGCGGCTGCAGCGAACTGCTTGTCGTCCTCGATCTTGGCCTGCCCGACAGCGATGGCCTTGAACTTCTGAAGACCCTTCGCGCGCGTCATCCCAGCACCGCCGTGGCCATTCTGTCGAGCAGCACGGAGCCGGATGTCATGGCCCAGGCGCTCGACGCAGGCGCGCTCGGTTTCATTCCTAAATCGGCGCCGCGCGCCGTGATGCTCAATGCACTCAACCTGATCCTTTCGGGCGGAACCTATATTCCCCCCGAAGCGTGGCCCGCTCGTCGATTGGAGGCGACTGCGGTACCAGATGGGCGGGCTCCCACGCCTGCGGAACTCGGCCTCACCGAGCGCCAACTGCACGTTCTAGCGATGCTGGTGCGGGGCAGCAGCAACAAGGCCATCGCGCGCTCTCTATCCATTGCGGAGGTCACGGTCAAGCACCACGTGACTTCGCTGATGCGTGCCCTCAAGGTGCAGAATCGCACGGAAGCTGCATCCATCATTTCCCGGTACGGTTGGCGGCTTCCCGAGGTCACATGAGTCAGTTTCTTGGCAGCGGTGGCATCTCAGGAACGATCGGAACGCGGATCTCGAAGCGGGATCCATGCCCCGGCTGCGAGCGCATGCCCAACGGGTGATCCAGCAGCCGGGCAAAGCTCTCGACGATGAAGAGCCCGAGTCCCAGCCCACGCTCCCCACTTTGGCCCGGCGTCGGTGCGCGGAAGAATTCGCCGAAGATGTCGGATTGCAAGGCAGCCGGAATACCAGGCCCGGTGTCGCAGACCGCAATCGTCAACTGGCCATCGGCTTCAGTGCAGGCGACGCAGACTAGGCCGGCATCCGTATAGCGAATGGCGTTCGACACGAGGTTCTGCAGGATGCGCTGCAGCAGTAACCGGTCGCTTTCCACCCAGGCGACACTGCCATCAATCTCCAGCCGCAGCCCCTTGGCCTCGGCGGCGGAGACGAACATTCCTCGCAGATTGTCGAGCAGCGGCGCCAGCGGGAAGTGCGAGAGCGACGGTCTGATCGCGCCAGCTTCGATCTTCGACGTGTCGAGGATGGCGTCGAACATGCCGTTGAGCCGGTCCACCGCCTCCGCCAGGTTGTCATTCAGGCGCAGGCGCCGCGCTTCGGTGGGTTGGGATCGCAGTTCGTCGACGAAGAGGCTCAGTGCATGCAGTGGCTGGCGCAGGTCGTGGCTGGCGGAAGCCAGGAAACGCGATTTGGCTTGATTGGCGCGCGCCAGTTCCAGTGTTCGCATGTTGACTTTTTCTTCGAGCGTGGCCCGCTCGGCTTGCAGGTGCTGAGCCATCTCGTTGAACCGCTCCCCCAACTGCGCGAACTCGTTCGACCCGGAAATGGCGATCCGATGGTCAAGATCTCCCGATCCGATCCGGATCGCGCCGGTGGTCAGCGTTTCAATCGGCCGGATCATGTTCCGGGCAATCAATATGCCGCACAAGACCGCCGCCGCCAGCCCGCACGCAAGCACGATGAGCCAGAGGCGCACCGAGGTATAGACAGGTGCCAGCGCCTCGGCGCGCGGTAATTCGGTGATCACAGTCCAGCCTAGCGCTAGCGGCGTGGTGCTTGCGGACAGGATATCCCGGCCTGCCAGGTCTCGGCCCGCGACGAGAACGGCGTCACCACTGCCGGTCGGCAGTTTTTCTAGAGCGGCCCGCACGTACGGCAGCGATGAAACATCTGTCTGGCGCAGGACGAGGCTGATGTCAGGGTGCGAGATCAGGTGGCCTTGCGCATCCACGAGAAAGGCACGGCCGGCCTCGCCGATGCGCAGGGCCGTGACAATGTCCCAGATCAACTTGAGATTGACATCCGCTACGACGCTACCCTGTCGAGGGGAGACGCCACCCACGTGGATAGTCACATACGGTTCGGATCCTTCCTGAAAATAAATCGGGCCGATGTGGCGCCCCTGTTGCCGCGCCGTGACATAGGCATCCGTGCGGCTGAGATCCGTGCCGGTGCCAGCGATGTCCGGCCCCAGCCGGGACACCCGCAGTTGCTCCCGGCCTTGCGGGTCCAGCAATCGCAGGGTGCTGACGGGTGGCAGTGCGCGCAGGGTGCGCAAT
>MKTG01000043.1:0-3484 GCA_001897615.1 Burkholderiales bacterium 68-10
GTTTGGCCACATCGTTACCTCATGATCCAACTGAACCACGTCACCCTGCGCCGCGGCGCCAAAGTGCTGCTCGACGGCGCCAGCGTCACCATCCACCCGGGCGAGAAGGTCGGTCTGGTGGGTCGCAACGGCGCCGGCAAATCGACCTTGTTCGCGCTGCTCAACGGCACGCTGCACGAGGACGGCGGCGACTTCTCGATGCCCGCCGGCTGGCGCCTGGGACAGGTCGCGCAGCACATGCCCGAGACCGCCGAGGCCGCCACCGATTTCGTGCTGACGGGCGACGAGCGCTTGTCCCACCTGCGCGAGCAGCTATCGAAAGCAGAGCATGCGCACGACGGCATGGCCATCGCCCAGGCCCACAGCGACCTGCACGACGCCGGCGCCCACGACGCCCGCGCGCGCGCCGAGGCGCTGATCCTGGGGCTGGGCTTTCAGGTGGCGCAGCTCGACCAGGCGGTGGACAGCTTCTCGGGTGGCTGGCGCATGCGCCTGCAGCTGGCACGCGCGCTGATGGCGCCCAGCGACCTGCTGCTGCTGGACGAACCCACCAACCACCTGGATCTGGACGCCCTGGTCTGGCTGGAAGGCTGGCTAGCGCGCTACCCCGGCACGCTGATCGTGATCAGCCACGACCGCGACTTTCTGGACGCGGTCACGCGCGTCACGCTGCACATCGAAGGCGGGCGGCTGGCGCGCTACGGCGGCAACTACAGCGCCTTCGAGGACTTGCGCGCCCAGCAGCTCAGCCTGCAGCAGGCGGCCTACGCCAAGCAGCAGGACAAGATCGCCCACCTGCAGAAGTTCATCGACCGCTTCAAGGCCAAGGCCACCAAGGCCAAGCAGGCGCAAAGCCGCGTCAAGGCGCTGGAGCGCATGGAAAAAATCGCCCCGGTGCTGGCCGACGCCGAGTTCCAGTTCGAGTTCAAGGAGCCGCAAAGCCTGCCCAACCCCATGCTGGCAATCCGCGACGCGGCCTTCGGCTACCGCGCCGATGCTATCGATATGCAAGCTGCTGGCGCAGGCTCAGCAAGCGCTGGCGCTCTATCGGATGCACCAGCTTCGGACCGTCCGGCCTACGCCACCAGCGCCACCGTGCTGGCCGAGCAGGCCGCGCGCGGCGAGCTGCCGCCCGGCATCCGGCCCGGCGACCGCGTGATCCTGCAGGGCGTCAGCCGCACCGTGATGGCCGGCCAGCGCATCGGCATCCTGGGCGCCAACGGGCAGGGCAAATCCACCCTGGTCAAGACCATCGCGCGCGAGATGGCGCCGCTGGCCGGCAGCGTGACCGAGGGCAAGGGCCTGGCCATCGGCTACTTCGCCCAGCAGGAGCTGGACGTGCTGCACCCCGGCAGCACGCCGCTGGAGCACATGGTGCGGCTGGCGCGCCAGACCGGGCGCGAAAACACCGAGGACGCACGCGAGCAGCAACTGCGCAACTACCTGGGCAGCTTCAGCTTTCCGGGCGAGATGGTCAGCCAGCCCGTGGGCCAGTTCAGCGGCGGCGAAAAAGCCCGCCTGGTGCTGGCGATGATCGTCTGGCAGCGCCCCAACCTGCTGCTGCTGGACGAGCCCACCAACCACCTGGACCTGGCCACGCGCGAAGCGCTGGCGGTGGCGCTCAACGAGTTCGAAGGCACGCTGATGCTGGTCAGCCACGACCGCGCCCTGCTGCGCAGCGTGTGCGATGAGTTCTGGCTGGTGTCGCGCGGCGGCGTGGCGCCCTTCGACGGCGACCTGGAGGACTACCAGCGCCACCTGCTCGACGAAGCGCGCCGCCTGCGCGAACAGGCCGCCGCGCGCACGACCGAACCCATGGCTGCCGGCGCAGACCCGCAAAACGCCAGCACCCCAAGACCGCCCGAGGCCACGATCAACCCCGCCGAGCAGCGCCGCCTGCAGGCGCAGCGCCGCCAGCAACTGGCCGACAGGACCCGGCCCCTGAAGCGCGCGCTGGCGCAGGCCGAGCAGCGCATGCAGGCCCTGGGCGACGAGCGCGCCGCGCTGGAGCAGCAGCTGGCCACCGCACTGCCCCCGTCCGAGATCGCCGAGGCCGGCCGCCGGCTGAAGGCGCTGGGCGACGAGCTGCACGCGCTGGAAGACGACTGGCTGCGCCTGTCGGGCGAAATCGAGGCCATCGAGCAGGACGCCGCCGTGCCCTGAGAGGCTGAGAATTCATTTCCCATGCCCGCTTTGCACGCCAAAACACCCCCACTCATCGTTGCAAATACTCGCCATGGCCCGAGCCATGGCTGCGTTTTGCGCCTTGATTGGGCGTGTTTTGATGCACCTCTCGGGCACGGCCAATTTATTCTCAGCCTCTGAGCGCACACGGCTGTCGATTCCTGCCGCTTCCCGCCGGCCGCCGACCCCGCGCCCATGCCCCGCGCCAGATTCCGGCGTACAGTGCCGACCTTCACCGCTTCATCCACCAGGGAAGGAAACACACCATGGGCATCCTCGCCACCATCGTCGTCGGCTTCATCGTCGGTCTGATCGCACGCGCCATCATGCCGGGCGACCAGAAGCTGGGCCTCATCATGACCACGCTGCTGGGCATCGCCGGCTCACTGCTGGCCAGCTACGGCGGCGCCGCCGTCGGCCTGTACGCCCCCGGCACACCCGCCGGCTGGATCGCCTCGGTGGTCGGCGCCATCCTCGTGCTGTGGATCTACGGCATGGTCAGCAAGAAAGGCTGAGCGCGCGCCCCCGCCCTGCACCAGACCCAGGCCAGCTTCGACACCCCGCTGGCGCGCCGCTCGGCGCCGCCGGGGTGCGTCGCCGGGCGCCACCCGGCCTTACTTGCCCTGCCCCTCGAACCAGCGGCCCACCAGGGCGCGCTCGTCGTCGGTCATCTGGGTGGAATTGGCCAGCGGCATCAGCTTGGCGGCCACGACCTGCTGGTAGATGAGCTGCGCGTTGGCGCTGGCCAGCGCCTCGCTGTCCACGCGCAGGTTCTTTTGCTGCACCTGCTCGCCATGGCAGATGTAGCAGCGCTGCGCCAGGATGGGCTGGACTTGCGCGTAGTCCACCTTGGCTGGCAGGGCCGCGGCGGGCGCGGCCGGCGCGGGCTTGAGCCAGGCGATCAGCGCCAGCAGCAGCACCACGCCGGCGGCCGCATAGGGCCAGGGGTTGCCCACGCGGCCCAGCTTGTTGCCGTGGCGCTGCACGAAGAACAGGCGGATCAGCGCGCCGGCCAGCATCAACCCCAGCAGGATCAGCCAGCGCTGCGGGTGGCTGTAGATGAAGCTGTAGTGGTTGCTGAGCATGGCCACCAGCACCGGCAGCGTGAAGTAGGTGTTGTGCACGCTGCGCTGCTTGCCGCGCTTGCCGTGGATGGCGTAGTCGGCCGGGTTGTAGGGCGCGCCGCTGGTCATGGCGGCCACCACCTTCTTCTGGCCGGGGATGATCCAGAAGAACACGTTGGCGCTCATGGCGGTGGCCATCGAGGCGCCGACCATGATGAAGGCGGCGCGGCCCGAAA
>MKTG01000043.1:3495-11676 GCA_001897615.1 Burkholderiales bacterium 68-10
CGGTCACCGTTCTTGCGCTGGCCAAAGATGCGGCAGATGGCGTCGTAGATGAACCAGAACGCCGTCAGGAACACCAGCGCGCCGATGCCGGCGGCCAGGGGTGACCAGTCGAACACCTGCTTGTCGACCAGAAAGATGCCGGCGTTCCACAGGTACAGCACCACGAACAGCAGGAAGCCGGAGATCCAGGTCCAGTAGCTTTCCCAGTAGAACCAGTGCAGGTGGCTGTCGATGCCGCCCTTGGGCGCCACCATGTACTTTTGCGCGTGATAAAAGCCCCCGCCGTGCACCGACCAGATGGCGCCGTCGACGCCCTTGGCCTTCAGGTCGTCGGCGGTGGGCGCCAGCAGGCTGCTGTCCAGGAAGACGAAGTAGAAGGACGAGCCGATCCAGGCGATGGCGGTGATGACGTGCAGCCAGCGCAGCAGCAGGTTGGCCCAGTCGAGAAGATATGCTTCCATGCGTGAATACCCCGTGATCGGGCTTGCCACCGCGGGCGCTGCAAGCCGGCTTCAGGAGATCGCGCTATCGGGGGCGTCACGCACTGCCTGCCGGACGACTCTCGGGCACCGCTGCGATCTGGGATAAATTGTATACAGTCGAGTATGCAGTTTCTAGAAAATTCTGCGCCGGGTTTTCCCTTGTGTCACCGTTGCCACGGTGCGCCGCGAATGAGCGACAATATAGGGTTTTCGTCGACACACACCGTTTACAAGGACCACACCATGGGCAACAAGATCGTCACCGAGGCCATGCGCAAGGCCACCGCGCCGCTGCCCGGCGCCCCCCGCGTCAAGCAGAGCGACGGCCAGCGCCGCAGCCTGGAGCGCGGCGTGCACACGCGCAGCAAGAAGAACCCGGGCAAGCGCCCGCACCAGGGCTGACCGACCAGGCCCGGCGTGAGCCCGGCGGCCCCGGCCGCCCTCACCCACCCCGCACATGGCGCCCACCGGGCGCCATGTGCGTTTTCAGGCCGGCGCCAGGCCCAGCGCCAGCAGCTGGGCCACCACGGCCAGCGCCACCACCGCCGGCTGCTTGCCGGCGATGTCGGGCAGGCCGATGGGGCAGGTGACGCGCGCCAGCTCGTCGTCGCCAAAGCCGCGCTCGGCCAGCCGGTGGCCAAAGCGGGCCCACTTGGTGCGGCTGCCGATCAGGCCGATGTAGCGCAGGTCGTCCCACTGGCGCTGGCGCGCCAGGCAGGCGGCAACGATCTCCAGGTCCTCGGCGTGGCTGAAGCTCATCACCAGCACGGCGCTGCCGGCGGGCAGGTCGGCCACAGCGGCCTGCACCGGGTCGGAATGCTCGGCCTGCACGTTCAGCGGCAGCGGCTCGGGAAACACCTCGTCGCGGCTGTCCACCCAGCGCACGGCGAACGGCAGGTCTTCCAGCAGGCGCACGATGGCGCGCCCCACGTGCCCGCCGCCGAACAGCGCCAGCGGTGCCAGCGGCGGCATCAGACGGGCGCGCAGGGCATCGATGTCCGCGCCATCGACGCGCTCCTGGCGCAGCCACACCACGCCGCCGCAGCACTGGCCCAGGCTGGGGCCCAGCGCGCGGCGCTGCTCGTCGGGCTCGAACGGCCCGGCGGCCAGCGCCGCCCGGGCGCGCTCGATGGCGGTCAGCTCCAGATGGCCGCCGCCGATGGTGCCCAGCACCGTGCCGTCGCCCCACACCGCCAGCCAGGCGCCCACTTCGCGCGGCACCGAGCCGGCGGTGCGCGCCACCGTCACCAGCGCGGCGGGCGCCTGACGCAGGCGCGCCAGCAGCTCGGCCAGTTCACGCATCATGGTTCGGATCGACGCTCAGGCGCCGCCGGTCGCCGCCGCGCGCCGGCTCATGAGCCGCGATAGGTGGAATAGCTCCACGGACTGCACAGCAGCGGCACGTGGTAGTGCTGGTCCAGGTGGGCGATGCCGAAGTCCAGGTTGACCACTTCCAGAAAAGGCGGCCGCGGCAGCGCCACGCCGCGGGCGCGAAAGTAGCCGGCGACGTCGAACGCCAGGCGGTAGGTGCCGGCCTTCATGCTGGCGTTGTCGAACAGCGGGCCGTCGGGGTTGCGGCCGTCGGCGTTGAGCGTGAAGCGCTTGAGCAGCGTCGCCACCTCGCCATGCGTTTCATACAGGGCCACCGTCATGCCAGCCGCGGGCGTGCCGTGCATGGTGTCGAGAACGTGCGTGCTGAGTCCCATCCGAACCACTCCTTGAAAAGATTGTGCACAGGGTTGTATACAATTTTTGAAATTATGCCTATCATGGCAGCCCATGGAAACCCTGTCCAGCACCGACACCATCGTCCAGGCGCTGACGCACGCCATCGTCGAGCACCGGCTGCAGCCCGGCAGCAAGCTGGTCGAGCAGGCGCTGGCCGATCATTTTGGCGTCTCGCGCACGCTGGTGCGGCAGGCGCTGTTCCAGCTGTCGCAAAAGCGCCTGGTGACGCTGGCGCCGGCGCGCGGCGCCTTCGTCGCCAGCCCGTCGGCCGACGAGGCGCGCCAGGTGTTCGCCGTGCGCCGCATGCTGGAGCTGGAGCTCACGCGCGCCTTCGTGCGCGCCGCCACGCCGGCCGACATCGACGCCCTGCGCGCCCATGTGGCGGCCGAGCAGGCGGCGGTGGCCGGCGGCGACGTGGCCGGCCGCACCGAGCTGCTGGGCGACTTTCACGTGCGCATGGCCGAGCTGCTGGGCAACCCGGTGCTGGCCGAGGTGCTGCGCGATCTGCTGGCGCGCTGCGCCATCGCCACCCTGATGTACCAGAGCAGCCACGCGGCGCACGATTCGGCGGCCGAGCACGCCGCGCTGGTGGACTGCTTCGCGCAAGGCAACGTGACGCAGGCCGTCAAGCTGATGCGCGAGCACCTGGACCATGTGGAAGCCGGCCTGAAGCTCGACCAGCCAGCGCCCACGCATGACATCAAAACGGCGCTGGCGAGCGCCAGTTGAGCGCCACCAGCTCTCAGTTCAATAGCATGACACACCGCGCCTACGACAGCACCGCCCCCTACCCGCGCGACCTGGCCGGCTACGGCCGCGACGTGCCGCACGCCCGCTGGCCGGGCGGCGCCCGCATCGCCGTGCAGTTCGTCCTCAACTACGAGGAGGGCGGCGAAAACTGCGTGCTGCACGGCGACGCCGCCAGCGAGCAGTTCCTGTCCGAGATGTTCAACCCGGCCGCCTACCCCGAGCGGCACCTGAGCATGGAGGGCATCTACGAATACGGCTCGCGCGCCGGCGTGTGGCGCATCCTGCGCGAGTTCGACGCCCGCGGCTGGCCGCTGACGGTGTTCGGCGTGGCCAGCGCCCTGGCGCGCCATCCCGAGGTAGCGCGGGCCTTGCAGGCGCGCGGCGACGAGATCGCCTGCCACGGCCTGAAGTGGATCCACTACCAGAACGTCGACGAGGCCACCGAGCGCGCCCACATGGCCGAGGCGCTGGACATCATCGAGCGGCTCACCGGCGAGCGCCCGCTGGGCTGGTACACCGGCCGCGACAGCCCCCGCACGCGCCGCCTGGTGGTCGACGACGGCCGCCTGCTGTATGACAGCGACTACTACGGCGACGACCTGCCGTTCTGGATGAAGGTGCGCGACAGCGGCGGCGCGGTGCTGCCCCACCTGGTGGTGCCCTACACACTGGACTGCAACGACATGCGCTTTGCCCTGCCCCAGGGCTACAGCCACGCCGAGCCGTTCTACCAGTACATGAAGGACAGCTTCGACGCCCTGTATGCCGAGGGCGACCCGGCCGGCCTGGACCGCCCCAAGATGCTCAGCATCGGCATGCACTGCCGCCTGCTGGGGCGCCCCGGCCGCATCACCGCGCTGCAGCGCTTTCTCGACCATGTGGCGCGCCACGACGACGTGTGGGTGTGCCGGCGCATCGACATCGCGCGCCACTGGATCGCCACGCACCCGTATCAGGACTGACCGCCATGCCCTACACGCTGGACCAACTCAACGCGGCGCCGCTGGCCGAGGCCGAGCGCATGCTCGACGGCCTGTACGAGCACACGCCCTGGATCGCCGCCGCAGCGCTGAAGGCGCGCCCGTTCCGCTCGCTCGCCCAGCTCAAGCAGGCGATGGCCGAGGCGCTGGCCCAAGGCGGCGTTGACGCCCAGCTGGCCCTGATCCGCGCCCACCCCGAGCTGGCCGGCAAGGCCATGGAGCAAAACACGCTGACGGCCGAATCCACCGGCGAGCAGCAGCGCGCGGGCCTGACGGCCTGCACGCCCGAGGAGCTGGCGCGCATCCGCCAGCTCAACGCTGACTACGGCGCCAAATTCGGTTTCCCCTTCGTGCACTGCGTGCGCGGGCCACGCGGCACGGGCTTGAACAAGCAGCAAATCCTCGCCACCTTCGAGCGGCGCCTGGCCAACCACCCCGATTTCGAGCGTGCCGAGGCGCTGCGCCAGATCAACCGCATCGTCGAGATCCGCCTGACCGACAAGTTCGGCGCCTCCCCCACGCTGGGCGAACAGGTGTGGGACTGGCACGAAAAACTGGCCCAGCACAGCGACCCCGGCTATGCCGAGCAGGGCCAGCTCACCGTCACGTATCTCACCGACGCGCACCGCGCCTGCGCCCAGCGCATCAGCCGCAACATGCGCGAGGCCGGCTTCGACGAGGTGCACATCGACGCCGTGGGCAACGTGGTCGGCCGCTACCAAGCCGACCCGGCGGCCACCAACGCCCGCACGCTGCTGACCGGCAGCCACTACGACACCGTGCGCAACGGCGGCAAGTACGACGGGCGCCTGGGCATCTTCGTGCCCATCGCCTGCGTGCAGCAATTGGCGCGCGCCGGCCGCCGCCTGCCCTACCACGTCGAGGTGATCGGCTTCGCCGAAGAGGAAGGCCAGCGCTACAAGGCCACCTTCCTGGGTTCGGGCGCGCTGATCGGCGACTTCCACCCCGAATGGCTGGAGCAGCAGGACCAGGACGGCATCACCATGCGTCAGGCCATGCAGCACGCCGGCCTGTGCGTGGACGACATCCCCAAGCTCAAGCGCAACCCGGCCGACTACCTGGGCTTTGTCGAGGTCCACATCGAGCAGGGCCCGGTGCTGAACGAGCTGAACCTGCCGCTGGGCGTGGTCACCTCCATCAACGGCAGCGTGCGCTACCTGTGCGACTACGTCGGCCAGGCCAGCCACGCCGGCACCACGCCCATGAACCGCCGCCGCGACGCCGCTTGCGCCGCCGCCGAGCTGGCGCTCTACGTCGAGCAGCGCGCGGCGCGCGACGGCGATTCGGTGGGCACCATCGGCATGCTTGACGTTCCCAACGGCTCCATCAACGTGGTGCCCGGCCACTGCCGCTTCAGCCTGGACCTGCGCGCCCCCACCGACGCCCAGCGCGACGCACTGGCCCATGACGTGCTGGCGCAGGCGCATGCCATTGCGCAGCAGCGCGGCGTGCTGCTGACGCTGGAGGAAACCATGCGCGCCAGCGCCGCCCCCAGCGACCCCGCCTGGCAAGCGCGCTGGGAAACCGCCGTGCAGGCGCTGGGCCTGCCGGTGTTTCGCATGCCCAGCGGCGCCGGC
Source organism: Burkholderiales bacterium 68-10 (assembly GCA_001897615.1). Lineage (GTDB taxonomy): Bacteria > Pseudomonadota > Gammaproteobacteria > Burkholderiales > Burkholderiaceae_C > Ottowia. The sequence continues at coordinate 9,034 of MKTG01000043.1, forward strand.
CACGACGCCATGAAGCTGCACGAGGTGATGCCCCAGGCCATGCTGTTCGTGCGCGGCGAAAACGCCGGCATCAGCCACAACCCGCTCGAATCGACCCACGCCGACGACATGGAGCTGGCGGTGCGCGCCATGCAGCACCTGCTGGACGGCCTGGCCACTGAATTGCAATCAACACCATAGCTGCTTGCGCACGACTGGCAAGCGTTTTACCCACTCTTCATCAATAAGCCATGAAACCCGACTACGCCGCCCTTGACGCCTGGATCGACCAGCATTTCGACGAACAGGTCGCCTTTCTGCAGCAACTGGTGCGCGTGCCCACCGACACGCCGCCGGGCAACAACGCGCCGCACGCCGAACGCACCGCCGAGCTGATTGCCGCCTTTGGCTTTGACGCGGAAAAGCACGCCGTGCCCGCGCAGGAGGGGCGCGACTACGGCATGCAGAGCATCACCAACCTGATCGTGCGCCGCCCCTATGGCAAGGGCGGCAAGACCATCGCCCTGAACGCCCACGGCGACGTGGTGCCGCCCGGCGAGGGCTGGGCGCACGACCCCTACGGCGCCGAGATCGAAGGCGGCAAGATGTACGGCCGCGCCACCGCCGTCAGCAAGAGCGACTTCTCCACCTTCAGCTTCGCCGTGCGCGCGCTGGAGGCCGTGGCCAAGCCAAAGCGCGGCAACATCGAACTGCACTTCACCTACGACGAGGAGTTCGGCGGCCTGCTGGGCCCCGGCTGGCTGCTGGAAAAAGGCCTGACCAAGCCCGATCTGATGATCGCCGCCGGCTTCAGCTACGAGGTGGTGACCGCCCACAACGGCTGCCTGCAGATGGAAGTCACGGTGCAGGGCAAGATGGCCCACGCCGCCGTGCCGCACACCGGGGTGGACGCGCTGCAGGCGGCGGTGTTCATCATGAACGCGCTGTATGCCGAGAACACCGCTTATCAAAAGGTGAGCTCCAAGGTGCCGGGCATCAAGCACCCGTACCTGAACATCGGCCGCATCGAGGGCGGCACCAACACCAACGTCATTCCCGGCAAGGTGGTGCTCAAGCTCGACCGCCGCATGATTCCCGAGGAAAACCCGGCCAAGGTCGAGGCGCGCATCCGCAAGGTCATCGAAGACGCCACGCGCCACTTCAACCGCTGGCGCGGCGTCAAGGGCGATGACGCCGTGCGCACCGACGTGCGCCGCATCCTGCTGGCCAACGCCATGACGCCGCTGCCCGGCAACCAGCCACTGGTCGACGCCATCCAGAAACATGGCGAGGCCGTGTTTGGCGCCAAGCCCCCGGCCGTCGGCACCCCGCTCTACACCGACGTGCGGCTGTACGTCGAGCGCGGCATTCCCGGCGTGATCTACGGCGCCGGCCCGCGCACCGTGCTGGAAAGCCACGCCAAGCGCAACGACGAGCGCGTCGACCTGCAGGACCTGCGCCGCGCCACCAAGGTCATCGCGCGGGCGCTGGCCGACCTGCTGCACGACTGACCGACCGCCCCGCTTTTCCGCTCAACGACGACAACCCTCAGGAGACAACATGAGCACCACCGCCGTCCATCCCGTCGATGAACGCCTGCCCACCGGCAAACTCACGGCTCTCGGGCTGCAACATGTGCTGGTGATGTATGCCGGCGCCGTCGCCGTGCCGCTGATCGTCGGTCGCGCGCTCAAGCTGGGGCCGCAGGAGGTGGCCTTCCTGATCTCGGCCGACCTGTTTTGCTGCGGCATCGCCACCCTGATCCAGGCGCTGGGCGCCACGCAGTGGTTCGGCATCCGCCTGCCGGTGATGATGGGCGTGACCTTCGCCGCCGTCGGCCCGATGGTGGCGATCGCCAACGGCAACCCCGGCACCGACGGCGCGCGGCTGCTGTTCGGCGCCATCATCGGCGCCGGGGTCATATCCATCCTCATCGCGCCGGTGGTCAGCCGCATGCTGCGTTTCTTTCCGCCGGTGGTCACCGGCACCATCATCGCGGTCATCGGCATCAACCTGATGCGCGTGGGCATCAACTGGATCTTCGGCAACCCGGTCGGCCCCACGGCGCCGCTGACGATCTCGCCCGAGCACACCGAATGGCTCAGCACCATGCGCTCGGCCGGCGCCACCGGCCAGCCCGGCGTGCTGCCGGTGCCGCAGGGCCTGACGCTGGCGCCGACCGTGCCCAACCCCAACTACGCCAAGCTGTCGGGGGTGGCGGTGTCGGCCATCGTGCTGGTCTCGATCCTGCTGATCGCCAAGTTCGCCAAGGGCTTCATCGCCAACATCTCGGTGCTGCTGGGCATCGTCATCGGCGGCATCGTGGCCACGGCCACCGGCATGATGAACTTCGACAAGGTCGGCAAGGCCGCCTGGTTCGACATCGTGACGCCGTTTCACTTCGGCACGCCGATCTTCGATCCGGTGATGATCCTGACCATGACCCTGATCATGATCGTGGTGATGATCGAATCCACCGGCATGTTCCTGGCCCTGGGCGAGATGACCGACCGCAAGATCGACCAGCCGATGCTGTCGCGCGGCCTGCGCACCGACGGCCTGGGCACGCTGATCGGCGGCATCTTCAACACCTTCCCCTACACCAGCTTCTCGCAGAACGTCGGTCTGGTGGCGGTCACCGGCGTCAAGAGCCGCTTCGTCTGC
>MKTG01000043.1:11717-12135 GCA_001897615.1 Burkholderiales bacterium 68-10
GGGCGGCGCCGGCATCGTGATGTTCGGCATGGTGGCGGCCACCGGCATCCGCATCCTGGGCGGGGTGGATTACACGCACAACCGCAACAACGCGCTGATCGTGGCCATCTCCATCGGCGTCGGCATGATTCCGCTGGTGGCGCCCAAGTACCTGCAGTGGATGCCGCACGCCATCCACCCGCTGATCGAGTCGGGCATCGTGCTGGCCTCCATCGCCGCCGTGCTGCTGAACCTGTTCTTCAACGGCGCCCGCGCCGACACCGAAGCCACCATCCGCGCCGCCAAGCAGGCCGAGGCGCACTGAGCGCCTGCCGCGCGCCACACCAGGACCGGCCCTTGTGGCCGGTTCTTTTTTGGCTCCACGGCCAGCCAGCCCTGGGGCTTATGCCGCTGGCGCATATGGCCACAACAAACGATT
>MKTG01000044.1:0-5141 GCA_001897615.1 Burkholderiales bacterium 68-10
GCTCTGGCGATGGCCCGCAAGCTCCTCTGGCGTGAGATCACCGAGCCCAGTCTCCCGGCGCGGATTAGACCGCAGTTTGGCGGCTGGGCCGCGCGGTCGGACGCAAGAGGTAGTTACAAAGAGTTCAATTTTGTGCTGCTGCGGCGGCGGCCAGGACCGCCTGCACGGCGCGCGGCAGGGCATCGGGGGCGTCGGCGCTCAGCCGCCGGCGCCACGGCATGCCGCGCAGCCAGGTGAGCTGGCGCTTGGCCAGCTGGCGCGTGGCGGCGATGCCCCGCTCGCGCAGCAGGGCCAGCGGCCAGCCTTCGTCCAGCGCCTGCCAGGCCTGGCGGTAGCCGACGGCGCGCAGTGCCGGCAGCTCGGGCGACAGGTCGCCGCGCGCGCGCAGCGCCGCCACCTCGTCCAGAAAGCCGGCGGCCAGCATGGCGTCGAAGCGCTCGGCAATGCGCCGGTGCAGCCAGGCGCGGTCTTCGGTCTCCAGAGAAAAAAGCGGCCAGGCGCTTGTCTGGCGTGCGCGGGCAGCTTCTGAATTGGTAGCGTGAAAGCTGGACAGCGGCCGGCCGGTGAGCCGCCACACCTCCAGCGCCCGCTGGATGCGCTGGCTGTCGCCCGGCGGCAGGCGCGCCGCGGTCAGCGGGTCGACGCGCGCCAGCTCGGCGTGCAGCGCCGGCCAGCCGTGCTGGCGCGCCTGCGCTTCCAGCTGCGCCCGCACGGCGGCGTCGGCCGGTGGCATGTCGTCCAGACCGTGCCGCAGCGCCTTGAAGTACAGCATGGTGCCGCCCACCAGCAGCGGCGTGCGCCCGCGCGCGCGGATGTCGGCGATCAGGCGCGTGGCGTCGCGCACGAATTCGGCCGCGCTGTAGGGCTGGCCGGGGTCGCGGATGTCGATCAGGTGGTGCGGCACGGCAACGCGTTCGGCCGCCGTGGGCTTGGCGCTGCCGATGTCCAGCCCGCGGTAGACCAGGGCCGAATCGACGCTGATGATCTCGGCCGGCAGCCGCTCGGCCAGCGCCAGTGCCAGCGCGCTCTTGCCGCTGGCGGTGGGGCCGGCGATGCCGATCGGCAGCGGGCCGACGCCGTCAGTGCCGCTCGGGGTCGCCATGTCTTGGCACCAGGAACCAGGCGGTGAGGGCGATGACCGTGCTCCAGCCAAAAAAGCCCAGCGCCAGCGCGCGCGGCGTGCCGTCCATCATGCGGCCCAGCCACAGGCCCATGGGAAAGGCCACCGCCATCATGAGGAAACCGTTGAGCGCCGAGGCCGCGCCCGCCATCTCCGGAAACGGTGCCACCGTGCCGCTCTGGCTGACCGGCTGGTGCACGCCGTGGGCGAGCAGAAACAGCGCTTGCGGCACGAACACCGCCCACCAGCCGTACCACGGCCGCCCCCAGCCCAGCCAGGCCAGGCCGGCCATCAGCAGGCCAGCGGCGAAGGTGACCCAGCCGGCCGCGAACACGGCGCGGCGGATGCCCCAGTGCAGCAGCAGGCGGCGGCAGGCCACGGTGCCGGCGATGTACACCAGCGAGCCGGCGGCCATCAGCGCGCCGTAGCCGAAACGGCTCATGCCCAGCGCCTCGATCAGCACGAAGGGGGAGGTGGACAGGAAGGTGAACAGCGCCGCGTAGGACGCCGTGGCCAGCAGCGAGTAGGTGGCAAACGTCGGGTGGCGGGCGATGCGCCGCCACGCCTGCCACAGCGCCCGCGGCGCCAGTGCCCGCGGGTTGCGCGCCGGGATGGTTTCGTGAAAGCGCAGCGCCACCAGCGCCAGCGTGACGGCGCCGAACAGCGCCAGCGCCGCCAGCGCGGCGCGCCAGTGGATCAGCTCGGTCAGCAGCCCGCCCAGCGGCGCACAGGTGATGGCGATCACGCCCAGGCCCGACAGGCCGCGCGACATCATGCGGGCGCCCTCCAGCGGCGGGTAGAGGTCGCGCACGATGGCGCGCGCGCACACCACCGCCGCGCCCATGGCCGCGCCCTGGGCCACGCGGGCGGCGATCAGCAGGTCCATGCGCGGCGCCAGCGTGCTGGCCAGCGAGGCCAGCACGTAGGCGAACAGGCCCCACAGCAGCACCGGCCGGCGGCCGAAGCGGTCCGACAGCGGGCCCCACGCCAGCTGCGAGCAGCCGAAGGCCAGCAGCAGGCCGGCAAAGGTCAGCTGCACCTGCGACATCGAGGCCGCCAGCTCGTGCTGCAGGGCGGGCAGGGCCGGCAGGTAGACGTCGGTGGTGACCGGCTGGATGCCCAGCAGCAGGCCCAGCAGCACGACCACGATCCAGGGTGGCATGGCGGTGGCGCGGGCGGGCGCGGCGCCGGTGGCGGGCAGGGGAGAAGACACGCGGGCGAGGGTAGCAGAAGGCGCCGGTGCGCGGCCGCGCGAGAGGCGCGCTTTCAGCGTCCGCGCAGAAACAGCGCGTCCAGCTCGCGCAGGCTGAGCTGGCGCCAGGTGGGCCGGCCATGGTTGCACTGGTCGCTGCGCTCGGTGGCTTCCATCTGCCGCAGCAGGGCGTTCATTTCCTCGTGCGTCAGGCGGCGGTGGGCGCGCACGGCGCCGTGGCAGGCCATGGTGGCCAGCAGCTCGTGACGGGCACGCTCGACCACGGTGCTGGCCTCGTGCTGCGCCAGCTCGGCCAGCACGTCGCGCGCCAGCTGCACCGCGTCGCCGGCCGCCAGCGCCGTGGGCACGGCGCGCACCGCCAGCGTGCGCGGCGAAAACGGGGTGATTTCCATTCCCAGCCGCGCCAGCGCGCCGGCGGCGCTCTCGGCGGTGGCCACTTCCTGTGGCGTGGCGGCGAAGGTGGCCGGGATCAGCAGCGGCTGGCGGGCGACGCGCGCGCCGTCGAGCTGGCGCTTGAGCCGCTCGTAGACGATGCGCTCGTGCGCCGCGTGCATGTCCACCAGCACCAGGCCGGCGCGGTTCTCGGCCAGGATGTAGATGCCGTGCAGCTGTGCGATGGCGCGGCCCAGCGGCCAGTCCTGCGCGGGCGCGGGCTCGGGCGCCTGCGCTGGCACGGCGCCGGCCTCCTGCACCGGCGTGGCCTGCCACAGGGCCTGCAGTTCGGCCACGGCCTGGCCGGCGTTTGCTTCAAAATAAATAGCTGATTGCGCAGGATAGGCGGGCGCTGAAGCCTGAAAACGCTTGAAAGCCTCGGGGGTCGCGGTGGGCGGTGGGGCGTCGGCCGGCGCGCCGGCCTGGCCGGCACGCGGGGCGGCCAGCGCGTTCTCGATCGCGTGGCGCACGGCCTGGTGCACCTCGCGGCTGTCGCGAAAGCGCACCTCGATCTTGGTCGGGTGCACGTTGACATCGACCCGCGCCGGATCCACGCTGACGTGCAGCACGTACACCGGCTGGCGCTGGCCGTGCAGCACGTCCTCGTAGGCGGCGCGCGCGGCGTGGGCGATGACCTTGTCGCGCACGAAGCGGCCGTTGACCCAGGCGTACTGCTGGTCGGCGCGGGCGCGCGCGGTGTCGGGCAGGCCGGCGCGGCCGCTCACGCGCACCGGGCCGGCGCTGTGCTCGATGGCCACCGAGCTGGCCAGGAAGTCCTCGCCCAGCACGTCGGCCAGGCGCTGCGCCAGGCCGGCGTCGCCCGGGTGGCTGCGCCACTGCTCGATCAGCCGGCCTTCGTGCCACAGCGCAAAGCCGACGTCGGGCCGCGCCAGCGCGTGGCGGCGCACGGCCTCGGTGCAGTGGGCCAGCTCGGTGGCGTCGGTCTTGAGGAACTTGCGCCGCGCCGGCACGGCAAAGAACAGCTCGCGCACTTCCACCGTGGTGCCGACGATGCGCGCGGCCGGGCGCAGCTCGCCGCTGCGGGCGTCCAGCAGCCAGGCGCTGGGCTGCTCGGGCGTGCGCGACAGCAGCGACAGCTCGGCGATGGAGGCGATGGCGGCCAGCGCCTCGCCGCGAAAACCCATGGTGCCCACCGCCTCCAGCTCGGCCAGACTGGCGATCTTGCTGGTGGCGTGGCGCCGCAGCGCGGTGGCCAGCTCGTCGGGGGCGATGCCGGCGCCGTCGTCCTCGACGCTGATCAGGCGCACGCCGCCGGCCAGCAGCCGCACGGTGATCTGGGTGGCGCCGGCGTCCAGCGCGTTGTCCAGCAGCTCGCGCACCACCGAGGCCGGGCGCTCGATGACCTCGCCGGCGGCGATCTGGCTGATCAGCTCATCGGGCAGTTCGCGGATCGGGCGGCGCTGGGCGGGCATGGACGCGATTGTAGGAAGCCGCCGTGGCGGCCCACCCGATAATCGCCCCATGGATTACCTGATGATGCTGGCGGACTTCGTGCTGCATGTCGATCGCCACCTGGGCGCCTTCGTGGCCGCTTACGGGGCCTGGGTTTACGCCCTGCTGTTTTTGATCGTGTTCGTCGAGACGGGGCTGGTGGTGATGCCGTTCCTGCCCGGCGATTCGCTGCTGTTCGTGGTGGGCGCGCTGGCCGGGGCGGGGCACCTGAGCTATCCGCTGGCCTGTGCCGTGCTGCTGGCGGCGGCGATGCTGGGCGATCAGTGCAACTATGGCATCGGGCGCTTTTTCGGGCCGAAGGTGTTCCAGTGGGAGGACTCGCGCTTTTTCAACCGCCGCGCGTTCGACAAGGCGCACGCGTTCTACGAGCGCCATGGCGGTGTCACCGTGATCCTGGCGCGCTTCATGCCCTTCATCCGCACCTTCGTGCCCTTCGTGGCCGGCGTGGCCGAGATGAACCGCGGCAAGTTCAGCCTCTACAACGTCGTCGGCGCGCTGATCTGGGTGCTGGGGCTGGTGACCGCGGGCCACCTGTTCGGCAACCTGCCCTGGGTGCAGACCCACCTGAGCAAGATCATCTGGGCGCTGATCCTGGTGCCGGGCCTGATCGCGCTGTACGGCGCCTGGAAGGCCGGCCGCGCCGCGCCCAGCGCCTGAAATCAGATAAAAACCGGCATCGGCGTACAACTGGCGTGCGCCAGAAGCTATTTATTTGATAGCAAGCTTCAGAACTGCCGGTGGCGCGCCAGCGGCGGGTTGGCGGCGAAGTACTTGCGGATGCCGCTGATCAGCGCGTCGGCCAGATCGTTCTGGTAGGTCTGGCTGCGCAGGCGGCGCTCTTCGTCGGGGTTGCTGATGAAGGCGGTCTCGACCAGCACGCTGGGCACGTCGGGGTTGCGCAGC
>MKTG01000044.1:5187-12002 GCA_001897615.1 Burkholderiales bacterium 68-10
TGATCTGGGCGGTGGTGCTCATGTACAGCAGCGCGTGCCGCACCGACTGGTCTTTCACGCTGACACTGACGCCGCCGACGCGGTCGGAGGCGTTTTCCTGCTGCGCCAGCCAGCGCGCGGCGGTGCTGGAGGCGCCGCGCTCGGACAGCGCGTAGACGCTGGCGCCGCTGGCCTCGGGCCGCAAGAAGGCGTCGGCGTGGATGCTGACGAACAGGTCGGCCTGCACGCGCCGGGCCTTCTCGACCCGGGTTTGCAGCGGCACGAAGTAGTCGCCGTCGCGCGTCAGAAAGGCGCGCATCGGGTTGCCGCCCACGCTGCTGGCATTGATGCGCTCGCGCAGCTTCAGCGCCACCTGCAGCACCACGTCCTTTTCCTGTGTGCCGCCGGGGCCGATGGCGCCGGGGTCTTCGCCGCCGTGGCCGGGGTCGAGCGCGACGATGATCAGGCGGTCGGTGGCGCCAGCCGTGGCCGGCGGCGCCGGGCGGCGGGCGGCGTCGCGGCGCGTCATTTCGTTGGCGCGCTCGATCTGGCGCGCGATCAGCTCGCCCAGCGTGTCGGCGCCGTCGTGCGCGGGCAGGCGCGCGGCTTCCACCTGCACCGGCGCCGGGCTCTTGCCCAGGTCCTTCATGCGCTCGGCGATCAGCTGGGCCAGCGGGTCGGCCGGGTGCGCCGGGTAGAGGTCGAACACCAGCCGGTGCTGGTAGGCCGCCACCGGCGCCAGCGTGAACACCTGCGGCTTGATCTCGTGCTTGAGGTCGATCACCAGCCGCACCACGCCGGGGGCGTTCTGGCCGACCCGGATGCCGGCGATGTTGGGGTCGTCGGCGCGCACCTTGGCCACCAGCTCGCGCAGCGTGGGGTCGAGCGTCAGACCGTCGATGTCCACCGCCAGCCGCGGCGGTGTCTCGACCAGGCGGTAGCTGGCCTTCAGCGCGGTGTCGGATTCGATGGTGACGCGCGAATAGTCCTCGGCCGGCCACACCCGCACCGCCAGGATGCCGGCACCGCGCGCGATCTGGTGCGCGCCCAGCAGCAGCACCAGCGAGCCGCCCCGCAGCAGCGCGCGGCGGCGCTCGAGCGCCTGCGGGGGCAGGGCCAGGGGTGCGCCCGGCTTCATGTGCCGACCTCCGCCAGCAGGCGCTGGCCCAGCGACGTGTGGGCGCTGACGCGCACGGCGCGCGAGGCGTCCTCGCGCACCGCCAGGTGCAGCGCCAGGTCGGGCACCGGCAGCAGGCCGGCGGCCTTGTCGGGCCATTCGGACAGCTTCAGGCCGGGGGCGGCAAACAGGTCGCGAAAGCCGGCGTCTTCCCACTCGCGCGGGTCGTTGAAGCGGTAGAAGTCGAAGTGCGATACCGCCAGTCCGTCGGGCGCTTCGTGCGGCTCCACCACGGCATAGGTGGGGCTCTTGATGCGGCCGGCCACGCCCAGCGCGCGCAGCAGATGCCGCACGAAGCTGGTCTTGCCGGCGCCCAGATCGCCATGCAGCTCGATGCAGGCGTTGCGCAGGCCGGGCGCGGCGGCCAGGCGGCGGGCGAAGGCGGCGGTGTCGTCCTCGGTGCGCCACAGCAGCGTGAGCGCGTCGAGGCTTCCTACAATTTGGGCGTGGCTGGAGATGGCGCTCAAATCGATTCCCTTGATCTGTTGATCCAGTTGCGCGGCTGGGCGCGCGAGCTGGGGTTTTCGCAGGTGGGCGTGGCCGACGTCGACCTGTCCAGCGCCGAACCGGGCCTGCTGGCCTGGCTGCACAACGGCTTTCACGGCAGCATGGACTACATGGCGGCGCATGGCCTCAGGCGCGCGCGGCCGGCCGAGCTGGTGCCCGGCACGGTGAGCGTGATCACCGCGCGCATGGATTATCTGCCGCGCGCCACGCCCGAGGACTGGCAGGCGCTCGAGCTGGCGCGGCTGGCGCGGCCGGGCGAGGCCATCGTGTCCGTCTACGCCCGGGGGCGCGACTACCACAAGGTGCTGCGCGCGCGGCTGCAGAAGCTGAAAGACCGCATCGCCGAGGCCATCGGCCCGTTCGGCCACCGCGTGTTCACCGATTCGGCGCCGGTGCTGGAGGTGGAGCTGGCCAGCCGCAGCGGCCAGGGCTGGCGCGGCAAGCACACGCTGCTGCTGTCGCGCGAGGGCGGCTCGATGTTCTTCCTGGGCGAGATCTACGTCGACCTGGCACTGCCGCGCACCGAGCCCACCGGCGCGCATTGCGGCCAGTGTGGCGCCTGCATCGACGCCTGCCCGACGGGCGCCATCGTGGCGCCGTACCGGCTGGATGCGCGCCGCTGCATCTCGTACCTGACGATCGAGCACCACGGCGCCATCGACGAGGCGCTGCGCCCGTTGATCGGCAACCGCATCTACGGCTGCGACGACTGCCAGCTGGTGTGCCCCTGGAACAAGTACGCCGGCCGCAGCGCGCTGCCCGACTTCGATCCGCGCGAGGGCCTGGGCGGCGCCCAGCTGACCGAGTTGCTGGATTGGAGCGAGGCGGAGTTCCTGCGCCGCACCGAAGGCAGCCCGATCCGCCGCATCGGCCACGAGCGCTGGCTGCGCAACGTCGCCGTCGCGCTGGGCAACGCCCTGGCCGCGCTGCCACCCGGCGACGCGCGCCGCGCGCCCTTGCGTGCCGCGCTGGCGCGCCACGCCGAGCACCCCAGCGCGCTGGTGCGCGAGCATGCGCGGTGGGCGCTGGGGCGTTGACACGGGGGCGATCACTATGTTTTTTGCCGGCATGAACGGTGCGAATTGGGCGCCACGTGCTGCTGTATTTATAGTATCTGGCGCGGGCGTGTCAAGCCTCAGCGCCCGGCGACAGACGCGGGATGTGATTGCAAAACCGTTGTGGTGCCCGTCCGGGCAGCGTCAGCAGCCATGAATCAAGGAGCAAGCCGCTCCAGCAGCAAGAACGCCCAGGGCAGGCTCAGCAGCGCCAGCAGGGTGGACAGCGTCACCAGGCCCGCCACGTAGGCCCCGTTGTAACCCATGCGCGCCGCCAGCACGTAGCCGCTCGACGAGGTGGGCAGGGCCGAGAACACCAGCAGCGCCGTCGCCTCGGCCGTGCCCAGTCCGAAGGCGCGCGCCAGCAGCCAGGCGGTCAGCGGCTGCAGCAGGTGGCGGATGGTCAAGACCGAGATCCCCAGCGCCTTGGCGCGCGCCAGGCTTTGCAGCTGCATGCCGGCGCCGGCCGCCATCAGGCCCAGCGCGATCGAGGCCGAGCCGATGCGCGACAGCGTGGTGCCGGCCCAGGCCGGCAGGCCAAGGCCCAGCAGGTTGGCCGCCAGCCCCAGCACGGTGGCGATGATCAGCGGATTGCGCAGCAGCTCGCCGCCCACGGCGCGGCCGCTGCGTCGCGCCATCGGCCACACGGCGGCGACGTTGTACAGCGGCACGCTGACGCCGATCAGCACCGCCATCAGCTGCAGGCCCTGGGCGCCGGCCAGGCGCTCGGCCACCGCCAGGCCGATGAAGGAGTTGAAGCGAAACGCGACCTGCGCGCTGGCGGCGTGGTCGTGGACGTCGATGTGGCGGCCCAGCAGTGGCAGCTGGGGCAGGGCCCAGGACAGCGCGACGCCGGCGGCGCCCAGGGCCAGGCCGGCGCCGATCAGGCTGGAGGCGGCGTGCAGGTCCAGCGGCGCGCGCGCGATCGACTGGAACAGGTACGCCGGAAACAGCAGGAAATACACCAGCTGCTCTACCGCCTGCCAGACCCCGCGGCCCAGCGCCGTGTGGCGGCACAGCAGCCAGCCGAGCAGGATCAGCGAGAAATCAGGCAGCAGGAGCGTGACGTGGTGCACCGGGCGAGCATAGCGGTCTGCGTAAACCCGAGTGCCGGACCAGGCGCTGCGCCGTTAGCATTGCGGGCTGTTCTGCCATTCATCCACCTAATTTGAGGATCCGGATCCCCATGCAACGACGTCACTGCCTTGTTCTCGCCGCTGCCACCTGCATTTCTGGCGCGGCCTTCGCGCAGGCCTATCCCAGCAAGCCGGTCCGCCTGGTCGTGCCCTTCGCGCCCGGCGGCACCACCGACATCATCGCCCGCACCATCGCCGACCCGCTGGGCAAGGCGCTGGGGCAGCCGGTGGTGGTCGACAACAAGGCCGGCGGCGGCGGCGTGATCGGCGCCACCGAGGTGGTGCGCGCCGCGCCCGACGGTTACACCCTGAGCGTGGCCACGGTGTCCACCACCGCCGCCAACCCGGCCATCAACAAGAAGATCCCATATGACCCGATCACCGACTTCGTGCCGGTGATCAACATTGCCGCCACGCCCAACGTGATCGCCGTGCACCCCAACTTTCCGGCCAAGGACTACGCCTCCTTCGTCGCGCTGCTGAAGAAGGAGCCGGGCAAGCACTCCTACGCGTCCTCCGGCACCGGCGGCATCGGCCACCTGCAGACCGAGCTGTGGAAGAGCCTGGCGGGCGTGTTCGTCACCCACATCCCGTACCGCGGCGCCGGCCCGGCACTGAACGACACCGTGGCCGGCCAGGTGCAGATCATCTTCGACAACCTGCCCTCGGCGCTGCCCTTCATCAAGTCCGGCAAGCTGGTGCCGCTGGTGGTGGCCGCGCCCGAGCGCCTGGCCGAGCTGCCCAACGTGCCCACGTTCAAGGAGGTGGGCCTGCCGGCCGTCAACCGCCTGGCCTATTACGGCATCCTGGCGCCCAAGGGCACGCCCAAGGACATCGTCGACAAGCTCAACGCCGCCACCCGCAAGGTGCTGGAAGAGCCGGCGGTCAAGAAGCGCATCGCCGACACCGGCTCCATTATGGTGGCCAACACGCCCGAGCAGTTCGCCCAGCAGATCAAGGATGAGTACGCCGTCTACAAGGAAGTGGTGGCCAAGCAAAAGCTGACGCTGGATTGATTCGGCCTGCCGCCGCCGGGGCGCCCGGGCGCCCCTGGCCGAAGCCCGCCGCGCGTTTGGACTGCGGCGGGTTTTATTTTGCTATTTTTGTTATAGCTGCTGGCGCTCGCCAGTCGGTCGCAAACGCCTGATTCAGCCATCAATTGACTGGCCTGACCAGGCGCTCTGCTATCGTCAGCCCGTGACCGCTTCGCCCGTGCCCGACCCGCTGATCGACCGCTTCATCGACGCCCTGTGGCTGGAAGACGGCCTGTCGGCCAACAGCCTGGCCGCCTACCGGCGCGACCTGACGCTGTACGCCACCTGGCTGCACGCGGCGCATGGCCTGGCGCTGGCACATACGGATGAGCAGCACCTGAACGGTTACATGGCCGCGCGCGCCGGCGGCAAGGCCACCTCAGCCAACCGGCGGCTGACGGTGTTCAAGCGCTTCTTCCGCTGGGCGCTGCGCGAGCACCTGGTCGGCGCCGACCCCACCCTCAAGCTGCTCACCGCGCGCCAGCCGCTGCGCGTGCCCAAGACCCTGAGCGAGGCCCAGGTAGAGGCCCTGCTGGCCGCGCCCGACGCCGACACCCCGCTGGGCCTGCGCGACCGCGCCATGCTGGAGCTGATGTACGCCAGCGGGCTGCGGGTCAGCGAGCTGGTCACGCTCAAGACCTTCCATGTCGGGCTGAACGAAGGCGTGCTGCGCGTGCTGGGCAAGGGCAGCAAGGAGCGCCTGGTGCCCTTCGGCGAAGAAGCCCGCGACTGGCTGGAGCGCTACCTGCGCGAGGCCCGGCCCGCGCTGCTGGGCGCGCGCCAGACCGACGCGCTGTTCGTCACCAGCGCCGGCCGAACGCCCGGCACCGCCATGTCGCGCGTGATGTTCTGGAACCTCGTCAAGCGCTACGCGCGCAGCGCCGGCGTGACGGTGCCGCTGTCGCCGCACACCCTGCGCCACGCCTTTGCCACCCACCTGCTGAACCACGGCGCCGACCTGCGCGCCGTGCAGTTGCTGCTGGGGCATGCCGACATCTCCACCACCACCATCTACACCCACATCGCGCGCCAGCGCCTGAAGGACTTGCACGCGCGGCACCATCCTCGGGGGTGAGATTCTGTATCGATTTGTAGAATGCGCCGCTCGCACAGGGAGGAGAAGCACACATGACAACCGGCGAATCGGACGGGCGTCCCCAGGGGCTGAGCGTGGCGGTGGTGACGCCCTATTTCAAGGAATCGCCCGCGACGCTGCAACGCTGTCTGGCCAGCGTGAGCGCCCAGACCTACCCGCGGGTGATTCACTACATGGTGGCCGACGGCTTTCCGCAGACGGCCCTGCTGGCGCAGTGGCCTGGCGTGCGCCATGTTCAGTTGCCTAACGCGCATGCCAATTTCGGCTGTACCCCGCGCGGCATCGGTGCCCAGTGCGCGTTGGCAGACGGCGTGGATGTGGTGTGCTTTCTGGACGCCGACAACCTGCTGGAGCCCGAGCATGTCGCCACCGTCGTGCAGACCGTCGCGCAGGCACAGGCGGCAGGGGTGGCGCTGGATGCGGTGTTCTCGTTGCGCCACCTGTTTCTGCCCGGACACGAGCATTTGCGGCTTGTCGCGCCGCGCGAAGAGGCAGGGGCTGGGTTCGTCGACACCAGCTGCATCAGCCTGACGCGCTCGGCGGGCTTCCTGTGGGGCGCCTGGTGTCAGATACCGCGGTCGTTGACGCCGATCTGCGATCGGGTGATGTGCTGGCTCATGCAGCATCACCAGCTCAAGGTGGCCTGGACTGGTCGGCGCACGGTGCTGTACGAATCCAACTGGGCGCATGCCTACGTGCAGGCCGGCCTGCCGCTGCCGGCAACCGGAACGCACGACCACACCTTGCGAGCCGTTGGGCAGGGCTTGACGCCCGATGAGATGTGGGAGTTGCTGCGCGTGCGCTGGACGTTTGGCAAACCCGCACAGCAGC
>MKTG01000045.1:0-1272 GCA_001897615.1 Burkholderiales bacterium 68-10
TCAGCACGTCCTCGACCTCGCCGGGCTCGATGCCCGCGCGCTCGATCGCGGCGCGCACCACGTGCCCGCCCATCGTCGCGCCGTGCGTCATGTTCAGCGCGCCGCGCCAGGACTTCGCCAGCCCGGTGCGCGCCGTCGATACGATCACTGCTTCACGCATGATTCCCTTCCCCGTTCCGTTCAACCGTTGAATCCCTTGCCCTCGGCGGCGAGCTTCGCCAGCAGCGGCGCCGGCGTCCAGAACGCGGCGTCGCCGCGCGCGATCGCAGCGAAGTCGCGCATCCGGTTCACCACGTTGTACAGGCCGTACTGGTCGGCATAGAGCATCGGTCCACCGCGCCACAGCGGGAACCCGTAGCCGGTGAGATAGATCATGTCGATGTCGGAGGCGCGCAGGGCGATTCCTTCCTCGAGGATCTTCGCGCCCTCGTTCACCAGCGCGAACACGAGCCGGTGCACGATCTCGTCATCGGAGAGCTTGCGCGGCTTCGCGCCGATCGAATCGCGGTGCGCGGCGATCAGCTCGTCGACCTGCGGGTCGGGCAACGCATCGCGCTTGCCGGGCACGTAGCGGTACCAGCCCGCACCGGTCTTCTGGCCGAAGCGGCCCAGCTCGCACAGCCTGTCGGCGATGCGCGGATACTCGAGGTTCGGCTGCTCGACGTAGCGCCGCTTGCGGATGTACCAGCCGACGTCGTTGCCGGCCAGGTCGCTCATCCGGAACGGCCCCATCGCGAAGCCGAACTTCTCGATCGCCCGGTCGACCTGCTGCGGCGTGGCGCCTTCCTCGAGCATGTACAGCGCCTGGCGCAGGTACTGCTCGATCATCCGGTTGCCGATGAAACCGTCGCACACCCCCGAGACGACGCCGGTCTTGCGCAGCTTCTTCGCCAGCTGCATCGTCGTGGCGAGCACGTCCTTGCCGGTTTTCTCGCCGCGCACGATCTCGAGCAGCTTCATCACGTTCGCCGGCGAGAAGAAGTGCGTGCCGATGACGTCCTGCGGGTGTCGGGTGAACGAAGCGATGCGGTTCACGTCCAGCGTGGAGGTGTTGGTGGCGAGGATCGCTCCCGGCTTCATCACCTCGTCGAGCTTGCGGAACACCTTCTCCTTCACCGCCATGTCCTCGAACACGGCCTCGACGACGATGTCCGCATCGGCGATGTCGTCGTACGACAGCGTAGGCTCGATCAGCGCCATGCGCCTGTCGACGTCCTCGGGCTTCATCCGGCCCTTCTTCGCCGTGCTCTCGTAGTTCCTGCGGATCGTCGC
>MKTG01000045.1:1359-1882 GCA_001897615.1 Burkholderiales bacterium 68-10
GGAATCTTGCTCGCTGCGCGCTCGGCGAAGAAGGCGTGGCGCAGCGCGCGCGACTCGGGCGTCTGCACCAGTTCGAGGAACAGCCGCCGCTCGTTCGCCAGCCCCTCTTCGAAGCTCATCTTCACGGCGCCGGCGATCGCATCGATGCAGCGCACCGGTGCGGGGAAGTTCTTCGCGACCGAGGCGACCGTGTTGCGCGAGAACTGGAGGAAGGCTTCGGCGTCGTCGTGCTCGACGCGCAGGTCGCGCACCTTCGGCAGTCCCCGGTTCTCGGCGAGCGCCTTGTGCGCGAAGGCGATCGCGCCATCGACCAGATCGCCTTCGACGATCTGGTCGAAGAGCTTCGTTGCGGCGAGCTTCTCGGACTTCACCGGCTCGCCGGAGACGATCATGTTCACCGCCGTCTCGAGCGGAACGACGCGCGGCAGGCGCTGCGTGCCGCCCGCTCCAGGCAGGATGCCGAGCTTCACTTCGGGCAACGCGATCTGCGCGCCGGGCGAGGCGACGCGGAAATGGCAGCTGA
>MKTG01000045.1:2015-2316 GCA_001897615.1 Burkholderiales bacterium 68-10
GCGTCGTCGGCCTGCGCACGGCGAATCGCTTCTACCAGGCCGGTGCGCAGTTCGTGGCCGAGGCCGTTGACGGGAGGATTGTCCATCGTGACGACGGCGATGTCGCCGCGGGGGGCGTAGTGCGCTTGGGTCATGGGGAGGCTTCCGGAGAGTGACAGGACTGCTGGGGGCAGTGTAACCGAGGGGTTCGGGCGTACGACTTCTGCGTACGCTCCGCGCGGGGCCGGCGACGGCGGGCGCATTGCGTTTCGGCGCGCACGGCTGCGGCCCCGCTTCGCGGGGCTTCCCGGCTCTACCTCGC
>MKTG01000045.1:2475-3190 GCA_001897615.1 Burkholderiales bacterium 68-10
GCGCCCTCAGCCCAACGGCTCGCCGCGACGCTTGTGGTCGATATGTGTGCGACGCGCTGCGGACGTGGCGGCCTTCGCCCACTTCGGGCCGCACGGGTACCATCGCGTCCGGCGCAGGGTCGCCTCGTTTCTTTCGTTTCCACACGCCGCTGCTTCCGTGCAGCACGAAGCCGTGAATCAAAACAGAACTTCTCGAGTTTCCGGGGCGCAGGCCTCGCGCAACGCCGCTGACACTTCGTCATCGCGCACGAGGATTCCGAATGCGCTGTCGATCGCCGGCATCGATCCGAGCGGGGGCGCGGGGATCTTCGCCGACCTGAAGGCTTTCTCGGCGCTCGGCGCTTATGGAACCGGCGTGGTCGCGGCGTTGACGGCGCAGAACACCTGCACGGTGACCGGGGTGCATCCGGTGCCGCCGGCGTTCGTGCGGCTGCAGATCGATACACTGTTCGGCGACGTGCGCATCGATGCCGCGAAGATCGGCATGCTCGGGACGGCGCCGATCGCGACGGCGGTCGCGGAAGGGCTGGCCGCGCCGATCGCCGAGGGCCGGCTGCCGCATCGGGTCGTCGATCCGGTGATGGTCGCCAAGAGCGGCGACATGCTGCTCGATCGCGATGCGGTCGGCACGCTGATCGACGCGATCCTGCCGCTGGCGACGATGATCACGCCGAACCTGCCGGAGGCCGGGGTTCTGCTGCGCGCGCGGGCGCCG
>MKTG01000045.1:3238-3915 GCA_001897615.1 Burkholderiales bacterium 68-10
TTGCACGACGGCGACCGGATGATCGAACTGCCCGAGACGCGCGTGGTCACGCGCAACACGCACGGCACCGGCTGCACGCTGTCGGCGGCGATAGCGGCGCTGCTCGCGCGCGGACTCGATCCGGTGGACGCGGTGCGCGAGGCCAAGCGTTACCTCACCGAGGCGCTGCGCCACGCGGAGCGGCTGGAGGTCGGCAGCGGCCACGGACCGGTGCACCATTTCCATGCCTGGTGGCCTCGATGATCGAACTGTTGTACGGGCTTCCGCTGCTGGTCAAGGCCGCGCTGCTGGGCATCGTCGAGGGTCTCACCGAATTCCTGCCGATCTCGAGCACCGGTCACCTGATCCTCGCGTCGAGCCTGCTCGGCTTCGAAGGCGAGAAGGAGAAGATGTTCTCGGTGGCGATCCAGACCGGCGCGATGCTCGCCGTGATCTGGTATTACCGCACGCGGATCGCCGAGACGATTGCCGGCGTCCTTGCCGAGCCGCGCGCGCGCCGCTTCGCCACCAACGTCGTCGTCGCCTTCCTTCCGGCCGCGGTGCTCGGCGTGCTGTTCGCCGGTGCGATCAAGGCGACGCTGTTCCGGCCGGTGCCGGTGGCGATCGCGTTCATCGTCGGCGGGCTCGTCATCCTGTGGGTCGAGCGCGGGCGCAGCCGTGCGCAGGCGGCGCCTCGC
>MKTG01000045.1:4049-4745 GCA_001897615.1 Burkholderiales bacterium 68-10
CGATTCCGACGCTGATCGGGGCCGGCGTCTACGACGCCTGGAAATACCGTTCGCTGCTCGGGCCGCAGGACGTTCCGCTGTTCGGCACGGGGCTGCTGCTGTCGTTCTTCGCCGCGCTCGCCTGCGTGCACTGGCTGATCCGCTACGTGGCCAGCCACGACTTCGTTCCGTTCGCGTGGTACCGCATCGCGTTCGGCGTCGTCGTGCTCGTCACGGCGTGGTCGGGGGTGGTGCAGTGGAGCGCGTGAACACGAGGTCGCGCACCTCGTGCCCGAGCTTCAGGCCGCGGTTCTCGAAGCGGGTGGGCGGGCGGTAGCCGGGACGCGGCGCGAAGCCGCCGTCGGTCATCGTGTTTTCGAGCAGCGGCTCGCCGGTGAGCACTTCGAGCATCTGCTGCGCATAGGGTTCCCAGTCGGTCGCGCAGTGCAGGACCCCGCCGGGGCGCAGCCGGCTTGCCAGCAGCGAGACGAAGGGCGGCTGGATCAGCCGCCGCTTGTGATGGCGTTTCTTCGGCCAAGGATCGGGGAAGAACACCTGCACGCGCGCGAGCGAGTCGGGCGCGATCATGTCGCGGAACACTTCGACGGCGTCGTGCTGCACGATGCGCACGTTCGACAGACGCTGCGCGTCGATGCGCATCAGCAGCGCGCCCACGCCGGCCGAGGAGACCTCGATGCCGAGGAAGTCGTGCTGCGG
>MKTG01000045.1:4761-5338 GCA_001897615.1 Burkholderiales bacterium 68-10
TCCAGGACCTGCGCGGCGTCGTAGGCGATGCACAAGCGATCGCGTAGCGTCTCGTAGGCGTGACGCTGGCCGCTCGTGAAGTGGCCGCGCCGCCCCGAGAAGCTGCGGATGTGCGGATGAGGCGAGGTCGGCGGCGCCGCGCTCACGAATGCGATGCGGGGGACGGCGCTGCGGGCGAGGCCGACGCGGACGGCGGCGATGCCGGCGCGGGCGATGCGGCCGGCGCGATGAGTCCGCTGGTGGGCGACGAGGGCGCTGCCGAATACGGCTTCTTCGGCATGCGTCCGGCGAGGAAGGCTTCGCGGCCGGCCTCGACCGCCTTGCGCATCGCGCCCGCCATGCGCACCGGGTCGCGCGCGGCGGCCACCGCGGTGTTCATCAGCACGCCGGCGCAGCCCAGTTCCATCGCGATCGCGGCGTCGGATGCGGTGCCCACGCCGGCGTCGACGATCACCGGCACCTTCGCCTGCTCGAGGATCAGCTGCAGGTTCCACGGATTGAGGATGCCCATGCCCGAGCCGATCAGGGACGCCAGCGGCATCACGGCGACGCAGCCGATCTCCTCGAGGCGCTTCGC
>MKTG01000046.1:0-2458 GCA_001897615.1 Burkholderiales bacterium 68-10
CTGTGGCAGCCCACCTTCATCATGGAGCACCCGACCGAGATCAGCCCGCTGGCGCGCGCCAACGACCAGCGGCCCGAGGTGACCGAGCGCTTCGAGCTCTACATCACCGGCCGCGAGATGGCCAACGGCTTTTCCGAGCTGAACGACGCCGAGGACCAGGCCGCGCGCTTTGCCGCCCAGGCCAGCGCCAAGGACGCGGGCGACGAAGAGGCCATGTTCTATGACCAGGACTTCATCCGCGCGCTGGAATACGGCATGCCGCCCACCGGCGGCTGCGGCGTCGGCATCGACCGCTTCATGATGCTGCTGACCGACAGCCAGAGCATCCGCGACGTGATCCTGTTTCCGGCGCTGCGGCACGAGACCTGAGCGCCCCGGAATCAGGCAAAAGAAAGCCTTCTGGCGCTTGCGCGGACTGCGCCAGCAGCTATATTAATAATAGCAAATTGCGGTCGCGGTTTCAGCGGCCGGGTGCTTGGCCGTCGTCTGCCGGCGAAGCGGGCACCTCGCGCCAGGACACGTCCTGCACCCCCGAGGCATCGCTGGCCGCGCCGGTGGCCTGGGCCGCGTCGGCGCGCGGCGTGCTGCTGGCCGGGCGCTGCGGCCAGCGCTGGCGCGTCATCTCGCCCGTCATGTCGCGGTAGCGGCGCCACAGCAGCGTCACGGTCGCCGGCCGGCCGGTGAACAGGCTGCCCACCAGACTGACCGCCACCATCACCACCAGCCAGATGAGCAAGCTGAGCGCGAACACCGCGCCAAAGGCCGCCAGCGTCAGCCACACCAGGGCGCCCAGCAGGCGCCCCATCAGGCTGTCGGCGCTGCCGCTGACGGACGCGGTTGGAGGCAGGGAATGAAAGTACATGCGGCTCATGATAGCTCCGATCTCCTCCAGGCTTGAAAGTTCGATTCAGCCAAGGGCTGCGGCTGAATAAGGCGGCTCCCGAACCCGCTGATCGCGGCCGAACACCCTCAACCCAGGCGCTGGGTGCTGCGTCGGGTGACACACCGCCTGGGCCGGCCGCGGCGCGCCCCTGGTGGCGTGAATACACCGATTGCGTGGATGCATGCCCCGTGGACGGCTTCCGCGAAGGCCCGAACATGCTGGTCATCGACCCCGACGAGTGCATCGACTGCGCCGTCTGCGTGCCCGAATGCCCGGTCAACGTCATCTTCGCCGAGGAAGACCTGCCCAGCGACCAGCTTGCCTTCATCAAGCTGAACGCCGAGCTGACGCCCAAGTTCAAGAGCATCACCAAGCGCAAGGCCGCCCTGCCCGACGCCGACGAGTGGAACGGCACCGCGGGCAAGGTCAAGGATCTGGAGCGCCGACCCAGGCTTGCAGCCCCGCCGTGCAAGCCACTTCAAGGAAGCCTTCATCGCCCGCGGCAGCCGATGCGGTGGTGATCGGCGCAGGCCCGGCGGGCCTGTTCCAGGTCATCCAGCTGGGCCTGCGCGCACAGGTATTCGCGCCCTGCCCTTCGCGGGCGGCCAATGTGCCGAGCTGTACGGCGACAAGCCCATCTACGACATTCCGGCCATCGGCGTCTGCAGCGGCCATGAGCTGGTGCAGCGCCTGTGCGCCCGGATCACCCCCTTCGCGCCGGCCTGGCACCTGGGTGAGCGAGTGGATTGCGTAGAACCCCTGTCGCAGGGCGGCTTTCTCGTGGCCACGCTCGCGGCCTTCGGCGCCGCCGAATGGCTGGCCGGTGCCAGCGTGCCCCTGGAATACACCACCAGCAGCAAGCGCCTGCAGGGCTTTTTGGGCGTGCAGGCCAGCGCGGACTGAGCGGCGCTGCGGCCGTCTACGCATTCGTCACAATTACGTCATCAGGCTGTCACACGCCATTTTCATACTGGTCAGGTCGCTCCGTGCAGCCTGATCCATGCCCCCCTTCACACCCCCCGAACCTGCCGCCCCCCTTGCGCCCACCGCAGAGCCCCTGCCGCCGCCGGCCGCGCCACCCGCAGGCCCGCTGGCGTTTCTGGACAGGGATCACAGCATCCTGGCCTTCAACGAGCGTGTCTTCCACTGGGCCGAGCGCAGCGACGTGCCCCTGCTGGAGCGCCTGCGCTACCTGTGCATCGTCTCATCCAACCTGGATGAGTTTTTTGAAGTGCGTGCCACCGCGCACACCTCTGCCGCGCAGAACGGCGATACCCAGGGCGACTACACCAGCGCTTCGTTCGAGGCGCTGATGGCCCATGCCCAGGATCTGGTGGCGCGCCAGTACAAGCTCTACAACGAAGCCCTGGCCCCGGCCCTGGCCGCGCACGGGCTGCGCATCGTCTCGCACGGCGTGCGCAGTGCCGAACAACGCCGCTGGGTGCAGGAATACTTCCAGCGCGAGGTGCGCCCCCTGCTCGTGCCCGTGGGGCTGGATCCGGCCCACCCCTTCCCGCTGGTGGCCAACAAGTCGCTCAATTTCATCGTGCGCCTCAAGGGCCAGGACGCGTTTGG
>MKTG01000046.1:2511-3303 GCA_001897615.1 Burkholderiales bacterium 68-10
CAGCTGTTCGTGCTGCTCTCCAGCATCTTCCGCGCCCACCTGGGCGACCTGTTCCCCGGGCGCGAGGTGACCGAGTTCTCGCAGTTCCGCGTCACGCGCCACTCGGATCTGGCCGTGGACGAGGAGGACGTGGGCAACCTGCGCACCGCGCTGCGCCAGGGCCTGCAGCAGCGCCACTTCGGGCAGGCCGTACGGCTGGAGGTGTCGGCGGGCTGCTCGCGGCACCTGTCGGACTTTCTGCAGACGCAGTTCAATCTGCCGCAGGGCGCCCTGTTTCGCGTACACGGGCCCGTGAACCTGGTGCGCCTGGGGCAGATGGTGGATCTGGCGGGCAATGCGTCCCTGCTGTTCCCGCCCTGGCGCGCGGCCTGGCCGCAGGCCATGGTGGCCGGCTCGCCCGTCATGGCGCAGATGCGCGAGCGCGACCTGCTGCTGCACCACCCGTTCGAGAGCTTCGATGCCGTGCTCGCCTTTCTGCGCGAAGCCGTGAACGACCCCAACGTGCTCGTCATCAAGCAGACCATCTACCGCACGGGCGCGGACTCCGAGCTGATGGAGCTGCTGCGCGAGGCGGTGCGCCGCGGCAAGGAGGTGATGGCCGTGGTGGAGCTCAAGGCACGCTTTGACGAAGAGGCCAACATCAACTGGGCCGAGGCGCTGGAAGCCATTGGCGCGCAGGTGGTGTATGGCGTGGTGGGTCTCAAGACCCACGCCAAGATGCTGCTCGTCACCCGCCGCGAGGGGCGCAGCCTGCGCCGCTACGGCCACCTGTCCACCCGCAACTACAACCCG
>MKTG01000046.1:3315-7145 GCA_001897615.1 Burkholderiales bacterium 68-10
TCACCGCCGACATGGACGGCGTCTTCAACCACCTGGCCAGCCAGAACCGCCCGCCCCGGCTGCGCCGGCTCATGCTGGCGCCGTTTCACCTGCAGCAGCGCATGCTGGAGAAAATCGCGCAGGTGGGCCAGGCCGCGCAGGCCGGGCAGTACGCGCGCATCGTCCTCAAGATGAATGCGCTGACCGACGACGCCCTGATGCGCGCTCTGGTGCGCGCAGGCCAGCAGGGCGCGCGCATCGACCTCATCGTGCGCGGCGCCTGCATGCTGAGAGCCCAGGTGCCGGGCGCCACCGACAACATCCGCGTGCGCTCCATCATCGGGCGCTTCCTGGAGCACACGCGGGTGTTCTACTTTGGCGCCGGCGAGCAGGAAGACCTGTTCCTGTCGAGTGCCGACTGGATGAACCGCAACATGCTGCGCCGCGTGGAGCTGGCCTGGCCCGTGACCGATCCGCAACTGCGCCAGCGCATCATCGACGAATGCCTGACCGCCTACCTGCTCGACGAGCAAGGCGCCTGGCAGCTACGCCCCGACGGCAGCTACGCCCCGCCCGCCCACCCGCTAGACGGCGTGGGGGCACAAAGCGCGCTCATGGCGCGCTACGGCCAGCCCAGCAAAACCCCCGGCAAGAAACGCAAATGATGGACCTTATTCTGTGGCGCCACGCCGAGGCGCATGAAGGCAGCGAGGGCCAGGACGACCTCACCCGCGCCCTGACGCCGCGTGGCGAAAAGCAGGCCGCCCGCATGGCCGCATGGCTGGATCGCCAGCTCCCCGAAGGCCTGCGCGTGCTGGCCAGCCCGGCCCTGCGCACCGAGCAAACGGCCCAGGCGCTCAAGCGCAAGTTCAAGCGCCGCGCGGAGCTGCTGCCCGGCGGCCTGCCGGGCGACCTGCTGGAACTGGTGCAATGGCCCAACGCCAAAGGCGCCGTGCTGGTGGTGGGCCACCAGCCCCAGTTGGGGCAGACCGCGGCCCAGTTGCTGGGCATGGGCAGCGGCGCATGCTCCATGCGCAAGGGATCGGTCTGGTGGCTGCGCCAGCGCCAGCGGCTCGATCACAGCGAGACCGTGCTGCTGGCGGTGATGTCGCCCAACTATCTGTAGGTCGAGCGTCGAGCGTTTTGCGCGGCCCCACGCTCAAGGCTCAACGCTCAACGTCCAGGGCGTGCGCTGCCAGTCCGCGCTTTCCTCGCGCAGCAAATGGGCCTGAAGTCCCCTCGCATTCCTGAACCATCCGGAAGTAGAGAATTCCCCCAGCCGGAGTCTCTACATGAAGAAATCCAGATTCAGTGAAACCCAGATAGTCGGCCTCCTCAAGGAGGTCGAGATGGGTGCCAAGGTCGGCGAGACGTGCAGGAAGCACGGCATCAGCGAACCGACCTACTACAAGTGGAAGAGCCAGTTCTCGGGCATGACGGTCCCGCATCTGGCCCAACTGCGCGAGCTGCAGGAAGAGAACGCCAAGCTCAAGCGCATGTACGCCGATCTTGCGCTGATGCACCACGCCCTCAAGGAGGTCGTTGACCGAAAGCTCTGACCCCGGAGCGTCGCGAGATGGTCGTTCAAAGCCTCATGACCGAACATGGCATGAGCCAGCGCCGGGCCTGTGCCGCCAGCGGTATTGCCCGCTCCACGCTGCGCTACCGGCCTGTGCTACGCGACGACTCCGGGGTCATCACCTTCATCCAGACCTACATGGCGCTCAATCCGCGTCACGGGTTCGGGCTGCTGTACGACAGTGCCCGCCACCAAGGCAAGCCCTGGGGCAAGACGGTGCTGTGGCGCGTGTATTGCGAGCTGAAGCTGAACCTGCCCCGGCGGGGCAAGAAACGACTGCCGTCGCGCATCAAACAGCCTTTGATGGCTGCGGGCCAGCCCAACCAAGGCTGGAGCTGTGACTTCATGTCTGATGCCTTGTGGTCTGGCCGGCGCTTCAGAACCTTCAATGTCATCGACGAGTTCAACCGCGAAGGGCTGCGCATCGAGGTCGATACCAGCCTGCCCGCTGGGCGGGTCATCCGCGCCTTGAACGAGTTGGTGGAAGTCCGAGGTGCGCCGCTGTCGATTCGCCTGGACAACGGGCCCGAGTTCATCGCCACTGCCCTGACGAAATGGGCGCAGTCCAAGGGCATTGCCCTCAACCATATCCAGCCTGGCAAGCCCACGCAGAACGCCTATGTCGAACGATTCAACAAGACCTACCGCACCGAGGTGCTGGACTGCTACGTGTTCGAGTCGCTGCAGGAGGTGCGCGACATGACGGCCGACTGGCTGCACCGTTACAACCACTACCGACCACATGAATCCCTAGGCCGAATCCCCCCGGTCGAGTACCGTGTCAAACTGTTCCCCAACCTCTACTTCTGACTGGCTCAGGAATGCGAGGGGACTTCAAAGATCGTCAAGGCTGTTTTTGCACGGCAACTTTGGCTGTTGTTCCTTTCCTGAATCCCCGATCCCCGGCCATGAACACCTCCAGCATGTGCGGGATCAACTTCTCGGCATCTACAACCTCGCCATACGCCTGCGCGTGCAGCGCGGCGTATCGGTCGAGGTCGGCCTTCAAGCTGGCCGGACAAGCAAAGGTCAGCTTGACGCTCTCGGTCTTGGGCAGCGGCCCCAGCTGCAGTTTCTTGGTCGTACTCATCGCATCGCTCCCCTGTTGAAGAACAGCGGCTGGTACGGCCGCAGCACCAAATCGCGGTTGACGATGATGCGAACCGGCAGACCCGGCCGTTCTGTCAGCGTCGGCTGGATGTTCATGTTGCGCCTGGTCACCTCTTGACTGACCTGATTGATGCTGTCCTGGGCGCTGTCGCGCCCAGCAATGACGATACGGTTGCCATCCTGCCGGTTCTCCGGTGCGGCCAGCTCGGCACCGACACCCAGCAGCGTTGTCAGCGCCGCGCCGGCGAAGACCCGATCCCAATGCCAATCGACACCATCCTCCAGGCCGGCATAGCCGGCTGGGTCAGTGCCCGCCAGGTTGTCGAGCTTTAGCGAAGACGTGTCGGGCAGGATGATGCGGTTCCACACCACCTGCACGCGGCTTTGCCCGTAGCTCACCTGGCTGTTGTACTTGCCCAGGATGCGCGAGCCCTGCGGGATCAACAGGAACTTGCCCGTCGCCGTGTCGTAGACCGGCTCCGTCACCGTGCCGATCACGTCACCCGGCAGGTCGGACTTGATGCCCGTCACCAGTGCGCCAGCGATCACCGTTCCGGCCATCACCTGGTACGGCGAAGCGGGCATTTGCAGATTGCCGGAATTGCGGGTTTCCATAGGACCGCCTTTCATGAAAGCCTCTTTCTGGTCTTGCCGGTTCTGCACGGCGGTGGTGTCTGTAGGCTGCGCTGCCGTCGAGGCCGGCCCGGCGGCGAGCGGATCGAAGCCCGTCAAGGCCGATGCCGAACCTGCCGCCGCGACTTGTGCTGCGACCGGCGCACCGGCCTTGCCTGGATTGCCCGAGCGGAAGAACACCGACGAACCCGCCGCGGCGTCGGCTTCCTTTCGCCGTGCATCCTCCGGGTCATGGCCCGGCGGCGCATAGGTCGGTGTCACGGGCTGCTGCGAATGCACGATGGCCGGCCCAAGGTCGCCTGGCAACGGCGGCCCCAGCTCCGGCACCTTCGCCGGCAGCTTGGAATAGTCGGAAGGCAGGCCGTCCAGCCCTTCGGACTTCGAGACACGATCCACGTTGTACAGCTCGGTCTGGATAAAGAGGTTCAGGCGGTAGTGGCTCATAGCTCGATTCCGTCGTTGGGGTCGAGGGATGCCAGCCGGGCCCGGCGCTGCATGGCCGGATCAAGCTGGCGCGGAAGGGGAAGCG
>MKTG01000046.1:7174-13643 GCA_001897615.1 Burkholderiales bacterium 68-10
GCTCGGGCAGGCGGCGCGGGCCACCGTCGTCGGCAGTGCCAAGGTGCTCCAGGCCATCGGCGGATGCCGTGGCCGGCGCCGTGGGCGTTGGTGGGATTGCCAGCCTGCTCCAGTCGTCCGGGCGCAGCGGAGGCACGTCGGCGTACTGGCCGCCCGCCAGCGCGGGCGGCGGCAGCACGCGCCGCTTGAAATTGCAGTCTGCGTAGTAACGCAGCTTCTTGGCCTTGATCGGCGCCACGCTGGATCTGCCAGTTCTCGCCCTTGATGTCGTGGACGACGGCAGACGCGGGCCAGGACAGCAGCGTCGGAACCACCAGGCCGACGCCTTTACCGCTGCGCGTCGGTGCGAAGGTCAGGACGTGTTCCGGGCCTTCGTGGCGCAGGTACTGGCGGTCGTGCTGGCCGAGGAACACGCCGGCCGGCTGCGTGAGGCCCGCCTTGCGAATGTCCTCCGCGTTGGCCCAGCGTGCCGAGCCGTAGGTGGTGACGAGGCGTGATTGGCGCGAACGCCAGATCGACATGCCGATGGCGACCAACACGGCGACAAGGCCGCTGCCGCCGGCAATCGCACCGCCGATGTCGAAAACACGGGGCGCGTAGGCGTCGAAGAAGAACCACCACTCGAACAACCGCCACGGGTGGTAGACCGGCGTACCCAGGAAATCAAACCAGGGCGAGCCAAGACGTACTTGATAGCCAAGGGCCGCTGCCGTCCATTGTGTGGCTGCCCACACGCCGGCGATCACGATGCCGAACACGACGGCAATCTGACCGAACAGCACGTTCGTCCCTTGCATGACCTTGCCTCCAATCACGGCACACGGAGGTGCCGCAGCACTGAGGATCAAGGCGCGTGCGCAGGCCGGTCAAAGGCCGTTATGGCGGTAATTCAGGCTGAAAAGGCCAGATTTCTTTCAGAGGCGAAGGCAATAAAAATGCCGCGAACGCGGGCGCGTTGCGGCGTATGGAGGTAATAGCGAGAGCTTCGTCGCAGCGATACGACAGCGGCGGACGTTATTTCGTCTTTTGCTCCGGCCGATCACCGAAGAAGCGCCGATTGGCGGCTTCAGCCGCGCGCACGCAGAGTTCGTCGCCGACCTTCGCACGATCCTCCTTGCATTGGCGCTGGAGTTCCTTGATGCGCTCGGGATGGGCCACAAGGTAGTCCACGGTTTCCGAAGGCTGGGATTGGCCACATGCCGCCAACGCAGCGGCCATCATCAGCAGCGGAAGCATTTTGTTCATGGTTCCAGTCCTTTCATCGGGTAGTAGGAGATTTTTCGATGACGCCCAGGTTATCTGCCGAATCAATGAAGGCCAAGCGTTCGATAAATCGGGCCAATTCCTCGGAAGGTTTCGCATCTCTGCGCAGCAAATAGGTCGTGAGCATAGGGGGCTTACCTGCTAAGCGCCGGGCTACGACACCTTGCTCACGGCTGGAGGCGATATGTGCCTCGCCTGCTAGTCCCAAAGCCAAGCCGGCAGAAACCAGCGCCATCATCACGTCGAAGGTCGCTACGCGCTGGGCTATCAGCGACTCTTGTTGAAGCTTGCGTATAAAGCGATCAATCTGGCGTGCGTGGCCTTCGCAGACTGCCGGGTCGCCCAGAGTCAGCGGATAGCGCAGCACTTCCTCCAGCGGCACTTTCTTGAAAGCGAGCAGCGGATGGCGAGCTGGCTACCGCCACCATCAGTTCGTCCTCCCACGCGGGCGTAACCACGATGCCATCGCCTGCGTCTTCGGCCATAGAGAAACCGGCGTCATACAGGTCATCATGCAGACCCTTGATCTGTTGGGTCAGCGGAACCTCGAACAACCGAACTTCGACCTCTGGGTCTTCCTCCCGGCATTGCGCCAAGAGCGCTGGTAGGCGCGATGGCGTGATGCCGTCGGATAAGGCAACACGTAGCTGGCCATGAAAGCCGCTGGCAGCTGATCTGACGCTATCGCGTGCCTGTTCCATGGCGGCAAAGACGCGTGGAACGTGTTCCTGGAAAAGTCGCCCAGCACGGGGTAACTGAGTGCTACGGGTGGTGCGAACAAACAGGCTCGCTCCCAGTTCCTCCTCCAGCTCTTTGATAGCGCGGGACAGAGGTGACTGATCAATGTGCAACCGTTCTGCCGCACGGGCAAAGTGGAGTTCTTCAGCAACGGCTAAGAAGTAACGGAGGTGACGTAATTCCATAGTTCTGAGCCCTCATGAAACTTCACTTTATGAAATAGGCGAAAAACGCATCAGTGTGCGCTCGCGTGCCCTGGCGTGATCGACGACAGGCTGCGGGTAGTCCACCCCCAGCCGCAGACCGCAGGCCGCGAGTTCGACCGGCTTCATGGCGGCGGGAAAGTGGATGTGCGCATCCGGCACTCGGGCCAGTTCGGGCAGGTAGCGGCGGATGAACTGCCCGTCCGGATCGAAGCGTTCGGACTGCGTGATGGGGTTGAAGATGCGGAAGTAGGGCTGCGCGTCGCAACCGGTAGACGCGGCCCACTGCCAGCCGCCGTTGTTGGCGGCCAGGTCGTAGTCGTTCAGGTGCTGGGCAAAAAAGCGCTCGCCGCGGCGCCAGTCAATGCCCAGATCCTTGGTCAAGAAGCTGGCCACCACCATGCGCAGGCGGTTGTGCATATAGCCGGTCTGCAAAATCTGGCGCATGGCGGCATCGACCAGCGGGTAGCCGGTAAGCGCCTCGCACCAGGCCTGCCACAGTTCAGGGGCCTCGTCCCACTGCACGCGGTCGTATTCGGGCTTGAAGGACTGGGTGACCACCTGCGGGTGATGCCACAGGATCATGAAATAAAAGTCGCGCCAGGCCAGCTCGGACAGCCAAGTCTGCGCGCCCGCGCTGCCTTCGCTTGCCTGCTGCGCCGCCAGCGCCGCCAGCTGACGGATGGACACGGTGCCAAAGCGCAGGTGCACCGACAGGTAGGACACGCCCTTGCGCCCGGGGTAGTCGCGCGCCTCGTGATACGCCGCCATGCGTGGCGCAAAGTCGTGCAGCAGCTGCTGCGCACCGCGCATCCCGGTGGGTAGAGGCAGCGCGTGCAGGTTGGTGGGGGTAAAGCCCAGGTCTGCCAACGTGGGCAGGCGCTCGCCCGCGGGGGGCGGCGCCAGGTGGCGGGCGTAGCGTTCAACGGGATAGGGCTTGAGCTGGAAGGCATCCAGCCGCTGCAGCCAAGCGCGCTTGTAGGGGGTAAACACGCTGTAGGGCCGGCCCTGCTGGGTCAGCAGCTCGTCACGCTCCAGCAGCACCTGGTCTTTGTAGTCGCTAAAAGCGATGCCCAACTCGCCCAAGGCCTGGGCCACGCGCTGGTCACGTTCCAGGGCCTGGGGCTCGTAGTCGCGGTTGGCCAGCACCTCCTGCACGCCCAGCGCCTGCGCCAGTTGCACGATGCACGTCAGCGACGGGCCGTGGCGCACGATGAGCCCGCCGCCGGGCGCGCCGCTGCGTGCGGCCAGCTGCTGCAGGCCGTCGTGCAGCTCCAGCACGCTGGCGTGGATGAACTCCACGCGCCGGTCGCAGCGCGTGGGCAGCGCATCCAGGATGTCGGTGTCGAACACGAAGGCGCAGTACACGCGCTCATGGCGGCGCAGCGCGTGGTAGAGCGCGGCGTGGTCGTGGCAACGCAGGTCGCGGCGCAGCCACACCAGGGCGCTGGGGGCCGTAGCCGCCACGCCGTTGCTGCCCGCAGGTATTTTTTTTATCGTCATGGTCCGTTCACGAGGACATCAACACCGGCCCGCCCTTTTGCAGCGCACGCTGGTAGGCAGGCCGTGCCTGCAGGCGCTGGCGGTAGGCGGCCAGATGCGGCCAAGCCGCTTCGTTGCCGCCCCGGGCCAGAGCTGCCTCCACGGCAAAGCTCATCTGAAAGTCCGCCATGGTGAGGTGCTCGCCCGCAAACCAGGGGTGCTGCGCCAGGTGCGCCTCCATGAAGGCCAGCGCGGTCTGCACGTTCGGCGTGATGAGCTTTTGCTGCACCTTGGCACACAGGGCGCGGGCCACGGGCCGCACCAAGAACGGCATGGGCTGGCGCGGAATGGAGTCGAACACCAGCTTCATCACCAGCCAGTTCATCAGCGAGCCCTCGGCGTAGTGCATCCAAAAGCGGCACTGGCGATGCTCTGCGGTGCCGCGCGCGGGCTCCAGGTGGGCAAGCTCTGCCGGCGCCTGGGCGCCAAAGCGCTCGGCCAAGTATTCGATGATGGCGCCGGACTCGGCCACCACGGTGTCGCCATCGGTCACCACGGGCGATTTGCCCAGGGGGTGGATACGCTTGAGTTCGACAGGCGCCAACCGGCTTGCCGGGTCGCGCCGGTAGAGGCGGATGTCATAGGGCACGCCCAGCTCCTCCAGCAGCCAGAGGATGCGCTGGGAGCGCGACATTTCAAGATGGTGAACGGTGATCATGGTGCGGCCTTGTGGGTGGCGGAAGCTGCCTTGCGCAGCCAGCGCATCAGAGTGCCGAGCAGTGGCAGTTTTTCGTACAGCTCTTCGGCGGCATCCCAATAGTCGCGGTGCAGCGTTACGCGTCCCTGGGTGTCAAAGCGCACCAGGGTGGCGCCGCGGATGCATTGCGCCACCTGAGGCCGCCAGCGCCGCATGCGAAAGTGAAATTCCCAGGCCAGAAACGCCTGCTTGCCCTGCACGAGGTGCTGCGTGACGACGAAACGCGGCTGCTCCAGCGTGTCAAACATGTGCGCAAACACCTGCGCAATGGCGGGTACGCCGCGCACGTAGTTGAAGGGGTCTTTGAACTGCGCGTCGGGCGCGTAGTAGTCGCCCAGCCGCGCCAGGTGCGCGGGGCTAAGCTGCTCGTACAGCGCAATCAGTCTTTGCACGGCGGCGGGGGTGTCGGGGCACGAAGCGGCGGGAGAGGTCTGCATGGGTCAAAGGCCGGTGAAGCGGTGCACCAGCGGGAAATACCAGCGGTACGGCAGGCAGCGCATGAACCTGAGCACACCCGTGAAGCGCTTAGGGAAATGCGATTCAAACGCCCCCCGCTCCCAGCCGCGCACGATGGCCAGCGCCGCCTGTTCGGGTGTGATGAGGGAAGGCATGGTGAACTGGTTTTGCGCCGTGAGTGGTGTATCGACAAAGCCCGGGTTCACCAGGCTGACGCCCACGCCCTTGGGCCGCAGGTCGAGGAACAGGTTTTCGGCCAGGTTGATCAGCGCCGCCTTGGTGTGCCCGTAGGCCAGGCTTTGCGGCAGGCCGCGCCAGCCGGCCACGCTGGCCACCAGGCTCAGGTGCGGCGCGCGCCCGGCGCTGGCGGACTGCAAGAGCGCGGGCACCACCGCGGCCAGCACATGCAGCGCGCCAGCGACGTTCACGCGCTGGTGCTGCAGCAGCTCGGGCAAGTCCAGCGCGTCGGCCGCCATGGGGCGGTAGTAGCCGGCGCAATAAAGAACCAGATCCAGCGGCCCGCCCTGCAGCAGCTGCTGCGCAGCGCTGGCCGTGGCCTGGGCGTCGGTCACGTCCAGCGCCAACGCCTGGCTGCCGGGGTGCTCGCGCACGAATGCGTCCAGCAGGCCCTGCTGACGCGCCGACACGCACACCTGCGCCCCGCGTGTGTGCAGCAGCGCGGCCACGGCACGCCCAATGCCGGTGGACGCGCCCACCAGCCATACGCGCTTGCCGTGCCAGTCGGTGATGCGGGGGTTCAGAGGCATGGGCTCATTCCTTGGTGAAGGACAGCAGCACTTCGCCCAGCGTGATGCCGAACTTGCTCATGGTGGCGCGGTTGAGCATCACGCGCTCATCGACCATGAACATCCAGTCGTCGAACTGCACCTCGTACTCCTTGCCGTCCACCGGCAGGCGCAGGGTGTAGTTCCAGCGGAAGGCGTTGCCGGACTCCTGCCCCGCGGCCTCGCCCACCACGTCGTCGGCGCGCCCGGTGTAGCGCCCGCCCTCGTGCTTGGTCAGGCGCCAGACGCGGCGGGAGGTGCTGCCGTCGGAATAGCTGAAGGCTTCGTCCAGCACGCCCTGGTTGCCCTCCCAATGGCAGTCCATGACCACGGTGAAGCGGCGTACCACCTCGCCGCCGCGCTTCTGGAAAATGCCGTGGGCACGGATGCGGCCATTGAAATAGCGATCGAGCTGCAGCGCGGGGCGCTGCTGGGCGTAGTCGCTGACCTGCGGCCCGGCGCAGCCCGCGAGGACGGCCGAGCCCGCAAGCAGGGTCAACAAAACATGGCGGCGTGTGTTCATGGTGTCACTCCTGGGGGTGGTCTGGAGAATCGATCAGCAGCCAGTGCAGCAACGACGCGGCCACCAGCTTGAGCGCGCAGGGCAGCAGCGCGTAGACCCAAGCCAGGTGCTGCAGCGCATAAAAATCCTGGCTGCCGGGCGTGTAGCCCAGCCATTGCAAGAGCGGCAGCGTGGCGCCTGCGGCCAGCGCCAGGTTGAGCTTGGTGGCCAGGTTCCACCAGCCCAAGTAGGCGCCGTCGTGCACGCCCTGGGCACCGTGGCG
>MKTG01000047.1 GCA_001897615.1 Burkholderiales bacterium 68-10
CACCGCAGACAAAGACGGCTTCACCGGCACGCTTCGCACCCTGACGCTCAACGTCAAGGTCAAGCTGGTGCCCAACGACAAGGGGGACAACGAGAAAGCCCCCGACTTCCGCCTGCAGGCGGCCGGCCACGACATCGGCGCGGCGTGGAAGAAGACCAGCGAGGCCGGGCGGGACTACATCTCCGTGACCCTTGACGATCCTTCGTTCCCGGCCACGGTCTACGCCCGCCTGATCGAAGGCGAGAACGGCACCCACGACCTGATCTGGTCGCGCAGCAAGCCCCAGGCGGCCTGACGGCCGCAGCGCCCCGCCCACTGCGGCGGGGCGCAGTGCCGCTACGACCGGGCCGCCTCAAGCTGGCCTTCGGTCTCGCTCATCAGCACAGCCGTGCTGCATTCGAGCGCGCTGGCGATCTTGAAGATGATCGCCAGCGTGGGCATGTGCTCGCCGCGCTCGACCTTGCCCATGTGCGAACGCTCGATGCCGGCGAGGTGCGCCAGCGACTCCTGCGCGATGCCGCGCTCCGTCCGCAACGCGCGCACCGCCGCGCCGAAGGCTTGAGCCAATTCGGCGTCGAAGGTGGTGGCGCCCGCTGGCCGGCCGCGCTGGATGGATCGCTTCTGCATGGACAGAAGCGTCAAGTCGCAGCACAATTAAAACCACGTTATCTTTAACTCATGCCATTGGCCTTATTCGTTCTTTTACGGAAATCCGCTTTTGCGGATTCCGACAGAACCGGAGAACCGCCATCGTGTCTTTCCAGATTTCTACAATTGCGCCTTTGCGCTTTCGTGCTTCCACGGTTTGGATGGAATGCGCATCCACGCTTGCGAGGGGAAACGCAAAGCCGGAATTCCACGTTGGAACAGGAGCACCCCAATGAACGCTCCCCTCGTCACCGAGGAGCAGCGCGCCGCGCTGCTGGAGAACGGGCGGCGGGTCGCCGCCGGTGAACCGCACGACCCATTGCCGGTCGTGCGGCTGTTCACCCCCGATGCGCACGCCACCTGGCTGCTGACCTCGCTCGATCCCACTGACGGCGACACGGCCTACGGCCTGATCGACCTGGGAATCAGCATGCCCGAGTTGGGCCACGTGAAGCTGTCCGACCTCGCTTCCATCGTCGGGCCGAACAAGCTGCCCGTGATGCGGGATCGGTATTTCAAAGCGGTGCGCCCGCTGTCGGAATACCTGCGGCTGGCGCAGGACAACGGTTCCATCGTCGATTGAACCGCTCGCGCCACGGCCAAGCCGGGCGCATTGAGACTATTTCAGTCTTGCTCCAGACCCGCAAAGTCTGAATTCGCACTCTTGCACCGAAACGGTGCTCTCGTGCGTAAAACAGCCACAATCTTTTGCGGGAGTTGCGGCACGGTATTTCGTGCCGCATGACATTTTGGAGTCGGGCGGCCGTCGCATTCGGACGGATTTCGCAACACGCCGGAGCCCATCGGCCTTGACACCAGTAGTTACAGCTTAATCGAATTTCTACGTTGATTTGAGGCTCCCGCATGTCTGACGCCGTGGCGACGTTCGTGCTGTTCGACAGGAGCTTGGATCATGGTCGAGCCTCATCATGCGGCGCACTGGTATCCCACCGCCGCTTACCTCTACGTTCTGTGGCTGGATGCGTTCGCACTGGCCTGGGAGTACCTGCGCCGCCATCCCGATTACCGGCTCGACTGGCTGCACCGTCATCGCCGGTCGCAGGCGGCACAGCAGGCGGCGCAACGCTGGGGCTTGCGCCTGCTGGAAGACCCGGCCCTGGATGCGCGCGACGCGCATCCGGCCTGGCTACCCGGCCACGCCGGCGTGGTGCAGCTCTATCCCGATGCCGACCCACCGCAGGATGCCACCGCCTTCGAGTTCTGGCGCATCCCTGGTCACAAGCAACTGATCCACGATGGCAAGCGGCTGGTGCTGATCGCGCGCAGCCCCGGTCGATGCTTGCGCTTCGCGCTGGCCCCCGGCCTGGAAGACGGCATGGCTGTCGCCTATGCCCAGCGCGGCGGCGCTGTCGCGCCTGCGCTCGGCCACGCGCCCAGCGCCGTGCAGACCAGACCCAGGCCGACACCGGCCGCGCTATTGGAGCTGCACACCCTGCAGGCGCTCGACGCGACCCTGACGGGTGCGTCCTTGCGCGACGTGGCCGAAGGACTGTTCGGTGCCGATGCCGTGGCCGCCGACTGGCACGCCGATGGCGATTTGCGCGCCCGCGTGCGCCGTTTGGTGCGGCGTGGCAATGCGTTGATGCGCGGCGGCTACCGCCAACTAGCACAACTGCCGTCGCTTGAGAAGGGACGTTTTGAAGGGGACGCAAAACGACCCTGAGCAGGAGCGCTTCGTTTTCTGAGACTGCCTCCATCCGGTTGCGCTGTGTGACCGGAGCTTTGAAAGCTATGGAGGTTCACGCCATGCGTCCCGCTCCCTTGCGACCTGCCGCCGCTCCCATGAATCCTGCTGCGCAACCGCAGCGTTATCTCACCAACGACGAAGCCGCCGACTACCTGCGGCTGTCGCCGCGCACGCTGGAAAAGCAGCGCGTGCTGGGTGGCGGCCCCAAGTTCCGCAAATTCGGCCGCCGCGTGATGTACGCCGTGGCCGACCTCGATGCCTGGGCTTCCGAGCGCAGCTTCGAGAGCACATCCGATCCCGAATACGCCGAGCAGCACTCGGCGGACAGCCGTGCGCGCTGATCGCTGGCGCGCGGGTGGCCTTCGCCATGTCCAACCCTGCGCTGCCGTCCCGGCAGCGGCCCGTGCCAGAGCGCGAACAGCTCGACCTGTTCCGCGCCCTGCCGGGCGACATGGCGCCGCGCGACAGCCAGGATTTGATGGCCTTTCCGTTCTTCTCGCTGGCGAAGTCGCGGCGCGTGGCGCCGATCGACTTCCGCGCCAGCGGCATCACGATCCGCGTGGAGGGCACGCAGGAGCACGGCATCGCCACGATCTGGGATGCGGATGTCCTGATCTGGGCGGCCTCGCAGATCGTGGAAGCGCGCGACGCGGGCCTGCGCCCGTCGCGGTTGATGCAGGCCACGCCCTACGAGATCCTGCGTTTCATCGGGCGCGGTACGTCGCTGCGCGACTACCAGCGCCTCAAGGCCGCGCTGGATCGCCTGCAATCCACGACGGTGGCCACGTCGATCCGCGAGACGACGGGACGGCGCCTGCACCGCTTCTCGTGGATCAACGAGTGGAAGGAACTGGCCGATGCCAAGGGCACGCCCTTGGGACTGGAGCTGATCTTGCCGGACTGGTTCTATGGAGGCGTGATGGATGCCGCGCTGGTGCTGACCATCGACCCGGCGTATTTCCGGCTGACGGGTGGCATCGAGCGGTGGCTGTACCGGCTGGTGCGAAAGCACGGCGGGCGGCAGCCGGGCGGCTGGCAATTCGACTTCCGGCACCTGTATCGGAAATCGGGCAGCGCCACGCGCTTCTCGGACTTCGCCTACGACCTGCGCGCGCTGGTCGCGCGGCAGTCGCTGCCCGGCTACGTCCTGGACATCGAGCGGATGCCGGACAACGGCGCCGAGCTGCTGACCTTCCGGCCCGTGCCGTTCACGGCACGGGGATAAACGGTGCGAAGCCTGTGGACGGGCTCGTGCTATCAGGAGTACGAGGTATCGTGCTATCGGGAGTACGGCTCTCGTGCTATCAGGAGTACGGATCGGCCGCAAAGCCAATAACGGCGCGGGTTTCGGCCTCCCTTAACTTCCCTAACTTAAAACATCTAACTGGTAGTAGAAGCGCCGTGCCTCGGTGGACAACCACCACGCGGCCACAAGCGCAGCAGCAACAGCCCGGCTTTCCAACACGGAGGGCCAGGCCATGATCGTTGCTCTGCTCAATCAGAAAGGCGGCGTCGGCAAGACCACGCTCGCCACGCACATCGCCGGCGAGCTGGCGATGCGCGGCCAGCATGTCGTGCTGCTGGATGCCGACCCGCAAGGCTCCGCGCTGGACTGGACGCAGCGCCGCAGCCAGCAAGGTTTGCCAAGGCTGTTCAGCGCCGTGGGCCTCGCCCGCGAAACGTTGCATCAGGAAGCGCCCGAACTCGCCAGGCGAGCCGATCACGTCGTCATCGACGGCCCGCCGCGCATCGCCGCCTTAGCGCGCTCCGCACTGCTGGCGGCCGAGCGCGTGCTGATCCCGGTGCAGCCGAGCCCCTACGACTTGTGGGCCAGTGCCGAAATGGTGGCGCTGATTCGGGAAGCGCAAGTCTTCCGGCCTGTGCTGCGCGCGGCCTTCGTCATCAACCGGCGCGTCAGTACCACCGTCATTGGACGGGAGGCGCGCGGCGCGCTGGCCGAGCAGCCGCTTCCTGCGCTGCGCTCAGAAGTGCGCCAACGCATCGTCTTCGCCGACAGCGTGGCCGCTGGCCGGCTGGCACGCGAGACGGCGCCGGACAGCGCCGCCGCGCGCGAAATCACCGCGCTGGTGGACGAACTGCTGCGGTGGCCGTCATGACAGCGAAGCCGCCACCGAACAGCAAGCGCACGGCAAAGCGCGTCGGCATCGGCGCGCGTCCGCCCGCGAATCCACACGCCGAGGCGTGGATTCGCCAGGGCGACGCCGATGCGCTGGGCAAGGGCGACCTCTACACCGCGCGCCTGACCCTTGACATCACGCCCGCCATGCGGGCGCGCATCAAGGTATCGGCCTTCACGCAAGGCGTGACGGTGGCCGATCTGCTGCGCGCGCTGCTGGAGCGGGAGTTTCCAGAACATCGCAGGGAGAACACACCATGACCGCATCCGCTTTGCCTGCCGCTGGCGCGGCCACGGCTGCGCTCGCAACGCCGCCTTCCGGCCAGCCTGCCACCGCACCGCTGACGCGGGTGGCGCTGGCCTACATCGAACCGCGCTTCAAGCTCTATCTGCGCTTCGGCGAACCTGCGCGCACGCACCAGCTCGATCACTGGCGGCGCTGCGCGGTGTTCCTGCCGGGCGCCATGCTGTGCCGCATCCGCTGGCAGGCCAACGACTACGGCACGATCCGCTGGCAGCTCATGGTGATGCAGGCTTGCACACCACTGGACGCGGCGCAGCGCATCCCCGGCGTGCAGCCGAGCGCACGCCTGCTGCTGCACGTCGAGGGCGACAACCAGGTGCGCGCCGTGCTGGAACGCATCGACGCTATCGAGGCGCTGGGCATCGCGCCCGCTACCGCCTCGCCCGCGTACTGGCGCACGCTGGGCAACCGGCTCGCTGCGCGCCTGCCGCTGCCCGAATACAGCGCCGAGCGGCACGACGCTTGGCTGGCCGGGAGGGCGTTGCCATGATGCTCCCATCCACTGTCGCCGGCGCAACCTGCATCCCGCCGCGTTCTCGTTCGCGCCTGCGCGCTCGCCTCGTGCTGGCGGGCCTGTCCGCCTGCGGCCTCGCTGCGCTGGCCTGGGCGTCCTTCGTGCATCCACTGCCGCGCCTGACCTACAACCCGTCCGACAGCGTGGCGGTCGGCTGGTATCGCGTCGATCCGCTGGGCCACGGCACCAGCTCGCTGCCATGTCCGTTGTCCGTGGGCAGCATCGTGCTGGTGCCGCTACCCGCCGAGGCTGCCACGCTCGCTGCGCAGCGCGGCTACTTGCCGACGCGCATCCCGTTGCTCAAGCGCGTAGGCGCGATGGCGCCGCAAGAGGTGTGCATCGCTGACGGCAAAGTCCGCATCGACGGCGTGCCGGTGGCCGCCGTCCGACCTGCCGACCGGCTGGGGCGCCTGCTGCCATCCTGGCGGCAGTGCCGCCAGCTTCGGCCTGGCGAGCTGTTCTTGCTCAGCGTGACTAACCCGGCATCGTTCGACAGCCGTTATTTTGGGCCGGTCAGCGCAGCCGCCGTGATCGGCGTTGCGCGCCCGGTCTGGCTGGAGTCTCGCCCATGATGGCCGCCGATTCACTGCACATCATCGTGCTATCGGGCGTGTCGTCCGGGCTGCTGTTGCCATGTCGTCGCGCGTGCAGTGCGAGCGCATTCGCGCCGCACTTCGCGCTGCCTCCGGCGCAGCCGTCCAACGTGCAGACGTCTTGCCTCGAACACGGCTGGCCTGCGGCCATCGCCGTGTTCGCCGGGGCGCTGGCTGCTGGTGCAGCATCGCCACCGGGCCGCAGTTGCCGGGAGCGGATGCGGGAGGCAAATGCGGAATGCCGCGGTAATCGTCGGCAAGCCAGCGAAGGCGGCGTCTTCGCGCGGTCCGGTGTCGGCTACCGTTGTGC
>MKTG01000048.1:0-57540 GCA_001897615.1 Burkholderiales bacterium 68-10
GCGCACGCTTTACGCCCAGTAATTCCGATTAACGCTTGCACCCTACGTATTACCGCGGCTGCTGGCACGTAGTTAGCCGGTGCTTATTCTTACAGTACCGTCATGGACTCCAGGTATTAGCCAGAGCTTTTTCGTTCTGTACAAAAGCAGTTTACAACCCGAGGGCCTTCATCCTGCACGCGGAATGGCTGGATCAGGCTTTCGCCCATTGTCCAAAATTCCCCACTGCTGCCTCCCGTAGGAGTCTGGGCCGTGTCTCAGTCCCAGTGTGGCTGATCATCCTCTCAGACCAGCTACAGATCGTTGGCTTGGTAGGCTTTTATCCCACCAACTACCTAATCTGCCATCAGCCGCTCCAGACGCGCGAGGTCTTGCGATCCCCCGCTTTCATCCGTAGATCGTATGCGGTATTAGCCACTCTTTCGAGTAGTTATCCCCCACGTCTGGGCACGTTCCGATGTATTACTCACCCGTTCGCCGCTCGCCGCCAGGTTGCCCCGCGCTGCCGCTCGACTTGCATGTGTAAAGCATTCCGCCAGCGTTCAATCTGAGCCAGGATCAAACTCTACAGTTCGATCTTGAAATTTATACTCTTTCGAGTTTACTCATTTAAACGGAATTGAAGTGAACTTCACTTCTGTTCTCATGAGCGTTTGATAGTCTGAAAGACCTTGGCAATTCGCCATCAAACGCCCACGCTTATCGGCTGTATATTTTTAATGAACCGCGCCAAGCGACCTGCTTTGCGCTGAGTCAGTTGCGATCAACTGAGCCTTGAATTATGACCTGTTTTCTATAAACCTGTCAAACTCTAGGGTTTTTACCGATTTGAATCGTTTGATCGATCCGTCTGGTCTTCACCCCTCCAGCTGTTAACTGGTGAGCCTTGAATTATGGCATGTTGTTGAACAACCTGTCAAGGCTTGGGGTTTTTATCGATTGCCACCCGCGCTGTGCGCCTGTGACTCTCCAACCCCTGCAACACTTGGCCGATCCCTGAGGACTGGCTGGATGCCGCTTCGCTGGTTTGCGCCTGTCGGCGTTGATCAGCGAAGCCATAGACTATAACACTGTTTTTGAGTTGTGCGCAAGGCAGCTTGAAAAAATTTTGTCGTTGTGCGGTTTGGGGCGCAGCGCCTGGGGTTGGGCCCGCTGGCCTGCGTCCTGTGCCGGCGTCGCGTATGGTCGGTCCTTGCTTCGGATGCGCTCTTCATCATGGCTCTGCTCACACTGCTCGATGCTCAACTGGCTTTTGGCCATGTGCCCCTGCTGGATCACGCCGGCTTTTCCCTGGAAGCCGGTGAGCGGGTCGGCCTGATCGGGCGCAACGGTGCCGGCAAGTCCTCGCTGCTGCGCATTCTGGGCGGCCTGGAGCGCGCCGACGATGGCGAGTTGCAGATCGCGCAGGGCCTGGGTGTGGCGTATGTGGCCCAGGAGCCCGCGTTGCCGGCGACGGCCACCGTGGCCGAGGCGGTGGCCGAAGGCCTGGCGCCGGTGCGGGCGCTGATCGATGCGTGGAGCAGTGGCGCGGGCGATCTGGATGGCCTGCAGGCGCGTATCGAGGCACTGGACGGCTGGAGCTGGCGCCAGCGCGTGGACGAGGCCTTGCAGCGCCTGCGGCTGCCGGCCGACGCGCGGATCCAGGCGTTGTCTGGCGGCACGCGCAAGCGGGTGGCCCTGGCGCAGGCCCTGGTGACGCGGCCCGATGTGCTGCTGCTGGACGAGCCGACCAACCACCTCGACCTGGACGCGATCCAGTGGCTGGAGGAGCTGCTGTTGCAGTTCAAGGGCAGCGTGGTGGTCATCACGCACGATCGGGCGTTTCTGGACCGGGTGGCCACGCGCATCGTCGAGCTGGACCGCGGCCAGCTGCTGTCGTACCCGGGCAACTTCGCGCGGTATCAGGCGCTGAAGGCCGAGCAGCTGGCGCAGGAGGCCACCATCCACGCCCGCGCCGACAAGCTGCTGGCCCAGGAAGAGGTCTGGATTCGCCAGGGCGTGGAGGCTCGCCGCACGCGGGCGCAGGGCCGGGTCAACCGTCTGCAGGCGCTGCGCGCGGCGCGGGCGGCGCGGCGCGAGGCGGTGGGCCGCGTGCGGCTGGACGTGGACGCGGGCGCCGCCGGCTACCAGGGCAAGCTGGTGGCCGAGCTGCGCGACGTGCGCCTGGCGTTTGGCGAGCAGGTGATCGTCGACGGCCTGAGCACCACCGTGCTGCGCGGCGACAAGATCGGCCTGATCGGGCCCAACGGCGCCGGCAAGACCACGTTGCTGAAGCTGATCCTGGGCGAGCTGGCGCCCGACAGCGGCCAGGTGCGGCGCGGCGCCAACCTGCAGGTGGCGTATTTCGACCAGATGCGCGCCGCGCTGGAGCCGGACGCGACGCTGGAGGACTTCATCAGCCCCGGCAGCGAGTGGATCGAGATCGGCCACCGGCGCCAGCACGTCAAGAGCTACCTGGGCGACTTCCTGTTCAGTCCGGCGCGCGCGGCCTCGCCGGTGCGCAGCCTGTCGGGCGGCGAGCGCGCCCGGCTGCTGCTGGCGCGCCTGTTCGCGCGCCCGGCCAACGTGCTGGTGCTGGACGAACCGACCAACGACCTGGACATCGACACGCTGGAGCTGCTCGAGGAGCTGCTGCAGGACTATCCCGGCACGGTGTTCCTGGTCAGCCACGACCGCGCGTTCCTCGACAACGTGGTGACCAGCACCCTGGCCTGGGACGGCGCGGGGCGCTGGCGCGAATACGAGGGCGGGGTGCAGGACTGGCTGGTGCAGAGCGCGCGCTGGCAGGCCCTGCGCGCCCCCGACGCCGCGCTGCCGCCGCCGGGCGACAGTCCGAAGAAAGTGGATCAAATCAGCCAGAAACCCGTATCTGGCGAGCGCCAGCAGCTACCAAAAAAGAAGTTGTCATACAAGGAACAACGTGAACTCGACGAGCTGCCCGCCCGCATCGAGGCGCTGGAAGCCGAGCAAGCCGAGTTGCGCGCCACGCTGGCCGACGGCGCGCTCTACCAGAGCGACCTGGCGCGCGCGATCGCCCTGCAGGCGCGCGATGGCGCCATCGACGAGGCGCTGACCGCCGCCCTGGAGCGCTGGGCCGAACTCGAATCGGCCGTGCAGCGCCCGGCCTGACGGCAGGCCGCTACAGTGGTGCCGACGCGGCCCATCCCGGTGCCGCCTCGACGACTGGAGGCCAGGACATGAACAACCCGTGGCTGTGGACGGTGGCGGCCTTGCTGCCGCTGGTGGCGCTGGCCGCCTTCCGGCTGCTGCGCCCGCCCGGCGGCGCCGAGCAGCCGCTGGGCGACGACGACCGCTTCGCGCCCGTGGCCGCGCTGTCGCCGGCCGAAATGGCGTTGCTGGACTACCTGGTGCGCGCCTTTCCCGGCCGGCCGGTGCTGTTTCGGGTGCCGCTGTCGCGCCTGCTGACGGTGCGGCGCACCGGCAACCGCCTGGCCGCCCAACGGCGCCTGGCTGCGCTGACGGTGGA
Organism: Burkholderiales bacterium 68-10; assembly: GCA_001897615.1. Classification (GTDB taxonomy): domain Bacteria; phylum Pseudomonadota; class Gammaproteobacteria; order Burkholderiales; family Burkholderiaceae_C; genus Ottowia. The sequence goes on from MKTG01000048.1 coordinate 3,488, forward strand.
CTACGTGGTCTGCAACCGCGACGGCAAGCCGGTCTACGCCTTCGAGCTCGACGCCGTGCACGGCGACGCCAGCCAGGCCGAGCAGGACGCGCGCGAAAAGCACCGCGTGCTGAAAACCGCCGGCGTGCGCCTGATCCGGCTCAAGCGCAGCACGCGCCATCTGCCGCCGACCGACGAATTTCGGCGCCAGCTGCGCGCCGCCGCCCTGCCGACGCAGGACGCCGGCGCCGCCGAGGGGGCCGACCCCTGGCAAGGCGCCGAGCGCGCCCGCCCCACGCCGGTGCGTGGGGCCGAGCCGCCGCGCGATGCCGGCGACACCATCCCGATGACGGTGACCGACCTGATGGGCCTGCACCCCGCCGTGGACGACGACGCCGAGCCGCCGCCGGACCGCGGCTGACCGGCTCAGCCGCCGTCGCCGGCCGGCTTCTTGGTCGGCCGCTGCCAGCCGCTGAGATTGACCTGCCTGCCACGCGCCACGCTCAGGGCGCCCGGCGGCGTGTCCTGGGTGATGGTGGAGCCGCCGCCCACCGTGCCGCCGGCGCCAATGGTGACGGGCGCCACCAGCACGCAGTTGCTGCCGATGTGGGCGTCGGCCTCGATCACCGTGCGGTGCTTGTGGGCGCCGTCGTAGTTGGCGGTGATGCTGCCGGCGCCGTAGTTCACGCGCTCGCCCACCGTGGCGTCGCCCAGATAGGCCAGGTGGTTGGCCTTGGCACCGGCGGCCAGGCTGGAGTTCTTGACCTCGACGAAGTTGCCGATGTGCACCTCGGGCCCCAGCTCGGCGCCCGGGCGCAGGCGGGCGAACGGCCCCACCAGCGCGCCCGCGCCCACGCGCACGCCGGCCGACTCGCCGTCGATGTGGGTGTAGGGGTGGATCACCGCGCCGGCGGCGATGCGGGCGTCGGCGATGCAGCAGTGGGCGCCGATCCGCGCGCCCTCGCCGATCTCGACCCGGCCGGTGAAGATGCAGCCGACGTCGATCTCCACGTCCGGCCCGCACAGCAGCTCGCCGCGCACGCCGCGCCGCGCGTCGTCGCGCAGGTCGAAGCGCGCCGGATCCATCAGCCGCACGCCGGCTTCCATCAGCGCGCGCGCCTGGCGCGCCTGGTGGGCGCGCTCCAGCTCGGCCAGCTGCAGCGGGCTGTTGACGCCGGCCACCTGCAGCGCGTCCTCGATGCGGTGCGCCACCACCGGCACGCCGCCCGCCACCGCCATGGCGACCACGTCGGTCAGGTAGTACTCGCCCTGGGCGTTGTCGTTGCTCAGCCGGCCCAGCCAGCCGCGCAGCAGGCGCGCCGGCACGGCCATGATGCCGCTGTAGATCTCGGTGATGGCGCGCTCGGCCTCGCTCGCGTCCTTGTGCTCGACGATGCGCTGCACCGTGCCGCCAGCGCCGCGCACGATGCGGCCGTAGCCCGTGGGGTCGGGCAGGGTGACGGTGAGCAGCGCCAGCCGCTCGCCCCCGGCGGCGTCGATCAGCGCCCGCAAGGTGGCGGCCTCGGTCAGTGGCACGTCGCCCGACAGCACCACCACCAGGCCGTCGTCGGCCAGCCGGGGCATGGCCTGCTGCATGGCGTGGCCGGTGCCCAGTTGCGGTTCCTGGCGTGCGAATTGCAGGTCAAATCCGGCGCCGGCGCTTGCCAGACTTGAGCCAAACGCTTCTACTTCAATAGCGCCGTGGCCGGTGATGACGACCACCGAACGGGCCCGCAGCTGGCCGGCGGTGTCCAGCACATGGCCCAGCAGGGGCCGGCCGGCGAGTTTTTGCAGCACCTTGGGAATGCGGCTTTTCATGCGCGTGCCCTTGCCCGCGGCCATGATGGCGATGTCGATGGGTGTCATTGCGGTGATGCGGTGGCCAGGGGGGTGGACAGGCCGCGCTCCAGCAGCGCGATCACCTCGTCGGCGAAGGCGTCGTAGCTCAGCGGCCCGTCGGGGCGCAGCCAGGTGAAGGTCCAGTTGATCATGCCAAACAGCGTCATGGTGATGGCGGTCTGGTTGCGCGCGTCCACCCGCTCGGGGTAGGCGCGGCGCAGAAAGCGCGTGACGGCCGACACCACGTCGCGCTGGCGGTCCAGAATGACGCCGCGCTGCTCGTCGCCCAGGAACTGCGTGCTGGCCAGCAGCGCCGCGTGGCGCGTGGCCGAGCTTTCGTATTCGCGCAGGAAGGCGCGGATCAGCGCGTGCAGGGTGGCGCGCTCATCCAGCGCCTGGCGGTGCGCCGTGGCCTGCACCTGGCCGATGATGACCAGCAGCCGCTGGGTGTAACGCTCCAGCAGCTCGAACAGGATGGCATCCTTGCTGTCGTAATAGTGGTACAGCCGCGCCTTGGAGGTGCCGCAGGCGGCGGCGATGTCGTTCATGCTGGTGGCCGGGTAGCTCTGGCGCGCAAAGCAGGCGGCCGCGACGTTGAGGATTTCGTCGCGGCGCAGACCGTGGGCGGCGGAGATCGGGCGGGCCATGGGGCGTGATTATCGACGCCCGCGGCGGCGCGCCGGCCGGGCCGGGATTCTCGGTCAAATCAGCCCTTCGCGCCCGACCAGACAGCGCCAACAGCTATCATTACAGTAGCGTCTGGGGATGCCGGTCAGGCCGCGTGCGGCCCCTGCCCGTCCAGCCAGGCCTGCAGCGCCCGGGTGCGCGCCTGCGCCACCGCCTGGCCGATGGCGGCGCCCTGGGCGCCCGCCGCCTGCGCCGCGTGCGCCAGCTCGGCCGTGGCCACGCCCTGCGCCACCGCCAGCGCGGCCAGCAGGCGCGGGCGCTGCGGGTAGTCGGCCTGCTCGAAGCCCTGGCGCCCGCGGGCGTCGCATTCACAGGCCAGCAGCACGTCGGCAAAGCGCGCCGGCTTGCGCAGTGCGTCGCAGCGCTCCAGCAGGCGCAGCAGGGCGGCGGCGCCCAGCTCGCCGCTGCGGTGGATGTGGCCGTGCTCGCGCGCCACCACCTCGGCCAGCTCGGTGCAGTCGGTGGGCACGCGCAGGCGCTGGCCGACGGCGCGCAGCAGGCGCACGCCGCGCTGCTCGTGGCCGATGTGGCGCGGCAGCTCGGCCGCCGGCGTGCTGCCCTTGCCCAGGTCGTGCATCAGGCAGGCCCAGCGCACCGGCAGCGGCGCGTGCAGTTGCGCGGCCATGCGCAGCACCATCATCACGTGCACGCCGGTGTCGATCTCGGGGTGGTATTCGGCGCGCTGGGGCACGCCCCACAGGCGCTCCAGCTCGGGCAGCACCACGGCCAGCGCGCCGCAGCCGCGCAGCACCTTGAACAGGCGCGTGGGGTGGGTCTCCATCAGGCCGCGCGCCAGCTCCTGCCAGACGCGCTCGGGCACCAGGTGGTCGGCCTCGCCGTCCGCCACCATCTCGCGCATCAGCGCCTGCGTCTCGGGCGCCACGCTGAAGTCGTGAAAGCGCGCCGCGAAGCGCGCCACGCGCAGGATGCGAACCGGATCCTCGCGAAACGCGTCGGTGACGTGGCGCAGCACGCGATCGCGCAGATCGCGCCGGCCGCCGAACGGATCGATCAGCGCGTTTTCATCATCAAAAACAGCTCCAGCGCTTGCCTGATCAGCGCGAACAGCTATGGCATTGATAGTGAGGTCGCGCCGCGCCAGGTCGTCCTCGATGCGCACGTCGGGGCTGGTGAAGACGGTGAAACCCTTGTAGCCGCGGCCGCTCTTGCGCTCGGTGCGCGCCAGGGCATATTCCTCATGCGACGCGGGATGCAGAAAAACGGGAAAATCCCTGCCGACCGGCACAAAGCCGCGAGCCACCATGTCCTCGGGCGTGGCGCCCACCACCACCCAGTCATGATCCTGCACCGGCAGGCCGAGCAAACGGTCGCGCACGGCGCCACCCACCATGTAGATTTGCATGGGCCAAGTGTAGGAGCAGCGTGGCGGCGCCCGCCGGGCAATGCCCATGCCGCAGGCACAGGCTAGGCGGGCCCGAATTGCCGAGTCCGCAAAAGATACATACGATATGTACATTTAAAAAGTTGAGCGTCCATGGCATCACCTGACCCCATCAGCACCGCGCGGGCCCTCGCGGACAAGCCGCAGGAAGCGCCGCTCGAGCAGGCGCTGCAGCGGCCCTACCAGCACGGCTTCGTGACCGACATCGAGTCCGACAGCCTGCCGCCCGGGCTGGACGAGGACACCATCCGCGCCATCTCGCGCAAGAAGAAGGAGCCCGCCTTCCTGCTCGACTGGCGCCTGGCGGCGCTCAAGCGCTGGCAGGCGATGGCGCTGCCCGACTGGGCGCGCCTGAACATCGCGCCGATCGACTTCCAGGCGCTGTCGTACTACTCGGCGCCCAAGTCGATGAAGGACGCGCCCAAGAGCCTGGACGAGGTCGACCCCAAGCTGCTGGAGACCTACGAAAAGCTCGGCGTGCCGCTGCACGAGCGCGCCGCCCTGGCCGGCGTGGCGGTGGACGCGGTGTTCGACTCGGTCTCGGTGGGCACCACCTTCCGCCAGCAGCTGGCCGACGTGGGCGTGATCTTCTGCTCGTTCTCGCACGCGGTGCAGGAGCACCCGGCGCTGGTCGAGCGCTACCTGGGCACCGTGGTGCCGCAGGGCGACAACTTCTATGCCGCGCTCAACTCGGCGGTGTTCTCCGACGGCTCCTTCGTCTACATCCCCAAGGGCGTGAAGTGCCCGATGGAGCTGTCGTCATACTTTCGCATCAACGCGCAGAACACCGGCCAGTTCGAGCGCACCCTCATCATTGCCGAGGAAGGCAGCCAGGTCAGCTACCTCGAAGGCTGCACCGCGCCGCAGCGCGACGAGAACCAGCTGCACGCCGCGGTGGTCGAGCTCATCGCGCACGACGACGCCTTCATCAAGTACTCGACGGTGCAGAACTGGTACCCGGGCGACGAACACGGCAAGGGTGGCATCTACAACTTCGTCACCAAGCGCGGGCTGGCGGCGGGCAAGCGCTCGCGCATCGCCTGGACGCAGATCGAAACCGGCTCGGCCATCACCTGGAAGTACCCCTCCTGCGTGCTGCGCGGCGAGGGTTCGAGCGGCGAGTTTTTCTCCATCGCCGTCTCCAACCACCGCCAGCAGGCCGACACCGGCACCAAGATGATCCACCTGGGCAAGAACACCACCAGCCGCATCGTCTCCAAGGGCATCAGCGCCGGTCACGCGCACAACGCCTACCGCGGCCTGGTGCGCATCAACCCGGGGGCCGAGGGCGCGCGCAACCACACGCAGTGCGATTCGCTGCTGATCGGCCCGCACTGCGGCGCCCACACCTTCCCCTACGTGGACACGGCACGCAGCGATGCCGTGGTCGAGCACGAGGCCACCACCACCCGCATCTCCGAAGAGCGCCTGTTCTACTGCGAGCAGCGGGGCATCGACCCGCAGGAAGCCACGGCGCTGATCGTCGGCGGCTTTTGCCAGGCGGTGCTGGAGGAGCTGCCGATGGAGTTCGCGCTCGAGGCCAAGGCGCTGCTGGCGGTGTCGCTGGAAGGCGCGGTGGGCTGAGCCATTCATGATCAAAAAGGCCGCCAGCGCTTGTTCAGCGAGCGCCGGCAGCTATTAAAATTGAAGTAAAAGGATTCCCCGATGACCACCCCCGATCCCCTGCTGCAAGTGCGCGATCTGCGCGTCAACGTGGGCGAGCGCACCGTGCTGCGCTCGGTCTCGCTGGACGTGAACGCCGGCAGCCTGGTCGTGCTGATGGGCGCCAACGGCAGCGGCAAGAGCACGCTGGGCCTGGCCCTGGCCGGCCACCCGGCCTACCACGTGCTGGGCGGCCAGGCGCTGCTGGCCGGGCAGGACCTGCTGGCCATGCCGGCGCACGAGCGCGCGCGCGCCGGCCTGTTCCTGTCGTTCCAGTCACCGCCCGACGTGCCGGGCGTCAAGAACAACCTGTTCATTCGCACCGCGCTGAACGCCCAGCGCGAATCGCGCGGCGAGCAGCCGCTGGACGCCTTCGACTTCCTGACCAGCGCCAAGCAGGCCGCCAAGGGCCTGGGCCTGCCCGAGGCCATGCTGGGCCGGCCGGTCAATGCCGGCTTTTCCGGCGGCGAGCGCAAGCGCAACGAACTCTTGCAGCTGTCGCTGCTGCAACCCCGCCTGGCGCTGCTGGACGAGATCGACTCCGGCATGGACGTCGACGGCGTGCGCGCCGTGGTCGAGCAGGTGGCGCGTCTGCGCGCGCAGGGCACGGCCTTCATCGTCGTGTCGCACTACCTGCAGATGATCGAGCAGCTGCACCCCGACGCCGTGCTGCGGCTGGACCAGGGCTGCATCGCCGAGCGCGGCGACCTGGGTCTGGCGCGCCACATCGCCGAAACCGGCTTCGCCTCGCGCACCGCGCCGGTGGGGGCCTGACATGAACAGCAGCCAAGCCGAACGCCTGGCCGCACGCGATCACCTGCGCCGCCAGGGCTGGATCGCAAGGCGCAGCGAAGCCTTCCACCACCTGCCGCCGCCCGATCTGGCGCACTGGCTGGGCGAGCCCCTGGACGACGCCGGCTGCGACGCCGCGCCCCTGGCCGGCGCCGGCTGGACGCTGCACCCGCTGGGCGACGGCGGCGCCCGCGGCGTGGACGCGCGCTGGCTCGACGCGCTCGAGCCGGCCCAGCGCGCCGAGCTGCTGGCCGGCCTGCCGCCACCCGGCGACGGCGAAGCCGCGCCGTTTGCCTGGGCGCACCGCGCCCTGTGCCGCCAGGGCCTGCGCCTGCGCATCGCCGCCACGCCCGGCAAGGCGGCGGCCCCGGTGGTGCTGGAGCTGCGCCACCAGCCGCGCCAGCGCGCCGAAGCGCCGTTGCTGGTGATCGAGTTGGAAGCCGGCGCGCACTGCGTGCTGCTGGAAACCCACGAGCGCAGCGCCAGCGACTGCGCCCACCCCGTCACCCAGAACCTGCACAGCCACATCCAGCTGGGCGCCGGTGCGCGCCTGCAGCACCTGCGCGTGGTGGCGCCCGAGCCGCAGGACCAGATCGCCCACCACCTGCACGCGACGCTGGCGCCCGACGCCCATTACGCGCAGGCGCTGGTGGCCACCGACAGCGCCTACCACCTGCAGCGCGGCACGCTGCAACTGCACGGCCGCGGCGCGCGCGCCCAGCACGCCGCCCTGCTGCTGCTGCAAGGCCAGCAGATCGACCATCAGGTGCGCAGCGACCTGCAGGCCGCGCACAGCGCCAGCGCGGTGGAATCGCTGGCGCTGGCCCAGGGCAGCGCGCGCGCCGTCAGCAACGCCTACACCCGCATCGCCGCCGGCGCCGACGAGGCCGACGTGCGCCAGCGCCTGTCGGGCATCCCGCTGGGCGGCCAACCGCGCCTGACCCTGCGCCCGCACCTGGAAATCCTGCACGACAACGTGCAGGCCGCGCACGGCGCCACCTGGGGCGCGCTGCCGGCCGACGCGCTGTTCTACGCCCGCCAGCGCGGCCTGGACGAGGCCAGCGCGCGCGCCCTGATCACCGAAGGCATGGCGCGCGCCGTGCTGGAGCGCGGCCTGGACGACAGCGAACTGCTGGCGCAATGGCTGGCCAGCGGCTGGCTGGGCCGGCGCATGGCGCGGCAGCTGCAAGGCCCGACCGGGTTGACCCCATGAATACTACTGTTTTGATAGCTGTTTGCGCTCGCCCCGCAAGCGCCAGAGGTCTGTTCGATGCCTAATCTCCACGACCCGCCGGCGCCGGCCGCGACGCAGCCCCTGGCCGAATGGCGCGCGCAGTTTCCGGTGCTGGCGCAGTCCATCCACGGCCACCTGCTGGCCTATCTGGACAACGCCGCCACCACGCACATGCCGCGCCAGGTCATGCAGGCCATGCAGGACTTCGAGACGCACGAGCGCGCCAACATCCACCGCGGCGTGCACACCCTCAGTCAGCGCGCCACCGACGCCTTCGAGGCCGCGCGCGCCACGCTCAAGCGCTTCATCGGCGCCGACGCCGCGCACGAGCTGGTATTCACCAGCGGCACCACCGAATCGCTCAACCTGGTGGCGCAGGGCCTGTGGGCCGCCGGCCCCGGCCAGGCCTGGCTTCGGCCGGGCGACCGCATCATCGTGAGCGGCCTGGAGCACCACGCCAACCTGGTGCCCTGGCAGCACGCCGCGCGCATGAGCGGCGCCGAGCTGGTGGTGCTGCGGCCCGACGCCCAGGGCCGCCTGCACGAAGGCGATCTGGCCGCCCTGCTGAGCCCGCGCACCCGCGTGCTGGCCCTCACCGCCGGCGCCAACGCCACCGGCGAGCGCCCGCCGTATGAAGCCATGCTGGCCATGGCGCGCCAGGTGGGCGCGCTCACCGTGCTGGACGCGGCCCAGGCCGTCGGCCACGCCGCGCCCGCGCTGGCGACGCTGGAGTGCGACTTCATGGCTTTTTCCGGCCACAAGATGTATGGGCCCATGGGCATCGGCGTGCTGGCCGGCCGGCGCGACGCGCTGGAGCGGCTCTACCCGCTGCGCCTGGGCGGCGACATGGTGGAGGACGTGAGCTACGAGCGCGCCGTCTACGCCGCGCTGCCGGCGCGCCTGGAAGGCGGCACCCCCAACGTGGCCGGCGCGGTCGGCCTGGCGGCGGCGGCCCGGTTCATCGAGCAGGTGGGGCGCGCGGCCATCGACCAGCACGTGCACGCGCTGCGCGCGCGGGCCGCGGCCGGCCTGGCGGCGCTGCCCGGCGTCACCGTGCTGGCGCCGCACGCCACGCAGGCGGCGCTGGTGTCCTTCGTGGCCGAGGACGTGCACCCGCACGACATCGGCACCCTGCTGGACGAGCGCGGCATCGCCGTGCGCACCGGCCACCACTGCGCCCAGCCGCTGCACGACCACTTCGGGCTGGGGCCGACCACGCGTGCCTCGTTCGCCCTGTACAACACGCCCGACGAGGTCGAGCGCCTGGTCGCCGGCGTGGCGCGCGCCCTGGAGACCATGCGATGAGCAGCGCCGAGAACGATCTGTACCAGGAGGTGGTGCTGGAGCACAAGCGCGCGCCGCGCAACTTCGGCCACCTGCCCCACCCCACGCACCAGGCCCAGGGCACCAACCCGTCGTGCGGCGACCGCGTGGCCGTCGAGCTGCTGCTGGACGGCGAGCGCGTGCAGGACATCCGCTTTTCCGGCCAGGGCTGCGCCATCTGCATGGCCTCCAGCTCGATGATGACCGAGGCCGTCAAGGGCCGCGACATCGCCGCCGCGCAGGCGCTGCAGCAGCACTTTCGCGCCGTGCTGACCGGCGAGGAGGATCCCGACGAAGCCCCGCTGGGCAAGCTGGTCAGCCTGGCCGGCGTGCGCCAGTACCCCAGCCGCATCAAGTGCGCGCTGCTGGGCTGGCACGCGCTGATGCACGCCATCGCCGGCCAGCAGGACGCCGGCGGCACCGAGGAGTCCCTGTCATGATGAACCGCCGCCACCGCGAGGACGTGCTGGTGCGCCGCCACGTCACGGTGGAAACCATTCCCAGCGGCCACCCGGTCGAGCTGGAGCCCGGCCAGCTGGCGCAGATCACGCAGGCGCTGGGCGGCTCCTTCACCCTGCTGGTGGAGGGCCAGCTGATGCGCCTGAAGGGCCAGGACGCCGACGCCATCGGCAAGCCGCCGCCCGAGGCCATCGCCGTGCCGCAAGACCTGCACATCGACGACCTGGAGCCGCTGATCTGGGACACCCTGCGCAGCTGCTACGACCCGGAGATCCCGGTCAACATCGCCGACCTGGGCCTGATCTACCGCCTGGCCTTCGAACCCCTGCCCGAGCCCGACACGGTGCGCGTGGTGATCGACATGACGCTCACCGCGCCCGGCTGCGGCATGGGCGAATCAATCGCCAACGAGGTGTGCGACAAGGTGCTGGCCCTGCCGCGCGTGGGCGAGATCACCGTCAACCTGGTGTTCGATCCGCCCTGGGACCGCTCCATGATGACCGAGGCGGCGCAACTGGCCCTGGGGCTGTAGGCGCCCGCGGCAAAAAAAATGCGCGCCGGCCCTTGCGCCGGCGCGCCTGTTCGCGGTGCCCGGCCCGATCAGCCGCCGCAGGCGCCGCCCGAGCAGCAGGAGCCCTGGTCGGCGTCGGCCACGCCCTGCACCTTGCTGATCTGCACGCGCCACAGCTGCGGGCCGGCCTGCACGTACGACCACTGCAGCTGGCCGGGCGAGCGCGATTCCAGCTGGTGGCGCAGCGGCACCGGGTCGTGGTCGTTGACGATCCGCAGCGACTGGCCCACCTGCAACGCGTCCACCTGGGCAAAGATCTGCTGGTGGCGCTGATACGGCGGAATGCTGCGCACGTCGATTTCGGCGAGGGTGGCGGTGCTCATGGATCAACCTTTCTGAAAGAGCTGCGAAGAGGTGGGAAATGCCCGGACGCCCGCTCGGCGCCCAGAAGGGAAAACCGGTGCCGGCGCTCAGCCGTCCTTGCCGTCCAGCCGCGTGCGCGTCAGCCAGGGCACATAGATCACCAGGTAGATGGCAAAGGCCAGCGCCCACAGCCCGGCGGCCGAATCCAGCGCCCGCACGTACCAGGCCGGCACCACGGCCGGCACCAGCACGCGCAGCACGGTGGCCAGCATCACCAGCGCGTAGGCCACGACCTCGCCGCGCGAGGCCTGCAGCGGCCGGCCGGTGTGGCCGCGCGCGGTGCGCGTGATCATGCCGATGATCAGCCCGCCGATGACGCCGACGCCGAACGCATGCACCGCCAGCGACGGCGCCACCCAGCCCAGCTGCGCCAGCGCCAGCAGCACGAAGCCGACCGGCATCCAGGCATAGGAAAAATGCAGGATCCACAGGATGGGGCGGCGCAGCGTCACGCGCGGATGCCACTTCCACAGGCGCAGCGCGTGCAGCGCGGCGGACAGGACGCTGGCGGGCAGCACCAGCCAGGCCGGCGCGCCCAGCACCCACAGCGCCAGCGTGACGGCGGTGACGGCCAGCAGCGTCAGCTCGAAGCGGCGCGACACCTGGATCACCAGGCCCGGCGTCACGTTCTTGGTGAACATGGGCACCACGCGCCCGGTCATGATGCTGATCACCATCAGGATCAGCGCCAGCTCGGCGTACAGCGCCGACATGGCGGGCACGGCGATCAGCTCCAGCACCGACAGGTGGAACACCGCGTTGGCCAGCGCCATCGCCAGCAGCAGCGAAATCAGCGGGATGTTGCGCCTGTTGCGCGCCCGAATGAGCACGCGCAGCAGAAAGCCCGCCACCACCGGCAGCAGCAGCATGTCGAGCACGGCGAACACCGGGTAGGGCGCCAGCACCGCCGCCAGCCGCGCCGCCAGCCACAGCAGCACCAGCACGCCCAGCACCGGGCCGCGCGGCGTCTCCAGCCCGGTCCAGGCGCGCACGGCGGTCAGCAGAAAGCCGATCACCACGCCGGCGGCAAAGCCGAACAGCATCTCGTGCGCGTGCCACAGCAGGATGGGAAACGGCAGCCGCAGCGGCATGTGGCCCAGGAAGGCCGCGATCCACAGCGGAATCGCCACGCAGGCCAGCAAGGCCGCGCCCAGGTAGAAGGGCCGAAAGCCCAGCCGCAGCAGCGGCCAGCCGGGCAGCGCGGCGGGCGCTGGCGGCGCGGGGTCATGGATCGACATCAGGGGAGCGGCTTGCTGGGTCATGGGCAGGTGGCCGGCGGCTGCAGGCGCTGTGCCGGCACCGAAAAATCAAAATCGACATTTTGCATGAATCTTTAATTTCCGCCAAATCCGGGGGTGTGCGGGGCCCGCGGCCCGGACCGTTTCAACGTGCCACGCGGTACGGCTCCTCGAAGGGCCGGAAGTCTTGCTCGGCCAGCGCGCCCTCGATCCAGGCGGCCACGCCCGGCAGGGCGCAGACGCGCTCCATGTAGGCGGCCACGTCGTCCGGCACCGGCAGGCTGAAGGTCTTCAGCCGCATCACCACCGGCGCGTAGAAGGCGTCGGCAATGCCGAAGCGGCCGAACAGCATGGGCCCGCCGTGCTCGGCCAGCAGCGACTGCCAGATCTGCACGATGCGGGCGACGTCGGCGCGCACGCCGGCGTGGTCGCGCCACAGGATGGCGCCGACTTCGGGCAGGCGCGCCTCGATGTTCATGCCGCAGGCCGAGCGCAGGGCGCCGAAGCCGCTGTGCATCTCGGCGCAGACGCTGCGCGCCCGCACGCGCTCGGGCGCGCCGCGCGGCCACAGGGTCAGCTCGGGGTGGGTCTCGGCCAGGTATTCGGCGATCGCCAGCGAATCCCACACCGCCAGCGTGCCGTCGAGCAGCAGCGGCACCTTGCCCGCGGGGTTGACGGCGCCGATCTGGCGCTTGAACTGCGAGTCGGGCGCGAAGCTGTCGAAGCGCAGCTTGACCTCCTCGAACGGGATGCCGGCCTGCGTCATCAGCACCCAGGGGCGCATGGACCAGGACGAGTAGTTCTTGTTGCCGATGTAGAGCTTGAGCATGGGCTTTTCCGGTGGGGTTCAGAGGTTGAGAGCTTTTTGTTCGTGCCCGAAAGGCGCGTCAAAACGCCGCTGATCCAGGCGCAAAGCGCAGCCATGGCCCGAGTCATGGCGAGCATTTGCTTGCGACGAGCAGCGGTGTTTTGGCGTGCAAGGCGGGCATGGCAAAAGACGCTCAGCCTCTCAGCGCCCGGCGCCGCGCCGGTAGGCGTCCAGGCGGGCGGCCGGGTGGTCGGGGCCGAGGATCATCGGCCCCACGGCGGACAGGGGCGCGGGCGTGATGCCCAGCTCGGCCAGGCCGGGCAACTGGCTGCTGGCGACGTTGTCCACCTGCATCGAATCGAGGTTGTCGCGGCTCATCAGCGGCTCGCCCGGCAGCCATTCCATGGCCAGCGCCTGCAGCCGGCCCAGCGCCGCCGGCAGGCCGATGATGGGGCGCCCGCGCCCGCCGCGCACGCCGGCCCACACGCCGGCGGCGCGCACCAGCTCGCGCAGCGTCCACACCTCGGGGCCGCACAGCTCGTAGTTGCGCCCGGCGGTGGCGTCGCCCTGCAGGCAGCGCACCAGGGCCTGGGCCACGTCGCGCACCCACACGGGCTGAAAGCGCGCCTCGGCGCAGGCCAGCGGGATGAGCGGGAACACCCGCTGCAGCCCGGCGAACAGGTTCAGCAGCCGGTCGCCGCTGCCGTACATGACGCTGGGGCGCAGCAGCGTCAGCGCCAGCGCGCCGTCAGCGGCCGCCTGCCGCAGCACGGCCTCGCCCTGCGCCTTGCTGCGCTGGTAGAGCGAGGGGCCGTCGGCCGCCGCCCCCAGCGCGCTGACGTGCACCAGGCGCCGCACGCCGCTGGCGGCACAGGCGGCGGCCAGCTGGCGCGGCAGCGCGACGTGCACCTGCTCGAAACGCCGCGCGTCGCCGTGCAGCACGGCGATCAGGTTGACCACCGCGTCGTGGCCGGGCAGCAGGACGCGCAGGGCGGCGGGGTCGGTGGCGTCGGCGCGCCGCACGTCGACGCGCGGCAGGCTCCACAGCCAGGGCGCGGCGTCGCGCCGCCGCGTGGGCACCGTCACCCGCACGCCCTGGCGGTGCAGGTGCTCGACGAGGTGGCGACCGACGAAGCCGGAGCCACCCAGGACCAGGATGCGATCGCTCATCGGTTTACTCCTGATTTAATAGCTGCTGGCGCTCGACAGGAGCTCGCCAGAGCCCGATTGAACCCAAAATATCGGTTCAGGGCAAGTCGCCGCTCGGGTCGCTCTGCCCCGGGGCCAGCGGGCCGACACGGCCCAGCCGCCCCACCAGCGACTGCGGCTGCCCGCTGAACAGGCCGGCGTAGTCGACGGTGTTGGACAGCACCTTCTTGACGTAGTCGCGAGTTTCGTTGAACGGAATGTTCTCGGCCCAGATGGCGCCGTCCAGCAACGGGCCGTTGCGCCAGGCGCGCGGGCGGCCCGGGCCGGCGTTGTAGGCGGCGGCGGCCAGCGGCAGCGAGCCCTGGAAGTCGTCCAGCGCCAGCTTCAGGTAGCTGGTGCCGATCAGGATGTTGGTGTCCAGCTCGTTGATCTGCCCGGGCGTGAAGCCGCTCAGGCCGATCTTGCGCGCCGTCCAGCGCGCGGTGGCGGGCATGACCTGCATCAGGCCGGAGGCGCCGACGCCCGAGCGCGCGTCCATCACGAAGCGGCTTTCCTGCCGGATCAGCCCGTAGACGTAGGCGGCGTCGAGCCCGATGGCCTGCGCCTGGCGCTGCACGGCGTCGCGGTGCGGCGCCGGAAAACGCTGGCCGAAGTCGGCAAAGCCACGCGTGCGCTCGCTGGTGTTGATGCAGCGGTCCCACACCTGCCGCGCGCAGGCCAGGTCGGCGGCGGCGTACAGCTCGCGCTCGCCCATGCCGCCAGGCGCGTGCAGGTTGGTCCAGTAGTTCCATTCGCGCACGCCTTCGCCGCGCAGGCCCAGGGCGATGGCCAGCAGGGCGCGGTTCAGGCCGGGATGGCGGCGCGCGCCGTCGCGCTCGGCCTCGGTCAGCGGCGCCGGAGCGGGTGGGGTGACGATGGGCTGGCCCAGCGCTTCCAGTGCCAGCTTGTCATAAAAGCCCAGGCGCCCGGGCTGGGCTGCCACCCGCTCGAAGCCGGCACGCGCGGCGGCGCGCTCGTCGTCGCCGCGCGCCAGCGTCTGCTGGGCACGCGCCTTCCAGTACAGCCAGGCGCCGTCGTCGGCCGCCGCGTCCTGCATGGCGTCGACGCCGCGCAGCACGGCGCGCCAGTCGCCCTGGCGCAGCGCGGCGCGCACCTTCCAGGCCAGCAGGTCGTCGCTCAGATCGCCCTCGCGCGTGACGCGGCTGAAGTAGCCGTGCGCCCGCTCGGACGGCGCCAGCGCCGACCACTTGCCGATCACGCCCCACAGCCAGTTGCGCTCCTCGCGGCCCAGCAGCGCGGCCCACTTGTCTTCCAGCTGCTGCGCGGCCTGGTCGGGGGCCTGCGTGGCCAGCCGGATCAGCGCCAGCGTGGCCAGCTCCTGCCGCTTGTGCGTCGTGGTGTTGGCGCGTCCGCCCAGGTAGCGCGGCGCGCTCTGGGCAATGCTGGCCAGCTCGGCGGCGGCGTCCGGCGCGTCCAGCGCCACGGCGGCGCGCGCCAGTGCCGGCCGGTTGGCCTCCATCGCCAGGCGGGCCTTCTTCCACAGCACCGGGTAAGGCAGCAGGCCGGCCTGGTGCAGCAGGCCTGCCGCATACAGGCAGCCGTCGTCGGCCTCGCGCTGGGCCAGCCAGTCGCGCCGCACCTGCTCGGCGGCCTGCGGGCCGGGCGCCAGGCCGACGGCGATGTCGGCCGACACGGCGTGGCAGCGCACCTCGCGGTCGTCGCGCATGCGGTAGCGCGCGTGCTCGGCGCGAAACGCCTCCCAGTCGCGCCGCTTGCCCAGCAGCAGCAGCCAGTCGTTGCGCAGGCGGTCTTCCTGGTAGGTGCCGGCGTAACGGGCCAGGAAGTCGGCGACCTCGGACGCGCTGGCGTCCTCCAGCCGCGCCTTCAGCGCCCAGTAGGCGGCCCAGGGCTCCAGGCCGTGGCCGCGCGCCTGCGGCAGCAGGCTGGCCAGGCGCGCCTTGTCGCCGCGCCGGAAGGCTTCGCGCATGTCCAGGATGACGCTGTCGCGCGCCGCGGCATCGATCGGCAGCGCCGCTATCGACGTTGGCGTGGCAGGGGCTGCCTGGGGCGGCGGCGCCGGCAAGCTGGCGGCGGGCTCGGGCGCCGCCGCCGGCTGCGCCCAGGCCGTCGCCAAGCCCAGCAGCGCCAGGCCAGCCCACGCCCGCCGGGCGCGCGAGGATGTCAGAATCGTTGGCAAACGCATCGACCGATTATGAGCAAGTTCGACAAGACGGCCCTGCGCGAACGCCTGGTGCGTGAGCGCTTGCATCTGGACGACCGCCTGGCCCGCGCGGCGGCGCTGCAGGACATCATGCGCATCTGGCTGCTGGGCCGGCCGGACACGGTGATCGGCGCCTACTGGCCGATCAAGGGCGAATTCGATCCCCTGCCCGCGCTGCACCGCTGGAAGGAAGACGGCGAGCTGATGGACGAGCCGCTGCGCCGGCGCATCGGCCTGCCGGTGATCGACAAGGTGCACAAGACGCTGACGTTCCACGTCTGGTACCCGGGCTGCCCGATGGAGGAGGACGCCTATGGCATCCCCAAGCCCAAGGACACCGAGCTGATCGTGCCCACCCTGCTGTTCGTGCCCTGCGTCGGCTACGGCCCGGGAGGCTACCGGCTGGGCTATGGCGGCGGCTTCTACGACCGCACGCTGGCGGCGCTGGAGCCCCGGCCGCACACCGTGGGTCTGGGCTTCACCCAGGGTTTCGTCGACGATTTCGAGCCCGAACCGCACGACCAGCCGCTGGACGCTATCCTCAACGACAACGGCGTGGTCTGGCCTGTGGCGGCGCCGTGACAAAGCGCACGGGGCGGCCGCGCCGCCCGGGTGATTTTTGACGTAGCTCAAATTTACCGCCGATTCCCGGGCGGATAGTGTGGCTATTGAGGGGCACGTGCCGGTGCGGCACCGTGCCCCGTTCCCCCTCGCACCCTGCCACCCCGCAAGACCATGACCTCAACACAGGACCTCTCCGAGCGCGGTTCGGCCAAACGCGGCGCCAACGCCCCGGCCACGACCCGGCGCGCGCGCCCGCGCAACGACATCGACCGCGACGTGCGCCCGGCGCGCCTGGGCGACACCCCGCCGTCCCTGCGGCCGCGGGCCATCGGGCGCCACGTGGTCGAGCACGCCACCGCCGCCGCGCGCGACGCGCAGGCGCAGGCGGCGCTGCGGCTGGTCAACGACCCGGCGGCCGGCACTCCGGGCGAGCGCGCCGGCGCGCTGCGCGCACTGCTCGATGGCGCCTCGCCCGACGACCGCAAGGCCCTGCGCAAAGCGCTCAAGGCCAATGGCGCCGACGCGCCCGGCGGCAAGCTGGACCCGGACGAGGCCCTGGCGCCCGACTGGCGCGACGGCAGCTACCCCTACCAGAACCTGCTGCGCCGCGCCACCTACGAGCAGCAGAAGTTCAAGCTGCAGGTCGAGCTGCTGAAGCTGCAGAACTGGGTCAAGGAAACCGGCCAGCGCGTGGTCATCGTCTTCGAGGGCCGCGACGCCGCCGGCAAGGGCGGCACCATCAAGCGCTTCATGGAGCACCTCAACCCGCGCGGCGCGCGCGTGGTGGCGCTGGAAAAACCCAGCGAGACCGAGCGCGGCCAGTGGTACTTCCAGCGCTACGTGCAGCACCTGCCGACGCACGGCGAAATCGTGCTGTTCGACCGCAGCTGGTACAACCGCGCCGGCGTCGAGCGCGTGATGGGCTTTTGCAGCGAGCGGGAATACCAGGACTTCATGCACCAGGCGCCCGAGTTCGAGCGCCACCTGGTCAGCAGCGGCATCCACCTGATCAAGTTCTGGTTCTCGGTCAGCCGCGCCGAGCAGCGCCGCCGCTTCAAGGAGCGCGAAAACCACCCCCTCAAGCAGTGGAAGCTCAGCCCCATCGACAAGGCCAGCCTCGACAAGTGGGACGAGTACACGCGCGCCAAGGAGGCCATGTTCTTCGAGACCGACACCGCCGACTCGCCCTGGACGGTGATCAAGAGCGACTGCAAGAAGCGCGCGCGCCTGAACGCCATGCGCTACGCGCTGCACAAGCTGCCCTACACCGGCAAGGACCTGGCGCAGATCGGCAAGCTCGATCCGCTGATCGTCGGTCGCGCGCACGTGGTGTACGAGCGCGGCGAGCGCCCCCAGGCGCTGATGTGAAGGCCGACGGGCGCCGGCCGGGTCGCGCCCGATCCTGGATATATTGCATTGCAACGCCCAGGGGTAGCGCGCGAGCAGCTATCATTATGAAAGCGCCCTGCTGATCGACAACCGGCTGCATCCACTCCGGGGCGCGACACCCACCCCATGCGAATCCTCGGCATCGACCCCGGCCTGCGCACCACCGGCTTCGGCGTGCTCGACGCCGAGGGCCCGCGCCTGTGCTACGTCGCCAGCGGCGTGATCCAGACCCACGGCGCCGAGCAGGGCAATCTGCCGGCGCGGCTGAAGCTGCTGTTCGACGGCATCACCGAGCTGAAGGCGCGCTACACGCCCGACGTGGCGGCGGTGGAGATCGTGTTCGTCAACGTCAACCCGCAGGCCACGCTGCTGCTGGGCCAGGCGCGCGGCGCCTGCGTCACCGCGCTGGTGGCCAGCGATCTGCCGGTGGCCGAATACACGGCGCTGCAGATGAAGCAGGCCGTGGCCGGCCACGGCAAGGCCGCCAAGACACAGGTGCAGGCCATGGTGCAGCGCCTGCTGGGCCTGCCCGCCGCCCCGCGCCCCGACGCCGCCGACGCCCTGGGCCTGGCCATCACGCACGCCCACGCCGGCCCGGCCGTCGCCCGCCTGCACGCGGCGGGCGCCGGACGCACCACCAGCAGCATGTACCGGCGTCGCTGATTTCGCTTCAAATCAGGCTCTTCTCGCGAATGATGGTCATGGCCTGCGAGACAAGGCTTCGAATGGCCGCTTATTGGAAACCGCCAACCTCCGAACGCAGAGGACGCAGAGATCTCGCAGAGGACGCAAAAAACAAGAAGATCCATCGGCTTTCTTTGCTTCCTCCGCGAATCCTTGGCGTCCTCTGCGTATGGTTGTTCATTTTTCTCATGCGTCGTGTCGCAGTACGGCACTGATCGAGTACATCACCATCATTCGCGAGTAGAGCCTCAAATCAGCCCGCGACGACCGCATAGCAAGCGCAAGCAGCTATCTTTTTAGGAGTATTCGAACCCAGCGAAAGCCCTTGTCCACGGGCACGCCAGCTCACCAGGCGCGCGCCAGCTGGGCAAAGCCCGAGGGCGCCTGACGCGCGTCCTCGAAGCTGACGATGTCCCAGGCGTCCTGGCGCGCCAGCAGGGCGCGCAGCAACTGATTGTTCAGCGCGTGGCCGGAGCGGAAGGCGCTGTAGGCGGCCAGCATCGGATGGCCGACGCAGTACAGATCGCCGATGGCGTCGAGGATCTTGTGCTTGGCGAATTCCTCGGCGTAGCGCAGCCCGCCTTCGTTGAGCACCTTGGTGTCGTCCATGACGATGGCGTTGTCCAGCCCGCCGCCCAGGGCCAGGCCGCTGGCGCGCATCATCTCCACGTCCTTGCTGAAAGCGAAGGTGCGCGCGCGCGCGATGTCGCGGCTGTAGCGCCCGGTGCCCATGTCGAAGCTGACCTGCTGCTCGGTTGAATCCACCGCCGGGTGCTGGAAGTCGATCTCGAAGCTCAGCGTGAAGCCGTGGTGCGGCGCCAGGCGCGCCCACTTGAGCTGCTCGCCCTCGCCCTCGCGCACCTCCACCGGCTTGAGCACGCGCAGGAACTTGCGCGGCGCCTTCTGCCACTCGATGCCGGCGCTTTGCAGCAGGTAGACGAAGGAGGAAGCCGAGCCGTCGAGGATCGGCACTTCCTCGGCCGTGATGTCGATGTAGAGGTTGTCCAGCCCCAGGCCGGCACAGGCCGACATCAGGTGCTCCACGGTACGCACCTTGGCGTCGCCCGCCGACAGCGTGGAGGCCAGCCGGGTGTCGGTGACGGCCTGCGCGTTCACGGGGATGTCCACCGGCTGCGGCAGGTCGATGCGGCGAAACACGATGCCGGTGTCCGGCGGCGCCGGCCGCAGCGTCAGCTCCACCCGCTCGCCACTGTGCAGGCCCACGCCAACCGCACGCGTCAGCGCCTTCAATGTTCGTTGCGCAAGCATGGTGTGATTTTACGAAACCGGCAATTCTGGCGTTGACACGCGCCAGCAATGCACCAATGGCCGCGGAGCAGGCCAGTCCAGCGAACGCCGTGGCCGGACCTGCGCCGGCCACTGGTGCAGTGTTTCGCGCTGTCAGGTACTTATAGCGAGTCGCCAAGGGGCCAGCTGCGCGGCGCGTGGCCGCAGGCATGGTGGCTCCATGTCAAGGCCGCGCAACAAAGCAGATGGCCCCTTGGCGGCTCGCCCTGCGGGAAGCCAGAAAGGGGGGGAAGCGGCGTCAGCCGCTCAGGGGGGTGACCGTGGTCAATCGGCCTGCTTGCGCAGGAAGGCCGGGATCTCGAAGTCGTCCATGCCGCCGGAGGACAGCGCGTCCACCCGGGCCGCCGCCTGCGTGCGGTTGGTGCGCCACACGCTGGGCACGGCCACGTTGCCGTAGTCGGGCTGCGCCGGCGCGCCCATGCCGGGGCCACCGACGGCTTGGTTGACCGTGGGCACGTTGAACGGCACGTTGTCGGTGCCGGTGCGCAGGCCGCCTTGCAGCACGGTGATGGGCTGGCGGCGCGCGCCCTGGCGCGACAGGCCGGTGGCCACCACGGTGACGCGGATCTCGTCGCCCAGCGCATCGTCGTAAGCGGCGCCGTAAATGGTGTGGGCCTCGGGCGAGGCGTAGGCGCGGATGGTGTTCATCGCCTCCTTGGATTCGTTCAGCTTGAGCGAACCCTTGGACGCCGTCACCAGCACCAGCACGCCCTTGGCGCCCGACAGATCGATGCCCTCCAGCAGCGGGCAGGCCACGGCCTGCTCGGCGGCGATGCGGGCGCGGTCGGGGCCGCTGGCGGTGGCCGTGCCCATCATGGCCTTGCCGGGCTCGCCCATCACGGTGCGCACGTCCTCGAAGTCGACGTTGACGAAGCCGTAGTCGTTGATGATCTCGGCGATGCCGCCGACGGCGTTCTTCAGCACATCGTTGGCCTGGGCGAAGGCTTCTTCCTGGGTGATGTCATCGCCCAGCACTTCGAGCAGCTTCTCGTTCAGCACCACGACCAGCGAATCGACGTTGGCCTCCAGCTCCGTCAGGCCGGCCTCGGCGTTGGTCAGGCGGCGGCCGCCCTCCCAGTCGAAGGGCTTGGTGACCACGCCGACCGTGAGGATGCCCATGTCCTTGGCGATGCGCGCGATCACCGGCGCCGCGCCGGTACCGGTGCCGCCGCCCATGCCGGCGGTGATGAACAGCATGTGCGCGCCGCGGATCGCCTGGCGGATGTCATCGGCGGCGGCCTCGGCCGCCTCGCGGCCCTTGTCGGGCTTGCTGCCGGCGCCCAGGCCGCTGGTGCCCAGCTGCACGGTCATGCTCGCGTTGGAGCGACTGAGCGCCTGCGCGTCGGTGTTGGCGCAGATGAACTCCACGCCCTGCACGTGGCGCGAGATCATGTGCTCGACGGCGTTGCTGCCGCCGCCGCCGACGCCGATCACCTTGATCTGGGTGCCGGAATGAAAACCGTCGGTTTCAATCATTTCGATGCTCATGCTGGACTCCTTTTCTTGCCTGCCTAACCTTGGAATACGAACGCTGTGATGGGGGTGAACACGCCTCGGGCGCGCGCCGTGGCGGCGTCACGAGGGCGGCCCCGTGCTCTGCCATCGATGGAAAACCGGGGGCGACGCGCGGGCCTGGCCATGCATGTGTCTCATCAGAAGTTCCCCACGATGAAATCCCTCAGGCGCCCGAAGGCGCTCTGCACGCCACCGGTCTTCTGCGCCACCTTGTAGCCACGCAGCCTGGCGGCGCGGGCTTCCTCCATCAGCCCCATCACGGTGGCCGCGCGCGGCTGCGCCACCATGTCGGACAGGGCGCGCGAATACTTGGGCACGCCACGCCGCACCGGCTTGAGGAAGATGTCCTCGCCCAGCTCGACCATGCCCGGCATCACCGCGCTGCCGCCCGTGAGCACCACGCCGGAGGACAGCAGCTCCTCGAAGCCCGAGTCGCGGATCACCTGCTGCACCAGCTGGAAGATCTCCTCCACGCGCGGCTCGATCACGCCGGCCAGCGCCTGGCGCGACAGCAGGCGCGGCGTGCGGTCGCCCAGGCCCGGCACCTCGACCTGGGTGTCGGCGTCGGCCAGCAGCTGCTTGGCGCAGCCGTGCGCGACCTTGATGTCCTCGGCGTCCATGGTCGGCGTGCGCAGCGCCATGGCGATGTCGCTGGTGATCAGGTCGCCCGCGATCGGGATCACCGCCGTGTGGCGGATGGCACCACCGGCGAAGATGGCCACGTCGGTGGTGCCGGCGCCCACATCGACGCAGGCCACGCCCAGCTCGCGCTCGTCGTCGGTCAGCACCGCCTGCGCCGAGGCCAGCGGATTGAGCATCAGCTGGTCCACCTCCAGCCCGCAGCGGCGCACGCACTTGATGATGTTCTCGGCCGCGCTCTGCGCGCCGGTGACGATGTGTACCTTGGCGTCCAACCGCATGCCGCTCATGCCCACCGGCTCGCGCACGTCCTGACCGTCGATCACGAATTCCTGCGGCTCCACCAGCAGCAGGCGCTGGTCGCTGGAGATGTTGATGGCCTTGGCGGCCTCGACCACGCGCGCCACGTCGGCCGGCGTGACCTCCTTGTCGCGGATCGGCACCATGCCGCTGGAGTTGATGCCGCGAATGTGGCTGCCGGTGATGCCGGTGTAGACGCGGCCGATCTTGCAGTCGGCCATCAGCTCGGCTTCCTTCAGCGCCTGCTGGATGCTGGCCACGGTGGCGTCGATGTTGACCACCGCGCCGCGCTTGAGCCCGTTGCTCGGCGCCACCCCCAGGCCCGCGAGCTTGAGATCGCCGCCGGCCAGCACCTCGCCCACCACCACCATGATCTTGGCGGTGCCGATGTCCAGGCCGACGATCAGGTCCTTGTACTCTTTTGCCATGAGGTATTCGCTCTTGCTCTCTTCTTTTCGTCTCAACGCCGAGGTGCCGCCGGCTGGGCGTCGGAGCGCACGGTGCTGACCCCGCGCAGTCGCAACGCGTAGCCGCCCACATGCCGCAGATCGGCCGCCTCGACCGCCGCCACCGGCCGCTGATGGCGCGCCGCCACTTCCTTGACCGTGCCGACGAACTGCTTCAGGCGCGCCGCCAGCTCGGCGGGGGTGCCCTGGCCCAGCTCGATCACGGCGCCGCTGTCCAGCTCGGCGCGCCAGTTGCCGCGCCCCTGCAGCGTCAGCTCGGCGAGATGCGCGTCCAGCGGCTCCAGCAGCGGGTTCAGCAGTTCATGCATCGCCAGCACCGAGGCCGACTGGCCCTCGGGCCCGCGCAACACCGGCAGCTCGCGCTCGCCAGGCTCGTCGGCGGTGGCCTCGAACACCTCGCCGAAGCCGTTGATCAGGTGGCCGTCATCGTCGCCCCAATGCGCCACCGCCACGTGCTCCTGCAGCGTGACGTTCAGTCGTCCCGGAAATTCGCGCTGCACCACCGCCCTGCGCACCCAGGGCACGGACTGGAACGCCGCCTGGGTGGCCGACAGGTCGAGGGTGAAGAAATTGCCGCTCAGGCGCGGCCCCACCATCGCGCGCAGGCTGGCGGCGCTGTGGTGCGCCGTGTCGCCGGTCACCACGATCTGCCGGATGGCGAACGCCGGGTTGCGCAGCACCCACCAGATCGCGGCCGCCACGCAGGCCAGCACCAGGCCGGTGGCCAGCAGCGCCGTGGTGACGTTCATCAGCCTGACGTCCAGCGGCATGGGCAGCGAATCGGTCATGCGCGCGCTCCCACCGCCGGCGCGTAGTCCAGCGCCGCATCGGCCAACAGTTGCAGGCACAGGGCTTCGTAGTCGATGCCGGCCGCGCGCGCGGCCATCGGCACCAGCGAATGCCCGGTCATGCCGGGCGAGGTGTTGATCTCCAGCAGCCAGGGCTGGCGCGTGGCGGCGTCGATCATCACGTCCAGCCGGCCCCAGCCGCGGCAGCCCAGCACCCGGTAGGCCTTCAGCACCAGCGCCTGGATGGCGGCCTCCTCGCCGGGGGGCAGGTCGCAGGGCACGCGGTACTCGGTGACGTCGGTGAAGTACTTGTTCTGGTAGTCGTACTGGCCTTCGGGGGCCACGATGTGGATCACCGGCAGCGCGCGCGCCCGCGCGCCGGCGCCCAGCACCGGGCAGGTGACCTCGTCGCCGCTGATGAACTGCTCGCACAGCACGTCGGCGTCCAGCCGCGCCGCATCGGCCACGGCCTGCTGCATCTGGTCGTGGCTGGTGACCTTGGTGACGCCCAGGGACGAGCCTTCGCGCACCGGCTTGACGATCAGCGGCAGACCCAGTGCCTCGGGCACGGCGCGCACCTGCTCGGGCGTGCATTCGCCCGCGCGCAGCAATACGTAGCGCGGCGTCGGCAGTCCCTCGGCCAGCCAGACGCGCTTGGTCATGACCTTGTCGATGGCCATGCTGGAGGTCATCACCCCCGCGCCGGTGTAGGGAATACCGAGCAGCTCCAGCGCGCCCTGCACCGTGCCGTCCTCGCCGAAGCGCCCGTGCAGCGCGATGAAGCAGCGGGTGAAGCCCAGCCGCCCGAGGTCGTCCATGGGGCGCTCCGCCGGATCGAAGGCATGCGCGTCGACGCCACGCGCCCGCAGCGCCGTCAGCACGCCCTGGCCGGACATCAGGGAAACCTCCCGCTCGGCCGAGCGCCCGCCCATCAGGACGGCGACTTTTCCGAATTGAACGCTGTGTGGCTGCATGGTGATCGACTCAGTCCGGATTATGCTCAGTTTTTTGTAGCATATCAACGATTTTCGCCGGCACGCCACCAATTGATCCGGCGCCCATGCACAACACCACGTCGCCGTCGCGGGCCTGTTCGGCGATGACGCGTGGCAGCTCCGCCACGTCGTCGACGAACAGCGGCTCGACCCTGCCGGCCACGCGCAGCGCGCGCGCCAGCGAGCGACCGTCGGCAGCCACGATGGGCTCCTCGCCCGCGGCGTAGACCTCGGTCAGCAGCACATGGTCGGCGCCGCCCAGCACCCGGACGAAGTCCTCGAAGCAGTCGCGCGTGCGGGTGTAGCGGTGCGGCTGGAACGCCAGCACCAGCCGCTGGCCGGGAAACGCGCCGCGCGCCGCGGCCAGCGTGGCCGCCATTTCCACCGGGTGATGACCGTAGTCGTCGATCACGACAAAGCGCCCGCCGTCCTGCGCCGGCAGTTCGCCATGGCGCTGGAAGCGCCGGCCCACGCCCTTGAACTCGGCCAGCGCCTTCTGGACCGCGGCATCGGGGATGTTCAGCTCGACCGCCACGGCGATGGCCGACAGCGCGTTGAGCACGTTGTGCTCGCCCGGCAGGTTGAGCACCACCGGCAGGTCGGGCAACTGCACGCCGTTGCGCCGCTGTACCGTGAAGTGCATCTGCGCGCCGACGGCGCGCACGTCGACGGCGCGCACCTGGGCGTCGGCGGCGAAGCCGTAGCTGGTGACCGGGCAGCTCAGCTCGCCGGCGATCTCGCGCACCGCCGGGCTCTCCAGGCACAGGATGGCGGTGCCGTAGAAGGGCATGCGGTGCAGGAAGTCGATGAAGGCCTTCTTGAGCCGGCCGAAGTCATGGCCATAGGTCTCCATGTGGTCGGCGTCGATGTTGGTGACGACGGCCAGCACGGGCAGCAGGTTCAGGAACGAGGCGTCGGATTCGTCGGCCTCGACCACGATGTAGTCGCCCGCGCCCAGCCGCGCATTGGCGCCGGCGCTGTTCAGGCGACCGCCGATGACGAAGGTGGGGTCCAGGCCAGCCTCGGCCAGCACGCTGGCCACCAGGCTGGTGGTGGTGGTCTTGCCGTGCGTGCCGGCGATGGCGATGCCCTGCTTCAGGCGCATCAGCTCGGCCAGCATCATGGCGCGCGGCACCACCGGGATGCGGCGCTCGCGCGCGATCAGCACCTCGGGGTTGTCGGACTTGACGGCGGTGGAGGTGACCACCGCGTCCGCGCCCTCGACGTGGGTCGCGGCGTGGCCGATGAAGGTGCGGATGCCCAGTCCCGCCAGGCGACGCAGCACGGGGCCGTCCGCCAGGTCGGAGCCGGAAATCACGTAACCCAGGTTGTGCAGCACCTCGGCGATGCCGCTCATGCCGGCGCCGCCGACGCCGACGAAGTGGATGTGGCGGATGGCGTGTCTCATGCGGCCAGCCCCTCGCAGGCGGCGACCACCTCGTCGACCGCCTGGGTCTTTTGCATGGTTTTGGCCTTTAGCGCCCGCTCCACCAGCGCCAGACGCTCTATATTTTGTAGCATTTTCGCCAAGTGTTCGGGGTTCAGTTCGCTTTGCGGAACCAGCCAGCCAGCCCCCTGATCGACCAGGAAGCGGGCGTTGGTGGTCTGGTGGTCGTCCACCGCGTGCGGAAACGGCACGAACAGCGCCGCCGCGCCGATGGCGGCGATCTCGGTGACCGTGGTGGCGCCGGCGCGGCAGATCACCAGGTCGGCCTCGGCCAGGGCCTGGGCCATGTCGTCGATGAAGGGCAGCAGTTCGGCCTGCACGCCGGCGGCGGCATAGTTGGCGCGCAGGGCATCGATCTGTCGGGCGCCGCTCTGGTGCTGGACGATCGGCCGCTCGCCCACCGGCAGCAGGGCCAGCGCGCGCGGCACCACGTCGTTGAGTGCCTGCGCGCCCAGGCTGCCACCCACGACCAGCAGGCGCAGCGGGCCGCTGCGCCCGGCAAAGCGCGCCCGCGGATCGGGGTAGAGCGTGAAGGCCTCGCGCAGCGGATTGCCGACCCAGCGCACCTGGCGCGCCCTGGGCAACACGCCCGGAAAGGCGGTGAACACGCGGTCGGCCACGCTAGCGAGCACCCTGTTGGCCATGCCGGCCACGGAATTCTGCTCGTGCAGCACCAGCGGCTTGTTCAAGGCCACGCCCATCAGGCCACCCGGGAAGGTGATGTAGCCGCCCAGGCCCACCAGCACATCGGGTTTGACGCGCCGGATCACGCCGATGCTCTGCGCGAATGCCCGCAGCAGCCGCAGCGGCAGCAGCGCCAGCGTCGCCAGGCCCTTGCCGCGCACGCCGCCGAAATCGATCGCCTCGAACGGGTAGCCGCGCGGCGGCACCAGCTGCGCCTCCATGCTGGCGGGCGCGCCCAGCCAGTGCACGCGCCAGCCGCGCGCGCGCAGCGCGTCGGCCACGGCCAGGCCGGGAAAAATGTGGCCGCCGGTGCCCCCGGCCATCACCAGGGCGCATTTCTGGGTCATGCGCGGCCCCCGTGCATCAGGCGGCGGTTCTCGACATCGACGCGCAACACGATGGCAATGGCCACCAGGTTGGCCATGATGGCCGAGCCGCCGTAGCTCATGAAGGGCAGGGTCAGGCCCTTGGTGGGCAACGCGCCCAGGTTGACGCCGATGTTGATGAAGGCCTGGAAACCCAGCCACAGGCCGATGCCTTGCGCCACCAGGCCGGAGAACACGCGGTCCAGCGCAATGGCCTGGCGGCCGATGTGCATGATGCGGCGCGTCAGCCAGAAGAACAGGAAGATCACGCACACCAGGCCGACCAAGCCGAATTCCTCGCCGATCACCGCCAGCAGGAAGTCGGTATGCGCCTCGGGCAGCCAGTGCAGCTTCTCGATGCTGCCGCCCAGGCCGACGCCGAAGATCTCGCCGCGTCCGATGGCGATCAGCGCGTGCGACAGCTGGTAGCCCTTGCCCAGCGCATGGTCCTCGCTGAACGGATCGAGGTAGGCAAAGATGCGCTCGCGTCGCCAGGGCGAGGCCCAGATCATCACCGCGAAGGCCACCACCAGGACCGCCGCGATCATGAAGAACATGCGCGCGTTGACACCGCCCAGGAACAGGATGCCCATGGCGATCACGGCAATCACCAGAAAGGCCCCCATGTCGGGCTGCGCCAGCAGCAGCAGGCCGACCACGCCGACGGCCACGCCCATGGGCAGCACGGCGCGGAAGAACCGCTCCTTGACCTCCATCTTGCGCACCATGTAGTCGGACGCGTACAGCAGCACGGCGATCTTGGCCAGCTCGGACGGCTGGAAGTTGATGGGCCCAAGCGAAATCCAGCGCCGCGCGCCGTTGACCACGGTCCCCACGTGCGGAATCAGCACCGCGATGAGCAGCGCCAGCGCGCCGACGAACAACCAGGGGGCGACCTTTTCCCACCAGTCCATGCGCACCTGGAAGGCGATCAGCGCCGCCACGAAGGACAGCACGATCCAGAACGCGTGCCGCAACACGAAATAGCCCGGTGAATAACGAGCGAAGCGCGGATTGTCGGGCAACGCGATGCTGGCCGAATACACCATCACCAGACCCCAGGCCAGCAGCGCCACGCAAACCCAGATCAACGACTGGTCGAAGCCCAGCACCCGCGTGGGCGTGCTGGCGGTGCGCGCATACGGCATGCCGCCGATGCGCACCGGCAGGTCGTCGGTCGGGCGCTGGCGCGGCCGCGCCCGGCGCGCCTTCTTGCCAACGGGCGGCAGGGCTTCGGCGGTGGTGCTCATGCCAGCATCTCCAGCTCGACGCCGGCCGCCAGCGCCTGATCGCGCACGGCGGCACGAAAAGCGTCGGCGCGCGCCACGTAGTTGGCGTACATGTCCAGGCTGGCGCAGGCTGGTGACAGCAGCACGGCATCGCCCGGCTGCGCGCGCTCGCGCGCCAGCGCCACGGCGCCGGCCATGTCGTCGGCGTCGCGCAGCGGCACCCCGGCGTCCTGCAGGGCGGCGCGAATCTGGGGCGCATCGCGCCCGATCAGCAGCACCGCGCGCGCGCAGCGCGACACCGGCGCCGCCAGCGGCGAGAAGTCCTGCCCCTTGCCGTCGCCGCCCAGGATCACCACCAGCTTGCGCTCGGCACCCAGGCCTTCCAGCGCCGCCACCGTGGCGCCCACGTTGGTGCCCTTGCTGTCGTCGAAATACTCGATGCCTTCCAGCATGCCGACCGACTCCACGCGATGCGGCTCGCCGCGGTATTCGCGCAGGCCGTACAGCATCGGCCCGAGCGCGCAGCCGGCGCTGCTGGCCAGGGCCAGCGCGGCCAGCGCGTTGACCGCGTTGTGGCGGCCGCGGATGCGCAGCGCATCGGCCGGCATCAGGCGCTGGATGTGCAGCTCGACCTCGGCGCCCTTGCGGCGGCGCTGGGTCTCGTCGGCCTCCTGCGCGCGCACCAGCCAGGCCATGCCGGCCACCACCTCGATGCCGAAGTCCCCGGGTGCCTCGGGCAGGTCGGCGCCAAAGGTCACGACGCTGCGCGGTGCCGGCCGCGGCCCCTTGACCGGCTTGGCCGCGAGCGCCGGCCGCATGCCGCTCACCACCGGGTCGTTGCGGTTCAGCAGCATCACGCCGTGCTCGCCAAACACCCTCGCCTTGGCCGCCGCGTAAGCCGCCATGTCGCCATGCCAGTCCAGGTGATCCTGCGTGACGTTGAGCACCGTGGCCGCCGTCGGCTCGAAGCCCACCACCCCGTCCAGCTGAAAACTCGACAGCTCCAGCACCCAGACCCGCGGCAGCGCCTCACCATCGAGCCGCGCCTGCAGCGTGTCGAGCAGGCTGGGTCCGATGTTGCCGGCCACCGCCACCGACAGACCGGCGCGCTCCACCAGCTGGCCGGTGAGCGCGGTCACCGTGGTTTTGCCGTTGGTGCCGGTAACCGCCAGCAGCGCCGGCTGGTAGTCGCGCTGCTGCTTCAGGCCCGCCAGCGCCTGCACGAACAGGTCCAGCTCGCCTCCCACCGGCAGGCCGCGCTCGCGCGCCGCCCGTGCCACGCCGGCGATGCTGGCGGGCGACAGCCCGGGGCTGCGGTAGACAGCGCGCACGCTGGCGTCGTCCAGCAGCGACGCATCCAGCGCGCCGGACACGAATCGCGCCGTCGGCAGCTGCTGGCGCAGCGCGGCCAGCTGGGGCGGCTCGGCGCGCGTGTCGGCCACCGTCACCGATGCCCCCTGCGCCGCGCACCAGCGCGCCATGGCCAGGCCCGACAGGCCCAGACCCAGCACCAGCACATGACGGTCTTGCAACAGGTTCACGGGCTACCTCAGCTTGAGCGATGACAGCCCCACCAGGCACAGCAGCATGGTGATGATCCAGAAGCGCACCACGACCTTGGTCTCGGCCCAGCCGTTCTTCTCGAAATGGTGGTGCAACGGCGCCATCTTGAGCAGGCGCCGGCCCTCGCCATAGCGCCGCTTGGTGTACTTGAACCAGCCCACCTGCGCGATCACCGACAGCGCCTCGACCACGAAGATGCCGCCCATGATGGCGAGCACGATTTCCTGCCGCACGATGACGGCGATGGTGCCCAGCGCGCCGCCCAGGGCCAGCGCGCCAACGTCACCCATGAACACCTGCGCCGGATGGGCGTTGAACCACAGGAAGGCCAAGCCGGCGCCGGCCAGCGCGGCGCAAAAGATCAGCAGCTCGCCCGTGCCCGGAATGTGCGGAATCAGCAGGTAACGCGCATACACCGTGTTGCCGGTGACGTAGGCGAACACGCCCAGCGCCGAACCGACCAGGATCACCGGCATGATGGCCAGGCCGTCCAGGCCGTCGGTCAAGTTGACCGCGTTGCTGGCGCCGACGATGACCAGGTAGCTCAGGACCACGAAGCCCAGCACGCCCAGCGGGTAACTGATTTCCTTGAAGAACGGCACCAGCAGGCCGGCGGCGGGCGGCAGGTCGATGCTGAAGCCGGAGCCGACCCAGTTGACGAACAGCGCCCAGACACGTGCGTTGGACGCTTCAGAAATGCTGAACACCAGGTAGAAGGCCGCCACCAGCCCGATCACCGATTGCCAGAAGTACTTCTCGCGCGAGCGCATGCCTTCCGGGTCCTTGTTGACCACCTTGCGCCAGTCGTCGACCCAGCCGATGGCGCCGAAGCCGAAGGTGACCACCATGACGACCCACACGAAGCGGTTCGACCAGTCGAACCACAGCAGGGTCGAGATGGCGATCGACAGCAGGATCAGCACGCCGCCCATGGTGGGCGTGCCGCTCTTGACCAGGTGGGACTGCATGGCGTAGCCGCGCACGGGCTGGCCGATCTTCAGCGCCGTCAGCCGGCGAATCACCCAGGGCCCGAAGGCGATGCCGATGACCAGCGCGGTCATCGCCGCCATCACGGCGCGGAAGGTGAGGTACTGGAAGACGCGGAAGAAGCCGAATTCCGGCGACAGCGTCTGCAGCCAGGCGGCCAGACTAAGCAGCATCGTGAGCCTCCTCCTCGCCAAGGGTGGACGCCATCAGCGCCTCGACCACGCGTTCCATGCGCATGAAGCGCGAGCCCTTGACCGCCACCGTGGCGCACTGCGGCAGGTGCGTGCGCACGGCGTCGATCAGCGCCGTGATGTCGTCGAAATGCCGCCCGCCACCGAAGGCCATCGCGGCATGGATGGCCAGCGGCCCGTGCGCCAGCAGCCGCTCCACGCCACGCTGGCGCGCGTAGACGCCGACCTCGGCATGAAAGGCCGGACCCTGTTCGCCCACTTCGCCCATGTCGCCCAGCACCAGCAGGCGCGGACCGGGCAGTTCGGCCAGGACGTCGATCACCGCGCGCACCGAATCCGGATTGGCGTTGTAGGTGTCGTCCACCACGGTGATGGCGCGCCCGCGTTGCCGCAGCACCAGCGTGCGCGAACGGCCCCTGACCGGACGAAACGCGTCCAGGCCCTGCGCGATAACCGGCAGGGCCGCGCCGGCAGCCAGCGCACAGGCCGTGGCGGCCAGGGCGTTGTGCAGGTTGTGACGGCCGGCGACGTGCAGGGCGCAATCGAACTCGCCCGCTGGCGTGCCGATCCTGGCCGTCCAGTGGTCCACCGTCCATGCGGCGCTGACCAGGGTCACCTGGCCGGTGTCGCCAAAGTCCAGCACGCGCCGGCCGGCCGCCAGCGCCCGCCAGAGCGGGCTGTAGGTGTCGGCGGCCGGATACACGGCCACGCCGCCGGCCGGCAGCGCCGCCAGCACGGCGCCGTTTTCATGGGCCACGGCCTCCACGCTGGCCATGAACTCCTGGTGTTCGCGCTGGGCGTTGTTGACCACGGCGACGGTCGGCGCGGCGATGGCCGCCAGGCAGGCGATCTCGCCAGGGTGGTTCATGCCCAGTTCCACCACCGCCACCCGGTGCTCGGAACGCAGGCGCAACAGCGTCAGCGGCACGCCGATGTCGTTGTTCAGATTGCCTTCGGTGGCCAGCGCGGCGTCGCCCTGCCAGACGCGCAGGATCGAGGCGATCATCTGCGTCACCGTGGTCTTGCCGTTGCTGCCGGTGACGGCGATGAGCGGGCCGCTGAAGCGCTGGCGCCACTGGCCCGCCAGCTCGCCCAGGGCAAGCCTGGCATCGGGCACCAGCACCCCCGGCAGGCCACAGGCCGCCAACTGGGCCGCCGCCCTGTCGTCGCACAGCACCGCCACGGCGCCCCGCGCGGCGGCCTCGGGCAGGAAGCTGGCGGCGTCGAAGCGTTCACCCTTCAGGGCCACGAACAGGTCGCCCGCCTGCAGGCTGCGGGTGTCGGTGTGCACGCGCGCGCAGCGCACGGCGCCATCGCCCACCAGGCGGGCATTGTTCAGCCAGCCGACCAGTTCGTGCAAGGTCAGGTTCATGGCGCTCATGCGGACGCACCTCCCGGCACGGCGCGCCGCTGCAAGGCTTGGCGCGCGATCGCCTGGTCGGAAAACGGACTGCGCTTGCCGCGCACTTCCTGGTAGTCCTCGTGACCCTTGCCGGCGATCAGCACCACGTCGGCCGGATCGGCGTCGGCCAGCGCGCGTTCGATGGCCTGGGCGCGATCGACCTCGATGACCGCCGCCCCGGCGTCGCGCAGGCCGGCGCGCATGGCCTCGACGATGGCCCGCGGCTCTTCGTCGCGCGGGTTGTCGCTGGTCAGCACCAGGCGGTCGGCCCCGCGTTCGGCGGCCTGCGCCATCAGCGGGCGCTTGCCGGCATCGCGGTTGCCGCCACAGCCGAACACGCACCACAGATGTCCGCCGCGCTGCGCCGCCAGCGGGCGCAACGCCTGCAGCACCTTGTCGATGGCGTCGGGCGTATGGGCGTAGTCCACCACCGCCAGCGGCGTGCCCGGCAGGCCGATGCGCTCCATGCGGCCGGGCACGGCGGGCAGGTCGGCGCAGGCGGCCACCGCATCAGGCAGCGGCACGCCCAGCGCCCGCAGCGCGCCCAGCACGCCCATCAGGTTGTCGATGTTGTAGTCACCCACCAGCGCGGTGCGGATGGCGACGCTCTGGGCGCCCTCGCGCACCACCCATTGCAGGCCCTCGTCGGCGTAGCCGATGTCGGTGGCCCGCAGGCGTGCATCGCGCCCGCGGGCCACGGTCCAGGTGTCCAGCCCGCGCGCCTGGGCCTTGGCCACCAGTTCGCCGGCGCGTGGGTCGTCGGCCTGAATCACCGCCGCCCGCAGGCCGGGCCAGTCGAACAGGGCGGCCTTGGCCTGCCAGTAGGCCTGCATGCTGCCGTGGTAGTCGAGGTGATCCTGCGTGAAATTGGTGAACACGGCGACGCGGATGGCGGTGCCGTCCAGGCGCCGCTCGGCGATGCCGATGGACGAGGCCTCGATGGCGCAGGAGCGCACCCCCGCGTCCACCAGCTCGCGAAAGCGCCGCTGCAGCAGCACCGGATCGGGGGTGGTCATGCCGGTGGTTTGCAGCGCCCCTGGCAGACCCACACCCAAGGTACCCACCAGCGCGCACGGGGCAAGCGCCGGCAGCTGCGTTTTCGATAGCGCCCAGCTCATCCACCAGGCGGTCGAGGTTTTGCCGTTGGTGCCGGTGACGGCAAGCACCTGCAGGGCCTGCGAGGGCGCCCCGTGGTACGCGGCGGCGATCGGTCCGGTGTCGGCCTTCAGGTTCGGGTAGCGGGCCACCTGGGGCTGATCGAAGCCGAAGGCCTGCGCGCCGTCCTGCTCCACCAGACAGGCGCTCGCCCCCTGTGCCAGCGCGGCCGCGACGAAGCGACGGCCATCGGTGGCCGCGCCGGGCCAGGCGATGAAGCCGTCGCCCGGCTGCACCTGGCGGCTGTCGGCGTGCAGCTGGCCGGTCACCCGCTCGCGCAGCCAGCGGGCGGCCTCGGTCGGGGTGTGCAGCGTGACGGTGGTCATGTCAGAACGACTCCTCGACCTGCTCGGCCACGATGGCCGGCTTGACCGCCATGTCGGGCTGCACGCCCATGATGCGCAGCGTCTGCTGCACGACTTCGCTGAACACCGGGGCGGCCACGGCGCCGCCGTAGTAGACGCCATTGCTCGGCTCGTCGACCATCACGGCGACGATGACGCGCGGCTTGTCGATCGGCGCCATGCCGGTGAACCAGGCGCGGTACTTGTTGCTGGCGTAACCCTTGCCGACCTGCTTGCGCGCCGTGCCGGACTTGCCACCCACCGAATAGCCGACGGTCTGGGCTCGCTGGCCGGTGCCGCCGGGGCCGGCGGCCATCTCCAGCATCTTGCGCACGGCGCGCGCGTTCTTCTCCGAGAACACGCGCACTCCCTCCACCGTCGCGCCCTCGGGCGCCTTCAGCAGCGTGGCCGGGATCACCCGCCCGTCGTGCGAGAACGCGGTGTAGGAATGCGCCATCTGGAACAGCGACGCCGACAGGCCGTAGCCGTAGGCCATGGTGGCCTGCTCCACCGGGCGCCAGCCCTTCCAGTGGCGCACCCGGCCGCTGGCGGCACCGGGGAACGCCAGGTCCGGCTTGCGGCCGTAGCCCAGCGCGGTATAGGTTTCCCACATCTCCTGCGCGGACAACCGTTGCGCGATCTTCAGCGAACCCACGTTGCTGGACTTCTGCACCACGCCCTCCACGGTCAGCGTGCCGTAGTTGTGGGTGTCGCGGATGGTGAATTTGTCCAGTTTGTAGGTGCCCGGCGCGGTGGCGATCAGCGTCTGCGGGGTCACCTTGCCGGCCTCCAGCGCCATGGCGACGGTGACCGGCTTCATGGTCGAGCCCGGCTCGAAGGTGTCGGTGATCGCGATGTTGCGCAGCTGCGCGCCGCTCAGGTGACGGCGGTTGTCGGGCGAGTAGCTGGGGTAGTTGGCCAGCGCCAGCACCTCGCCGGTCTGGGCGTCCAGCACCACCACGCTGCCGGACTTGGCCTTGTGCGAGGTCACGGCGTCGCGCAGCTTCTGGTAGGCGAAGAACTGCACCTTCGAGTCGATCGACAGTTGCAGGTCCTGGCCATCCACCGGCGGAATTTCGTCGCCCACCGTCTCGACCACCCGGCCCAGCCGGTCCTTGATGACGCGGCGCGAGCCGGCGCGACCGGCCAGGCGCTTTTCAAACGACAGCTCGGCGCCTTCCTGCCCCTGGTTCTCGACGTTGGCGAAGCCGACCACGTGCGCCGCCGCCTCGCCCTCGGGGTACTTGCGCTTGTATTCCTTGCGCTGGTAGATGCCGGCCAGCTTCAGCGCGGCGATCTGCCGCGCCACGGGCTCATCGACCTGGCGCTTGAGCCAGACGAAGGTCTTGTCCTCGTCGGCCAGCTTCTTGTTCAGCTCGGCCAGCGGCATGCCCAGCAGGCGCGCCAGTTCGCGCCGCCTGGCCGGATCGCGCTCGACGTCCTCGGGGATGGCCCAGATGCTGGGCGCCACCACGCTGGAGGCCAGCAGCAGGCCATTGCGATCGAGGATGCGACCACGGCTGGCCGGCAGCTCCAGCGTGCGCGCGAACCGCACCTGTCCCTGGCGCTGGAAGAAGGCGTTGTCGAACACCTGCACGTAGGCGGCGCGCCCGATCAGCACGATGAAGGCCAGCGCCAGCATGGCGACGATGAACTTGCTGCGCCACACCGGCGTCTTCGACGCCAGCAGCGGGCTGGAGGTGTAGCGGATGTCCCTCATGGCCGCTCGCCTTGCGGCGCCGACGCCGCCGGCAGCGCCAGCGACGAGGTCACGTATTCGGTGATGGCCGGCGTGATGCTGCGCATGGCCAGCTTGTCGCGCGCCAGCTTCTCCACGCGCAGCGAGGTCGCCTCGGCGCGCTTTTCCACCTCCAGCCGGGCGCGCTCGGTTTCCAGGCGATGCGCTTCGGCGTTGGCCCGATCGAGGTCCGTGAACAGGCGACGCGAGTCGTACTGCACGCGCACCACGTACAGCGCCGACACCATGACGGCCGCCAGCAGCATGATGGACAGGCGCGTCATGCCCGGCCTCCCTGCCGCGCGACAGCCAGCGGCGCCGGCGTGCGCTCGGCCACGCGCATGATGGCGCTGCGCGCGCGCGGGTTGGCGGCCACCTCGGCGGCGCCGGGGCGCACCCGGCCGAGGGCGCGCAGCAGGGTGGGCGCCGGCTCGGCGAACGGCGCGCGCCGGTCCACCGCCTGGCGCGCATGGCGGGCGATGAACTGCTTGACGATGCGGTCTTCCAGGGAATGGAAGCTGATCACCACCAGCCGGCCTCCGGGTTGCAGCACCTGCACGGCCGCCTCTAGCGCCTGTTCGAGCTCTTCAAGCTCGGCGTTGACGAAAATCCGAACAGCCTGAAATGTGCGCGTTGCAGGGTTCTGGCCCGGCTCGCGGGTTTTGACCGCGCCAGCCACGAGCTCGGCCAGCTCGAGGGTGGATGCAACAGCGCGCCCCGCCTGTCGGCGAGCGACAATCGCCTTTGCAATGGCGACAGCAAACCGTTCCTCGCCGTAGTCACGGATCACCTGCGCAATCTGCCGCTCGTCGGCATGGGCCAGCCAGTCGGCCGCGCTCTGCCCGCGCGTGGGGTCCATGCGCATGTCCAGCGGGCCGTCGGCACGAAAAGAAAAACCCCGTGCGGGGTTGTCGATCTGTGGCGAGCTGATGCCCAGATCCATCAACACCCCCGCCACGCTGCGCGGCGGCCACTCGGCCAGCGCCGCGAAACCCTGGTGGCGGACGGCAAGGCGCGCGTCCTGAATGCGCGCCGCCTCGGCCAGCGCCTCGGGATCCTTGTCGAAAGCGATCAGCCGCCCCTCGGGCGCCAGCCGCCGCAGGATCAGGCGCGCATGTCCGCCACGGCCGAACGTGGCGTCCACGTACTGACCGCGCGGGTCCGTGACCAGGGCGTCGACCGCCTCGTTCAACAGGACCGTGGTGTGTGACCATGCGTTCACTCGCCTCCGCCCTCTAGAAGGTGAAGTCCTCGAACGACCCGGGCAGCCCGGCCTGCATGGCCTCGGCCTCCTTGGCCTCGTAGGTCGCCTTGTCCCACAACTCGAAGTGCCGCCCCATGCCCAGCAGCATGGCCTCGCGCGTCAGCCCGGCGGCCTGGCGCAGCTCGGGCGAGATCAGCACGCGGCCGGTGCCGTCGAGCTCGACATCCATCGCGCTGCCCAGAAAGATGCGCTTGACCCACTGCGCCGACATGGGTAGCTGGACGATGCGGTCGCGGAATTTTTCCCACTCGGGGCGCGGGAACACCATCAGGCAGCCGTCGGGGTGCTTGGTGATCGTCAGCTGCCCGTCGGCCGTAGCGGCCAGGACGTCGCGGTGCCGGGTCGGCACGGACAGCCTTCCCTTTGCATCCAGACTCAGCGACGACGCCCCTTGAAACACGCTCTTTCCCTGTGACGAGTGTGGCAATCGGGAAGAAATGACACTTTCCCCCACTTAACTGCACTTAATTGCACTGTAGCAGGAATTGGCCGTGCGACAACCAGGGCCAACAAATTATTTCAATGAAATCAACGCGTTAGCCAACTTCTTCACTGGTTATCCAAAGTGAAATTCCTTTGAAATGAGCGACTTACGCGAAATAATGAAAGTCAGGCTCTACGACGCTGTGGATAACCCGCGTTCCAGTCTGCGACAGACGAAGCGGCTCAACGAGACGCCGTGCCCCGCACCATGGGTCTCACGGATTTCGTCGAAATGCTATCAATACGATAGCTTTCGGCGCAAGTTGTGCAAGGATTTGCGGTGGATTTCCTGCGATCTTTCGCCTTCCCCATCACCAACACCGCCGGGCGACACCCGGCAGCGCCGGGGGGATGCCGGGCCCGTGCGCCTGCAAACCCATCGGGACGGCGGCGCCACTCAGCCTTGGCGGGCGGCGGGTTCGACGCGCTGGAGAAGGCGCGCCCTCGGTCAGCGCTGCGGCTCCCCGGCTGCGCCGGGCCCGCGCGCGGGGTTGGGTTGCTCAGAGGATGTAGCGCGACAGGTCCTCGTCGCGGCTCAGCGCCGCCAGACGCGCGTCGACGTAGGCGGCGTCGATGCTGAGGGTCTGCCCCTGCCGCCGGGTGGCATCGAAGCTGACCTCGTCCAGCAGGCGCTCCATCACGGTGGACAGGCGCCGCGCGCCGATGTTCTCGGTCGATTCGTTGACGGCGCAGGCGATTTCGGCCAGCCGCGAGATGCCGTCGGGCCGAAAATCCAGCGTCACGCCTTCGGTGGCCAGCAGCGCCTGGTACTGGCGCACCAGGCTGGCATCGGTCTGCGTCAGGATGGCCTCGAAGTCCTGCACCGACAGCGAGGCCAGCTCGACCCGGATCGGCAGCCGGCCCTGCAGCTCGGGGATCAGGTCGCTCGGCTTGGACAGGTGAAAGGCGCCCGAGGCGATGAACAGGATGTGGTCGGTGCGCACCATGCCGTACTTGGTGCTCACGGTGGTGCCTTCGACCAGCGGCAGCAGGTCGCGCTGCACGCCCTGGCGCGAGACTTCGGCGCTGCCGCCGCCGCCCTCCAGGCCGCGCGAGGCCACCTTGTCGATCTCGTCGATGAAGACGATGCCGTTCTGCTCCAGATTGCGCACGGCTTCGGTGCGCAGCTCGTCCTCGTTGACCAGCTTGCCAGCCTCTTCGTCGATCAGCAGCCGCATGGCCTCGCCGATCCGCACGCGGCGCAGCTTGCGCCGGCCACCACCCAGGTTGCCCAGCATGCCCTTGAGCTGCTCGGCCATGTCCTCCATGCCGGGCGGGCCCAGGATCTCCATGGTGGGCGTGGGCTGGGCCAGCTCCAGCTCGATTTCCTTGTCGTCCAGCTGGCCCTCGCGCAGCTTCTTGCGAAACGCCTGGCGCGCGGCACTGTCGCCGCCCGGCGCGTTGCTGCCGTCGGCCTGGCGCGCCGGCGGCAGCAGCACGTCGAGGATGCGCTCCTCGGCCAGGTCCTCGGCGCGCGTGCGGTGCGCCTTCATGGCCTGCTCGCGCTGCTGCTTGACCGCCATTTCGGCCAGGTCGCGGATGATGGAATCGACATCCTTGCCGACGTAGCCCACCTCGGTGAACTTGGTGGCCTCGACCTTGATGAACGGCGCGTTCGCCAGCCGTGCCAGCCGGCGCGCGATCTCGGTCTTGCCGACGCCGGTGGGGCCGATCATCAGGATGTTCTTGGGCGTGATTTCATGGCGCAGCTTCTCGTCGACCTGCTGGCGCCGCCAGCGGTTGCGCAAGGCAATGGCCACGGCACGCTTGGCGTCGTGCTGGCCGACGATGTGGCGGTCGAGTTCGGAGACGATCTCCTGCGGCGTCATCGAAGACATGGCAAGTTCCACCCATTCATTGGATCAAATACAGCCCTGGCGCACGAGCAGCAAGCGCCGGTAGCTCCTGAATAAATAGCAACGCGCAGCCACCGACGGCTACAGCGTCTCGATGGTGTGATGCAGGTTGGTGTAGATGCACAACTCGCCGGCGATCTCCAGCGCCTTCTTGACCACCTGATCGGCCGGCAACTCCGTGTGGTCAAGCAGTGCCTTGGCCGCGGCCTGGGCATAGGCGCCGCCGGAGCCGATGGCCACCAGGCCATGCTCGGGCTCCAGCACGTCGCCGTTGCCGGTGATGATCAGCGAGGCTTCCCGGTCGGCCACCGCCAGCATGGCTTCCAGGCGGCGCAGCACGCGGTCGGTGCGCCAGTCCTTGGTCAGCTCGATGGCGGCGCGCGTCAGGTGGCCCTGGTGCTTTTCCAGCTTGGCCTCGAAGCGCTCGAACAGGGTGAAGGCGTCGGCCGTGGCACCGGCAAAGCCCGCCAGCACCCTGCCGTGGTGCAGCTTGCGCACCTTGCGTGCCGTGCCCTTGACCACGATGTGGCCCAGGGTGACCTGGCCATCGCCACCGATGGCCACCTGCCAGCCTTGCGGCGTCTGGCGTCGCACGCTGACGATGGTGGTGCCGTGAAATGCTTCCATAGCGGTTCCAGATGGGGGGGTGCGAGGCGCCGTTCAAGGGCTGGCGAGCCGCCGACAGGCGGTTCTGACGAGCCCGATTGTGCGCCGGACGGCCCACGTCGGCACCACAGCGGCGACGGTCAGTCCGTGCGCAACAGCACGCGCGCGACGTCGGTGATGCCGATGACGCCAAAGAACGCCGCCACCAGGCGGTTGACCTGCTGAAAGCGCACCGCCTTGCCACCGCCCTGCTGGTGGGTGGCCCAGTTGAGCATGTCGCCCGCGGCACCGAAATCCACCCGCACCAGCTGGCGGCAGTTGAATTCGAACGCCCGGGCGTCGCCCTGCTCGTCCAGCGGCTGCAGGACGGCGCCGAACGAGCCGGTGTACGTCCCCTCCAGCGCGGTGGCAACGACGCCTTCACCCGGTTCGTCCGCGGGCGGCTCGTGATCCGTGGCCATGGGCGGTAGCAACATCCCCGGTTCCTCGGCACCGAACTGGCTGGGCATCAGGGTTTCGCCGTCGTCCGTCATGTTGCTCCAGCTGTTGCTGGGCTCCTCCCAGGCGGGCGGGGATACCTCGTAGGTGACGCAGTAGTTCAGTGCCACCAGATCGAAGTCGTCCATCCGCCCGAGCACGCGCAGCAGCGCCAGTCGTGCCTCCCACCACTGCGGATCGGCGCCACGGTCACCGGTGGGCGAGTGCTCGGTCAGCACCTGCAGCAAGCGCTCGACGTCCAGCGTTTTCAGTCGCACCGGCGTGTCGGCCCAGCGCTGCAGCAGCTCGATCAGCGCCGGCAGCGCCGACGGCTCGATGGTCTTGAGCGCGCGCCAGTCGACGCGCCAGGGCGGCGCCTGGCGCTCCAGCGACACGCGCAGCGCGGCCACCGACTGCGTGCCGATCGCGCCGGGGCTGCTCCAGTGGAACGCACCGCCACCGCCGGGCATCGGGGCAGACGCAAAGGGCGCCGGTGTCGGCACCTGTTCAAGCAGGCCGGCCCACTGCGGCGCCGATCGCCCGAACAGCGCCGCGAACGCCGGCGCGATGTCGTCGAACTTGGTCTGATCGCCAGTGCAGCGATAAAGGTCGAACAGCGTCAGCCAGGTATCGAGGTCCTGGCGCCGGCTGCCGCCCTCGGCCAGCAGCGCCAGCAACAGCGCTTCAGCGCCGGCGGCGTCGCCATTGGCGAACAGGATCGCGGCTTCCTCGAGCTCCGGGTCCTGCCGTCCGGCGGCCACGACTTCGACGTTGAATTCCGGCACTTCGCCCAGCATCGGCCCACCGAAGCCGGTGCCTGCCGCTCGGGCTGGCGCGGCTACCGGCGCCGGGGCGGACATGGGGTCCATCGTCACGGTGGGCGCGAAGCCAGGCGGCGCATCCATCGGCCGCAGCCCGGCGGTGGGCAGCGGCATCGGGTCGGTCTTGTCGTACGCGTGCGCCGATGGCGCGGCGGCATCGGCCGACGCCGGCTCCGCTGGCGACTGGCCCGAGCCGGGCCGCAGCTTGAACCAGGCGGTCGACATCTGCGCTTCGATTTCGTTGATCTTCTTCAGCGTCCGCTCGCGCTCGCCGGTGTTGGCGGGCTGGCTGCTGGGGTAGAAGGACGGGCCGCCCGCCGCCAGATCGCTGTCCTTGAGCGTCTCGCGCCGGCGCAGCTTGCGCAGCATGTCGAACTCGCGGCTGCGCACGAAATCGTTGCGGCGCTTGCGCTCGATCATCTCCTTGAGCGCCAGGCGCGACTCGCTGTCGCCCTCCTCGGACGCGGGCTGGTCGAGGTCGGCCCAGTGCGTGGTGGGGTTCTTGACGAACCGCACCATCTTGGACAGCAGTCCGCCGGATTCGGAAGGCTTGTTCATGGCTCGGTCGCTCCCCTGGTCATCGAATGTCCGGCCGTGGTGCCGGCTCAGACCGTGTGAGCGGGTCCGGCATGGCCGGGCGGATGCGCAGGCACGGTCAGAACGGACATGGCGGGTTCGCTCGCGCGCTCAGTCGCCGAACATCTTCTGCTTGAGCTCGCGCCGCTGCTGCGCCTCCAGCGACAGCGTGGCGGTCGGGCGTGCCAGCAGACGGGGCACGCCAATGGGCTCGCCGGTTTCGTCGCAGTAGCCATAGTCGCCGGCGTCGATGCGGGCGATCGACTGCTCGATCTTCTTGAGCAGCTTGCGCTCGCGGTCGCGCGTGCGCAACTCCAGCGCGTGCTCCTCCTCGATGGTGGCGCGGTCGGCCGGATCGGGCACCACCACGGTGTCGTCGCGCAGGTTCTCTGCCGTCTGGCCGGCGTTGGCCAGCATGTCGTCCTTCAGCTGCACCAGCTTGTGGCGGAAATAGGCCAGCTGCTTGTCGTTCATGTACTCGCTGTCGGGCATGGCGATGATCTCCGGATCGCTGAGCTGCTCGACAGACTTGGTTTTCCAGTTGTTGGCCAGCTTGGGGTCTTTCTTGACCGGCACCGGCACCGGGGGGATGGCAACAGAGGGCATGGGCAGATTCTTGGGAACAGGCAGCGGCGGCCGCGCCGAGGTGATCTTGGGAGCGGTCACCGCAGCCGACGCCCGGGTGGTGGCCGATCGGACCGGGGGCTTGCCAGCCTTGCTGGCGGCCGGCGCGGGCGCCTGGGTCTTGCTGGCGGCCGGCGCGGGCGCCTGGGTCTTGCTGGCGGGCTTGACCACGCTCGGGGTCGCCTTGGCAGGCTTGGCCTTGGGGGGTGCCGGGCTCTTGGCAGCCGCAGTTTTCACTTGTCTCGTCTCCTGTCGGCACCGACGCCCGGTGGGCGCAGCGCCGATCACGTGGCCAGCGGACGACACGGGGTCCTTGTCATCCGATAAGCGCCCTGTTGTATGACCTTCTTGGGCGACGCGAGCATAACGGCCCCCGTTCAGCGGGGGCACCCGTACGAAGGCGGCGATTGTAGCCACCCGCGATGGCACCGGGCACCAGACGCCGGCAAAACACCGGCGATCTGCCGAAACCTTGACACAATCCGGCCTTCGGGCCGGCCGGAAACCCGCTTCAGGCAGGCACCAGGCACTGCTCCAGGCCCTGGGTCAGGATGTCGCGCGGCAGCTCGATGCCGATGAACACCATCTTGCTGGTGCGCGACTCGTCCGCCTTCCAGGCGGGGCCCAGGTCGCTGCCCATGAGCTGGTGCACGCCCTGGAAGATGACCTTGCGCTCCGTGCCCTTCATCCACAGCACGCCCTTGTAGCGCAGCATGCGCGGGCCGTAGATGTTGACCATGGCGCCCAGGAAGTCCTCCAGCCGCGCCGGATCGAACGCCCGCTCGGCACGGAAGACGAAGCTCTTGACGTCATCGTCCTCATGATGGTGGTGGCCATGGGCGTGGTGGTGCGAGGGGTGGTCGCAGTGCCCGCCATCGTGGTGATGGTGGTCGTGGTGATCGTGAGCGTGCTCATCGGCGGCCAGGAACTCGGGGTCGATGTCCAGCCGGGCGTTCAGGTTGAAGCCGCGCAGGTCGAACACCTCGGCGATCGGCACGTCGCCGAAATGCACCACCTTCTGCGCCGCGCGCGGGTTCATGTGCCTGAGCCGATGCTGCAGGGCCGCCAGCTCGTCCTGGCCCACCAGATCGGCCTTGCTGATGAAGATCTGGTCGGCAAAGCCGACCTGGCGCTGCGCCTCGACACGGTCGTTCAACTGCTGCGCCGCGTGCTTGGCATCGACCAGGGTGACGATGGCGTCGAGCAGGTAGGCCTCGGCGATCTCGTCGTCCATGAAGAAGGTCTGCGCCACCGGGCCGGGATCGGCCAAGCCTGTGGTCTCGATCACCACGCGCTCGAAGTCCAGCTCGCCCCGGCGCTTTCGGGCCGCCAGGTCGGACAAGGTGGCCCGCAGGTCCTCGCGGATGGAGCAGCAGATGCAGCCGTTGCTCATCTGGATGATCTGCTCCTGGCTGTCGGCCACGAGGATGTCGTTGTCGATGTTCTCCTCGCCGAACTCGTTCTCGATGACGGCGATCTTCTGGCCGTGCGCCTCGGTCAGCACGCGCTTGAGCAGCGTGGTCTTGCCCGAGCCGAGAAAGCCGGTGAGGATGGTGGCAGGAATCAGGGACATGGCAGTGCCGGGCCGGGCGCCCGCGAAAAGGAGTGATTTCAGGCCCGGCAGTGTAGCCAGCCAGGCACCGGCGGCGGGCCGAAGGGTATCGCGCAAAACGCGC
Source organism: Burkholderiales bacterium 68-10 (assembly GCA_001897615.1). Classification (GTDB taxonomy): domain Bacteria; phylum Pseudomonadota; class Gammaproteobacteria; order Burkholderiales; family Burkholderiaceae_C; genus Ottowia. The sequence goes on from MKTG01000048.1 coordinate 47,352, forward strand.
ATCGCCCTGGGCCGTCCGCGTTGCCAGCGGTCGACACCCGTCATTAGTGTAAACCTTAGTAGTAACTATACAGGGATTTCGGTCCAATCCCTCCAGCCTCGTCACCTCGCTCCGACTCCGAGTCGGTACCCCACACCCCGGCCGCACCCGACCATGTCCATACACTCCATTGCCCTGGCCATCGCCCTGACCCTGGGCGTCACCAGCGCCCAGGCGCGCGATCTGGTGCTGGGCATCAGTGAAGGCACCTCGGGCGGCACCGACCATGCCCGCGTGGTGCAGAAGTACGGCGGCCTGGCCGAGGCCATCGGCAAAGCCATCAAGGCCGACGTCAAGGTGGTCTTCGTGCGCGAGTTCGCGCAGCTGGAAGACGGCATGAAGAGCAGCCGGCTCGACCTGGTGCTGGCGCGCCCCAGCGACTACCCGGCGCGCGGCCTGCGCGACTACGGCTACCGCTATGTGGCCTCCGTGAAGCCCGAAGGGCAGTGCCTGATCGTCGTGCCCAAGGACTCGCCGATCAGGCAGCTGGCGGACCTCAAGGGCAAGAAGATCGTCATGCCCGAAAAAGTCGCCTACATGACCAAGTTCTGTCGCGCCGAACTGCGCCAGCACGGCATCGACCTCGACAAGGAGGCCGTGACCCACGTGCGCGAACAGGAAGCGGTGGTGTTCTATATCAACAACGGCTTCGGCCAGGCGGGCGGTCTGGCGTCCTACTCGGGGGCGGCGCGCAAATGGCTGAAGGACGGCGGCACGGTGCTGCACCGCAGCGTGCCGCAGCCGTATTCGCCGCTGATTGCGTCCAGAACGCTCAGCGCGGCCGACGTGGCTGCCGTGCAGAAGGCGGTGCGCGAACTGTCCGACAGCGCCGAGGGTCAGACCGTGCTCAAGACCATCGGCATGCCCGAGGGTTTCGACACCGGCACCGAGGACAAGCTGCGGGGCCTGCTCAAATTCCTGGGCGAGTGAGCGGCGGGCCGCCGCCGGCCTTCAGCGGCGCCGCGCGCGCGGGTGTGCCGCGTCATAGGCCTGGGCCAGGTGCTGAAAGTCCAGCCGCGTGTAGATCTGCGTGGTGCCGATGCTGGCGTGGCCCAGCAGCTCCTGCACCGCGCGCAGATCGCCGCTGGATTGCAGCACGTGGCTGGCAAACGAATGGCGCAGCATGTGCGGGTGCACCGGCGTGGCCAACCCGGCCTGCAGGCTGCGCCGGCGCAGGCGTTGCCAGACCGACTGCGCCGTCAGGCGAGTGCCGCGCCGGCCGATGAACAGGGCCTGCGCGGCGTCCCCGGTGTCGCCATCGGCCGGCGCCACCGCCTGGCCGCGCAGCGCCAACCAGTGCCGCAAGGCGTCCACGGCCGAGCGCCCCAGCGGCACGGCGCGCCGCTTGCCGCCCTTGCCCTGCACCTGCGCCTCGGCGGCGTCCAGGTCGATCCAGCCGCGGCCGGCCCGCTCGGCGGCGGCGCTGGGCGCGACGTCCAGGCCGGTCAGCTCGCCCACGCGCAGGCCGCTGCCGTACAGCAGCTCGACCAGGGCGGCATCGCGCGCGTCCAGCCAGGGGTCGCCAGCTTCGTCGACATGCTCGGCCAGTTGCACCGCCTCGTCCACGCCCAGCGCCTTGGGTAACGGGCGCGGCTGGCGCGGGGCGCGAATGCCCTGCACCGGATTGGCGGCGATCAGCCCTTCGCGCCCCAGCCAGGCGTAGAAGCCGCGCCAGCCCGACAGGATCAGCGCGATGCCGCGGCCACTGCGGCCACCAGCGTGCATGCGCGCCACCCAGGCCCGCACGTGGTGCGGCTGCACCGCCGGCAGCGCCACACCGGCCTGCACGGCCAGCTGGGCCAGCTTGTCCAGGTCCAGCCGGTACAGCGTGAGCGTGCGCGCGGCCAGGCGCTTTTGCACGCGGGCGTGCGCCAGATAGCGCTCGACCAGCGCGGCGTCGGCGGCGGCAGGGGATTGGGATGACATGGCAGATGACGGCATGCTATTTGAATGATAGCTTGTTGCGCAGATGGATCAAGCGCTGGGGCCGATTTTCTGGCTGATTCCGGCGCGGCGCCATCCCACCGCACCGCCCGCCGCAGCGCCGCACCCGGCGCAGCGGCGGCCACTGCTAGCATCGCGGCCATGACCGCCCACGACGACCGCGTCACCGACGTGCAGCCCAAGCGCGAGACCGCGCGCGCGCCGACGGCGCCGCCCGAGCCGGCCAGCGCCCGGCGCGCCGACGCCCGCTTCATGGGCGCGCACCCGGCGCACTGGCTGGCACTGGGCTTCGGCAGCGGCCTGTCGCCCGTGGCCCCCGGCACGGCGGGCACGCTGTGGGCCTGGCTGGCCTGGTGGGCGCTGGGTCTGTGGCTGACGCCCGCGCAACTGGGCTGGCTGCTGGTCGCCGCGCTGCCGCTGGCCTGGTGGGCTGGCACCGTCACCGCGCGCCACCTGCGCACAGCCGACCCGAGCGCGATCGTGATCGACGAGGTGGTGGCCTTCTGGCTGGTGCTGTGGCTGCTGCTGCCGGCCGGCTTCTGGGCCCAGGCGGTGGCGTTCGCGCTGTTTCGCTTCTTCGACGCCATCAAGCCCGGGCCGGTGGGCTGGGCCGATCGCCTGCTGCACGGCCGCGGCGGCTGGGCGGGCGGCTTTGGCATCCTGCTGGACGACCTGGTGGCCGCCTTCTGCACCTTGCTGGTGATCGCGCTGTGGCGCGCGGGGTGACGCCGAATGCTCCCAAAACAAGAGCTGCCGGCGTTTGCCACACCTGCGCAACAGACCAAAATCATTCATGAGATCGCAGCGCTGCTGACCGGCCGTGGCTGGCTGCTAGCCAGCGCCGAGAGCTGCACCGGCGGCCTGGTCGCCGCCGCCTGCACCGACGTGGCGGGCTCGTCGCTGTGGTTCGAGCGCGGCCTCGTCTGCTACAGCAACGCCGCCAAGACCGAGCTGCTGGGCGTGCCCGCCGCGCTGATCGAACGGCACGGCGCCGTCAGCGACGCGGTGGTGCGCGCCATGGCCGAGGGCGCCCTGGCCCACTCACGGGCGCAGGTGAGCCTGGCCGTCACCGGCATCGCCGGGCCCGCCGGTGGCAGCGCCGACAAGCCGGTGGGCACCGTGTGGTTCGGCTGGTGCGTGGCCGGACAGACCGAGGCGCAGCGCTGCCGCTTCGACGGCGACCGCAGCGCGGTGCGCGCCCAGGCCACGCTGCATGCCTTGCGCGAGCTGGCGCGCCGCCTGGCGGCGCCGCCTGCCCTCACTTGACGCTGATCAGCCGCCAGTCGAGCCGGTTGTCGGCGCGGTGCACCACCTCGATGTTCTTCTTCATCGCCCAGGGGATCACCTGGTTGTGCAGCGGCAGGTGGCTCACGTCCTGGTGCTCCAGGATGAGCGCCTGCTCGATCAGCTCGGCGCGGCGCTTCTGGTCGACCTCGACCTTGACGCGCTCGACCAGGGCGTCCATCTGCGGGTTGGAATAGCGGCCCACGTTGTAGTTGCCGTCGCCGCCGGCGCCCACGCTGCGCACCAGCGATTGCAGGCTGTACAGCGCGTCGAAGGTGGGCACGCCCCAGCCCAGCATGTAGATGCTGGCCTCGTGGCGCTGAACCATCGGGAAGTAGCTGACCAGCGGCATGGTGCGCAGCTTGGCCTTGACGCCCACCTTGGACCACATCGCCGCCACCGCCTGGCAGATGCGCTCGTCGGCGATATAGCGGTTGTTGGGGCAGGCGAAATCGACCTCGAAGCCGTCCTTGTAGCCGGCGTCGGCCAGCAGCTTTTGCGCAGCCGCCATGTCATAGGGGTAACGCTGGTCGGCGCGCTTGGTGTAGCCGCTCACCTGGGGCGCGATCAGGGTGCCGGTGTTCTGGCTCAGGCCGCGCATCACCACCTTGTGGATGGCGTTGATGTCGATCGCCTGATAGAGCGCCTGTCGCACCCGCTGGTCCTTCAGCGGGTTCTTGCCCTTGATGTTGGAGCCCGGCAGCTCGTCGCGATGCTGGTCCATGCCGAAGAAAATGGTGCGGTTCTCCGGGCCCTGCACCACCTTGAGCGCCGCATTGCGCTGCACGCGCTCCAGGTCCTGCGGCGTCGGGTCGAGCACGAAATCCACTTCGCCCGACAGCAGCGCGGCCATGCGCGTGGCCTCGGACTTGATCGGGGTGTAGACGACCTCGGTCACGTTGCCAGGCTTGGCCTTGGCGCCATGGCCCCACCACTGGGGGTTGTCCACCATCACCAGCTTCTGGTCGGGCTGCCACTCCTTGACCATGAAGGGGCCGGTGCCCATGGCATTGCGGTGGGCAAAGCTTTCGTCCTTGGTCTTGATGTCCTTGGGCTCGACCGACTTGTTCTTCTCGGCCCAGGCGCGGCTCATGACGCGCAGCTCGGTCAGCTGGTTGAGCAGCACCGGGTTGGGCGCCTTGGTGAAGACGTCGACCGTGTTCGACCCCGCCACCACCTTGTCGATACCCTGCGTGTACACGCTGTAGTTGGAGGTCTTGGCCATGGCGCGCTCGATGGAGAACTTGACGTCCTCGGCGGTCATGGCGCTGCCGTCGCTGAACTTGACGCCCGGACGCAGCGTGAACTGCATCTGCGTGGGGCTGTCCTGCTTCCAGGCAGTGGCCAGCATGGGCTCGATCTTGAAGGTCTTGCTGTTGTAGTAGACCAGCGATTCATACACCGCCGCGTGCACGCCGTTGCCCAGCGCGTTGTTCTGCGAATGGATGTCCAGCGTGGGAATGTCGCTGGCGCTGGTCCATTTGAAGGTCTTGGCGTTCGCGCCAAGCATGCAGCAGGCCGCCAGCGCTGCGACGGCAAGAGTATGGAGTTTCATGGTCGATATCCTCGATCGTGGTGAACAAAGCCGCGCAGTATGCAGCGCCGCACGCCAGGGCGTGTTCAGGGAAGTCCCTGAAACACCGCCCGACGGCCCGCCAGCGCCGCGCCGCAGCGAGGAAAACCCTAATCAGGCAGCGGGCACCCCACCCCCATAATGCCGCGTTCTCAGCATCTGGAAAAAGCAGTCGGACACATGAGTTCGGAGATCATTTTGGAAACCCGTGGACTGGTCAAGGAGTTCAAGGGCTTCGTGGCCGTCAACGACGTCAACCTCAAGGTGCAGCGCGGCACCATCCACGCGCTGATCGGTCCCAACGGGGCCGGCAAGACGACCTGCTTCAACCTGCTGACCAAGTTCCTGGAACCCACGCGCGGCCAGATCCTGTTCGACGGGCAGGACATCACGGCCGAAAAACCGGCCCAGATCGCGCGCCGCGGCGTGGTGCGCTCGTTCCAGATCTCGTCCACCTTCCCGCACATGAGCGTGCTGGAGAACGTTCGCGTGGCCCTGCAGCAGACGCTGGGCACCTCGTTTCATTTCTGGAAGCCGGAGCACACGCTGAACCAGCTCAACGATCGCTGCATGGAGCTGCTGGGCTTCGTCGGCCTGGCCGATTTCGCCCATCTGGAGGCGGTCGGCCTGCCCTACGGCCGCAAGCGCGCGCTGGAGATCGCCACCACGCTGGCGATGGATCCCAAGCTGATGCTGCTGGACGAGCCCACCCAGGGCATGGGCCACGAGGACGTCGACATGGTCACCCAGTTGATCAAGAAGGTGGCCGCCAACCGCACGGTGCTGATGGTGGAACACAACATGAGCGTGGTGGGCAGCATCGCCGACCAGATCACCGTGCTGCAGTTCGGCCAGGTCATCGCCGAGGGGCCTTACGCCGAGGTGTCCCGCAATCCACAGGTGCTGGAGGCCTACATGGGCAGCGCCGACGAGGCCCTGCAGGGCGCGCATGGTTGAAGGCAGTCACCTCATGAACCACAACTCCACCCCCGCCATCGTCCTGAAGGACGTCCACTCGTGGTATGGCGAATCGCACATCATGCACGGCGTCAACCTGGAAGTGATGCCGGGCGAGGTCGTCACCCTGCTCGGTCGCAATGGCGCCGGCCGCACCACCACCTTGCGCGCCATCATGGGGCTGGTGGGCAAGCGCACGGGCTCGATCCAGATCAACGGCGTGGAGACCGTCAAGCTGGCGCCGCACCACATCGCCCGCCTGGGCCTGGGCTATTGCCCGGAGGAGCGCGGCATCATGACCTCGCTGACCTGCGAGGAAAACCTGATGCTGCCGCCCAAGGTGGCCGAAGGCGGCATGAGCGTGGAGGAAATCTACGCCATGTTCCCCAACCTGAAGTCCCGGCGCGGCAGCCCCGGCGGCCGGCTGTCCGGGGGCGAGCAGCAGATGCTGGCGGTGGCGCGCATCCTGCGCACCGGCGCCAAGGTGCTGCTGCTGGACGAAATCTCCGAAGGTCTGGCCCCCGTCATCGTGCAAGCGCTGGCGCGCATGATCCGCGAGCTGCGCACGCGCGGCTTCACCGTGCTGATGGTGGAGCAGAACTTCCGCTTCGCCGCCCCGCTGGCCGATCGCTTCTACATCATGGAGCGCGGCCTGGTGCTGCGCGAGTTCAGCGCCGCCGAATTGCAGGACAACATGGACATGCTGCACCAGTATCTGGGCGTGTGAGCCGCGGTCGCCAGACATGCCGATCCGGCGCCCTCTCCGCGGCCACGATCGCCAGCCCTCGCCCCACCCCATCGGACGCCTTTCCCACATCCACAGGAGCATCGCCATGAAACGCCAGACACTGTGCGCCTTGATCGCCGGCCTGGGCGCCGCGCTCGGAGGCGCCGCGCATGCGCAGATTTCCGGCGGCATGGTCAAGATCGGGGTGCTGAACGACATGGCAGGCCCCTATGCCGACCTGGCCGGCCCCGGATCGGTGGTGGCGGCCAGGATGGCGGTCGAGGACTACCTGAAGGCCACCAAGTCCAAACTGAAGATCGAGATCGTCACCGCCGACCACCAAAACAAGCCCGACGTCGGCTCCAGCATCGCCCGCAAGTGGTACGACTCCGACGGCGTCGACATGATCCTGGACGTGCCCACCTCGTCCGTGGCCCTGGCCGTCAACGAGGTTACCAAGGAAAAGAACAAGGTGATGGTCAACTCCACCGGCGGCACCGCCGACCTGACCGGCAAGGCCTGCACCCCCAACACGGTGCACTGGACCTACGACACCTGGATGCTGGCGCACGGCACGGGCTCGGCCGTGGTCAAGCAGGGCGGCGACACCTGGTTCTTCCTGACCGCCGACTACGCCTTCGGCCATGCGCTGGAGCGTGACACCTCGGACGTGGTCAAGGCTTCCGGCGGCAAGGTGCTGGGCAGCGTAAAGGTGCCGCTGGGCACCAGCGACTTCTCCTCCTTCCTGCTGCAGGCACAGTCGTCCAAGGCCAAGATCATTGGCCTGGCCAACGCCGGCAGCGACACCATCAACTCGATCAAGCAGGCGGCCGAGTTCGGCATCGTCAAGGGCGGACAGAAAATGGCCGGCCTGCTGGTGTTCCTCAGCGACATCCATGGCCTGGGCCTGCAGACGGCCCAGGGCCTGCAAGTCACCACCACGTTCTACTGGGACCTGAACGACGCCACCCGCGCCTGGTCCAAGCGCTTTGCCGCCGCCCACAACGGCCGCATGCCGACCATGGTGCAGGCAGGTGTCTATGCCGGGCTGCAACACTACCTGAAGGCCGTCGACGCCCTGCAGGCGGACAGCGACGGCGCCAAGGTGGTGGCCAAGATGAAGGAGCTGCCCACGGACGACCCACTGTTCGGCAAGGGCAGCATCCGCGTCGATGGCCGCAAGATCCACCCGGCCTACCTGGTCGAGGTCAAGAAGCCCGGCGAATCCAAGTACGCCTACGACTACTACAAGGTGCTGCAGACCATTCCCGCCGACAAGGCGTTCCGCCCGCTGAACGAGGGCAATTGCCCGCTGGTGAGGTAGTCACCCCATGCCACCCGGCGCCAAGCGCCATGTCATCCCTTTTTTGCCACTGTTTTTTCCACACGGAGGACTCTCGATGAAACGCAACGCACTTTGGTCGCTGATGGCCGGCCTGGGTTTGCTGGCCGCCGCTTCGGCACAAGCCCAGATTTCGGGCAACGTCGTCAAGATCGGCGTCATGAACGACATGTCGGGCCTGTACGCCGACATCGGCGGCCCGGGTTCGGTGGTCGCGGCCAAGATGGCCGTTGAGGACTACCTGAAGGCCACCAAGTCCTCGCTCAAGGTCGAGGTGGTGTCGGCCGACCACCAGAACAAACCGGACGTCGGCTCCAGCATCGCCCGCAAGTGGTATGAGACCGACGGCGTCGACATGATCGCCGACGTGCCCACCTCCTCCGTCGCCCTGGCCGTCAACCAGGTCACCAAGGACATGGGCAAGGCCTTCGTCAACACCGGAGCCGCCAGTTCCGACCTGACCGGCAAGGACTGCTCGCCCAACACCGTGCACTGGCTGTACGACACCTGGATGCTGGCGCACGGCACCGGCAGCGCGGTGGTGAAGGCCGGCGGCGACAGCTGGTTCTTCCTAACCGCCGACTACGCCTTCGGCCACGCCCTGGAGCGCGACACGTCGGAAGTCGTCAAGGCCGCTGGCGGCAAGGTGCTGGGCAGCGTCAAGGTGCCACTGGGCACAGCCGACTTCTCGTCCTTCCTGCTGCAGGCGCAGTCGTCCAAGGCCAAGATCGTCGGCCTGGCCAACGCCGGTGGCGACACCATCAACTCGATCAAGCAGGCGGCCGAGTTCGGCATCGTCAAGGGTGGCCAGAAGCTGGCCGGTCTGCTGGTGTTCCTGCCCGACATCCACGGCCTGGGCCTGAACACCGCCCAGGGCCTGAACATCACCGAGGCCTTCTACTGGGACCTGAACGATGGCACGCGCGCCTGGAGCAAGCGCTTCGCGGCGTTGCATGGCGGCAAATACCCGTCGTCCGACCACGCCGGCGTCTACGCGGGCGTGCTGCACTACCTGAAGGCGGTGGACGCCGCCAAGACCGACGACGGTGCCAAGGTGGTCGCCAAGATGAAGGAGCTGCCCACCGACGACACGCTGTTCGGCAAGGGCACGGTGCGCGCCGACGGTCGCAAGATCCACCCGGTGTACCTGTTCGAGGTCAAGAAACCCAGTGAGTCCAAGGCTCCCTACGACTACTACAAGGTGGTGCAGACCATCCCGGCCGAGCAGGCGTTCCGTCCCCTGAACGAAGGCAACTGCCCGCTGGTGACCAAGAAGTAAGCGCGAGAGCCGCAAGGCATAGACACCATGGAAATCTTCGGCATCCCGATCCAGGCCATGATGGGCCAGCTGCTCATCGGTCTCATCAATGGCTCGTTCTATGCCTTGCTCTCGCTGGGCCTGGCCGTGATCTTCGGCCTGCTCAACATCATCAACTTCGCGCACGGCGCGCAGTACATGCTGGGCGCCTTCGGCGCCTACCTGCTGCTCAACAAGCTGGGGCTGGGCTACTGGGGGTCCCTGCTGGTGGCGCCCATTCTGGTGGGCGCCACCGGCGTCGTCATCGAGCGCACCATGCTCAAGCCGCTGTACAAGCTGGATCACCTGTACGGATTGCTGCTGACCTTCGGCCTGGCCCTGATCATCCAGGGTCTGTTCCGCAACGAATACGGCTCCACCGGCCTGCCCTATGCCATCCCCAAGGCACTGCAGGGCGGGCAGAACCTGGGCTTCATGTTCCTACCCAACTACCGCGCCTGGGTCATCGTGGCCTCGCTCGTGGTCTGCCTGAGCACCTGGTTCGTGATCGAGAAAACCCGGCTGGGCGGCTACCTGCGCGCGGCCACCGAAAACCCGCAACTGGTGCAGGCCTTCGGCATCAACGTGCCGCGCATGATCACCCTGACCTACGGCTTCGGCGTGGCGCTGGCGGCGCTGGCCGGCGTGATGGCCGCGCCGATCTATCAGGTCAGCCCGCAGATGGGCGAAAACTTGATCATCGTCGTCTTCGCCGTGGTGGTGATCGGCGGCATGGGCTCCATCATGGGCGCCATCGTCACCGGTTTCGGCCTGGGCCTGATCGAGGGCCTGACCAAGGTGTTCTACCCCGAGGCCTCGACCACCGTCATCTTCGTCATCATGACCATCGTGCTGCTGATCCGCCCGGCGGGTCTGTTCGGAGCGCAGAAGTAAAGCCATGGACAGCGCCAACCCCTCCACCGTCCCCACCACCCCGCGGACCGCCAAGCCTGCGTCCACCCAGGACGCTGCTCGCACGCACCGGGTGGCCTTCATCGTCATGGCGCTCATCTTCATCGGCGCGCC
>MKTG01000048.1:57550-60917 GCA_001897615.1 Burkholderiales bacterium 68-10
TTCGCCTGCGCCTTCAACCTGTTGCTGGGCTATGGCGGCCTGCTGTCCTTCGGCCATGCCATGTTCCTGGGCAGCGCCGGCTACGTGTCGGCGCACGCCGCCAAGGTGTGGGGGTTGACGCCGGAGCTGGCCATTGCCATGGGCGCCCTGTGCGCCGGCGCGCTGGGCTGGGTCGCGGGCAAGCTGGCGATCCGCCGCCAGGGCATTTATTTCGCCATGATCACCCTGGCGCTGGCCCAGCTGGTGTTCTTCTTCAGCCTGCAGGCGCCCTTCACCGGCGGCGAGGACGGCATCCAGGCGGTGCCGCGCGGCAAGCTGTTCGGCCTGTTCGAGCTGACCAACCCGGTCGCCATGTACCCCTTCGTGCTGGCGATCTTCCTGGGTGGCTTCCTGCTGATCTACCGTATCGTGCATTCGCCGTTTGGCCAGGTGCTGAAGGCCATCCGCGAGAACGAGCCGCGCGCCATCTCGCTCGGCTACGACGCCGACAAGTTCAAGCACCGCGCCTTCGTGCTGTCGGCCACGCTGGCCGGCCTGGCGGGCGCCACCAAGGCCATCGTGTTCCAGCTCGCTTCCCTGACCGACGTGCACTGGAGCATGTCCGGCGAGGTGGTGCTGATGACCCTGGTGGGCGGCATGGGCACGCTGTTCGGTCCGGTGGTCGGCGCCGCCGTCATCGTGTCGATGCAGAACTACCTGGCCCAGCTGGGCGCCTGGGTCACCGTGGTACAGGGCGCGATCTTCGTGCTGTGCGTGCTGCTGTTCCGCCGCGGCATCATCGGCGAAATCGGGCACCTGCTGAAGAAGTCGCTCTGAGCCAGACCCGCCATTCGCCCGAGATCAAGCGCCCGCCAAGGGCGCTTTTTCATTCCACCACCGTGCGCGACTGCTCGCGCAGGTACTGCGGCAGGTAGTAGAAGGAGCCGATGGCCTTGCCTGTGCTGCCGCTGCCCTTCCAGCCACCAAAGGGCTGATAGCCCGGCCAGGCGCCGGTGGTCGCGCCCTGCGGCCGGTTGGCGTAGGTCACGCCGGCCTCGATGTGCTGGTGAAAGTACGCCACCTCGTCCGACGTGCCGTAGAAGCCCGCCGTCAGGCCGTAGTCGCTGGCGTTGGCGCGCGCGATGCCTTCGGCCACCGAATCCACCTCACCCACCAGCAACAGTGGCAGGAAATGCTCGTCCACCCAGGCGCGGTCGTCCAGCGGCGCCTGCGCCACCGTGGGCGCGACGAAGAAGCCGCGCGCCAGCACGCCGTCGGTCAGCCATTGGCCGCCGGCGTCGATGCGGCCGACCCGCGCCAGGTGCTCGGCCAGTCGCGCGTAGCGCTCGTAGGCGCCGCGGCCGATCACCGGCCCCATCCAGTGCGCCTGCTGCGTCGGATCGCCCACCGACAGCTCGCCGGCCAGCCGCGCCAGGCGTTCGCGCAGCGCGTCGGCCACCGGACGCTCGACGTAGACGCGCGAGCAGGCCGAGCACTTCTGTCCCGACAGCCCAAAGGCCGAGCGCACGATCCCCAGGGCCGCGCGCTCCAGGTCGGCGTGGCGGCTGACGATGGTGGCGTTCTTGCCGCCCATCTCGACGATGCAGGGCCGCGGGTGGCGGCCCTGCACCGACTGGCGCAGCACCTGCAGACCCACCGCCTGCGAACCGGTGAAGGTGATGCCTGCCACCCCCGGGTGCTCGACCAGGGCACGCCCGGTGGCGTCGCCGCCGGTGACGAAGTTGATGACCCCGGCCGGCAGACCGGCGTCGTGCAGCACATCCAGCAGCAGCCGCCCGGACAGCGAGGTTTCCGGCGACACCTTGAACACCGCCGTGTTGCCGGCAATCAGCGCCGGCCCCAGTGGCCCGCCCGCCAGCGCGAACGGGAAGTTGAAGGGCGCGATCACCGCCCACACGCCATAGGGGCGCAGCACGGTGCGGTTGTGGCTGCGGAAGTGGGGCAGCGGGTCGTCCGGCAGCGCGCGGTCGAAGCCCTCGTTGGCCTCCATCTGGTCGCAATACCAGTCGATCAGGTCGGCCGTCTCCTGCACCTCGCCAATCGATTCCATGCGGTTCTTGCCCACCTCCAGCGCCACGGCGGCGCTGATGGCGTACACCCGCTCCTCGATCAGGCGCGCGGCGCGCCGCAGCAGCGCCACGCGATCGCGCCAGGGGGTGGCCGCCCAGGCCGGATAGGCGGCCCGGGCGGTCTGCACGGCACGGTCCACGTCCTGCGCGCTGGCCTCGACGAAGCGGCCGATCAGCCAGTCCTGGTCGATCGGCGAACGCACCTCGAAATGCCGCGCACCGCCCACCGACACGCCACCGATCCATTGCGCGTGGTCGCGCCCCATGCCGTCGCGCCGGAAATCCGCCAGCGCCGCGTCGAAGCGCGCATGCAGCTGCGGCGGCGGATTGAACATGGTCGAATAGGTCAGCTTGAAGCCGGAACTCGCGGGCATGCAGGTCTCCTGAAGTCTGCGCTAAACAGTGCAAGTCTAGTGTCCTGAGTTGGAAGTTCGTTGAAAAACAAATCGACCGAGATCGGTGCCAGGCAAGGCGCGAACCGCGGCCATGGCCATCGCCATGGCGAGGATTCGCAACGCCGCATGGCGCCGATATTCGGGTGATTTGTTCATCGAATCTCCAATTCAGGACACTCACGAGGCACCACTCGGCGGCGGGCCCGCCCCGCGCCTGCCGCGCGGTTCAGCGGGAAGCCGCGCCGCTGCGCAGCGGCGGCACGTACTGGGCCCAGCCCAGCAGCAGCCACAACGCCACCAGCGCCGAGGTGCCCGACAGCACCGCCGCCGGTCCCCAGCCCTTGAGCAGCCAGCCGCCCAGCGCGCCGCCGGCAAACAGGCCCAGCGATTGCAGCGTGTTGTACACGCCCAGCGCGGCGCCGCGCGCGTTGCTCGGGGCCAGGCGCGAGATCAGGCTGGGCTGGCTGGCCTCGATCAGGTTGAAGGCCATGAAGAAGAAGAACATCACGCCGCCCAGCGCCCACAGCCCCGGCGCACGCGGCGCCAGCAGCAGCAGGGCCAGCTGCACCAGCAGCAGCAAGGCGATGCCGCCGCGCAGCACGGCGCGCAGGTAGCCACGCCGCTCCAGCGCGAACAGCCCGCCCATGAACACGAACGAGGCCAGCACCGCCGGCAGGTACAGCTTCCAGTGGTCGGCCTTCACCAGTCCGGCCTGCACCAGCAGCCCGGGCACCACCACCCACATCGCCATCTGCACCGTGTGCAGCACGAACACGCCCAGGTCCAGCCGCCACAGGTGCGGGTGCCGCCACACGTCCTGCAGGCGCCCGCGCGGCGCGTCGGCGTGCTGCACCGGCTCGGCCGGCGTGGCGGCCAGCACCAGAACCACGCCGGCCACCGCCA
>MKTG01000048.1:61092-89196 GCA_001897615.1 Burkholderiales bacterium 68-10
CTGCCCAGCGCGAACACCAGCAGCCCGGCCACGATCACCTTCTTGCGGCCGATGCGGTCCGACGCCAGGCCCAGCGGCACCTGCATCACCGCCTGCGTCAGACCATAGATGCCCATCGCCAGGCCAACCAGCGCCGGGTCGTCGCCGCCCGGGTAGCGCGCCGCCTCCAGCGCGAACACCGGCAGCACCAGGAACAGCCCCAGCATGCGCAGCGCAAAGATGCCGGCCAGCGACAGGCTGGCGCGCCGCTCGTCGGCGGTCATGCGGTGGGCGGTGGATGCGGGGACGGCGGACGTGGCGGGGGCAGACATCGACAAACGGCGCAAAAACGATGCCGGCTGTGCGCCGGCCAGCCGGTATTGTCCGCCATCACCGATCTGCTAGATTCCTCGGCCATGAAAGCCACCGTCCGACTGCCCCTCGTGTGCTCCACCCTGGCGCTGGGCAGCGCCCTGCTGAGCGCCTGCGCCCAGCAGCCCGCGTCCGCCAACCCGGCCGCCAGCGCCGAGCTGAAGGCCTTTCCCACGCAGCTGGCGGGCCACCAGCGCCACGTCATCGAGCTGCCGGCACTGCCGAACGAGGACGAGCGCAAGCTGGAGCTGATCGGCACCAAGGCCATGACGGTGGACTGCAACACCCGCGGCATGGACGGGCGCTTCGAGGAGCGCGACGTGAAGGGCTGGGGCTACACCTACTGGGTGCTGCAAAGCCGCGGCCAGGTGATGACCACCATGATGGCCTGCCCGCCCGGCAGCCAGCGCCCCGGCGTGGCGCAAACCCAGGGCACGCTGCTGCGCTACAACAGCAAGCTGCCGGTGGTGGTGTTCGTGCCCGACGGCATGGGCCTGCGCTGGCGCGTGTGGCAGGCCGGGGCCGCGCAGGAAGCGCCGCTGCGCTGACCGAGACCTCGTAAATACTCTGTTTTTGATAGCTTTTGGCGCTCTCCCCGCCTGCGAAAACGGCATTTTTGGCTCGGTATCAGGGGTTGACCCTTGCCAGCCCTCAGGCGGGCGCACCGACGCCGTGCATGCGCGATGAAGGCAGATTTCCGATAATGCGCGGTTGCCCTCGACCGGGGCAAACGCGCATGGACCACGCCACATTCCCCCACACTCTCGCCGAGCCCGACGGCCTGCCCCTGGCCGCCGCGCTGCGTCGCCCGGTGATTGCCGTGCGCGGGGCGCGCACGCACAACCTGAAGAACATCGACCTGGACATCCCCAAGGACCGGCTGGTGGTGATTACCGGCCTGTCGGGCTCGGGCAAGTCCTCGCTCGCCTTCGACACGCTGTATGCCGAAGGCCAGCGCCGCTATGTCGAAAGCCTGTCGAGCTATGCGCGGCAGTTTCTGCAGCTGATGGACAAGCCCGACGTGGACCTGATCGAGGGCCTGTCGCCGGCCATTGCCATCGAGCAGAAGGCCACCAGCCACAACCCGCGCTCCACCGTGGGCACGGTGACCGAGATCCACGACTACCTGCGCCTGCTGTTTGCCCGCGCCGGCACGCCGTATTGCCCGGATCACCAGTTGCCTTTGAGCGTGCAGACCGTCAGCCAGATGGTCGACGCCACCCTGGCCCTGCCCGAGGACACGCGGGTGATGGTGCTGGCGCCGCTGGCGCGCGACCGCAAGGGCGAATTCACCGAGCAACTGGCGCAGATGCAGGCGCTGGGCTACGTGCGCTTTCGCATCGACGGCGCCATCGTCGAGGCCGAGCGCCTGCCCGCGCTGCACAAGAACGACAAGCACGACATCGACGTGGTCATCGACCGCCTGAAGGTGCGGCCAGATGCGGCGGCGCGCCTGGCCGACAGCTTCGAAGCGGCGCTGCGCCTGGCCGAGGGGCGCGCCATTGCCCTCGAAATGGACAGCGGTAAAGAACACCTGTTCAACAGCAAGTTCGCCTGTCCGGTGTGCAACCACTCGATCGCCGAGCTGGAGCCGCGCCTGTTCTCCTTCAACGCCCCCGCCGGCGCCTGCCCCAGCTGCGACGGCCTGGGCACGACCGACGTGTTCGACCCCGAGCGCGTGGTGGCCTTTCCCAGCCTGAGCCTGGCCAGTGGCGCCATCAAGGGCTGGGACCGGCGCAACGGCTATTACTTCGCCCTGATCGAAAGCCTGGCCAAACACTACCAGTTCAGCGTCGACACGCCGTTTGAAGACCTGCCCGAGGCGGTGCGGCACGCCATCCTGCACGGCTCGGGCACCGAGGAGATCGCCTTTGCCTACACGCTGGAAAGCGGGCGGGCACCGCCGCCGGGCCGTCCCAAGGCGGTGCCGTCCCCTGGGGGAGGGCGCGAAGCGCCTCAGGGGGGGCGTGGTTCTGCCGGGCGCAAGGTCAGCAAGAAGCACCCCTTCGAAGGCATCCTGCCCAACATGGCGCGGCGCTGGCGCGAGACCGATTCCGCCGTGGTGCGCGAAGAGCTGTCGCGCTACCGCAGCCAGCAGCCCTGCCCGGACTGCGCCGGCACGCGCCTGCGCAAGGAAGCGCGCCACGTGTTCGTGGGCGATGGCGCGCAGCGCCGCGCCATCTACGAGATCAGCCACGCCACGCTGGGCGAGGCCAAGGCCTGGTTCGACGCCCTGCGGCTGCAAGGCGCCAAGGCCGAGATCGCCGACAAGGTGGTGCGCGAGATCGGCAACCGCCTGAAGTTCCTGAACGACGTCGGCCTGAACTACCTGAGCCTGGAACGCAGCGCCGACACCCTGAGTGGTGGCGAGGCCCAGCGCATCCGCCTGGCCAGCCAGATCGGCTCGGGCCTGACGGGCGTGATGTACGTGCTGGACGAGCCCAGCATCGGCCTGCACCAGCGCGACAACGACCGCCTGATCGGCACCCTCAAGCACCTGCGCAACCTGGGCAACAGCGTGCTGGTGGTCGAGCACGACGAGGACATGATGCGCGCCGCCGACCACGTGATCGACCTGGGCCCCGGCGCCGGCGTGCACGGCGGGCGCGTGATGGCGCAGGGCACGTTTGACGAAGTGGCGGCGGTGGCCGACTCGGTCACCGGCCAGTTTTTGCGCGGCGCGCGCCGCATTGCCGTGCCTGCGCAACGTCGAGATTTCAAAAATGATAGCTGCTTGCGCTTGCCAGGCGGGCGCCATGCCCCTGAATCGCTTGAAGACCGCGAACCGGCGCAGGAAGGCGTGCTGCGCATCGTCGGCGCCAGCGGCCACAACCTGAAGCACGTCACGGTGGACTTCCCCGTGGGGCTGCTGACCTGCGTCACCGGCGTCTCGGGCTCGGGCAAGAGCACCCTGGTCAACGACACGCTGTACGCCGCCGCCGCGCGCGAGATCCACCGCGCCCACGCCGAGCCGGCGCCGCATGCGGCCATCGAGGGCCTGGCGCAGTTCGACAAGGTGATCGCGGTGGACCAGAGCCCCATTGGCCGCACGCCACGCAGCAACCCCGCCACCTACACCGGCCTGTTCACCCCCATCCGCGAGCTGATGGCCGAGACCGCCACCGCGCGCGAACGCGGCTACGGCCCCGGGCGCTTCAGCTTCAACGTGCCGCAGTCCAGCGGCGGCGGGCGCTGCGAGGCCTGCCAGGGCGACGGCGTGGTCAAGGTCGAGATGCACTTTCTGCCCGACGTCTACGTGCCCTGCGACGTCTGCCACGGCCGCCGCTACAACCGCGAGACGCTGGAGGTGCAGTGGAAGGGCCGCCACATCGCCCAGGTGCTGGACATGACGGTGGAAGAAGCCCTGACCTTCTTCCAGGACCAGCCGGCTATTGCGCGCAAGCTGCAAACCCTGCTGGACGTGGGCCTGTCCTACATCACGCTCGGCCAGAGCGCCACCACCCTGTCGGGCGGCGAGGCGCAGCGCGTCAAGCTGGCGCTGGAGCTGTCCAAGCGCGACACCGGCCGCACCCTGTACGTGCTGGACGAGCCGACGACGGGCCTGCACTTTGCCGACATCGAGCTGCTGCTGAAGGTGTTGCAGCAACTGGTGGATGCCGGCAACACCGTGGTGGTGATCGAGCACAACCTGGACGTCATCAAGACCGCCGACTGGGTGATCGACATGGGCCCGGAGGGCGGCGACGGCGGCGGCACGGTGGTGGCACAGGGTACGCCAGAGCAGGTGGCGGGCCATCCGGACAGCCACACGGGGCGCTACCTCAAGCCGGTGCTGGTGGCCGCCGCGGCGGCGTAGCCGCACGCCAGACCAGCGCCGCCAGCGCCAGCGCGAAGGCGGCCGCGCTGGCCCCCGTGCGCCACAGGTTGGCCGCGTTCCAGCGCTCGCGCGTGGCGGCCCAGTCGGCCGGCAGCGCGGCCGGGTCCCACGACTCGGTGTAGTGGTTCAGCGGCAGGTTGACCTGCGCCGTGAAGACCACGATGCCCAGCAGGTAGAGCAGCCCAGCCATGGCGAGCGCGGCGAACCAGCCGCCGCGCCACTGCCGCCACCCGGCCAGCAGCGCCAGCGCGGCCAGCGGCGGCGGGCCGAAGAACAGGGCGAAGAACAGCGCGTGCCGCACGTGCCGGTTGAAGGCCGACTGCACCGTGGCGTAGGTGGCGCCGTCCACCGTCAGCATCGCCAGATTGACGTTGGCGCTGTAGGTCCAGAAGAAGCCGGCCATCACGCCGAACGCGGCGACGGCCAAGGCATGCAGGGCCAACGGCAAAGGCTGAGACAGAGCGGGGCGGTCAGATGCGTCCATGGGCGTTCGAATAGAGGGCTATGCGATACGCGCAGTGTGGCCGGGCGCTCGGGGCGATGCCTTAACTGCGGATAAGCCCCATGCGCGCGCGCAACCGCGACAGCGACACGTCGGTCATGCCCAGGTAGGAGGCCAAGTGGCGCAGCGGGATGCGCCGCGCCCACCCGGGCTGCTCGCGCAGCAGCGCCTCGTAGCGCTGGCGCGCGTCTTCCTGCAAAAAGGCGCGCTCGCGCCGCATCTTGTCCTCCAGCAGCGCGGCCAGCGTGTGCAGCCGCAGCCGGGTCCACGAGTCCAGCGCAGCCACCGCCGCCTCAAGCGCGTCCATGTCCAGCCACCACACGGTGGCCGGCTCCAGCGCATCGACGTGAAAGGACACCGGCGCGGCGCGCAGCCCGGGCGTGATCGGCCAGATCAGCGCGTCATCCAAGTGAAAGCTCTTGTTCGACTCGGCGCCCTGCGCATCGACGTAGTACAGGCGCAGGCCGCCGCGCTCCACCCAGCAGGCGCTGCGCCAGGCATTGCCGGGGCGCAGCACGGCGTCGCCGCGCCGCAGCCGCTGCCGGCGGCCCTGCGCCGCCAGCGCCTGGCAGGCGGTTGGCGACAGTTCGGGAAAGCGCCGAGCCAGCGCATCGCGCCAGGCAGAGGACTCGCCGTTCGACATGCCCTGCCGTGCGTCAGCACTTATCGTGGCACCATCGACCGCGTTCACCACGCCTGCGCGCTGGGCCGCTCCGCCACCCGGTCGCGCCAGGCCTGCAAGGCGGCAAAACCTTCGGCGCCGGGGTTGAATTTCATCAGCTTGGCGAATTCGAGGGCACAGAACGCCGTGATGTCGGCAATGGTGAAGCGCTCGCCGGCGATCCAGGGCTGCGCGGCCAGCGTGTCGTCCAGCCAGCGCGCCGATTCGCGCACCCTGGCGCCCTGGGCGTGGCCGAATTCGGGAAACTGCGGCTGCTCCAGCTCCGCCAGCCCCGGGTGGGTGTGGCGCACGCCGTTGGCGATCGGCAGCAGCCAGTACCACTCCACGCGGCGGTCGTGCATTTCGATGAAGGCGCGCTCGTCGAAGCCCTCGCCCATCAGGTTGGGCGCCGGGTGCAGGCCCTCCAGGTAGGTGCAGATGGCGCGCGTTTCGCTTAAGCACCGGCCGTCATCCAGTTCCAGCGCCGGCACGCGGGCGACCGGCACCTTGGCGCGGTAGGCGGCCGCCTTGTGCTCGCCGGCGTTCAGGTCGACCGGCACGAAGTCGATGCCGGTGATGCCCTTTTCATGCAGGAACATCAGCACGCGGCGCGGGTTGGGGGCGCGGGGGGAGGTGAACAGTCGCATGATTTGCTCCTTTAACGATAGCTTCTGGCGCTCGCCCATCAAGCACCACAGGCCAAAATCATCCTCGACTCCATACCGCTGGCGCCGTCAGGCCAGCCGATCGCCGGCGGCCGACGGGTCCAGCACCACCGCCGACAAATCGAAGCGCTGGCCGCGCAGGTGGTCCTGCACGCAGCGCCACACCAGCGGGCTGCGGTGGCGCGCCCGGCTGGCCTCGATCTCGGCCGGCGTCAGCCACAGCGTGCGCACGATGCCCTCGTCCAGCGGGCGCGCCGGGTCCGGCTCGCCGACCGTGCCACAAAAAGCCAGGCGCAGCCAGCTGGCGGGCGCGCCCTGGGCGTCGGCCGAGGCCGCCAGGTACACGCCGAGCAGCGCGGTGGGGGTGAAGACGCGGCCGGTTTCCTCCAGCGCCTCGCGCACCGCGCCGGCCTGCGGCGACTCGCCCGGCTCCAGGTGGCCGGCCGGGGTGTTCAGCTGCAGGCCGGCGGCGGTGCGCTCTTCCACCAGCAGGTAGCGGCCGGCCTGCTCGATCACGGCGGCCACCGTGACCGCGGGTTTCCATCGGCGTAAACTCATGCCAGCCATTATCGGCACGCCCCGCCGCGACATCGCGCCCGCAGCCGATGCACCGAAATGAAGCACAATCGGCGCCAAGAGCGTGCCACGGCCCGCTCGATCGCAGACAAACCCGCACAGCGGGTCCGCCAGGCGGCGGACCGATGGCTGTCCCACAAGAGGAGTGTTTCATGCTGATTGGCGTACCCGCCGAGACGGCGGCCGGCGAGACCCGCGTCGCCGTGACCCCGGAAACGGCCAAGAAGCTGGTGGCCCAGGGCCACGTCGTGCGTGTGCAGGCAGGCGCTGGCCTGCGCGCTTCCGCCACGGACGAGGCCTATCGCGCCGCCGGCGCCGAGATCACCGACGCCGCCGGCGCCTTCGCCGCCGACATGGTGCTGAAAGTGCGCAGCCCCTCGTCCGAGGAGCTGACGCAAGTCAAGCCCGCCAGCGTGCTGGTGGGCATGCTGGAGCCCTTCAACGCCGAGGGCCTGCAACGCCTGGCGGCCGCCAACCTGACGGCCTTCGCGCTGGAAGCGGCGCCGCGCACCACGCGCGCGCAGAGCATGGACGTGCTGTCCAGCCAGGCCAACATCGCCGGTTACAAGGCCGTCATCATGGCCGCCGACCGCTACCAGAAGTTCTTCCCCATGCTGATGACCGCCGCCGGCACCGTGAAGGCGGCGCGCGTCGTCATCCTGGGCGTGGGCGTGGCCGGGCTGCAGGCGATCGCCACCGCCAAGCGCCTGGGCGCGGTGATCGAGGCCAGCGACGTGCGCCCGAGCGTGAAGGAGCAGGTCGAATCGCTGGGCGGCAAGTTCATCGACGTGCCCTACGAGACGGCCGAGGAAAAGGAAGCCGCCGAAGGCGTGGGCGGCTACGCCCGCCCCATGCCGCAAAGCTGGCTGGACCGCCAGAAGGTCGAGGTGGCCAAGCGCGTGGCGCAGGCCGACGTGGTGATTTCCACCGCCCTGATCCCCGGCCGCGCGGCGCCGGTGCTGATCACCGAGGACATGGTCAAGAGCATGAAGCCCGGCTCGGTCATCATCGACATGGCCGCCGGCAAGGGCGTGCCCAACCCCGACGGCACGGTGGGCGGCAACTGCCCGCTGACCGAGGCCGACCGCACGGTGGTCAAGCACGGCGTGACCCTGGTCGGCGAGACCAACCTGGCGGCCCAAGTGGCGGCCGACGCGTCGGCGCTGTACGCGCGCAACGTGCTGGACTTCCTCAAGCTGGTACTGCCGCCGGCCGCCAAGGGCGAGCCGCCGGCGACGTTCACGCTGGACCTGGAAGACGACATCGTGGCCGCCTGCCTGATGGCGCATCAGGGCGCGGTGACCCGCAAATGAGCGCGCCCCGCCTGTCCGGCGCCGGGCGCGCGCTGGCGCTGACCTCGGCCATCCTGCTCGGCGCCTGCGCCGCCACCGGCCCCGACGCCGAGCGCGCGTCGGCGGCGGCGCCCGTGGCCGCCGCGGCCGCGCCGCTCATCCAAGCGCCCGCCACCAGCGTCGGCCAGTGGGTCGATCTGGGCCACGTGCAGGCACCCTGGCTGGCCGGCGACGCCCCGGTGCCCGTCAGCGGCCCGGTGGCGCCCACGCGCGTCGCCGGCCTGCGACGCGACGATGGCCGCTGGCTGGCCATCGTGATCACCCAGGTGGCGCCCGGCAGCCCCGCGCCCTGCCCGCGCGCCACCGGATTGCACGTCAGCAGCGAGGGCGACGGCTGCCTGCGCCTGCGGCGCGACGCCGACTTCGACCGCTGGCTGGAGCGCCAGCACGGCGTGCTCTACCAGTGGCTGGACAGCCGCGGCTGGACGGCGCGCCCGCGCGCCTGGATCAGCCACCGCGTGCCGCAGGCGGGCGGTCAAGCCCTGGAAGCGCACGTGCTGATCGAGCCGGCGCTGATCGAGCCGACCACGCGCGGCAGCGCCGACTTCCTGGCCGGCGGCCAGCCCGGCCTGCAATGGGCGCGCGATCTGGCGGCCGCCACCCGCGCCGCGGGCGCCAGTGGCGTGCTGGCCATGCCGCCGCTGCCGTTCGCGCCGCCGCTGGCCGCGCCCGCCGCGGTGCCGGTGGCGTCGGCGGTCGTCACCGCGCCGGCGACAGCCCCGGTCGCGACGCAGGTGCCGCCGCGCCCACCGGTGCCGGCGCCGCGCCGCGACCGTGAGTAACCCAGACACCCGCCACCGACACGGACCCGATACAAATCCCGAGGAGCCCCGCATGGACGCCGTATCCCCCACCCTCATCAACCTGATCATCTTCGTGCTGGCCATCTACGTGGGCTACCACGTGGTGTGGACCGTGACACCGGCGCTGCACACGCCGCTGATGGCGGTCACCAACGCCATTTCGGCCATCGTCATCGTCGGTGCCATGCTGGCGGCGGCGCTGACCGAGGGCACGTTTGGCAAGCTGCTGGGCGTGGCCGCGGTGGCGCTGGCGGCGGTCAACATCTTTGGCGGCTTCCTGGTGACGCGCCGGATGCTGGAAATGTTCAAGAAGAAAGACCGTCCCGCCAAGGCGGACGCGGCCAAGTAAGGAGCAACGGACATGAGCATGAACCTCGTCACGCTGCTGTACCTGATCGCCAGCGTCTGCTTCATCCAGTCCCTCAAGGGGCTGAGCCACCCCACCACCTCGATCCGGGGCAACCTGTTCGGCATGGTCGGCATGACCATCGCCGTGCTGACCACGGCGGCGCTGATCGTCGCGCTGGCCGGCTCGGCGCTGGGCCTGGCCTGGGTGCTGCTGGGTCTGGTGATCGGCGGCGGCTACGGCGCCTGGCGCGCCAAGACGGTCGAGATGACCAAGATGCCCGAGCTGGTGGCGTTTTTCCACAGCATGATCGGCCTGGCGGCGGTGTTCATCGCCGGCGCCACGGTGATCGAGCCCTGGGCCTTCGGCCTGGCCAAGAGCGTCGCCCAGGGCGGCGACGGCCAGATCCCGGGCGGCAACCGCATCGAACTGGCGCTGGGCGCCTTCATCGGCGCGGTCACCTTCAGCGGCTCGGTGATCGCCTGGGGCAAGCTGTCGGGCAAGAGCAAGTTCCGCCTGTTCCAGGGCGCGCCGGTGCAGTTCGCCGGCCAGCACTGGGTCAACCTGGGGCTGGGCCTGCTGACGGTGTTCTTCATCTTCGGCTTCTGGCATTCGCAAAGCCACCTCGACTTCGCCCTGGTGTGCCTGCTGGGCTTCATCATCGGCGTGACGCTGATCATCCCGATCGGCGGGGCCGACATGCCGGTGGTGGTGTCGATGCTGAACAGCTATTCGGGCTGGGCGGCGGCGGGCATCGGCTTTTCGCTCAACAACAGCATGCTGATCATCGCCGGCTCGCTGGTGGGCAGCTCGGGCGCGATCCTGAGCTACATCATGTGCAAGGCCATGAACCGCTCGTTCTTCAGCGTCATCCTGGGCGGCTTCGGGGGCGAGGCGGTCACGACCGGCGGCGCGCAGGAGCAGCGTCCGGTCAAGAGCGGCAGCGCCGACGACGCGGCCTTCATGCTGGGCAACGCCGACAGCGTGATCATTGTGCCCGGCTACGGCCTGGCGGTGGCGCGCGCGCAGCACGCCGTCAAGGAACTGGTCGACAAGCTCACCGACAAGGGCATCGACGTCAAGTACGCCATCCACCCGGTGGCCGGCCGCATGCCGGGCCACATGAACGTGCTGCTGGCCGAGGCCGAGGTGCCCTACGACCAGGTGCACGAGATGGAAGACGTCAACGGCGAATTCGGCCAGGCCGACGTGGCCATCATCCTGGGCGCCAACGACGTGGTCAACCCCGCCGCGCTGCAAAAGGGCAGCCCGATCTACGGCATGCCGATCCTGGAGGCCTACAAGGCCAAGACCGTGATCGTCAACAAGCGCTCCATGGCCGCGGGCTACGCCGGCCTGGACAACGAGCTGTTCTACATGGACAAAACCATGATGGTGTTCGGTGACGCCAAGAAGGTGGTCGAGGACATCGGCAAGGCCATCGAATAGGCGCGCGCCGGCCGTCGCTGCGGCGACACGACCGGGAAAACGCCGGTTTCCGCCCGCCCCACGGCGTTGCACAATGTGACAGGTGGCCGCAAGCCCTGCGGCCCTGCTTTTTTCATGGCCGCGCGCGGCGCGGCCCGTCCTGAAGGAGTACCCCGTCCATGACCGAACGCAGCTGGCTCGCGCACTACCCCGCGGGCGTTCCCGCCGACATCGACCCGTCCCAGTACCCCTCACTGGTGGCACTGATCGAGGAAGCGTTCAAGAAGTACGCCGACCGCACCGCCTACAGCTTCATGGGCAAGGAGGTCAGCTACGCCGACACCGACGCCGAAAGCCGGGCCCTGGCCGGCTACCTGCAGGGCCTGGGCCTGCAACGCGGCGACCGCGTGGCCATCATGATGCCCAACGTGCCACAGTACCCGGCCACCGTGGCGGCGGTGCTGCGCGCCGGCTACGTGGTGGTCAACGTCAACCCACTGTACACCGCGCGCGAACTGGAGCACCAGCTGAAGGACTCCGGCGCCCAGGCCATCGTCATCCTGGAAAACTTCGCCGCCACGCTGCAGCAGTGCATCGCCAAGACCCAGGTCAAGCACGTGGTGCTGGCCAGCATGGGCGACCGGCTGGGTGGCCTGAAGGGCCTGCTCGTCAACTTCGTGGTGCGCAAGCTCAAGAAGCTGGTGCCGGCCTTCAGCCTGCCCGCCGCCGTGCGCTACAACGACGCCCTGGCGCGCGGCCGTGGCGCGCCGTTCAGTGCCCCGCGGATCGGCCCCGACGACCTGGCCGTGCTGCAGTACACCGGCGGCACCACCGGCGTGGCCAAGGGCGCCATGCTGCTGCACCGCAACCTGATCGCCAACGTGCTGCAGTCCGAGGCCTGGAACGACCCGGTGATGAAGAGCATCCCGGCCGGCGAGCAGCCGACCTCGGTGTGCGCGCTGCCGCTGTACCACATCTTCGCCTTCACGGTGAACATGATGCTGTCCATGCGCACCGGCGGCAAGACCATCCTGATCCCCAACCCGCGCGATCTGCCGGCCACGCTGAAAGAGCTGTCCAAGCACACCTTCCACAGCTTTCCGGCCGTCAACACGCTGTTCAACGGCCTGGCCAACCACCCCGACTTCAACACCGTCAACTGGAAGAACCTGCGCGCCTCGGTGGGCGGTGGCATGGCGGTGCAAAGCGCGGTGGCCAAGCTGTGGCTGGAAAAGACCGGCTGCCCGATCGTCGAGGGCTATGGCCTGTCTGAAACCAGCCCCTCGGCCAGCTGCAACCCGGTGACGCTGAAGGAATTCACCGGCACCATCGGCCTGCCGCTGCCCAGCACCTACCTGAAGATCCTCGACGACAACGGCGTTGAGGTGCCGCTGGGCCAGCCGGGGGAGATCGCCATCAAGGGCCCGCAGGTGATGGCCGGTTACTGGCAGCGCCCGGACGAGACCGCCAAGGTGATGACCCCCGACGGCTACTTCAAGTCGGGCGACATCGGCATCATGGACGAGCGCGGCTACACCCGCATCGTCGACCGCAAGAAGGACATGATCCTGGTCAGCGGCTTCAACGTCTACCCCAACGAGATCGAGGACGTGGTGGCCGCCATTCCAGGCGTGCTGGAGGTCGGCGCCGTCGGCGTGCCGGACGAGAAGATGGGCGAAGCCATCAAGCTGGTGATCGTCAAGAAGGACCCCGGCCTGACCGAGGAAGCGGTGCGCGCCTACTGCAAGCAGAACCTCACCGGCTACAAGCAGCCGCGTGTGATCGAGTTCCGCGCCGAGTTGCCCAAGACCCCCGTCGGCAAGGTGCTGCGGCGCGAGTTGCGCGACCCGGCGCCCGCCAAGCCGGCCGCCGCTTCGGTGGATTGAGCGCCACCGACGCTCCGCACAGGCATGGCGCTGCCCCCTGGCGCGAATGACGGCGCCCGGCCGCGGCGCATCGGCGTGGTCGCGGCCATGCACCCCGAACTGGCGGCGGTGCTGGGCCGCATGCCCGACGAGCAGCGCCAGCGCGTGGCCGGGCGCGACTTCCGGGTCGGCCACTGGCACGGGCACGAGGTGGTCGCCGTGCTGTCGGGCGTGGGCAAGGTGGCGGCGGCCACCACCGCCACGCTGCTGATCGAGCGCTTTGGCGTCGGCGCCCTGCTGTTCACCGGCACCGCCGGCGGCCTGGGCGAGGGCGTGAAGGTGGGCGACCTGGTGCTGGCCAGCAGCTTCGTGCAGCACGACATGGACGCGTCGCCACTGTTTCCGCGCTTCGAGGTGCCCCTGTACGGCCGCGCGCGCTTCGACACCGATGGCCCGCTGTCGGCGCGCGTGGCGCAGGCGGCGCGCCAGGTGCTGGCCGATGCCAGCGCCACCCTGGGCGTCGACGCCGTGGCCGAGTTCGCGCTGCACGCGCCCACCCTGCATGCCGGCCTGATTCTCAGCGGCGACCGCTTCGTCGCCACCAGCGCCGAAAGCGCGGCGCTGCGCCAGGCGCTGCCCGAGGCGCTGGCGGTGGAGATGGAAGGCGCGGCGGTGGCGCAGGTGTGCCACGACTGGGCGCTGCCCTTTGCCGCCTTGCGCACCGTCAGCGACCGCGCCGACGACAGTGCGCACGTCGACTTCATGCGTTTCATCGACCAGGTGGCCAGCCGCTACAGCGCCGCCGTGCTGGAAGCGTATTTCAGTTCGCTATGATTTTGGTAGCTGCTGGCGCGCATCAGAAAAGCGCCAGCAGCGAATTTGACCCCAAGGGCAACCCGGGTGACCGCCGACCGCGGCGGGCAGCGCTACTTCAGCCAGCCGCGCCGCCGGAAGTACCACATCGGCACCAGCGCGCTGGCGATCATCAGCGCGATCGCGTACGGGTAGCCGAGCTGCCAGTCCAGCTCGGGCATGGCCTTGAAGTTCATGCCGTAGATGCTGGCCACCAGGGTGGGCGGCAGCAGCGCCACGCTGGCCACCGAGAACAGCTTGATGATCTTGTTCTGGTTGATGTTGATGAAACCGACCGTGGCGTCCATCAGGAAGTTGATCTTGTCGAACAGGAAGGTGGTGTGACCGTCCAGCGAGTCCAGATCGCGCTGGATCTGGCGCGCCTCCTCGAACTGCTCGGCGTCCAGCATGCGGCTGCGCATCAGAAAGCTGACCGCGCGCCGCGTGTCCATGACGTTGCGGCGGATGCGCCCGTTCATGTCTTCCTGCCGCGCGATGGTGGCCAGCACCTCGCTGGCGATCTCGTCGGTCACGTTGTCGTCCAGCACCATCTTGCCGGCGGCCTCCAGCTCGTCGTAGATCGCCTCCAGCGCGTCGGCCGAATACTCCGCGTCGCCGTCGAACAGCGCCAGCAGCACGTCCTTGGCGTCTTCCAGCAGGCCCGGCATGCGGCGCGCGCGCATGCGCAGCAGGCGAAACGCCGGCACCGACTCGTCGTGGATCGAAAACAGCACGCCGTGGCTGCGCAATTGCTCGTTCGACTGGTTCAGGATGAAGGCCACGCGCAGCTGGCGCGGCGCGTCCGAGTCGGCCAGCAGGAAGTCGCTTCGGATGTGCAGCTCGCCGTTGTCTTCTTCGTAGAAGCGGGCCGACTCTTCCAGGTCGTCGTCGATGGCGTCCTCGGGGATCGACAGGCCGTAGTACTGCTTGACCCAGCGCTTTTCCTCGGGCGTCGGGTCTTCCAGGTCGACCCAGATCGGCCGGTAGCGCGACAGGCTTTCGAGCGACTCGATCTCTTCCTGGAACAGCCGCCCGTTGGACAGCGTGAACACGTTGAGCATTGACAGGACTCCCTGGTCGTGAAGGGGCGGCGTGGCGGTCGGTTGGCGGCTTTCGGCCCCCCGTGCCAGCACATGCCAGGGAGACGAAAGCTAGCGACTCGGGGCGGGTTCCAAGGCGGGCTTTCGTGCTTGATGATGGAAACGCGCAATTATCGCACCGGGTGGGCGCGGCGCGGCCCGCCCGCCAAGGGCGATCACCCCGCCGGCGGACGTGGGCAAACCGGCGCGGACTGGTTTAGCATGGCACAGTATGGGGCGTTCGATGTCGCTGTATCGAACGCCGCCCCGGCGGGTCACGGGCCACGTCCCGGACCCATTTGTCAGTGCAAGAAGGAGGCTCTTCATGAATTTGACCATCAGCGGCCACCACCTCGAAATCACGCCCGCGCTGCGCAGCTACGTGAGCACCAAGCTGGATCGGGTGATCCGGCACTTTGACCAGGTGGTGGATGTCCGGGTGCTTCTGACGGTGGAAAACCAGAAGGAAAAGGACAAGCGCCAACGCGCCGAATGCCGCATCGGCGTCAAGGGCAACGACCTGTTTGCCGAAAGCAGCCACGAGGACCTGTACGCCGCCGTCGACGAGCTGGTCGACAAGCTGGACCGCCAGGTCGCCAAGTACAAGGAAAAGCAGCAGTCGCACGACAAGAACACCGCGGTCAAGCATTTGATGTAGGATGCTGTTACAACAAGAAGTGGATACGGTAGACTCCAACCTGCAAAGCCGTCCTGACACCGTCAGGCGGCTTTCTTTTTCGGCGCCGTGCCCCGTGACCTGGCCAGGCGCCGGGACCGTGACCACGGACAACGAGAGCAATGGCGTTTCGCGTGCATTTTTCGCGCCGACACCGATTTCGGGCCGTGATGGTCGCCCCCCGCAATCCGGCGGCGCATAATTCGCGTCCAGACCCATGAACCGTCTCGCATCCATCCTCCCTGAGACCCAGGTCCTCGTCGGCGTTGAGGCCACCAGCAAGAAACGCGCGTTCGAAGAGGCCGGCCTGCTGTTCGAGAGCCTGCATGGCCTGTCGCGTGCGCTGATCACCGACAGCCTGTTCGCGCGTGAACGGCTGGGCTCCACCGGCCTGGGCCATGGCGTGGCCATTCCGCATGGCCGCATCAAGGGTCTGAAGGCGCCGATGGCCGCCGTGCTGCGCCTGGCGCAGCCGATCGGCTTCGATGCCCCGGACGAACAGCCGGTCAGCCTGCTGATCTTCCTGCTGGTGCCCGAGGCCGCCACGCAAAAGCACCTGGAAATCCTCTCCGAGATCGCCGAGCTGCTGAGCGACGCCGGCCTGCGCGAGCGCATCAAGGGCGCCACCGCGGCCGCCGATCTGCATGGCCTGATCGCCCGCTGGCAATCGGGCCAGCCGGCGGCCTGAACCCCGGCGCGCCATCCGAGCGCGCTGCCCGAGACCGAGCGCGGCCCACGCCATGAAGCCTTCTGCCATCAGTGCCGACGTCCTGTTCGAGGAGCACCGCGCCGCGCTGCGCTGGCAGTGGGTGGCGGGACTGGAAGCGTCGGAGCGCCGGTTCGACGAGGTCGCCGTGCGCGCCGCCCGCTCGGGCGCCGACCTGGTCGGCTACCTCAACTACATCCACCCCTACCGCGTGCAGGTGCTGGGCGAGCGCGAGGTGGCCTATCTGGTCAACGCCTCGCCCGAGGACTGCGCGCGCCGCATCGCCCGCATCGTCACCCTGGAGCCGCCGGCGCTGGTGCTGAGCGACGGCCAGGGCGCCCCCGAAGCGCTGACCGCGATGTGCGAGCGAGCGCACATTCCGCTGTTCGCCACTCAGGAGTCGGCGGCCTTCGTCGTCGACGTGCTGCGCGCCTACCTGTCGCGCCACTTCGCCGACCGCACCACCATACACGGCGTGTTCATGGACATCCTGGGCCTGGGCGTGCTGATCACCGGCGAATCGGGCCTGGGCAAGAGCGAGCTCGGGCTGGAGCTGATCTCGCGCGGCCACGGCCTGGTGGCCGACGACGCGGTCGACCTGTTTCGCATCAACCAGACCACCGTCGAAGGCCGCTGCCCGGAGCTGCTGCGCAACCTGCTGGAAGTGCGCGGCATCGGCCTGTTGGACATCCGCGCCATCTTCGGCGAAACCGCCGTGCGCCGTCACATGCGGCTGCGCCTGATCGTGCACCTGGTGCGCCGCGAGACCCTGGAACGCGACTACGAGCGCCTGCCCTACGAACCGCTGACGCAGGAGGTGCTGGGCGTGCCGATCCAAAAAGTGGTGATCCAGGTGGTGGCCGGGCGCAACATCGCCGTGCTGGTGGAGGCGGCGGTGCGCAACTACATCCTGCAGCTGCGCGGCATCGACACCTACCAGGAATTCGTCGAGCGCCACCGGCGCGCGATGGAGCAGGGCAGCAACCACTGAGAACCTGCGGCGACAGACCGCCAGCCGCGAAGGCGCGGACACGCAGCACTACTGGCGCCGTGTGCTATGTTATTTATAGCTGTTTGCGCGGGCTGGACGCCTGCCGACGCCGAAAAACACCAGGAATCAGCGGCGCGGCGCCGGCGAGCCGCTGCCGCGGTGCGGACAGGCGGCCTTGGTGCAATGGGCGTACAGGCTCAGCGCGTGGTCGACGATGGTGAAGCCGCGCGCCTTGGCCACCGCCGTCTGGCGCTTTTCGATCTCGGGGTCGTGGAATTCCTCCACGTGGCCGCAGTCCAGGCACACCAGGTGGTCGTGGTGCTCGTCCTCGCGCAGCTCGTACACCGCCTTGCCGACCTCGAAGTGGTTGCGGCTGAGCAGGCCGGCCTGCTCGAACTGCGTCAGCACGCGGTACACGGTGGCCAGGCCGATGTCCGACTGCTCGGCCAGCAGCAGGCGGTAGACGTCCTCGGCCGTCATGTGGCGCTGCTCGGCCTTCTGAAAGATCTCCAGGATTTTCAGGCGCGGCAGCGTGGCCTTCAGGCCGGTGCTCTTGAGTTCGTCGATGTTGTCCATGCTCGATCGCGCTGTCTCGGCGCCGCGCGGGGGCGCCGCTACAATGACCAGCCGTATTGTGCATGAGCTGGCACGCATGTCCGTCTTCCTCCACCCCCATGTCCGCATGCTCGCCCGGGTCATGCCGGCCGTGCTGGCGGCAGCCCTGAGCGCCTGCAGCAGCTTCGAGCAGGGCACGCGCAACCTGGCCGACGCCCTGACCCTGTACCGCCCCGAGGTGGTGCAGGGCAACTTCGTCTCGCGCGAGCAGGTGGCCGCGCTGCAACCGGGCATGACGCGGCTGCAGGTGCGCGACACCCTGGGCACGCCGCTGATCGCCAGCGTGTTCCATGCGCAGCGCTGGGACTACGTGTTCACCATGCAGCGCCAGGGCGTGCAGCCGCAGCGCTATCGCCTGACCGTGTTCTTCAACGGCGACGTGCTGGAGCGCTTCGACGGCGACGAGATGCCGAGCGAAAACGAATTCGTGCAGCGCATCGGCCGCGAGCGCAAGCTCAAGGTGCCGGCGCTCGAAGCCACCGAAGAGCAGCTCGCCAAATTCCCCGTCGCCAGCAGCCCGGCCGACGACGCCGCGCCGCCCGTCGCCGAGACGGCGCAACCGACCGGCAGCTACCCGCCGCTGGAGCCCGCGCGTTGATGCGTCCGCCCGGCGCGGCGCCGGTGCGCGGCGCCCACCTGTCCTGATCTCCCGATGAACGCTTCCACTTTCCCGCTGCGCGTGGCCATCGCCGGCGCCACCGGCCGCATGGGCCAGATGCTGATCGAGGCCGTGCGCGCCGCCGACGACTGCGCGCTGGCCGGCGCGCTCGACCGGGCCGACAGCCCGGCGCTGGGCCAGGACGCCGGCGCCTTTGCCGGCTGGGCCTCGGGCGTGCCCGTCACGGCCGATCTGGACGCCGGCCTGCGCGGCGCGCGGGTGCTGATCGACTTCACCCGCCCCGAGGCCACCCTGGCCCACCTGGCCGCCTGCCGCCGCCTGGGCGTGGCCATGGTGATCGGCACCACCGGCTTTTCCGACGCGCAGAAGGCCGCCATCGCCGACGCCGCGCGCGACATCGCCATCGTGATGGCGCCCAACATGAGCGTGGGCGTCAACGTCACCCTCAAGCTGCTGGAGATGGCCGCGCGCGCGCTGTCCACCGGCTACGACATCGAGGTGATCGAGGCGCACCATCGCCACAAGGTCGACGCGCCCAGCGGCACGGCGCTGCGCATGGGCGAGGTGATCGCCGCCGCCCTGGGGCGCGACCTCAAGGACTGCGCGGTGTACGAACGCCACGGCCACACCGGCGAGCGCGACCCCTCCAGCATCGGCTTTGCCACCATCCGCGGCGGCGACATCGTCGGCGACCACACCGTGCTGTTCGCCGGCACCGGCGAGCGCATCGAGATCAGCCACAAGTCCAGCAACCGCGCCGGCTATGCCCAGGGCAGCCTGCGCGCGGCGCGCTTCCTGGCCGGCCGGGCCAGCGGCCTGTACGACATGGCCGACGTGCTGGGCCTGTGACCGTCGCATTTTTCGCGAACCATGAACCTGCAATCCGTTTTCTCGCAGAGCGACGCCATCGGCAAGGCCGTGGCCATCCTGCTGCTGCTGATGTCCATCGCCAGCTGGGTGGTGATCCTGTGGAAGACCTGGATGCTGCGGCGCGCCGGCGGCGACGTGATGCGCGGCGTGGCCGCGTTCTGGCAGGCGCCCACGCTGGACGAGGCGGCCACGCGCGTGGCCGGCTTCGACCGCGGCCAGCTGGTGACGCCGCTGATCCAGGCCACGCAGTTGCCGGCCGGCGACACCCTGGCCGCCGCGGGCGAGCGCGCGCAGCAGCTCACGCGCACGCTGCGCGACGCGCTACACGCCATCATGGGGCGCTTGCAGTTCGGCCAGGTGCTGCTGGCCACCATCGGCTCGACGGCGCCCTTCGTCGGCCTGCTGGGCACGGTGTGGGGCATCTACCATGCGCTGATCGGCATCGCCGGCTCGGGTCAGATCAGCATCGAGCGCGTGGCCGGCCCGGTGGGCGAGGCGCTGATCATGACCGCCGCCGGCCTGGCGGTGGCGATCCCGGCGGTGCTGGCCTACAACTGGTTTGGCCGCGTCATCGGCCGCATCGAAGCCGAGCTGGAAGGCTTTGCGCGCGATCTGCGCGAAATGCTGAAGTGACCCCCCTGAGTCGCTTCGCGCCTTCCCCCCAAGGGGGGACAACGCCAGTGGCCGGTGCAAGCCCGGCCACGGCGTTTCCGACCTGGCCTGCTCCGCGGCCATCTGGCGCATTCCGCTGCGCGAATGCTTGAGGCTCCCACATGGCTTTCGGACGACTCGAACGCACCAAGGGCAGCGAGCCCATGAGCGACATCAACGTCACGCCCCTGGTGGACGTGATGCTGGTGCTGGTGGTGATCTTCATCATCACGGCGCCGCTGCTGGCCAGCTCGATCCGGCTCGACCTGCCCAAGACCGACGGCGCCAAGCCGGGCGATCCGCCCAAGTTCGTCACCGTGGCGGTGGACAAGAGCGGGCAGGCCTTCTTCGAGGACAAGCCGGTGACGCAGGCCGAGCTGTCGGTGGCGCTGCAGCAGGCGCGCATGGACAACCCCGACACCGAGGTGCAGCTGCGCGCCGACCAGGGCGTGCCCTACGGCCGCGTGGTCGAGGTCATGGGCGAGGCGCAGAAGGCCGGACTGAACCGCATCGGCTTCGTGGCCGAGGCCCCCGGCGGCGCCGAATCGCCCACGCCGGCCGCCTCGCGCTGAGCGTTCATTGAACAAATTCCGGCCCTGGCGCTTGTCCGACGTGCGCCAGCAGCTATAAAAAATGCAGTAACCTGGCGGCGTCCGACGGCCCGACGGCGGGCGCGGCGCCGCCTACAATTTGGCCCCATGCAAGAAAAATTCGACCACCTGGCCGTCGAGCGCGCCGCCCACGCCCACTGGCAGGCCACCGACGCCTACCGCGTCACCGAGGACGCGGCCAAGCCCAAGTACTACGCCTGCTCCATGCTGCCCTACCCCAGCGGCAAGCTGCACATGGGCCATGTGCGCAACTACACCATCAACGACATGCTCACGCGCCAGCTGCGCATGAAGGGCTACAACGTCCTCATGCCCATGGGCTGGGACGCCTTCGGCCTGCCGGCCGAGAACGCCGCGCTGAAGAACGGCGTGCCGCCGGCGCGCTGGACCTACGACAACATCGCCCACATGAAGGGCCAGATGCAGGCCATGGGCCTGGCCATCGACTGGAGCCGCGAGGTCGCCACCTGCGACGCCAGCTACTACCGGTGGAACCAGTGGCTGTTCCTGAAGATGCTGGAAAAGGGCATCGCCTACCGCAAGACCCAGGTCGTCAACTGGGACCCGGTGGACCAGACCGTGCTGGCCAACGAGCAGGTGATCGACGGCAAGGGCTGGCGCACCGGCGCCGTGGTCGAAAAGCGCGAGATCCCGGGCTACTACCTGAAGATCACCGACTACGCCCAGGAGCTGCTCGACCACGTGCAGATCGGCAACCCCAGGGCCACGCTCGATGGCTGGCCCGACCGCGTGCGCCTGATGCAGGAAAACTGGATCGGCAAGAGCGAGGGCGTGCGCTTTGCCTTCACGCACGACATCCGCGGCGACGATGGCCAGCCGATCCAGGGCGGGCGCATGCACGTGTTCACCACGCGCGCCGACACCATCATGGGCGTGACCTTCTGCGCCGTCGCGCCCGAGCACCCGCTGGCCACGCACGCCGCGCGCGCCAACCCGCAGCTCGCCGCCTTCATCGACAAGTGCAGGCAGGGCGGCACCACCGAGGCCGAGCTGGCCGCCAAGGACAAGGAGGGCATGCCCACCGGCCTGATGGTCACGCACCCGCTGACCGGCGAGCAGGTGCCGCTGTGGGTCGGCAATTACGTGCTGATGGGCTACGGCGATGGCGCCGTGATGGGCGTGCCGGCGCACGACGAGCGCGACTTCGCCTTCGCGCTCAAGTACGGCCTGCCGATCCAGCAGGTGATCCACGTCGACGGCCAGAACTACGACGACACCCGCTGGCACGACTGGTACGCCGACAAGCAGCAGGGCGTGACCATCAACTCCGACAACCTCAGCGGCCTGTCGCACCAGGACGCGGTCGACGCCGTGGCGCAGGCGCTGGCCGCCGCGGGCCTGGGCGAGAAAAAAACCACCTGGCGCCTGCGCGACTGGGGCATCTCGCGCCAGCGCTACTGGGGCACGCCGATCCCGATCATCCACTGCCCCTCGTGCGGTGTGGTGCCGGTGCCGGAAAAGGACCTGCCGGTGGTGCTGCCGCAGGACCTGGTGCCCGACGGCAGCGGCAACCCGCTGGCCAAGTGCGAAGCCTTCCTGAAGGTCGACTGCCCCTGCTGCGGCCAGGCCGCGCGGCGCGAGACCGACACCATGGACACCTTCGTCGACTCGTCCTGGTACTTCATGCGCTACTGCGACCCGACCAACGAACAAGCGATGGTGGCCGGCGGCACGCAGTACTGGATGCCGATGGACCAGTACATCGGCGGCATCGAGCACGCCATCCTGCACCTGCTGTACGCGCGCTTCTGGACCAAGGTGATGCGCGATCTGGGACTGGTCAAGGTCGACGAACCCTTCACCCGCCTGCTGACCCAGGGCATGGTGCTCAACCACATCTATTCGCGCCGCAACGACAAGGGCGGCATCGAATACTTTTGGCCGGCCGACGTCGAACCGGTGCTGGACGCCGACGGCCACCAGGTCGGTGCCCGGTTGAACAAGGCGGTGGGCAACCTGCCGGCCGGCACCCTGATCGACTACGAGGGCGTGGGCACCATGTCCAAGTCCAAGAACAACGGCGTCGACCCACAGGAGCTGATCGATCGCTACGGCGCCGACACCGCGCGCCTGTACACCATGTTCACCGCCCCGCCCGAGGCCACGCTGGAGTGGAACGACGCGGCGGTGGAGGGCAGCTACCGCTTCCTGCGCCGGGTGTGGAGCTTCGGCGTCAAGCTGAACGCTATTGAAAACGCAGCTGCTGCCGCTGTCCTGGCGAGCGCTGCAGCCCAGAATGACCTGCATTTCAGCAAGGCCGCCAAGGCCCTGCGCCACGAGATCCACAGCGTGCTCGGCCAGATCGACTACGACTACCAGCGCTTGCAATACAACACCGTGGTCTCGGGCGCCATGAAGATGCTGAACGCGCTCGAAGGCTTCAAGCCCGACGCCGCCGAACGCGGCGACACGGCGGCGCTGGCCGAGGGCTTTTCCAAGCTGCTGCGCGTGCTCTACCCGGTAACGCCGCACGTCACCCACGTGCTGTGGCAGCAGCTGGGTTTTGCCGCCGTGCATGGCGAGCTGCTGGACGCGCCCTGGCCGCGCGTCGATCCCGAGGCGCTCAAGCAGGACGAGATCGAGCTGGTGCTGCAAGTCAACGGCAAGCTGCGCGGCGCCATCGCCGTGCCCGCCAGCGCCGACAAGGCCCGGATCGAGCAGCTGGCGCTGGCCAGCGAGGCCTTTGCGCGCCACGCCAGCGGCACGGTGCGCAAGGTGGTGGTGGTGCCGGGCCGGCTGGTCAATATCGTGGTCGGCTGAGGCGCCATGAACCCCGCGCGCCGCAACCTGCTGCTGTCTGCCCCGCTGCTGCTGACCGGCTGCGGCTTTGCGCTGCGCCAGGCGCCACGGTTCGGCTTTCGCAGCATCTACCTGGCGCTGCCCGACAGCTCGGCCCTGGGCCTGGAGCTGCGCCGCCAGCTGCAAGGCACGGGCAACGTGCAGGTGATCGCCGACGCGGCGCAGCGCGACAAGGCCGAGGTGGTGCTGGAAAGCCCCGGCGAGCAGCGCGAGCGCGCCGTGGTCAGCGTGACGGCGCGCGGCGAGGTGCGCGAATTCCAGCTGCGCATCCGCTTTCGCTTCCGGCTGCGCGCGGCCGACGGGCGCGAGCTGCTGCCGATGTCCGAGATCCTGCGCCAGATCGACCAGAGCTACAGCGAATCGGCGGCGCTGTCCAAGGAGCAGGAGGCGCTGATGCTCTACCAGAACATGCAGAGCGACATCGTGCAGCAGGTGATGCGGCGGCTGGGGACTGTGAAGCCGTGACCCCCCTGAGCCGCCTGCGGCGTCTTCCCCCCTCTGCTGCGCGAGGGGGGACGCACCCACTGGCCGGGGAAACCCCGGCCACGGGTGCACTGGCATGGCCTGCTCCGCGGCCATCGGATTCGCGCCATCCCCGGCCTTGCCGGTGACACGAACCGCCGCGACCGCCTGACATGCAACTGTCCGCCACCCAGCTCGCCAACCACCTGCACAAAGGCCTGCGGCCGCTGTATGTGCTGCATGGCGACGAGGCGCTGCTGGTGCAGGAGGCGGCGGACGCCATTCGCGCGGCGGCGCGCGCGCAGGGCTACACCGAGCGCAGCGTGCACATCGTCGCCGGCGCGCATTTCGACTGGGGCGCGGTGCTGGCCGCCGGCAGCAGCCTGAGCCTGTTCGCCGACAAGCAAATCGTCGAAGTCCGCATCCCCTCCGGCAAGCCGGGCAAGGACGGTAGCGCCGCGCTGCAGCAGCTGGCCGAGGCCGCGCCCGGCAACGAGGGCGTCCTCACCCTCGTGCTGCTGCCGCGGCTGGACAAGGCCACGCGCAGCGGCGCCTGGTTTACCGCGCTCGACGGCGCCGGGATGACGGTGCAGATCGACAGCGTCGAGCGCGCCCAGCTGCCGGCCTGGATCGCCCAGCGTCTGGCCGCGCAGGGCCAGCGCGTGGCGCCGGGCGAGGAAGGCCAGCGCACCCTGGCCTTCTTTGCCGACCGGGTGGAAGGCAACCTGCTGGCCGCGCACCAGGAAATCAGCAAGCTGGCCCTGCTGCACCCGCCGGGCGAGCTGTCCTGGGCCCAGGTCGAGGCCGCCGTGCTGAACGTGGCGCGCTACGACGTGTTCAAGCTGTCCGAGGCGGTGCTGGCCGGCCAGCCGGCGCGCGTGCAGCGCATGCTGGACGGCCTGCAGGCCGAGGGCGAGGCCGAGGTCCTGGTGCACTGGGCGCTGGCCGAGGACATCCGCGCCTTGAAGCGTGTCAAGGACGCCATGGCCGCCGGCAAGCCCCTGCCCATGGCGCTGCGCGAAAACCGCATCTGGGGCCCGCGCGAGCGCCTGTTCGAGCGCGTGCTGCCGCGCCTGGGCGACGCCACCACGGCGCGCCTGCTGCACGCCGCCCACGTGGTGGACGGCATCGTCAAGGGCCTGAAGGCGCCCGACTGGCCGGCCGACGGCTGGCAGGCGCTGCAGCGCCTGGCCATGCAGCTGTGCCGCGCCTGCATGCCCACGCCGCCGCGCCCGCGCTGAACGGGCTGGCTGGGCGGCAGGCCGCCGCTGCCCATCATCTGCCGCACAATCACGCCATGAACGCGCTCCACATCGCCGAATACACCCACACCCTCGGTTTGCAGGCCAAAATGGCCGCCGCGCAGATGGCGCGCGCGCCAGCAGCTATCAAAAACAAAGCGCTGCTGGCGCTGGCGCGGCGTCTGCGCGACAGCGTGCAGGCGCTGCGGGCCGACAACGCGCAAGACCTGGAGCGCGCCGTCGCCGCCGGCCTGGCGGCGCCCATGGTCGACCGCCTGCGCCTGACGCCGCAGGTCATCGAAACCTGCGCCCAGGGCTGCGAGCAACTGGCCGCCATGCCCGACGTGATCGGTGAGATCAGCGGCATGCGGCAGCCACCCAGCGGCATCCGCGTCGGCCAGATTCGCGTGCCCATCGGCGTGTTCGGCATGATTTACGAGAGCCGGCCCAACGTCACCATCGAAGCGGCCAGCCTGTCGATCAAGAGCGGCAACGCCTGCATCCTGCGCGGCGGCTCGGAGGCGATTGCCTCCAACCAGGCGCTGGCGCGGCTGGTGGTGCAGGCGCTGCAAGAGGCCGGCCTGCCCGAGCACGGCGTGCAGCTGGTGCAGACCACCGACCGCGCCGCCGTCGGCCAGCTCATCGCCATGCCCGAGTACGTGGACGTGATCATCCCGCGCGGCGGCAAGGGCCTGATCGAGCGCATCAGCGCCGAGGCCAAGGTGCCCGTCATCAAGCACCTGGACGGCAACTGCCACAGCTACGTGGACGATCCCTGCGACCTGGAACTGGCGGTCAAGGTGGTGGACAACGCCAAGACGCAAAAGTACAGCCCCTGCAACGCCACCGAAAGCCTGCTGGTGGCGCGCGGCGTGGCGGCGAAGTTTTTGCCGCGCATCGGCGCCGTGTTCGCCGCCAAGGGGGTGGAGATGCGCTGCGACGCCGAGGCGATGCAGATTCTCAAGCAAAATCAGGCCCTGACGCCCGACCAGCAAGCGCCAGCAGCTACTGATATTGTAGCATTCGTGAAGCCCGCGCAGGCATCCGACTGGTCCGAGGAATACCTGGCGCCCATCATCAGCATCAAGGTGGTGGCGGGGCTGGACGAAGCCATTGCCCACATCAACCGCTACTCCAGCCACCACACCGAGGCCATTCTGACCACCGACCACGTGCACGCGCAGCGCTTCCTGCGCGAGGTCGACTCGGCCAGCTGCATGGTCAACGCCAGCACGCGCTTTGCCGACGGCTTCGAGTACGGCCTGGGCGCCGAGATCGGCATCAGCACCGACAAGTTCCACGCCCGCGGCCCGGTCGGCATCGAGGGCCTGACCTCGCTCAAGTGGGTGGTGCTGGGCGAAGGCGAAGTGCGCGGCTGAGCGGCGCCGCCACCCCGCCGCGGGGCGCGCCGGTGATGGCGCGGCGCAAAAAAAACCGGCCCCTCGCGGCGCCGGCCTGAAACTCCCCGGAGATGGCGCGTCGCAACGCGCCGCCGTCAGCGTGGCACCAGTTGCACCACCTGGCCGTTATCGCGCTTGATGTAGATGTCCTTGCCCGCCAGCCGCATGTCGTTGCAGGCCGAGGGCACCGTCTTGAGCTCATAGCAGACGCGGCCGTCCTCGGTGCGCCAGGTGCCGCTGTCGGATCGGCCAGAGAAGTAGATGGCGACACCGCCGCTGGCATCGGCCGCATGATCCACCCGGATGCTGCTGCCGTTGGGATTGGTGAGGTTGAACGACTTGCCGCGCAGCAGGCCGGCGGCCTCGGCGGCGCTCGGCGCGCGCGCGCCGGGCGGGAAATCGGTCCTCGGCGGCGGGCCCGAGGCGCAACCCGCCAACAGGGCGGCACCGATCAGGCTGCTCAGGGCGATGGTTTTCATGGAACGCTCCTTCTCTTGGCAGGGTGATGCCCCGGGCGCATCGCCCGGGACGGGCGAGTGCACTTACAGACCCAGTTGCGCCTTCAAGGCGCTCCAGGCCGTGGTGTTGAGCCGCATTGAGCGCGCATGGCGGAACTGCCAGTCGGGCTTGGTCGCATGGGCCCGGTACACCCACTGGTTGCCCGCCCCGCCGCCCCAGTCGATCTCGGTGTACACGACCTCGTAGCTGGACGTGCTCACCACCGCCGGGTGGCCGGCAAAGCGCATGATGCTGGCACCGTTGACGGTCTCGATGCTGTAGGTGCCGGCGGTCGTTGGCGCGCAGTTGGGCGGCACGGCAAAGGCCGTGCCGCTGGCATCCAGGTCGCACTCATAGAACTGCGCCGCGCCGGCCGCCGGCCCGAAAGCGACCCGCATATTTTTGGTGGCCCCGGTGCCCAGGCCCAGGCTGATGGTGGTGTTGGCCGAGGTGGTGCCATCCGTGAGGTTCACGCTGGCCACCGGATGGTTGGTGACCATCGCCGCCAGGGTGGTGCCACGGGCCTGCGCCAGGCCGCGCGTCCAGGTGTTGTCGATGAGGATGTCGGCCGTCAGCGTCAGGCCTCTGCGCTGGGCTTCTTCCGCGCCGGCCGGGAAGGTGGTCGCGCCCAGGGCCCCGACCAGCGCCGCGGTCGACGTGCCGTCGTTGTTGATCCGGTTGGTGGCCGGGTCGGCCTGCCAGCGCGTCACCAGGGCCGCCATCGCCTCGCCCGCGACCGCGCTGGGTTGGCTGAGCGTGACCGAAGACGAGGTGCCGCAATACAGCGACCGACTCGGGTTGCCGCCCGTGCTGGTGATGGCCGGCGTGTTGCGCCCGCACATCTGCCAGCCGCCGGGCGTCAGGTAGGCGGAGCGGTACAGGCTGTTGGCGGCACCGAAGTCGGGCCGGGTAGCGCCGGCGATCTTGCCGGCCCGCGCGTCGGCGACGGTGGTGGTCGCGCTGCCCGCCGGGCGGGCGGCCGCCTGCAGGCTGCGCCAGTAGAAGTTGCTGGCATCGGCCCAGATCAGGTTGTCCATCTGCTCCGAGGCGCTGCCGGCGACCGACGGATCGGCCACCGCCAGCGGGATGCCCTCGCGCAGCGCGATGGAGGTGAAGGCGGCGATCCAGCGCGCCGTGTCCTGCACCAGGGTGTCGCTGGCGGGCGGATCGCCCTGGTAGTCGTCGATCTTGCCGGCGGCAATGCCCAGCTGCGTGGCCACGTTGGCACGCGACTGGGTGTTGCTCATGCCTGCGGCCACGCCGGCCTGCACCAGGGTAGTCAGCGGATTGATACCACCCGCCGAGCCGGCCGGACGCTTGAGGACATAGTCGCTGGTGGTCGTGACCGGCTGGCCGGGGTTGCTGGCGTCCGTCGTCACGTTGGCTTTGACGATGGCAATCAGGCGCACGCCCGCCACCTGCGCCGGCAAGGCCGTGAGCGAGTACTGGCCGTTGACGCCCGTCGCCGCCGATGCCGGCTCGCCGGCGTCGCAGGCGTCGTTGCCGTTCAGGTCCAGGCAGACCGTCGCGTCCTTCAGCGCGGCATTGCGCGTGACCTGGCCTTGCAGCGTGACGGGAGCCGGCGGTGGCGGTGGCGGTGGCGGTGGCGGTGGCGGTGGCGGTGGC
>MKTG01000048.1:89346-91668 GCA_001897615.1 Burkholderiales bacterium 68-10
TCAGCAACGCGGCGGCGCACAGGGCGTTGAGCACCATCATCTTGTTGGAATAGGGCATGGCGGGGTTCCTCCTCACGGGATCAATCGGATCGGGCCACCGCGGGCCGCCCATCGGCAAGCGGGGGATTCCTGCGGCCTGAATATCCCGGAGGCCGTGACCGGGCGCATGCCATGAACATGGGAGATCGCCCAGCTTGTGCGGCCAGAAAAACCCGCATACGCTTGCAGACGCCTCATTCACCCTGACGCGCCCTGCCCCTCTGCCCATGACCACCCCGAACGCTGCATCCCTGCCCTGGCGACTGGCCCGTCCGCGGCGCGTGCCGGCCCGCAAGCAAGGACATCGGCATGTGGGCTGACCCCCCCATTTCGGTGGCCCTGGTCGAGGACGACGCGGCCACGCGCGAGCGCCTGACGCACGTACTGGCGGCGGCGCCCGGGATTGCGCTGGTGCACACGGCGGCCAGTGCCGGCCAGATGCTGGACTGGCTGGCCGGCAACAGCGTGAACGTGCTGCTGGTGGATCTGGGCCTGCCCGACCAGTCGGGACTCGAAGTCATCCGTTGGTGCCGCGCCCACCAGCCCGCCACCAACGTGATGGTGGTCACCCTGTTCGGCGACGAGGCCAACATGATTGGCGCCTTCGAGGCCGGGGCGCGCGGCTACCTGCTGAAGGACGGCACCGAGGACGAACTGGCGCGCCACGTGCTCAGCCTGCATGCCGGGGGCTCGCCGATGACGCCCGTGATCGCCCGCCAGCTGCTGGCGCGCCTGGCCCCGGCCGCCCAGGCTCCGGCGCCCCAGGCCGTGGACAACCCCCCGGTTTCGGCGCGTGAGCGCGAAATCCTCCATGCCCTGGCAC
This sequence comes from Burkholderiales bacterium 68-10, assembly GCA_001897615.1. GTDB lineage: Bacteria > Pseudomonadota > Gammaproteobacteria > Burkholderiales > Burkholderiaceae_C > Ottowia. The sequence continues at coordinate 90,209 of MKTG01000048.1, forward strand.
GCGGCTACACGTACGAGGAGGTGGCGCGCCTGCTGGCCATCGCCCCTTCCACGGTGCAGTCGCACGTCAAGAACATCTACAGCAAGCTGGCGGTGCACTCCAAGACCGAGGCGATCTTCGAGGCGCGCCAGTTGGGCCTGCTCTGACACCCATGGCCCCCTGGCTGCGCCTGCTGCTGGCTGCCGCGCTGAGCCTGACCGGGCTCTCGGCGGTGGCCGCGGTCGAACGCGTGACGCACGCGCAAGCCATCCTGACGCCAGCGGGCGGCGCCGCGCAGACCACCGAAGTCACGCTGCCGCACCGCTGGGACCAGAGCTTTCCCGGCCAGGACGGCATGGCCAGCTACCGCTTCGACATCCCGGCCACCAAGACGACCGGCCCGCGCGCGCTGTACCTGCCGCGGGCGGGCAACCAGATCGAGGTCTGGCTGGACGAGCGGCTCGTCCACCACGCCGGCCAGCTGGGCGATGCGCGCACGGATTCGGCCAAGATGCCCATCTGGGTGCCTCTGCCCGAAGTCGCGCACGCCCAGGGATACCCGGCGGCCCGCATGCAGGTGCGAGTGACCGCCCAGGCGATGCGCTGGGGCGGGCTGTCCACACCGTGGATCGGCCCGCGGGACGAGGTGCATGGCCTGTACCTGGAGCATCTGCGTTCACGCCAGATCGGCGCCTGGCTGGGCATCGGGGCACTGCTGCTGTCGTCGCTGATGGCGGCGGGGTTCTGGTGGTCACAGCGCGAGCGCCTTTACCTGGTCATGTGCCTGGGCTCGGCCGCCGGCGCGCTGCGCATCTTTGACCGGGTGCTGGAACAACCGCCCTTGCCCTGGCCCTGGTGGGGTGCCGTGAGCGCCTGGGCGCTGCTGGCCTACCTGGTGCTGGTGGGCTACTTCCTCCTGATGCTGATCGACCGCCAACAACTGCTGGAGGCGCGGTGGTTTCGCGTCTTGCTGGGCATCGATCTGCTGGCCAGCGCGGCAGCGTTCGTGCTGGGACTGCCATGGCTCTGGACCCTGGTGCTGGCGTCGCTGGTGGGGGTGGCCGCGCCCCTGTGGATCGCCATGGCGCAGGCCGCCTGGCGCCAGCGCACCACGCGCGCCCTGGCGGTCTTCGCCACAGGCACGGTGCATCTGGGTGCCACCGGCTTCGAGTGGCTGATGGTGCGCCTGCGCGGCACCGATCCCGGCACCACCTCGCTCATGCCCTACTCGATTGCGCTGCTCGCGCTGCTGATGAGCGCCCTGCTGGTGCGGCGCTTCGCCCGCGTGGCGGGCGAGCACCGCGCGCTGGCGGTCACGCTGGACGAGCGCGTGCGCCAGCGCGAAGCCGAACTGCTCCGCCGGCATGCCGAGCTGCGCCAGGAATACGCCCACCAGGCCGCGCTGCAAGAGCGCCAGCGCCTGATGCGCGACATCCACGACGGCGTGGGCGTGCAGCTGGTGGGCCTGCTCGATCTGCTGG
>MKTG01000049.1:0-400 GCA_001897615.1 Burkholderiales bacterium 68-10
ACCCCCATGGAGAGATTGTTGTGGCCGTGGAATCCCAGTTCCGTCCTGGGGTCAAGCGCATCGCGGAGTGCGGTAATTTTTTCCTGAACCTGGGCCGGCAACATGTGGCCAGCCGAGTCGGTCAGATAGATGCAGTTCGCGCCGTAGCCTTCCATCAATCTGGCTTGCCCGACCAGGCCTTCTGCGGAATTCATGTGGCTCATCATCAGGAACCCGACGGTGTCCATCCCCAACTTGCGCGCTTCGGTAATGTGCTCCTCGGAAACGTCCGCCTCGGTACAGTGGGTGGCGATGTAGATGCTGCGCACCCCCAACTCGTGCGCCCTCTTCAAATGGGATACCGTACCGATACCGGGCAGCAGCAGCGCGGATACCTTGGCGCGCTTCATCAGCGGGATGA
>MKTG01000049.1:438-5844 GCA_001897615.1 Burkholderiales bacterium 68-10
CCGTAATTGACCGAGCCACCACCGAGGCCCTCGCCGTGCGTGACTTGAATCAGCGGTATGCCAGCCTGGTCCAGTCCCGTGGCAACGGATGTCATCTGCTCCAGCGTCATCTGGTGGCGCATGGGATGCATGCCATCGCGCAGAGTCACGTCGTGCAGGGTGATGCGTGTCTTCTTGGAGTTCATGTTCCAGCCCTCATGCCACTTTCAAAGTCAAGGTGCCGGCGAGAATGCGTTCCGCGAACATTTCCGCCGTGCGCGTTGCCGCGGCCGTCATGATGTCCAGGTTGCCGGAGTACTTCGGCAGAAAATCGCCCAGCCCCTCGACCTCCAGGTAGATCGAGACGCGGTTGCCTTCGAACACCGGGCCTTGCACGACGCGGTAGCCGGGCACGTACTTCTGCACCTCCGCCACCATCTGCTGGATCGACTCGGTGATGGCGCGTTCGTCGGGCGCTTCCTCGGTCAGGCAGTACACCGTGTCGCGCATGATCAGCGGCGGCTTGGCGGGGTTGAGGATGATGATGGCCTTGCCCTTTTTCGCGCCGCCCACCTGCTCGACGGCGCTGGCCGTGGTGACGGTGAACTCGTCGATGTTCAGCCGCGTGCCGGGGCCGGCCGAGCGCGAGGAAACTGTGGCCACGATCTCGCCGTAGGCCACCTTCTGGACCCGCGATACGGCCGCCACCATCGGCACGGTCGCCTGGCCGCCGCAGGTGACCATGTTGAGGTTCATCTCGTGCTGGTCGGTGTGTTTTTGAAGGTTGATCGGCGGCACGCAGTACGGGCCGATCGCTGCCGGCGTGAGGTCGATCATCATCACGCCGAGCGCGGTGAGCTTGTCCGAGTTCGCCTTGTGCGCGTAGGCGCTGGTCGCGTCGAACGCGATCTGCACGCCATCGCCCTGCACGAATGGCAGCATGCCGTCGACGCCCTCGGCCGTGGTCTTCAGCCCGAAGTCACGCGCGCGGGCCAGGCCTTCGGAGGCCGGATCGACGCCGATCATCCAGACCGGTTCCAGCACCTCGGAGCGACGCAGTTTGTAAAGCAGGTCCGTGCCGATGTTGCCGGGGCCGATGATGGCGCACTTGATCTTGTTCATTTTCGGGTTCCTGTTCTTGGCTCAAACGAAGCGCATCGACACGCTTCCCAGATCCTGGAAGCGCACGTGGATGGCATCACCGGCGGCCACCGAAATCGCTTCCGTGGCGCCGCCGCTCATGATGAAAGTGCCGGCCGGTATCTCTTCACCGCGCGCGGCAAGGTGGTTGGCGAGTGCGGCCACGGCGACCGCCGGATGGCCGAGCACGGCAGCACCGGCGGCCATGGCGACGATCTCGCCGTTCTTCTCCATGACCAGCCCGAGCGTGCGCAGGTCCAGGCCCTCGACACCACGCGCTACGCCGCCGACGACGAAACGACTCGCCGAGGTGTTGTCGGCGATCACGCTGGCCAGGTCGAAGCGGAAGTTCTCGTAGCGCGAGTCGATGATCTCGACCGCCGGCACGACAAAGTCGGTGGCGGCAAGTACTGCGCCAGCGTGGCAGCCGGGGCCGCGCAGCGGCTGCTTCAGCACGAAGGCGATTTCCGCCTCGACCTTGGGGTGGATCAGCTTGTTGGCTTCGATCTCGCCGCCGTTGGGGACGCTCATGTAGTCGAAGATCAGTCCGAAACACGGTACGTCGACGCCCATCTGCTTCATCTTGGCGCGCGAAGTCAGGCCGGCCTTGAGTCCGGCGACGCGTTGGCTACGCGCTTCCTTGCGCAGGCGGATCGCGTGCTGGATGGCGTAGGCATCGTCCCAGTCCAGGCTGGGATGCGCGTCGGTGATTTTGGTGACGGCGCGCACGTTCAGTTCGGCATCTTCGAGATGCGCTGCGAGATTCTGGATGGTGTCTTGGTCGAGGGTCATGATGTCCGTCTTCAGGCAAAGCGCACGGAGCAGCTGCCGAGGCCGCCGACGCTGCAGTGGAAGGAATCGCCGGCCACGACCGGCATCAGCGGCGACTGCGAACCGGACAGAATCACCTCGCCGGCCTTGAGCGGAATGCCGAACGCGCCGAGCGTGTTGGCCAGCCAAGCCACGGCGTTGACCGGTGATCCCTGCACGGCGGCACCGGCGGCGGTCGAGACGATGTCGCCGTTCTTCTCCACCACCATGCCGGCGACCGAGAGATCCAGTCCGCGCAGCGAGCGCGGTGTCCCGCCAAGCACGAACACGCCGCAGGAGGCGTTGTCGGCGACGGTGTCCTGGATCTTGATTTTCCAGTCCTGGATGCGCGAATCGACGATCTCGAAACAGGGCAGCACGTAGTCGGTGGCGCGCAACACGTCGGCGGCGGTGATACCCGGACCATTGAGGTCGGCCTTGAGAATGAACGCCACTTCCGCTTCGGCCTTGGGCGCAATCAACGTGTCCATCGGGATCGCCTCGCCCTCGCTGTAGACCATGCCCGACAGCAGCTGGCCGAAGTCCGGCTGGTAGACCTTGAGCATGTTCTGCACGGCCTTCGAGGTGACGCCGATCTTCTTGCCGACGACCGTCTCGCCCTTGTCGATGCGGCGCTCGATCATCCGCAACTGGATGCGATAGGCGTCGTCGAGGCTGATGTCCGGGATACGGTCGGTCAGCGGCGCCACCGCGCGACGCGCGATCAGCGCATCGAACAGCTCGTCGCCGTGCTTCCTGATGTCCTGCAGGTTCATGGCCATGGCTTCAGGCAGCCTCGTCAAGGAAGTCGGTGACCAGGCGCACGAAACGCGCCGAGTGCTCGATCTGGGTCCAGTGGCCGCACTTGCCGAACACATGCAGCTGGGCGTTCGGAATCCAGTCGGCCAGAGTCAGCGAATTGGCCAGCGGGATCACACGATCCTCGCGGCCGTGGATCACCAGGGTTTCGTGCGGTAGGACGCGGATATCCGCTTCCGGGCTGCACAGCGCATCGACACCGTGCTGGCGCGGCGCCGGGAACATCGCCGAGAACGATTCCTGGAAGCCGGGCTGGATGCTGGCGCGGTAGCGCAGCTCGGCCAGCTCGTCAGTGACCAGCGCGCGATCGTAGGCGAACAGGTCCATCATCTTGCGCATATTCTCGAACGAAGGCTGGTAGCCCCAGACTTCGTCCAGCCCCGGCGTGAGTTTGAACGGCACGCCGGCGGCGCCCATCAGCACCAGCCGGCGCACGCGCTGCGGATGGCGGACGGCCAGCGCCAGTGCCAGCGCACCGCCGAAGGAATTGCCGACCAGATCGACCTGCGGCAGCTTCAGCGCGTCCATCACGCCGATCGCGTGGGTGACCCAGTTCTCCATCGTGTAGTGGTAGCCGGCGGGACGATCGGTGAAGCCGAAGCCGACCATGTCCGGCGCGACCACGCGACGCTTCTGCGCAAACGTCGGCATCACCGGCCGCCAGTTCGCGAAGGCGCTGACGCCGGGGCCGGAACCGTGGATCAGCAGCAGCGGCACGCCCGCGGCGCCACTGTTGAGGTCGTGGTAATTTGTGCGGATGCCCGCGGCGACGATGTTCTGGCTGATTTCCGGATTGCTGTTCGTGTCCATGTCCCGTTCCTCGATGGCCGCTCAGGCGTACTTGATGCAGACGTTGCGCAGCTCGGTGTAGAACTCCAGCGAGTGCACGCCGCCTTCACGGCCGATGCCGCTCTGCTTGCTTCCGCCGAACGGCGTGCGCAGGTCGCGTAGGAACCAGCTGTTGATCCAGGTGATGCCGACGTCGATCTGGCCGGCGACGCGATGCGCACGACCGAGATTCCCGGTCCACACCGTGGTGCACAGGCCGTACGGCGTGTCGTTGGCGAGCGCGACGGCCTCGTCCTCGCTGTCGAACGGTGCGATGTGGCAGCACGGGCCGAAGATCTCCTCGCGCACTACCGCCGAGGTCTCGGGCAGGCCGGTCCATATCGTCGGCTCGATCCACGAGCCCTCCTGCAGCGCAGCCGGCATCTTCGGCACGCCGCCGCCAGTGACGATGGTCGCGCCGTCGGCCTTGGCCTTGGCGTAGTAGCTCAGCACCTTCTGCTGGTGCTCCTTCGAGATCAGCGGGCCGATGCCGGTGGCCCTGTCGTCGGGCAGGCCGGGTTTCGTCGCCTCGGCTTTCTGCTTCAGCGCGGCGACGAACCTGTCGAAGATCGGGCGCTCGACGTAGACGCGCTCGGTACCCAGGCAGACCTGGCCGCAGTTGACGAAGGCGGCGCGCGCGATGCCGTCCACCGCCGCGTCGAAATCCGCGTCGGCGAACACGATGCCGGCGTTCTTGCCGCCCAGCTCGAACGACACCGGGCGCACACCCTTCGACGCCGCGGCCATGATCGCCTCGCCGGTGCGCGTCTCGCCGGTGAAGGTGATGGCGTCGACGCCGCGGTGCGTGGTCAGGAACTCGCCCGCCGAATCCGGGCCCAGGCCATGCACGACGTTGTAGACGCCCTTCGGCACGCCGACCGCATTCATCACCTCGCCGAGCAGGGTCGCCGTGGCCGGCGTTTCCTCGGACGGCTTGACCACCACGGTATTGCCGCAGGCCAGCGCCGGGCCGACCTTCCAGGTCATCAGCAGCAGCGGCAGGTTCCACGGGCAGACCACCGCGATCACGCCGCGCGGCTTGCGCACCGCGTAGTTCAGCGCGGCGGCGCCGTCGGGCGTGGCCATCTCGAACGCTTCGGTCGGCACGTTCTTGATGACGTCGGCGAAGATCTTGAAGTTGGCCGCGCCGCGCGGGATGTCGATGTGACTGGCCATGGCGCGCGGCTTGCCGGTATCGGCGACCTCCGCATCGAGGAAATCGTCAAAGCGGCGGTTGATCTCGTCGGCCACCGCGTACAGCAGTTCGACCCGCTCGGTCAGCTTCAGCGCGCCCCACGGCCCGTGCAGCGCGGCGCGCGCCGCGCGCACCGCCTGGTCCACCTCGGCCCGGCCGGCTTCGTGGACCTGGCCGATCACGCGGTTGTCGACCGGGTTGCGGTTCTCGAACTGGCGCTGCGTGGAGACCCAGCCGCCGTCGATGAAATTCTGGAATTGCTTCATGGCGCGTTCTTCTTCGTTCGAACTTTCGGGAGATTCACAGGGAGGGCGTCCAGGCCCGCATGCGCGATCGCCTCGTCTTGCGCCTCGCTGCCGCCGGAGACGCCGATGCCGCCGATGCGCTGGCCGTCCTCGAGCACCGGCAGACCACCGCCGAAGGCGACGAAGCGCGGCCGCAGCACGATGCCCTCGCGTACCGCGGCGGAATGTTCGGCCAGCGCCTGCGGCCAGCGCGCGGTGGGCAGGCCGAAACTCGCGGCGGTGTAGGCCTTGTCGATGGCGATATCCACCGAATGCAACGGTGCACCGGGCATGCGCAGGAAGGCCGCCAGCACGCCGGCGGGGTCGACCACCGCCACGTTGACGCGCACC
>MKTG01000049.1:5861-6459 GCA_001897615.1 Burkholderiales bacterium 68-10
GTCGATGCAGCGCTGCAACACGCTGCACGACGACACCGCCTGCTGCATGCCGGCAGACATCAGGTGTAGACCTCGGTGAACGAGGCGACCAGGTCGCCGGTGTGATAGAAGATGCCGCTGCCTAGGCGGTCCTCGGACCACACCGTCACCGGCCGGTCGCGCTGCGCCAGATAGCCCAGCCCGGCGAAGGTCTCGTTGCGGTTGCCGCTCGGATCGAAGAAGTAGATGGTCTCGCCGCGCGTGATGCCGTGGCGCGTCGGCGCGACGTCGATGCGCACCTTGTTCTTCGCCATCACGTCGGCGGCCTTCAGCACGTCGTGCCAGGAATCCAGGAAGAAGGCGATGTGATGCAAGCCACTGCGCGGGCCGCCGACAAACGCGATGTCGTGCGGCGTGGTGGAGCAGGCCATCCAGGTCGCCGCCTGGATGTTCTTGTCCGGCCCCACCAGCACGTGCTCGGTGAGCCAGAAATCCAACACCTCCTCCATGAAGCGCGTGTTGTCGGCCACCGTGTTGACGCCAGCCTCGGGGTTCATCTCGCACATCAACAAGGTGTGATCCAGCCAATGCACGCCGGCCCCGCGGATCGAATCCGGCC
>MKTG01000050.1:0-10366 GCA_001897615.1 Burkholderiales bacterium 68-10
CGGGCACGCGCCAGCATGCGCTTGCCGACCTCCTGCGCCATGAAGAAGGCACCGCGCGCGTTGGTGCCGAAGACGAAGTCGTAATCCTGCTCCGTCACGTCCTGGATGCGCTGAGTGGTGGACACGCCCGAGTTGTTGACCAGGATGTCGATCGAGCCCATCTCGGTCTCGGCGTGGGCCACGGCGGCCTTGATGGAGGCCAGGTCGGTGACGTCGCACTCGACCACGTGGGCGTCGCCGCCGTCGCCCTCGATGCGCGCGCGCAGGTCCTTGAGCTTTTCCACCCGCCGGCTGGCCAGCACCACGCCGGCGCCGGCCGCCGCCAGCATGCGCGCGAACTGCGCCCCCAGGCCGCCCGAGGCGCCGGTGACCAGGGCCACGCGGCCGGACAAATCAATGCTGTAGCTCATGGGAAGACTCCGAATCAGGATGGGCAAGGAACGCCGGGGACAGGCCGTCGCCGATGGGGCGCGCGGCGCTGCATAAAATCGGTCGCACAGCCGACAGGCCCGGTGTGGGGCGCGCGCCGACCATGCCGCCCATTATTTCAAACCCCACGAGGAAGTCCCCATGACCCCCGAGCAGATCATCCAGCAGTACGGCCCGCGCGAAGCCATGGAATACGACGTGGTCATCGTCGGCGCCGGGCCGGCCGGCCTGTCGGCCGCCATCCGCATCAAGCAGCGCGCCGCCGAAAAAGGCCAGGACGTGTCGGTGGTGGTGCTGGAAAAAGGCTCGGAGCCGGGCGCGCACATCCTGTCCGGCGCGGTGATGGACCCGAAGGCGCTGACCGAGCTGATCCCCGACTGGAAGGAAAAGGGCGCGCCGCTGCACCAGCCGGTGACCGACGACGCCTACGTGTTCCTGAGCGAATCCGGCGGCGCGCGTGTGCCGGGCGCCTTCCTGCCGCCGTTCGCCAACAACCACGGCAACTACATCGTCAGCCTGGGCAACGTGGTGCGCTGGCTGGCCGAGCAGGCCGAAGGCCTGGGCGTGGAGATCTTCCCCGGCTTTGCCGCCGCCGAGGTGCTGTACAACGAGGATGGCAGCGTCAGGGGCGTGGCCACCGGCAACATGGGGATCGGCAAGGATGGCGAGCCGACCGAGAACTTCCAGCTCGGCATGGAGCTGCTGGCCAAGTACACGCTCTTTGCCGAGGGCTCGCGCGGCCACCTGGGCAAGCAGCTGATCGCGCGCTATCGGCTGGACGCGCAGAGCGATCCGCAGAGCTACGCCATCGGCATCAAGGAGCTGTGGGAGATCGATCCCAGCCGCCACACGCCCGGCTTCGTCATGCACACCGCTGGCTGGCCGATGGACGAGCAGACCTACGGCGGCGCCTTCCTCTACCACGCCGAGGACAACAAGGTCTATTGCGGCTACGTGGTGGGCCTGAACTACCGCAACCCGCACCTGAGCCCGTTCGAGGAGTTCCAGCGCTGGAAGACGCACCCGCGCGTCAAATGGTACTTCACCGACGACAGCGGCAAGGTCAACGCCAAGCGCCTGTCCTACGGCGCGCGCGCCATCACGGCCGGCGGCGTGCTGGCCCTGCCCAAGACCATCTTCCCCGGCGGCGCGCTGGTGGGCTGCGACGCCGGCTACCTGAACGTCAGTCGCATCAAGGGCAGCCACGCCGCCATCAAGACCGGCTCGCTGGCCGGCCAGGCCGCCGCGGATGCCGTGCTGGCCGGTCGCCAGCACGACGAGCTGACGGCCTACCCCGAGGCCTTCGACAACAGCTGGCTGGCGGCCGAGCTGAGCAAGGACCGCAACTTCAAGAACTGGTTCAAGAAGGGCCTGACGGTGGGCACGCTGATGAACGGCTTCGAGCAGTACGTGCTGCGCGGCCACGCGCCGTGGACGCTGCACCGCCCCGAGCCGGACCACGTGCAGCTGCGGGCCGCCGCCGAGTGTCCGCCCATCGACTACCCCAAGCCCGATGGCCAGCTGACCTTCGACCGCCTGTCCAGCGTGTTCATCAGCAACACCAACCACGAGGAAAACCAGCCCGCGCACCTGACGCTCAAGGACCCGAGCGTGCCGGTCAATGTCAACCTGGCCCGGTTCGCCGGCCCCGAGGGCCGCTACTGCCCGGCCGGGGTGTACGAGTTCGTGCCCGACGAGGCCAGCGGCGGCAACGCCCAGCGCCTGCAGATCAACGCGCAGAACTGCGTGCATTGCAAGACCTGCGACATCAAGGACCCGACGCAGAACATCGTCTGGGTCACGCCCGAGGGTGGCGGCGGCCCGAACTATTCGGGCATGTAAAAACGATAGCTGCCGGCGCTCGCCAGTAAAGCGCTGGCGGGCTTTTTCGCTGCAAAACCGCACGATCTTCGGGCACTGGGTAGACTTGGTGCTCCGGCGCGCGCCGCGAGCACATGGCGCGCCGTCCCCTTTTCAGCAACCCCGCATTCAAGAAGGACAAATCGCCATGCAGATGAACAAATTGCCGTGGATGTCATTGGGCGCCCTGGCGCTGGCCTTGACGGCCATGGCGCCGGCCAGCGCGCAGGAAAAGTCCGTGGCGGTAACCGCCATCGTGGAACACCCGGCGCTCGATTCGGTGCGCGACGGCGTGCAGACGGCACTCAAGGCCGCCGGCTTCGAAGTCGGCAAAAACCTCAAGTGGCAGTATCAGAGCGCCCAGGGCAACACCGGCACGGCGGCCCAGATCGCGCGCAAGTTCATCGGCGACAAGCCCGACGCCATCGTCGCCATCGCCACGCCCTCGGCGCAGGCGGTGGTGGCCGCCACCAAGAGCGTGCCGGTGGTGTTCTCGGCCGTCACCGACCCGGTGGCCGCCAAGCTGGTGCCCAGCTGGGAGGCCTCCAAGGGCAACGTCACCGGCGTGTCCGACCTGCTGGCGCTGGACAAGCAGATCGACCTGATCAAGCAGGTGGTGCCGAACGCCAAGCGCGTGGGCATGGTCTACAACCCGGGCGAAGCCAATTCGGTGGTGGTCGTCAAGCAGCTGCAGGAACTGTTGCCCAAGCAGGGCATGACGCTGGTGGAAGCCTCCGCTCCGCGCTCGGTGGACGTGAGCAGCGCCGCGCGCAGCCTGGTGGGCAAGGTCGACGTGATCTACACCAACACCGACAACAACGTGGTGTCGGCCTACGAGGCGCTGGTGAAAGTCGGCCAGGACGCCAAGCTGCCGCTGGTGGCCTCGGACACCGACAGCGTCAAGCGCGGCGCCATCGCGGCGCTGGGCATCAACTACCGCGACCTGGGCGAGCAGACCGGGCGCATGGTCGCGCGCATCCTGAAGGGCGAAAAGCCCGGCGACATCAAGCCCGAGACCAGCACCAAGCTCGAACTGTTCGTCAACCCGACCGCGGCCGAGAAGCAGGGCGTCAAGCTGTCCGACGCGCTGATCAAGTCGGCGGCCCAGGTGGTGCAATAAGTCGTTGCGCCGCGGCACCTGTCGTCCCGATCGTGTGCCCTGCAGGAGCCATGTCCCCCATGGCTCCTGCTTTGTTTTTGTTCCACGCCGCTGACCCATGTCGCTCTTTTCCCTGCTGGGTGCCCTTGAAATCGGCCTGATCTTCAGCCTGGTGGCGCTGGGGGTTCTGATCTCGTTTCGCCTGCTGCGCTTTCCCGACCTCACGGTGGACGGCAGCTTTCCGCTGGGCGGCGCGGTGTGCGCGGTGCTGATCGCCGGCGGCTACAGCCCCTTCGTGGCCACGCTGGCCGCCACGCTGGCGGGGGCGGTCGCCGGCCTGATCACCGGCTGGCTGAATGTACGCCTGAAGATCATGGACCTGCTGGCCTCGATCCTGATGATGATCGCGCTCTATTCGGTCAACCTGCGCATCATGGGCGGCCCCAACGTCCCGCTGATCAACGACCCCACGGTCTTCAACATGCTGCAGCCGGCCGGCCTGGACGACTATTGGTGGCGACCGCTGTTGCTGCTGCTGATCGTGATGGCCGCCAAGCTGGCCATGGACTGGTTCTTTTCCACCGAGCGCGGCCTGGCCATCCGCGCCACCGGCTCGAACGCGCGCATGGCGCGGGCGCAGGGCATCCACACCGGTGCCATGGTGCTGCTGGGCATGGCCATCTCCAACGGCCTGGTCGGGTTGGCCGGCGCGCTGTTCGCGCAGACCCAGGGCGGCTCCGACATCTCCATGGGCATCGGCACCATCGTCATCGGGTTGGCGGCCGTCATCGTGGGCGAGAGCATCCTGCCCTCGCGCCGTCTGGTGTGGGCCACGCTGGCGGTGATCCTGGGCGCCATCGTGTACCGCTTCTTCATCGCGCTGGCGCTCAACAGCGACTTCATCGGCCTGAAGGCGCAGGACCTGAACCTGGTCACCGCCGTGCTGGTCACCATCGCGCTGGTGATTCCGCAACTCAGGCGCAAGCTGGCCGCGCGCGGTCGCTGACCAGGGAGCCAAGATGCTGAGCGCACAGGACCTTCACCTCACCTTCAATCCTGGCACGCCGATCGAGACACGCGCGCTGCGCGGCATGTCGCTGGACATCGCGGCCGGCCAGTTCGTCACCGTGATCGGTTCCAACGGTGCCGGCAAGTCGACGTTTCTGAACGCCATCTCGGGCGACCAGATGGTGGACCGCGGTCGCATCGCCATTGACGGCCTGGATGTCACGAACCAGCCCGTATGGGCGCGCGCCCAGCGCGTGGCACGCGTGTTTCAGGACCCGATGGCGGGCACCTGCGAAGACCTGACGATCGAGGAAAACATGGCCCTGGCCCAGCAGCGCGGTCTGCGCCGCGGCCTGCGTCGCGCCGTCAAGCCGGCCGAGCGTGACATGTTCCGCGAACGCCTGGCCACACTGGGTCTCGGGCTGGAAAACCGCCTGAGCGACCGCATCGGCCTGCTGTCGGGTGGTCAGCGCCAGGCCGTCAGCCTGCTGATGGCCGCGCTGCAACCCTCGCGCATCCTGCTGCTGGACGAACACACTGCCGCGCTCGACCCGCGCACCGCCGACTTCGTGCTGCGGCTGACCAGCCGCATCGTGGCCGACAACCAGCTCACCACCATGATGGTGACCCACAGCATGCGCCAGGCGCTGGACGTGGGCCAGCGCACCGTGATGCTGCACCAGGGCCAGGTGGTGCTCGACGTCTCGGGCGAGCAGCGCGCACGGATGGACGTGCCCGACCTGCTGCACATGTTCGAGAAGGTGCGCGGCGAAAAACTGTCCGACGACGCGCTGCTGCTGGGCTGATCCCTTTACGGCGTCAGGTACGGCCGCATCCAGCCCAGGCCGTCGCGGGTGCCCCCGGGCACCGCGCCACGGGCCGGCCGGTATTCGCAGCCGATCCAGCCCTCATAGCCCAGCCGGTCCAGCAGCTCGAACAGGTAGGGGTGGTGGATCTCGCCCACGTCGGGCTCGTGGCGCTCAGGCACGCCGGCGATCTGGATGTGGCCGACACCGCCGGTGGGCAGGTAGCGGCGGATCTTCATGGCCAGGTCGCCCTCGACGATCTGGCAGTGGTAGAGGTCCATCTGCACCTTCACGTTCGGCCGGTCGATCTCGTCCAGCAGCGCATGCGCCTGGTCCTGGCGGTTGAGAAAGAAACCCGGCATGTCGCGCGGGTTGATCGGCTCGATCAGGATGTCAATGCCGTGCGGCGCCGCCAGATCGGCGGCACCGTTCAGGTTGGCCACGTAGGTGGCGCGCAGCGTGTCCGCATCAACGCCCTTCGGCATCAGCCCTGCCATGACATGGATGCGCGGGCACTCCAGCGCCTTGGCATAGGCGATGGCCTGCGCCAAGCCCTCACGAAACTCGCCCTCGCGGCCCGGGATGCAGGCCAGCCCGCGCTCACCGGCGTCCCAGTCGCCCGGCGGTGCGTTGAACAGCACCTGCCGTAGCCCGTGCTGGCGCAGCAGCCCAGCCAGCTGCGGCGCCGGCCAGGCGTAGGGAAACAGGTATTCCACCGCCTGGAAGCCGTCGCGCGCGGCAGCGGCAAAGCGATCGGTGAAGTCCAGTTCGCTGTAGAGCATGGACAGGTTGGCGGCAAAGCGGGGCATGGGTGGGTCCTTACCAGTTGGCGTTGAAGGTGCGACGCAGCTCGTCGATCTGCGCTTCGGTCAGTGGCGCGCACGGTGCCAGCAGCCAGAGTCGTGCGGTCTCCTCCAGCTCTTCCAGCGTGGCCATGGCGGCGGCGGGCGTGTCGTGCCACACGTTGGGCCCCAGCCGCGCCAGCATCACGGCACGGATCGGGTGGCCAGCGCGCGCGTGGTCGGCGATCGCCGTTGCCACCGCCTCGGCCGCCTCGGGCGCGCCGGGGCGCTGGTAGGCGATGTGCGGCACCCGTCCCACCTTCATCACGAAGTACGGCGTGATGGGCGGCAGCAGCAGCGCCTGGCCCGGCTCGGTGCGCAGCGAACAGGCGACCAGGTGCGTGCTGTGCGTGTGGATGATGCAGCCGGCCGGCGCGCCCGTGCCGGCGCTGGCCTCGTAGATGCGCCGGTGCAGCACGATGGTCTTGCTGGCGCGGTCGCCGCCGGTCTGTCGTCCCTGGGCGTCGAGCCGCGCCAGGCGATCGGCCTGCAGCGTTCCAAGACAGGCATCGGTCGGGGTGATCAGGTAGCCGTCGGCCAATCGCACACTGATGTTGCCGGCCGTGGCATGCACGTAGCCACGCTCGAACAGGGAGTGGCCGACGCGCACGATCTCCGCGCGTGCCTCGGCTTCGTCCATGAAGTCGCCGTTCATGCCGACAGCACCTCGAACGCCCGGGTGAAGAAATCCTCGCCCCCGAAGTTGCCCGACTTGAGCGTGAGGTGCAGGCCCTGCGGCGCCGCCGGGGACAAGGCGTGGCACCACGGCACGCCGGGGTCGATCTGGGCGCCGATGCGCAGCTGCGCGATGCCCAGCGCCTGCACGCAAGCCCCCGAGGTTTCGCCGCCGGCCACCACCAGCTGGCGTACGCCCTGCCCCACCAGGCCGCGGGCGATCGCCGCCACCGTCTGCTCCACCAGCGCCCCGGCCTGCGCCACGCCCAGCCGGTCCTGGATGGTCTGGACGGCGGCGGGTTCGGCCGTCGAATAGACCAGCACCGGCGCGCCGTCGGCCAGCCGGCCCCGCGCCCAATCGAGCGCCTGGCCCGCCACGTCCTCGCCCACGGCGATGCGCAGCGGATCGAGCGCCAGCGCCGCGTGGCCGCGGGCGATGAAGTGCGCCACCTGGGCGTTGGTGGCCTGCGAGCAACTGCCGGACACCACCGCCTGCCAGCCCGACGCGGCCGGCAGGGCGGCCGCCTGGCTGGTCGGCGCCAAGCCAAAGTTGGCCGGCAGCGCGATGGCAACGCCCGAGCCGGCCGTGACCAACGGCAGGTCGGCCAGCGCCGGACCCAGGCGCCACAGGTCCTCGTTGGAGACGGCATCGACGATGGCGATGCCCACGCCTTCGGCGCGCAGCGCCGCCATGCGTGCGCGTGCGGCATCGGCACCCGCGGCGACGCTGCGGTGGTCGATCAGGCCGACGCGGCGGCGCGTCTGCGCCTGCAGCACCCGCACCAGGTTGGCATCGGTCATCGGCGTCAGCGGGTGCTGGCGCATGCCGCTTTCGTTCAGCAGCACATCGCCGACGAACAGGTAACCCTTGAACACGGTGCGACCGTTGTCCGGGAAAGCCGGCGTGGCGATGGTGAAGTCGCAGCCCAGCGCCTGCATCAGGGCTTCGGTCACCGGCCCGATGTTGCCGGCCGGCGTGCTGTCGAAGGTGGAGCAGTACTTGAAGTAGATCTGCCGCGCGCCCTGCGCGCGCAGCCAGTCAAGCGCCGCCAGCGACTGCGCGACCGCCTCGTTCGCCGGGATGGTGCGTGACTTCAGGGCCACCACCACGGCATCGGCGTCGGCCGCCCGCGCGGCATCGGGCACGCCGATGGTCTGCACCACGCGCATGCCGGCGCGCACCAGGTTGTTGGCCAGATCGGTGGCGCCGGTGAAGTCGTCGGCGATGCCGCCCAGCAGGATGGCGCGGCTCATGCGCCCTCCTTGCCGGCCGGTGCCGGCAGGCGGATGCCCGGGAAGATCTTGATCACCGCGCTGTCGTCCTCCTGCGCGTGGCCGGCGCTGGACGCCTGCATGAACATCTGGTGCGCGGTGGCCGCCAGCGGCAGCGGAAACTTGCTGGCGCGCGCCGTGTCCAGCACCAGGCCCAGGTCCTTGACGAAGATGTCGACCGCCGACAGCGGCGTGTAGTCGCCCGCCAGCACGTGGGCCATGCGATTCTCGAACATCCAGCTGTTGCCGGCGCTGTGGGTGATGACCTCGTACAGCGCCGCCGGATCGACGCCCTCGCGCAGGCCCAGCGCCATGGCCTCGGCGGCGGCGGCAATGTGCACGCCGGCCAGCAGCTGGTTGATGATCTTCACCTGGCTGCCCGCCCCTGCGCGGTCACCCAGGCGATACACCTTGCCGGCCATGGCCTCCAGCACCTCGCCGGCGGCGGCATAGGCGGTCGGCGTGGCGGCGGTCATCATGGTCATCTCGCCGCTGGCGGCGCGCACCGCGCCGCCGGAAATCGGTGCATCGACGTACAGGATGCCCTGCCGCGCCAGCCGCGCCTCCAGCGCGATCGACCAGTTCGGGTCAACGGTGGAGCACATCACGAACACGCTGCCGGGCGACATCGCGGCGGCGGCGCCATGGGGGCCGAACAGCACCTGTTCGGTCTGCACGGCATTGACCACCACCGACACCACCACGCGCGCCTGGGCCGCCACTTCGGCCGGTGAGGCACAGGCCACGCCGCCTTCGGCAGCAAAGGCCGTCGCCACGCCGTCGCGCGCATCGCAGACGTGCACCCGGTAGCCGCGCTGGCGCAAGGTACGGGCGATGCCCAGGCCCATGGCGCCCAGGCCGATCACCCCGACGGTTCGCTCATTCATGTGCAGGTCCTTTCCGCCGCGGCAAAAAAATGATGCCCGGACGACAGTTGGAATTCTGGCCCCAAACCCCGCTATCGTGGCATGTCACGGACGCCTATCATCGGCAATTGCTCGGAATAGTGGCGCATCCGTGCCCGCACTAAGGAGACGCACATGCATATCGTGATCACCGGCGGCGCCGGCTTTCTGGGGGTTCGGCTGGCCCGCGCGCTGCTGGCGCGCGCCACGCTGGCCCTGGCGGGCGACGCCCCCCGCCCCCTCACCCGGCTCACCCTGGTCGATCGCATCGCGCCACCGGCGGCACTGGCGCAGGACCCACGGGTGCACGTGGTGACAGGCGATCTGGATGAGCTGCTGGTGCCCGATACCAGCGGCCACGCGCGCGCCATGCCGCCCGATGCCGATGCCGTGGTGCACCTGGCGGCAGCCGTCAGCGGCGAGTGCGAGGCCGACTTCGACCTCGGCCTGCGTGCCAACCTGGACGCCACGCGCGCGCTGCTGCTGGCCTGCCGGGCATTGGGCACACGGCCGGTGTTCGTGTTCTCGTCCTCGCTGGCGGTGTTCGGCCACACGCCCGAGCAGCCGATGCCGCCCATCATCGAGGACGACACCTTGCCCACGCCGCAGAACAGCTACGGCACGCAGAAGTTCATGTGCGAACTGCTGGTGGCCGATGGCACGCGCAAGGGCTTCGTGCGCGGGCGCAACGTGCGCCTGATGACGGTGAGCGTGCGGCCGGGCCGGCCCAATGCGGCGGCGTCCAGCTTCCTGTCGGGCATCGTGCGCGAGCCGCTGGCCGGTGAACGCGCCACCTGCCCGGTGCCGCCCGACACCAAGGTTGCCCTGTCCTCGCCGGCGCGCACCATCGAAGGGCTGATTCGCGCACTGGAGGCGAGCGATGCCGACTGGGGCCCGCGCAGCGCGCTCAACCTGCCGGCGCTGTCCACCACCGCGGGCGAAATGGTGGCGGCGCTGGCGCGCGTGGCCGGTCCCGAGGTGGCCGCGCGCGTGGACTGGGTGCCCGACGCCAGCATCGCGCGCATCGTCGGCGCCTGGCCGGCCGGCATGAACGCGCGCCGGGCCGCGCGGCTGGGCCTGCATGCCGATGCCAGCTATGACGACATCATCCGTGCGTACCTGCGCGAAAACCCGGTGCCGCCGGCGGTGCCGGCACAGCCATAATGGCCGACCGTTGCAGCGCCCGTGCGGCGCGCCGATTGGCATTTTTCATCTACAGGAGTCGTTCCATGAAATTGCATCAACTCGCCCTCGGCCTGGGCCTGGCACTGGGCCTGATGGCTGGCGCGCAGGCGCAGACCACCATGAAGATCAGCATCTCGGTGGCGCAGAACTCGCACCAGGGCATCGCCATCGACACCTTCGCCAAGGAAGTCGAAAAGCGCACCGGCGGCCGCTACAAGGTCCAGACGTTCTACAACGGTGCCCTGGGCGGCGAGCGCGAGTCGATCGAGGCGGTACAGCTGGGCA
>MKTG01000050.1:10420-12420 GCA_001897615.1 Burkholderiales bacterium 68-10
TGCCCTTCCTGTTCCGCGACAAGGCCCACGCGCGCGGCGTGCTGGACGGTCCGATCGGCCAGGAGTTGCTGGCCAAGTTCGAGCCCAAGGGCTTCAAGGCGCTGGCCTGGGCCGAGAACGGCTTCCGCCACATGACCAACAGCAAGCGCGACGTCAAGGCGCCGGAGGACCTGAAGGGCCTGAAGATGCGCACCATGGAGAACCCGGTGCACGTGGCGGCCTACAAGGGCTTCGGCATCATCACCACGCCGATGGCCTTCCCCGAGGTGTTCACCGCGCTGCAGCAGGGCACGGTGGACGGTCAGGAAAACCCGCTGTCGGTCATCATCTCGGCTAAGTTCGACCAGGTGCAAAAGCACCTGACGCTGACTGGTCACGTGTATTCGCCGGCCATCTTCGTGATGAACAAGGGCGCCTTCGACAAGCTCAGCGCCGCCGACAAGCAGGCCTTCATCGACGCCGCCAGGGAAGGCACCAAGGCCAACCGCGCGCGCGTGGACGAGGACGATGCCAAGGGCGTGGCCGACCTGCGCGCCAAGGGCATGACGGTGATCGACACCATCGACAAGGCCAAGTTCGTTTCCGCCCTGGCGCCGGTCAACGCCCAGTTCGAGAAGGACTTCGGCAAGGCCAACCTCGACCGCATCCGCGACTACAAGTGAACCGGCGGCGATCGACCGGATCGTCCGCTCCCACGTTATTGATTTGATAGCATCCGGCGCCCGCTGCACAACGCAGACGGGCGCTTTTATTTGAGTGCACGCACCATGAAAGCGTTCATCCTCGTACTGGAAAGCTGGACCACCCGCATCGCCATGATGCTGGCCTGCCTGATGCTGGCCGTTGCCGCGGCGCTGGGGGTGTTCCAGATCTTCACCCGCTTCGTGCTGGAGCAACCAGCCGAATGGAGCGAGGTGCTGATCCGCTTCCCGCTCATCTGGATGGTGTTCCTCGGCATCCCCATGGCCTTCCGCCAGGGCGCCATGGTGAGCGTGGACGCGCTCTACCGCGCCGTGCCCACCGGCGCCAAGCGGGTGCTTGATCTCGTGGTGGCGCTGGCGGCGCTGACGCTGATGCTGATCGTGCTGTGGTGGGGCTGGGACTACGCCGTGCGCGGCCGGGTGCAGACCATGGCCGGGCTGGAATCGCTGTCGATGTTCTGGGCATACATCGCGCTGCCGGTGGGGGCGACGTTCTCGCTGCTGGGCATCGTCGCCAACTATCTGGACCCACGCCGCATGGAACTGGAGACCGCGCAATGACTTCCGCCATGCTGATCACCATGGTGCTGGGCTTTGCGCTCAGCGTCTCGGTCGCGGTGTCGATCGGGCTGGCCTCGATCGTCGGCATCCAGGCCAGCAACGCCCACATGCTGATCTCCGCCAAGGAGATGTTCAACGCCATCAACAAGTTTCCGCTGGCGGCCATCCCGTTCTTCATCCTGGCCGGCAACCTGATGGAAACCGGCGGCATCTCGCGTCGTCTGGTCGAATTTGCCAAGAGCCTGGTGGGCGGCGTGCAGGGCGGCCTGCCCATGACCTGCGTGCTGACCTGCATGATCTTCGCCGCCGTCTCGGGCTCGTCGGTGGCCACGACCTTTGCCATTGGCGCCATCCTGATCCCGGCGCTCATCAAGCACGGCTACCCCACCACCTGGGCGGCCGCGCTGCAGGCCACCAGCGCCGAGCTGGGGGTGATCATCCCGCCCTCGATCCCCATGATCCTGTTCGGCGTGTCGGCCGAAGTCTCGATCGGTGAGCTGTTCATCGCCGGCTTCGGCCCTGGCCTGCTGATTTCTGGCGCGCTGATGCTGTTCGTCTGGCTCTACTGCAAGTGGAAGGGCTGGGGCAAGAACGACGGCGATGGCCGCCTGGGCTTGTTCGCCGCCACGCGCCAGGCGGCCTGGGCGCTGCTGATGCCGGTGATCATCCTGGGTGGCATCTACGGCGGCATCTTCACGCCCACCGAGGCCTCGGCCGTGGCGGTGCTGTACGCACTCG
>MKTG01000050.1:12529-25530 GCA_001897615.1 Burkholderiales bacterium 68-10
TGGAGGAGGTGCTCAAGAACCCCGCCATGTTCCTGCTGGGCGTGAACGCGGCGCTGTTCGTCATCGGCATGTTCATCGAGACCAGCGCCGCCATCATCGTGCTGGCGCCGATCCTGGCGCCGGTGGCGCAGCGCTTCGGCATCGACCCGGTGCACTTCGGACTGATCATGGTGGTCAACCTGGCGCTGGGCATGATCACGCCGCCCTTCGGCGTCAACCTGTTCGCGGCCTGCACCGTGGCGCGCGTGTCGCTGGACAAGATCATCCGCCACCTGGTGCCCTTCGTGGGCGTGGTGCTGGCTTGCCTGATGGTGATCACCTACGTGCCGGCGCTGTCGCTGGCGCTGCGCGATCTGGTCTACCGCTAGAATCACGTGGTCAGGAGAGAGCGCCCGCAGTCCGGGCGCCGCCGAAGGCCGAACGCTCAGGCAAAAGGACTGGCACACATGATTCTGCTGGAGAGAGGCCGCCGCCCACACTGGCGGCCCACCGAAGGGGCAAGACCGGCGCGCCGGATCGAATCTCTCAGGTAAAGAGGACAGCAGGGTTCCAGGCGGGGCGCGCGCGCCCGGCCGATGCCCCCCAACGCATTCCAGGAGCCCCGCCCATGTCCACCGACACCCCCCTGCTCAAGACCCCGCTGCACGCCCTGCACACCGAACTGGGCGCCCGCCTGGTGCCCTTTGCCGGCTACGAAATGCCCGTGCAGTACGCGGGCGGGCTGATCGCCGAGCACCGCCACACCCGCGAGGCCGCCGGCCTGTTCGACGTCTCGCACATGGGCCAGCTGCGGCTGGTTGGCGCCGATGCCGCTGCCGCGCTGGAAACGCTGATGCCGGTCGACGTGCTGGGCCTGGGCGTGGACCGGCAGCGCTACGGCCTGCTGCTGTCGGACGAAGGCAGCATCCTGGACGACCTGATGTTCGTCAACCGCGGGGACCACCTGTTCTTGATCGTCAACGGCGCCTGCAAGCAGGCCGACATCGCCCACATCCAGGCGCGCATCGGCGACCGCTGCCGGGTCGAACCGATGCCCGAGCAGGCGCTGCTGGCCCTGCAGGGCCCGCAGGCGGCGCGGGTGCTGGAGCGTCTGGTGCCGGGCGTCGGCGCGCTGGTGTTCATGACCGGCGGCGCCTTTGCGTGGCAAGGCGCGCCGCTGTACATCACGCGCAGCGGCTACACCGGCGAGGACGGCTTTGAAATCTCGCTGCCCGGCGATCGCGCCGAGGCCTTCGCCCGCGCCCTGCTGGCGCAGCCCGAAGTGCAGCCGATCGGCCTGGGCGCGCGCAATTCGCTGCGCCTGGAAGCCGGCCTGTGCCTGTACGGCAACGACATCGACACCACCACCACCCCGGTGGAGGCCGGCCTGAACTGGGCCATGCAGAAGGTGCGCAAGGGCGGCGGCGCGCGGGCCGGCGGCTTTCCGGGCGCGGCGCGCGTCCTGGCCCAGCTCGACGGCACGCAGCCGGTGGAGCGCCAGCGCGTGGCCCTGATGGCCAGGCAGCGCGTGCCGGTGCGCGAGCCGGCCGAGCTGCGGAACCTGGACGGTCAGACCATCGGCCAGGTGACCAGCGGCCTGCTCAGCCCGATGCTCGACAAACCCATCGCCATGGGCTACGTGCGGCCGGGTTACGCCCCCGTGGGCACCGAGCTGTTCGCCATGGTGCGCGGCAAGCCAGTGCCGATGGAAGTCGTGGCCACGCCCTTCGTGCCGACGCGGTACCACCGCGGTTGATTCGATCAAAACCCGCCGCAGCGCCCGCGCGGCCTGCGCCAGCAACTCACTTTTCAGGAGCACCCATGAGCCTCAAGTACACCGAAGACCACGAATGGCTGAAGATCGAGGGCGACATCGCCACCGTCGGCATCACGACCCACGCGCAGGACGCGCTGGGCGACGTGGTGTTCGTCGAGCTGCCCGAGATCGGGCGCGGCTATGCACAGAAGGACACGGCCGGCGTGGTCGAGAGCGTCAAGGCCGCGGCCGACGTCTACATGCCGGTCAGCGGCGAGGTGGTGGAAGTCAACGAGGCCCTGCGCGATGACCCGAGCCTGGCCAACAGCGACCCACAGGGCGCCGGCTGGTTCTTCAAGGTTCGGCTCGCCGAGCCGGCGCAGGTGGCGGCGCTGATGGACGAGGCCGCCTACACGGCGTTTAGCGCCGGCTGACCCGATTGCAAGCCAGATCGGCTGCTCGCGCTTGTCTGACGTGCGCGAGCAGCTTCTTTTTTTGAAGCAAATTCCCTTGCCCCATGAGCCACTCCACCCTGCCCGAACTGGAACACCCCGGTGAATTCATCGCCCGCCACATCGGCCCCAGCCCGGCCGAGGAGGCGCACATGCTGTCGGTCATCGGCGAGGCCTCGCGCCAGGCGCTGATCGACTCGATCCTGCCGCCGGACATCGCGCGCCGCGCGCCGATGGACCTGCCGCCGGCCTGCACCGAAGCCGAGGCGCTGGCCGAGCTGAAGGCCATGGCCAGCCGAAACCAGCATCGGATGAAGAGCTTCATCGGCCAGGGCTACTACGGCTGCCACCTGCCGGGCGTGATCCTGCGCAACATCCTGGAAAACCCCGCCTGGTACACCGCCTACACACCGTACCAGGCCGAGATCAGCCAGGGCCGCATGGAGGCGCTGGTCAACTTCCAGACCATGGTGTGCGACCTCACCGGCATGCCGATCGCCAACGCCTCCATGCTCGACGAAGCCACCGCCGCCGCCGAGGCCATGACGCTGGCGCGCCGCTCGGTCAAGGCCAAGGGCAACGCCATCGTGGTGTTCGGTGACGCGCACCCGCAGACCATCGAGGTGCTGCGCACGCGCGCCGCGCCGCTGGGCCTGACGGTCAAGCTCGCCAGCTCGGCCGCCGAGTGGGACGCCGCCATCGCCGCCGACGACTACTTCGCCGCCCTCATCCAGTACCCGGCCAGCAGCGGCTGGCTGATGGACTGGAGCGGCGAGGCGGACAAAATCCACGCCCGGGGCGCGGCCGCCATCTTCGCGGCCGACCTGCTGGCGCTCACCTTGCTCAAGACCCCGGGCGAGATGGGCGCCGACATCGTGGTCGGCAGCACGCAACGCCTGGGCATGCCGATGGGCGCCGGCGGCCCGCACGCGGCCTACATGGCCTGCCGCGACGACTACAAGCGCTCCATGCCCGGCCGGCTGGTCGGCGTCAGCGTCGACACGCACGGCAACCCGGCCTATCGCCTCGCGCTGCAGACGCGCGAGCAGCACATCCGCCGCGAAAAGGCCACCAGCAACATCTGCACCGCCCAGGTGCTGCCGGCGGTGATCGCCAGCATGTACGCGGTCTACCACGGCCCGCAAGGGCTCAAACGCATCGCCGAGCGCACGGCGCGCCTGACCGCCATCCTGAAAGCCGGCCTGGCGCAGCTCGGCTTCACGCACGGCCACCACGACAGCGCCTTCGACACGCTCAGCCTGAAGACCGGCGATGCTACTGATTCAATAGCTGCTCGCGCTGTCCAGATGGGCGCCAACCTGCGAAAAGCCTGGGATACCCACCTGTGCGTGTCGCTCGACGAGACCAGCACCCGCGCCGACGTCGAGCTGCTGTGGCGCATCTTCGCCGGCGAGGGCAAGGCGCTGCCCGACTTCGCGGCGCTCGAAGGCAGCGCGCCCGATCTGATCCCGCCCGCGCTGCGCCGCACCAGCGCCTACCTGACGCACCCGGTGTTCAACACCCACCATTCCGAAACCGCCATGCTGCGCTACATCCGTCAGCTGTCGGACAAGGACCTGGCGCTGGACCGCAGCATGATCCCGCTGGGCAGCTGCACCATGAAGCTCAACGCCACCAGCGAGATGATTCCCATCACCTGGCCGGAGTTCGCCCACATCCACCCGTTCGCCCCGGCCGATCAGCGCCAGGGCTATGCCGAGCTCGATCGCCAGCTGCGCCGCTGGCTGTCGTCCATCACCGGCTACGCCGACGTCAGCCTGCAACCCAACGCCGGCAGCCAGGGCGAATACGCCGGCCTGCTGGCCATCCGCGCCTACCACGCCGCGCAGGGCCAGGGCCAGCGCGACATCTGCCTGATCCCGGCCAGCGCGCACGGCACCAACCCGGCCAGCGCCATGATGGTGGGCATGCAGGTGGTGGTCACCAAGTGCGACGACAACGGCAACGTCGACCTGGCCGACCTGCAGGCCCAGTGCGAAAAGCACTCGGCCCGCCTGGCCTGCGTGATGATCACCTACCCCAGCACGCACGGCGTGTTCGAGACCCAGGTGCGGCGCCTGTGCGAGATCGTGCACCAGCACGGCGGCCGCGTGTACCTGGACGGCGCCAACCTGAACGCCATGGTCGGCCTGGCCGCGCCGGGCGAGTTCGGCGGCGACGTCAGCCACCTGAACCTGCACAAGACCTTCTGCATCCCGCACGGCGGCGGCGGCCCCGGCGTCGGCCCGGTGTGCGTGGTGCAGGACCTGGTGCCCTACCTGCCGGGCGCCGGCACGGTGGGCGCCGTCAGCGCCGCGCCGCTGGGCAACGCGGCGGTGCTGCCGATCTCGTGGATGTACATCCGCATGATGGGCGCCCAGGGCCTGACGCACGCCACCGAAACCGCCATCCTGAGCGCCAACTACATCAGCCGCCGCCTGGCCGGCCACTACCCCACGCTGTACGCCAGCGACAACGGCCACGTGGCCCACGAATGCATCCTGGACCTGCGCGGCTTCAAGGACAGCAGCGGCGTGATGGCCGAGGACGTGGCCAAGCGCCTGGCCGACTACGGCTTTCACGCGCCGACGCTGTCCTTCCCGGTCGCCAACACGCTGATGGTGGAGCCCACCGAAAGCGAGAACCTGGCCGAGCTGGACCGCTTCATCGACGCCATGATCGCCATCCGCGAGGAAATCCGCCATGTCGAGACCGGCACCTGGCCGCGCGAGGACAACCCGCTGAAGAATGCCCCGCACACCGCCGCCAGCCTGCTGCGGGGCGACTGGTCGCACCCCTACCCGCGCGAAGTCGGCGCCGCGCTGGCGCAGCAGGCGCCGGGCAGCGTCAAGTACTGGCCGCCGGTCGGGCGGGTGGACAACGTCTACGGCGACCGCAACCTGTTCTGCAGCTGCATCCCGGTCGAGGATCTGGCTTGAGTGTCCAGGCGTCTTGAGGGATGGCGACGATGTCCAGCGAAAACCTGAAACCGGACAAACTGGCCGTCCTGATCGACGCCGACAACACCACGGCCACGTGCGCGCAGGATCTGCTGGAGGAGATCGCCAAATACGGCATTGCCAGCGTCAAGCGCATCTACGGCGACTGGAGCAGCCCCGCGCTCAACGGTTGGCGAAGCGTCCTGCTCAAGCACGCGCTGGTACCGATCCAGCAGTTCGCCTACACGAAGGGCAAGGACGCCACCGACATGGGGCTGATCATCGATGCGATGGACCTGCTCTACAGCGGCCACTTCGACGGCTTTTGCCTGGTGTCGAGTGACAGCGATTTCACCCCGCTGGCCTCGCGTATCCGAGCGTCGGGGCGCGTGGTCTATGGTTTCGGCAGAGAAAAAACGCCCGAGGCATTCAGACAAGCCTGCGACAGGTTCTTCTATATTGAAAACCTCGGTGAAGCCGAAAAACCAAAGAACGACACCGACGCCGCGTCAGCCACTGCCCTGACCATCAACCAGCCAGGCACCGCCAAGCCTGCCGCCAAGCCGAGGCAGATGGACGCCGCGACCAGAAGCCTGTTATACAAATCGATCAAGGACGCCACCGACGAAGCCACCGGCTGGGCCTTCGTCGGCAAGATCGGCAACGTCATCAGTGAAACGCGGCCGGATTTCGACTCGCGCAGCTACGGTTATGCCAAGCTGTCCGGCATGTTGCGCGACTTGCGAGGTCTGCAATTTCGCACCGACGAAGCCAATCGCATGTACTGTCGGAAAGTCCCCTTCGGCGATCTCATCAAGCTGCTGGACGAAGCCTTCAGCAAGTTCAAGAGTTCCAAAGGCTGGGCGAATCTGGATGTGGTGGGCAAATACGTGAAGCCGCGCTGGGACTGGGAGGAATACGGGTTTGATAGCTTTCCCGACCTGCTGGGCAAGGTGGATCACGTCGAAATCGCCAACGACAGCATGCGCATGCAGGCGCCCATTCCGTCATGACACTGACTTCCGCCAGCCCATCCCGAGCGTGACACCACTCACCGTCCGGCGCGTCGACTACCGCGCCACCGCCGACCGCGCCCCGCTGATCGAACTGCTGGACGGCTATGCGCGCGACCCGCTGGGCGGCGCCACGCCGCTGGCCCAGGAGGTGCGCCAGCGCCTGTGCGACGACCTGGCGGCGCACCCGCTGGCGGCCAGCTTCATCGCCTGGCGCGACGGCCAGGCGCTGGGCCTGGCCAACACTTTTCTCGCCTATTCGACCTTCAAGGCGCGCCCGCTGCTGAACGTGCACGACCTCGCGGTGCGCGCCGACAGTCGCGGTCGCGGCATCGGTCAGGCGCTGCTGGCGGCGTGCGAGGCCCATGCGCGCGAGCAGGGCTGCTGCAAGCTGACGCTGGAAGTGCTGTCGGGCAACACCCGGGCGCTGCGCAGCTACGACCGCTTCGGCTTCGCGCCCTACGTGCTGGACCCGCGCGAAGGCCAGGCGCTGCTGATGCAGAAGTGGCTGTGAGCTGAGGCGCGCGCGACCGCACCCTGGGGCGCGGTCGCCACCGCCGTTCAGTAGTCCACCCTGAACAATTCCGTTCTCAGCAGCAGACACGCCGGTGATCGACCTGCTCGGCAATCAGCGCGGCGATGAGCGTCTGCAAGGCCAGCCCGAATCGAGCGCAATAAAGCCGCAGCGCGGCCAGGATCAGGCGCAGGTTGTGCCCCGCGCCGCACATCACCGCATGAAGGGCATCGCCAAGTTGCCCCTTGAGCGGATTTCTGGCCAGCCTGCCGTCCATCTTCATGTGCCCGATCATTGGCTCGATGGCGCTCCTGCGTTTGATCATCGCCTTGAGCGCCTTGGTGATGCCGCGCTTCTGGCCCGAACGCAGAATGCGCACGCCTTCAACCTCCACACCCCGATAGCCCTTGTCCACGATGGCCGTGGCAGGCAGCCTGTCGGTGCCGGTGAGGATGCCCACCTGCTCCAGCGTCTCGGCCAGGGTATGGCCATCGTGGGGGTTGCCCGGCATGGAACGCATGCCCACCACCAGGCCTTCCTTCAGCGTGGTGGCGATGCTGACCTTGACGCCAAACTCGTAGGGCGTTCTGGCCTTGCCCTTGCTGATGCACTCCACCTCGGGCGCATGCAGGGCGTACAGCTTGCTCTTGTCCTTGGGTGCCTGGGTCAGGATGCGAGCAGTGCGCTCAAGCAGCTCCTGGACCTTGGCCTGGGCCGCTTCGGGCAACAGGTGCAACTGGCGGGCCACCTCGCGGTGCACGCGGCCCACGCGGGTGCGCAGCGTGCGCACCGCCTTGTTCATGCGCTTGAACTGCCTGGCGTGGGCGTAGCGCCCGATCTGGGCGGCCAGGCGCGGTGCCACGCGGTTGTAGTTCTGACGCAGCTGCAGGCCGTGGTCCTGCGCGCGCCAGTCGGTGGCAGCCCACCGCCAGCGCTGGAGCGAAGGCATCGGCTACCTGGAGCGCGAAACCTTCGACGCCTTCCTGCAACTGCCCGCCCCGCAGCGCAAGCTGATCCGCGAAGTGATCCTGACCTTTGCGCAGGTGCACCAGGACGCTTCAACCGACGACCAACCGGCGAGCTCCGCGCGGCTCACGCCATCAAAAAGATAGCTGCTCGCGCTTGTCCAGCAAGCGCCAGAGGCCGAAAAGGCTCTGATTTTCTGGGCGTGGCGGGGCCAACCCGCACGTTCAGCCTTCAGTCATCCAGCCGCACCGACCAGCGCGCATCCCAGTCCGCGCGGCGCTGCTCGTCCAGCGCGCGCCGCTCGCGCTTGGTGGGTCGGCCGTGGGCAAGGGCCAGCGCCGGCTCGGGCGCCAGGCGGCGCGCGGTGGCGGCCTGCTCGCGGGCGGCGATGCTGGCCGGCGTTTCGGCGTACAGCTGCTGCGCCACCGGCGCCGGGCCGCGTTGGGCGCTCAGGGCGCGCACCACCACCTCGCGCCGCACCGGGCCCTGGCGCAGCGTGACCACATCGCCGGCCTTGAGCTCGCGCGCGGGCTTGACGTCGCTGCCGGCCACCTGCACGCGGCCGCGCTCGATCTCCTGCACGGCCAGGGCGCGCGTCTTGTAGAAACGCGCGGCCCACAGCCATTTGTCGATGCGTTGTCGCTCCGGGGGGTCCGCCATCGGCGTGATTCTGCACGGCTTTGCGGGATCGCCAGGGCCGGCTGAGATACTCGCAAGCAATGCAGCACGGCACCCACCCCCACGGCCTGAGCGAGGACGAAGCACGCCACCGCCTGGCCGCGCACGGCCCCAACGCCATCGAGGACCGCGAGCGGCGCGGCCTGGCCGCCACGCTGGGCGAGGTGGCGCGCGAGCCGATGTTCCTGCTGCTGCTGGTGGCGGCGGCCATCTACCTGCTGGTGGGCGATCTGGGCGAGGGGCTGCTGCTGGGCGGCTTCGCGCTGTTGTCGGTGGGCCTGGTGATTTTTCAGCAGCGGCGCGGCGAGCGCGCGCTCGATGCCCTGCGCGAGCTGGCGACGCCGCACACGCGCGTGCTGCGCGCGGGCCAGGTGCGCCGCGTGGCCACGCGCGAGATCGTGCCGGGCGACTGGATCGTGCTGGGCGAGGGCGAGCGCGTGGCCGCCGACGCCGTGCTGCGCCAGGCCCAGTCGCTGACGGTGGACGAGTCCCTGCTGACGGGCGAATCGGTGCCGGTGCGCAAGCGGCCCTCGGACGCGGCGCTGGCCGCCGCCGCGGCCGGCCCGCCCGGTGGCGACGACCTGCCGCAGGTGTATGCCGGCACCCTGGTGACCACCGGCCACGGCCTGGCCGAGGTCAGCGCCACCGGCGGCGGCACGCAGGTGGGCCGCATCGGCGCGTCGCTGGCGGCGATCGAGCCGGCCGCGACGCCGTTGCAGCGCAGCCTGCGCCAGCTGGTGCGGCTGTTCGGCACGCTGGCGCTGGCCGGCAGCGGGCTGCTGGTGCTGTGGCACGGGCTGCGCGGCGGCGACTGGGTGCAGGGCCTGCTGGCCGGCATCGCGTTGGGCATGGCCATGCTGCCGGAGGAGTTTCCGATGGCGCTGACGGTGTTCCTGGCGCTGGGCAGCTGGCGGCTGGCCCGCATGCAGGTGCTGGCGCGCCACCCCGCCGTGGTCGAGGCCCTGGGCGCCGTCACCGTGCTGTGCGTGGACAAGACCGGCACGCTGACCGAAAACCGCATGGCGCTGCGCCGCCTGGTCACGCCAGAGGCCGACGTCACCGCACAAGCCGGGGCCCCGCTGCCGGAGCCGGTGCACCGGCTGCTGGAATACGCCATGCTGGCCTCGCGCCGCGGCAGTACCGACCCGATGGACCGCGCCCTGCTGACCCATGGCGACCAGGCGCTGAACGACACCGAGCACCTGCACCCCGACTGGCGACTGGAGCAGGAATACGCGCTGACACCCGAGCTGCTGGCGATGTCGCAGGCCTGGCTCGACGAATGCGGCCAGCGCCGCGTGGCCGCCAAGGGGGCGCCCGAGGCGGTGATCGAGCTATGCCACCTGCCGCCCACGTCGGCGGCCGACATCCTGGCCCAGGTGCGCCGGCTGGCCGACGCCGGTCTGCGCGTGCTGGCGGTGGCCGAGGGCAGCGCCGCCGGGGCAGCGCCGGCGACCGACCAACACGACTACGACTTCCGTTTTCTCGGTCTGGTGGGCTTCGAGGACCCGCTGCGCGCCAGCGTGCCGGCGGCCGTGGCGCAGGCCCGCGGCGCCGGCATCGCGGTGGCCATGATCACCGGCGACCACGCCGCCACCGCGCTGGCCATCGCGCGCCAGGCCGGCATCGACACGGCGGCCGGCGCGCTGACGGGCGAGCAGATCGCCGCGCTCGACGACGCCGCGCTGGCCGAGGCGGTGCGCCGCGTGCGGGTGTTCGCGCGCGTGCTGCCCGAGCAGAAGCTGCGCCTGGTCGAGGCGCTGCAGAGCCACGGCGAGACCGTCGCCATGACCGGCGACGGCGTCAACGACGCGCCGGCGCTGAAGGCCGCGCACGTCGGCATTGCCATGGGCGCGCGTGGCACCGACGTGGCGCGCGAGGCGGCCGACCTGGTGCTGCTGGACGAGGACTTCAGCCGCATCGTGGGTGGCGTGCGCATGGGCCGGCGCATCTTCGACAACCTGCGCAAGGTGATGCGCTACATCGTCGCCATCCACGTGCCGATCGCCGGGCTGGCGCTGCTGCCGGTGCTGCTGGGCCTGCCGCCCTTGATGCTGCCGGCCCACGTGGTGCTGACCGAGATGGTGATCGACCCGATCTGCTCGCTGGCCTTCGAGGGCGCGCCGGAAGACCCGCGCCTGATGCAGCGCCCGCCGCGCCATGCGCGCGAGGGCCTGGTCGGCTGGCCCATGCTGTTGCAGGGCGTCGTGCAGGGCGGCAGCGTGCTGCTGCCGACCTTGCTGGCCTACCTGCTGGCGCTGCGCGCGGGTCAGCACGCCGACGTGGCCCGCACCCTGGCCGTGGTCGGCCTGATGGCGGGCAATCTGCTGCTGGTGGCCGTCAACCTGAGCGCCGGCCTGGGCTGGCGCGCGCTGGCGGCACCGGGCGCGCGCCCCTTCTGGGTCGTCGCCGTCATCGCTACCTCGGTGCTGGCGCTGGCGATCGCCGCTCCCCCGGTGCGCGCCCTGCTGCGCTTTGGCCAGCCGCCGCTGGCCGAGCTGTGCCTGACCCTGATGGCGGTGGCGCTGGCAGTGGCCGCGGGCGCGCTGCTGAGCCGGGCGCTGGCGCAGCGCGGCACACGCAACGCCGCCTGACCGCGCCCCGCGCCGCGCCGGGCCCGCGCGCTACCATGCGCGCATGCCCGCCACGCTGTCGCCCGCCCCGCCCGCGCTGCCGCGCGACGCCACGCGCATCCTGGAGCTGGCGGCGCGCTCGATGTTCGAGCTGTTCGAGGGCGCCAGCGAAGGCATGCTGCTGGTCGACCGCGACGCGCGCGTGGTGTGGATCAACGACCCCTACCGGCGCTTTCTGCCGGCGCTGGGCTACGAGCGCGAGGAGGACTTCGTCGGCCACCCGGTGTCCGACGTGGTGCAGAACACGCAGATGCACCAGGTGCTGCGCACCGGCAAGCCGATGCTGATCGACCTGCTGAGCAACCGCGCCGGCACCTTCGCGGTCAGCCGCATTCCGCTGCGCGACGACGCCGGCGAGGTGATCGGCGCGCTGGGCATCGTGCTGTTCAACCAGACCTCGCACAACCTGCAGCCGCTGCTGGCCAAGTTCGCCCGCCTGCAGCAGGAGCTGGACGACGCCCAGCGCGAGCTGGCGGCGCAGCGCCGCCAGCAGGGCGACGGCCAGCGCCGGGCGCGCTACACGCTGGCCAGCTTCGTCGGCAGCAGCGCGGCGGCCAGCGAGGTCAAGCGCCAGGCGCGGCGCGCCGCGCTGTCGAGTAGCCCGGTGCTGTTGCTGGGCGAGACCGGCACCGGCAAGGAGCTGCTGGCGCACGGCATCCACGCCGCCTCGCCGCGCGCCGGCGGGCCGTTCGTCAGCGTCAACATCGCCGCCGTGCCGGACACGCTGCTGGAGGCCGAGTTCTTCGGCGTCGCCCCCGGCGCCTATACCGGCGCCGACCGCAAGGGGCGCGTGGGCAAGTTCCAGTTGGCCAACGGCGGCACGCTGTTCCTGGACGAAATCGGCGACATGCCCGCGCACCTGCAGGCCAAGCTGCTGCGCGCGCTGCAAGAGGGCGAGATCGAGCCGCTGGGCAGCAACCAGCTCATACCGGTGGACGTGCGCGTGCTGGCCGCCACCAGCCGCGACCTGCCGGCGCTGGTCAAGGGCGGGCAGTTCCGCGAAGACCTGTTCTACCGCCTGCACGTGCTGCCGTTGCGCGTGCCGCCGCTGCGGGCGCGGCGCGGCGACATACCGGCGCTGGTCGAGGCGCTGTATGAAGACCTGGCCCTGCGCAGCAACGCCGCCCCGCCCGAGCTGCTGCCCGACGCCCTGGCGCTGCTGGCCGCCCAGCCCTGGCGCGGCAACATCCGCGAGCTGCGCAACGTGCTGGAGCAGGCCGCCATGCGCAGCGACGGCCCCAGCATCAACGCCGCGCAACTGGCGCGGGTGCTGCAAGAGGCCGGGGTGGAACTGGCCGCGCCCGCCGCTGCGGCGCCCGTCTCGGGCGTGTCGGGCATTCAGGGCGAGGCGGATGCCGTGGAAGACGCCGACGCCAGCCTGCTGCGCCCCCTGGCCGAGCAGGTGGCCGCGCTGGAGCGCCGTGCCATTGCCGCCGCGCTGCACCGGCACCAGGGCAACAAGCTGGCGGCGGCGCGGGCGCTGGGCATATCGCGCGCCACGCTGTATGCCAGACTCATGGAAAACCCTGAATAATCAATAGACAATTGTCTGAATTTCGGACATTTAATTGCCTGAAAGATAGACATTGCGGCAGGTGCTCCCTGTAGCAACCGGGTTGGCATGGAATGTGCGTAAACCCCGGCATCATCACTGGAGACACCTGCCATGCAACGTCGCACCCTGGTCACCTTGGCCGCCCTGGCCGCCATTTCGACAAGCGCCCTCGCGCAATCGGAAATCCGCATCGCCCACATCTACAGCAAGACCGGCCTGCTCGAAGCCTACGGCAAGCAGACGCAGACCGGCCTGATGATGGGCCTGAACTACGCCACCGGCGGTACCATGGCCGTGGGCGGCAAAAAGCTGGTGGTGATCGAAAAGGACGACCAGGGCAAGCCCGACGTGGGCAAGAGCCTGCTGGCCGCCGCCTATTCGGACGACAAGGCCGATCTGGCCGTCGGCCCCACCGGCTCGGGCGTGGCGCCGGCCATGCTGCCGGTGGCCGAGGAGTACAAGAAG
The DNA here is from genome assembly GCA_001897615.1 of Burkholderiales bacterium 68-10. Lineage (GTDB taxonomy): Bacteria > Pseudomonadota > Gammaproteobacteria > Burkholderiales > Burkholderiaceae_C > Ottowia. Next base: position 25,480 of record MKTG01000050.1, read on the forward strand.
ATTCTGCTGGTCGAGCCCGCCGTGGCCGACGCCATCACCGGCGACAAGTGG
>MKTG01000050.1:25538-79868 GCA_001897615.1 Burkholderiales bacterium 68-10
GTGTCGGTGGCCACGCTGGCGCAGGACTACGCCTTTGGCCGCGACGGTGTGAAAGCCTTCAAGGACGCGCTGAAGAAGGCCAGGATCGTGCAGGAGGAATACCTGCCGCAGACCACCACCGACTTCACCGCCGGCATCCAGCGCGTGGTCGATGCCCTGAAGGACAAGCCGGGGCGCAAGGCGATCGAAGTCATCTGGGCGGGCGGCACGCCGCCCTTCAACGCGCTGGCGGCGCAGGACTTGAAGAAGCGCTTCGGCATCGAGGTCTTCACCGGCGGCAACATCCTGCCTGCCATGGCCAGCTACAAGAACTTCCCCGGCATGGAGGGGGCGACGTATTACTACTTCGGCATCCCGAAGAACCCGGTCAACGAAGCCCTGGTGGCCGCGCACTACAAGGAGTTCAAGACTCCGCCGGACTTCTTCACCGCGGGCGGCTTCTCGGCGGCGATGGCCATCGTCACGGCCCTCAAGGCCACGGGCGGCGACACCAACACCAACAAGCTCATCAAGACCATGGAGGGCATGAGCTTCGACACGCCCAAGGGCAAGATGACCTTCCGCAAGGAAGACCACCAGGCCATGCAAAGCATGTACCACTTCCGCATCAAGAACGACCCGGCCTTCGCCTGGGGCGTGCCCGAGCTGGTGCACGAGATCAAGCCCGAAGAGATGCAGGTGCCGATCCGGAATAAGCGCTGATCGAGAGGGGTTCAGCGTTTGACGTTGAGCGTTGAGCGTGAAAACCGCTGTCTCACGCCCAACGCCGGACGCTCAACGCTCAACGGCACAGTCATGCTCGAAACCCACGACCTGACCATCCGCTTTGGCGGCCATGTGGCCGTCAATGCCGTGACGTGCAGCTTCGCGCCCGGCACGCTGACGGCCATCGTGGGGCCCAACGGCGCGGGCAAGACCACCTACTTCAACCTGATCTCGGGCCAGCTCAAGGCCAGCAGCGGCCGCGTGCTGCTGAACGGGCGCGAGCTGTCCGGACTGCCGGCGTCGGCGCGCACGCGCGCCGGCCTGGGCCGGGCGTTTCAGCTCACCAACCTGTTTCCCAACCTGTCGGTGCTGGAGAACGTGCGGCTGGCGGTGCAGGCGACGCAGCGCGTGGGGCTGAACCTGTGGCGCATCTGGAGCGACCAGCGCGAGCTGACGCAGCGCGCGCTGGAGATCCTGGAGTCGGTCGCGCTGCTCGACCGCCAGGGCATGCCGGTGGCCGGCCTGCCGCACGGCGACCAGCGCAAGCTGGAAGTGGCGCTGCTGATGGCGCTCGACCCGCAGGTCTACATGTTCGACGAGCCCACCGCCGGCATGAGCCACGACGAAGCGCCGGTGATCCTGGACCTGATCCGGCGCCTGAAGCAGGACCGGAGCAAGACCATCCTGCTGGTGGAGCACAAGATGGACGTGGTGCGCGAGCTGGCCGACCGCATCATCGTGCTGACCAACGGCCAGCTGGTGGCCGACGGCGAGCCGGCCGAGGTCATCGCCTCGCCGGTGGTGCAGGAAGCCTACCTGGGGGTGACGAAGGACGAGGTGCCGGCGTGAGCGAAACACCAACAGCCGAACGCAGAGGGCGCGGAAATTTCGCAGAAGACGCAGAAAGACAGCCCCAGAAATCAGGATTTTTCTTCTGCGATTTCAGCGCTGTTTTTGCGCCCTCTGCGTTCGGCTGTTCAAAGGCATCCCCATGAGCGACAACCTGCTCACGCTCGAAGGCGTGCACACCCACATCGGCGCCTACCACATCCTGCACGGCGTCGACCTGCGGGTGCCGCGCGGGCAGCTGACCATGCTGCTGGGGCGCAACGGCGCCGGCAAGACCACCACGCTGCGCACCATCATGGGCCTGTGGCAGGCAAGCCAGGGCCGCATCGCCTTCGGCGACCAGGACATCACGAAGAAGCACACGCCGCAGATCGCGCAGCTGGGCATCGCCTACGTGCCCGAGAACATGGGCATCTTCGCCGACCTGACGGTGAAGGAGAACATGGTGCTGGCCGCGCGCGGCGCACGCAGCGCGGCGCAGATCGACGGCGAGCGGCTGGCCTGGATCTTCCGGCTGTTTCCGGCGGTGGAGAAGTTCTGGAACCACCCGGCGGGCAAGCTGTCGGGCGGGCAGAAGCAGATGCTGGCCGTCAGCCGCGCCATCGTCGAGCCGCGCGAGCTGCTGATCGTGGACGAGCCCAGCAAGGGCCTGGCGCCCAGCATCATCAACAACATGATCGACGCCTTCCAGCAGCTCAAGGCCAGCGGCGCCACCATCCTGCTGGTGGAGCAGAACCTCAGCTTCGCGCGCCGCCTGGGCGACCACGTGGCGGTGATGGACAACGGCCGCGTGGTGCACGCCGGCCGCATGCAGGCGCTGGCCGAGGACGAGGCGCTGCAGCAGCGGCTGCTGGGGCTGTCGCTGTGAATACCGATTTTTCTGAACGCAGAGGACGCAGAGGTTTCGCAAAAGTCGCGAAGAGAAAGAGGTTCGATTCGGTTGCACCAGCACGCCCGACGTTCGCCGTTGAAACGAGATCTTGCTTCTGCGATTTCTGCGCGAACTCTGCGCCCTCTGCGTTCAAAAGCCTGACTCCATGAACACCCGCGACATCGACTACATCCCCCTGCTGCTGGTGCCCGTGCTGGCGCTGCTGGCGCTGCCGCTGGTGGGCTCGGGCTCGACCTGGCTGACGCTCACCGTGGCCGGGCTGGCCATGGGCATGATCATCTTCATCATCGCCTCGGGCCTGACGCTGGTGTTCGGCCTGATGGACGTGCTGAACTTCGGCCACGGCGTGTTCATCGCCCTGGGCGCCTTCGTGGCCACCAGCGTGCTGGGCGCCATGGGCGACTGGACCGGATCGAGCGACATCTGGCGCAACCTGCTGGCGGTGCTGCCGGCCATGCTGGTGGCGATGGCGGTGGCCGGCGCCATCGGCCTGGCGTTCGAGCGCTTCATCGTGCGCCCGGTCTATGGCCAGCACCTCAAGCAGATCCTGATCACCATGGGCGGCATGATCATCGGCGAGGAGCTGATCAAGGTCATCTGGGGCCCGCAGCAGATCCCGCTGCCGCTGCCGGCGGGCATGCAGGGTTCGTGGCTGATCGGCGAGGCCGCCGTCGAGAAATACCGCTTGGTCGCCGTGATCGTCGGCCTGCTCGTGTTCGCCCTGCTGGCCTGGACGCTGTCGCGCACCAAGGTGGGGCTGTTGATTCGCGCCGGAGTGCAGGACAGGGAAATGGTCGAGTCACTCGGCTACCGCATCCGGCGCCTCTTTGTCGGGGTGTTCGTGGCCGGCAGCGCGCTGGCCGGGCTGGGCGGCGTGATGTGGGGGCTGTACCAGCAGACCGTGATCCCGCAGATGGGCGCGCAGGTCAACATCCTGATCTTCATCGTCATCATCATCGGCGGACTGGGCAGCACCACCGGCGCGCTGATCGGCGCGCTGCTGGTCGGCCTGATGGCCAACTACACCGGCTTTCTGGTGCCCAAGGTGGCGCTGTTTTCCAACATCGCGCTGATGGTGGCCATCCTGCTGTGGCGCCCGCAAGGCGTCTACCCGGTGGCGAATCGATGAACTCCCCCCTGAGTCGCTTCGCGCCTTCCCCCCTCTCCTGCGGGAGGGGGGACAACGCGAGTCGCCGGCGCAGGTCCGGCGACCGCGTTCGCTGGCCTGGCCTGCTCCGCGGCCATCGGATCAGCGGGAATGCGTGCCGATCAGGTCATGGCTGTGCTTTCGCACAGATCTTGGATTCTTCTTTTTTGATAGCTGGCAGCGCACGAAGGGCGCGCGTTACAGCCATTTTTTATCTCTGACATGCTCAGCCGCCTCTTATCCAACGACCTGCCGCGCAGCCGCGTGCTGGCGGCGATCCTGATCGCCATCGTGCTGGGCCTGGCCTTCGCGCCCTTCCTGTTTCCGGGCGTCAAGGCGCTCAACGTGGCGGCCAAGGTGCTGATCTTCATCGTGCTGGTGGCGGCGTTCGACCTGCTGCTGGGCTACACCGGCATCGTCAGCTTCGCCCATACCATGTTCTTCGGCATCGGCGCCTACGGCATCGCCATCGCCTGCACGCACCTGGGCGCCAGCTGGGGCGCGCTGGCCGCGGGCACCGGGGCGGCGCTGGCGGTGTCGCTGCTGCTGGCGCTGGCGATCGGGCTGTTCTCGCTGCGCGTGCGCGCCATCTTCTTCGCCATGATCACGCTGGCGGTGGCCGCCGCCTTCCAGACGCTGGCCTCGCAGCTGTCCGACTTCACCGGCGGCGAGGACGGCCTGACCTTCAAGCTGCCCGAATGGCTGTCGCCCAGCTTCGAGCCGTTCGAGAGCGAGTTCCTGGGCGTGCTGATCGACGGCAAGATCATCTGCTACTACCTGCTGTTCGTGCTCTGCGTGGTCCTGGTGCTGGCGCTGCTGCGCATCGTCAACTCACCCTTCGGGCGCGTGCTGCAGGCGATCCGCGAGAACGAGTTCCGCGCCGAGGCCATCGGCTACCGCGTGGTGGTGTACCGCACGCTGTCCTCCGTGCTGTCGGCGCTGTTCGCCACGCTGGCCGGCTGCATGCTGGCGATCTGGCTGCGCTACAACGGGCCGGACACCTCGCTGTCGTTCGAAATCATGATGGACGTGCTGCTGATCGTCGTCATCGGCGGCATGGGCACCGTCTACGGCGCCGTCATCGGCTCGGTGCTGTTCCTGGTGGCCCAGAGCTACCTGCAGGATTTGCTGCGCCTGGGCAGCGAGGCGAGCAGCGCCGTCCCGGTGCTGTCGGCGCTGCTGTCGCCCGACCGCTGGCTGCTGTGGCTGGGCCTGCTGTTCGTGCTGTCGGTCTACTACTTTCCCACCGGCGTGGTGGGGCGCCTGCGCGCCTGGCGCGAGCGGCAGGCACGCTGAGTCTGGCTTTCACCACCACCCGAGGAGACCCACCATGACAAGCCCCTTCCCGCGCCTGCACGGCCTGGCCCTGGCGGCCGTGGCCAGCGCCACGCTGCTGGCCTGTGGCGGCAGCGACGACGTGTTCAACGTCAAGCCCGCCGGCATCGGCGCGCTGCACACCCAGCACCACGACGGCGGCGGTGACGATCTGCTCACCGCCGGCCTGGGCGCCGCCGGACTGGCCTCGGCCGTGCCACCCACCTATGCCGACCCGCTGCAGCCGACCGCTGCCGAGCTGCGCCGCGCCGCCATCTACAACAGTTACCGCGCCCTGGTCGACACCACGGCGGCCGGCGGCTACGGCCTGTTCTACGGCCCCGGCGTGGCGGCCGACGGCACGCCCGGCAGCGGCGACGGCAAGGTGGCCGGCACCGAAACCATCGCCTTCACCGACGACGGCTCGGGCCGCGAGAACGTCACCCTGATGGTGCAGGTGCCCGACAGCTTCGACCCCGCGCGCGCCTGCATCGTCACCGCCACCTCGTCGGGCTCGCGCGGCGTGTACGGTGCCATCTCCACCGGCGAATGGGGCCTCAAGCGTGGCTGCGCCGTGGCCTACACCGACAAGGGCACCGGCAGCGGCGCGCACGACCTGCGGCACGACACCGTGCCGCTGATCGACGGCACGCGCGCCACCGCGGCCAGCGCCGGCGCGCAGGCCGCGTTCGACGCCGGCCTGAACCCGGCCGAACTCGCCGCCTTCAACGCCGCCACGCCCGATCGCCTCGCCTTCAAGCACGCCCATTCGGGCCGCAACCCCGAAAAGGACTGGGGCCGCCACACCCTGCAGGCGGTACGGCTGGCGCTGTACGTGCTGAATGAGCGCTATGGCGAGCTGAACGCCGATGGCCGCCGCCGCGTGCGCCTGGACGCCGGCAACACGCTGGTCATCGCCTCCAGCGTCTCCAATGGCGGCGGCGCCGCCATTGCCGCCGCCGAAGACGACCGCCACGGCCTGATCGACGGCGTGGCGGTGGCCGAGCCGGCCATCGAAATGCCCGCCAACGCCGGCGTCGCCGTGCAGCGCGGCGCCAGCCTGGTGCCGGTGAGCGGGCGCAACCTGATCGACTTCACCAGCCACGCCAACCTGTACCAGGCCTGCGCCGCGCTGGCCCCGTCGCAGGCCACGGCGCCGTTTGGCGCCGCCTTTGCCGGGCTCTACAACAACCCGGCGCTGCCGATCGCCGCCAACCGCTGTGCCGCCCTGGCGCAGCGCGGCCTGCTGACCGGCGCCACCACCGCCGAGCAGGCCGAGAACGCGCTGCAACGCCTGCGCGACTATGGCTGGGAGGCCGAATCCAGCGTGCTGCAGGCCTCGCACGCGGCGTTCGAGATCTCGCCCGCCGTCGCCGTGACCTTTGCCAATGCACTGGCCCGCGCCCGGGTGTCGGACCACCTGTGCGGCTTCAGCTACGCCGCCACCGCCACCAACGGCAGCGTCACCGCGCTGGCGCCGGTGCTGCTGGCCGGCATGTTCGCCACCGGCAATGGCGTGCCGCCCTCCAGCGGCGTCAACCTGGTCAACAACCGGGCCGCCCAGGGCCCGGCGCGCGACTTCCTGAGCTTCAACGCCCAGGGCGTGGCCGACTGGAACCTGGACGGCGCCCTGTGCCTGCGCGAGCTGGTCACCGGCAACTCCGCCAGCGCCACCCGCCTGCAGGCCGGCATGCGCGAAACCCAGCGCAACGGCAACCTGCGCGGCAAGCCGACGCTGATCGTGCACGGCCGCGACGACGCGTTGCTGCCGGTCAACCACACTTCGCGCCCCTACGCCGCGCTGAACCGCAAGGTCGAGGGCACGGCCAGCCGGCTGAGCTACATCGAGGTCACCAACGCCCAGCATTTCGACGGCTTCATCGGCCTGCCCGCCGTGCTGCCCGGCTACGACAGCCGCTACGTGCCCCTGCACCTGTACCTGAACCGCGCGCTGGACGCCGTGTACGAGCACCTGCGCAACGGCAGGCCGCTGCCGCCCAGCCAGGTGGTGCGCACCACGCCACGCGGCGGCACGCCCGGCAGCGCGCCGGCGCTGGCGGCCGCCAACGTGCCGGCGCTGGCCGCCAGCCCGGCGGCCGGCGACGCCATCGGCTACGCGGGCGGCAACACCATCGTCATTCCCGACTGACCATGCCCCACTCGTCCCTGTACCTGCGCTGCGCCGGGCGCGAACTCCATGTGCTCGACTGGGCGCCCGCGCACGCCAGCCCCGCGCGTGGCACCGTCGTCGCCTGGCACGGCCTGGCGCGCACGGGGCGCGACATGGACGAGCTGGCGGCGCACCTGTCGGCGCGCGGCTGGCGCGTGCTCTGCCCCGACACGATCGGGCGCGGGCTGAGCCAGTGGGCGCAAAGCCCGCGCGAGGAATACTGCCTGGCCTTCTACGCCCGGCTGGCGCGCGAGCTGCTGCAACAACTGGGCGTGGAGCGCTGCCACTGGGTCGGCACCTCGATGGGCGGCGCCATCGGCACCGTCGGCGCCTCGGGCTACTTCGAGCCCGAGCTGGCGCGCCGCATCCAGAGCCTGGTGCTCAACGACAACGCGCCCGAGCTGGCGCAGCCCGCCATCGAGCGCATCAAGGCCTACGCCAGCCAGCCACCGGCGTTCGCCACCGTGAGCGAGCTGGAGGCGTTCTTTCGCGCCGCCTACCAGCCCTACGGCTTCCTGACCGACGCCCAGTGGCGGCGCCTCGCGGAAACCAGCACCCGCCGCCTGCCCGACGGCCGCGTGACGCCGCACTACGACCCGGCCATCGTTGGCCAGTTCACCCACCACCCCGACGACTACCGCATCTGGCACCACTACGACGCGCTGAAGCTGCCGGTGCTGCTGCTGCGCGGCGCCGAATCGGACCTGGTGCTGCGCCAGACCGCCGAGCAGATGCGCGCCCGCGGCCCCGGCGCGCGCGGCCAGCTGCAATGGGTGGAAGTGCCCGGCTGCGGCCACGCGCCGGCGCTGAACGTGGCCGAACAGCTGAACCTGGTGAGCGACTTCATCGAGCGCGCCTGAAGCGCGCACCGGCGCCGCCCGGTGCCGCGGACAGGCCGCGCCCGCGGCCCCCGCGCCCTTACTTCTTGAGCTGCGCCTCGACCTGGCCCACCAGGTCCTGGCCGACGTCGGGCGTGAACATGTTCCACACCGGCTGCACGCGCTCGCGCATGCGCGCGCGCTCGGCGTCGCTCACCTCGTTGACCTTCATGCCGCGATCGGCCATGGCCTTCCTGGCGGCCTCGGACTGCTCGCGCGCCACCTGGCGCTGGTAGGTGCGGGCCTCGACGGCGGCGTCCTTCAGGATCTTCTGCTGCGCCGGCGTCAGCTTGTCCCAGAACGCCTTGGACACCAGCGGCACGAAGGGGCTGTAGGTGTGGCGCGTGATGGACAGAAACTTCTGCACCTCGTTGAGCTTGAGCGCGGCGATCACCGCGTTGGGCGTGCCCTGGCCGTCGATGGTGCGCGTCTCCAGCGCGGTGTAGAGCTCGGGGATGGCCAGCGGCACCGGGTTGGCGCCCAGCGCCTTGATGGTCTCCTGCGAAATCTTGGCCTGGATGGAGCGGAACTTCAGGCCCGCGAAGTCCTCGACCCTGGCGATCGGGTGCTTGCTGTTGGTGGCGTTGAAGAAGCCGTTCTCCCAGTAGGCCAGGCCCACCAGGCCATGCGCCGGCAGGCTGTCCAGCAGCTTCTGGCCGATCGGGCCGTCCAGCACCTTGTCGGCTTCCTCGGCGTTCTTGAACAGGAACGGGAAGTCGAAGATCGAATACGCCTTGACCATGCCGGTCAGCGTGGTGGTCACCGGCACCGTGAATTCGATGGTGCCGCCCTGCAGCGCCGAGGTGACCTTGACGTCATCGCCCAGCGCGGCGTTGTAGTAGGGCTTGATGTCGATCTCGCCATTGCTCTTGGCCTTGACCAGTTCGACGAACTTGGCCACGCCCTGGCCCTGGTGGGTCTTTTCGGACAGGGTGACGGCGAACTTGCCGGTCACCGCCGCCCAGGCAGGGCCGGTCAGCGCGGCGGCCAGCAGGCCGGCGACGAGGGGGATGCGGAATTTCATGACGGTCTCCTTGGTTGAAGCGGTTCGGTGCGCCCTTCAGCGCCACCAGGCGGCCGGCACCGTGACCAGCGCCGGAAACAGGATCAGCAGCGCCAGCAGCGCCAGCAGCGCCAGCAGGAACGGGGCGATGCCGCGCACCGCCTCGGGCATGCTGACCTTGCCCACCGAGCTGACCACGTTGAGCACCACGCCCACCGGCGGCGTGATCAGGCCGATCGAGCAGTTCATGATGAACACCACCCCGAAGTACACCGGGTCGATGTCGGCGGCCTTGACGATGGGCATGAACACCGGCGTGAAGATCAGCACGATGGGAATGAAGTCCAGCACCATGCCGGCGAAGAACACCACCACCATCATGGCCGTCATCAGCACCAGCGGGCGATCGGAAATGGTCTGCAGCCAGGCGCCGACCTGACCCGAGATGTCGGCGATGGTGATCATGTACGAGGCCACCATGGCCAGCGCCGCCAGCAGCAGCACCACCGAGGTGGTGCGCGCGGTGACCAGCAGGCACTCGTAGATCTTGCGCGGGCTCAGTTCGCGGTACACCACCAGGCCGACGAACAGCGCGTACGCCGCCGCCACCACCGCCGATTCAGTGGGGGTGAAGATACCGAAGCGCAGGCCGCCGATGATGATCACCGGCAGCATCAGCGCCCAGCCGCCCTGCCCCAGCAGCCGCAGCCGCCGGCCCCAGGGCACGCGCGGCGTCACGCTGACCTGCTGGCGCCGCGCCACGATCCACCAGGCCACCATCAGCACCAGGCCCATCATCACGCCCGGAACGATGCCGGCCAGAAACAGCCGCGTGATCGACACGTTGGCCGCCACGCCGAAGATCAGGAAGCCGATCGAGGGCGGGATCACCGGCGCGATGATGCCGCTGGCCGCCATCAGCCCGCAGGCACGGCCGGGGTCGTAGCCGGCGCGCCGCATCATGGGCACCAGGATGGCCGCCAGCGCGGCCGTGTCGGCCACCGCCGAACCGGACAGGCTGGCCAGCAGGATGCCGGCAAAGATGGCCACGTAGCCCAGGCCGCCGCGCAGGTGACCGACGAAAGCGCTGGCCATGTCGACGATGCGCCGCGACAGCCCGCCGGCGTTCATGAACTCGCCCGCCAGGATGAAGAACGGCACCGCCATCAGCACGAAGTTGTCGGCGCCGGCGATGGCGTTCTGCACCACGATCTGGGCGTCGAACTGGCCCATCACCAGCATCAGCGCCACGCCGGAGAACATCAGCGCGAAGGCGATCGGCATGCCGAGCGCGATCAAGGCCAGCAACGACAGCAGGAAGACGACGGCGGTCATGACGCGCGCCCCCCATCGCCGTCAGCGGCCACGCGCTCGGCCTCGGCCTCGATGCGATCGCCCAGGTCCTGCGTCAGCTCGCGCTCGTCGCCGCGCCAGGCCCGCAGCAGGTTGTTGCAGACCGGAAAGATCAGCGCCACGCCGAACACCAGGGCCACGCCGTACAGCCAGGCGTAGGAAATGCCCAGCACCGGGTAGCTGTTGGCCAGGTTGATCTGCGTCTGGCGCCAGCCGCCGACGATGAAGATCACGCAGCCGGCCAGCAGCAGCAGCCCGGTGAGCAGCACCAGCACCCGCCGCGTGCGCGGCCCGACGGCGTGCAGCAGCGTGTCGAAGCCGATGTGGATGCGCTGGGCCGACGCCAGCACCGCGCCCATGAAGATCAGCCACACGAACAGCAGGCGCGACAGTTCCTCAGAGACGGCGATGCCGGTGTTGAAGGCGTAGCGCAGCACGACGTTGCCGAACACCAGCAGGCCCATGATGGCCAGGCAGGCCACGATGAGCAGCTCGAAGCCGCGCGTGATCCAGCGCGCGGTGCGCTCAAGCACGCCGGTCTCCGGCCGGGTGGTGGGGGTCCATGGTGTGTCTCCTCGATGCGAATGCTGGCCCGGATTAAACGCGCTTTTGGGCCACCCCGCCATCCGTTGCAACCCCGTGCGAGGCGATCGCGCCGGCCCGCCTGCCGCCGCACACTCAGGCGGACCGAAAATACGATAAAAAAGTGGTCGCAACGCCCTTCTGGAAAGCGCCAGCAGCTATCATTATTGAAGTCATTCAGCTCGCACCAACAAGCCCGGCGGGCGGCGACGCCGGCACCCGGGCCCGCGTCGGCCAGCCCTGCAGGTGGTCCTGCACGATCTCGGCCAGCGCGGCCAGCCAGACCGGGTCGTCGTTCAGACAGGGCAGGTAATGAAACGCCTGCCCGCCCGCGGCCTGGAAGGCGTCCCGGCCTTCCATCGCGATTTCCTCCAGCGTCTCCAGGCAGTCCACCACGAAACCGGGGCAGACCACGTCCACGCGCGCCGTGCCAGCGCGGCCCAGCTGCTCCAACACGGCCTGCGTGGCCGGCTCGACCCACTTGGCCTTGCCGAAGCGCGACTGAAAGCTCAGCACCCAATCATGGGGCCGCAGCGCCAGCCGCTCGGCCAGCAGGCGCGCGGTGGCCACGCATTCGTCGTAGTACGGGTCGCCCCGCTCCACCGTGCGCTGCGGCACGCCGTGAAAGCTCATCACCAGCTTGTCCGGCCGGCCATGCGCCTGCCAGTGCTGCAGCACCACGCGGCTGAGCGCGCGGATGTAGCCCGGGTCGTCGAAAAAGCGCGCCACGAAACGCAGCTCAGGCACATGGCGCGCGCCGCGTGCCCAGTCGGCCACGGCGTCCACCACGCTGGCGGTGGTGGTGCCCGAATACTGCGGGTACAGCGGCACCACCAGGATGCGCGTGCAGCCGCGCGCGCGCAGCTCGTCCAGCTGCGAGGCGATCGACGGCTGGCCGTAGCGCATCGCCAGCCGCACGCTGACGTCGTGCCCGCGCTCGCCCAGGTAGCCGCGCAGCATCGCCGCCTGCTTGCGGCTCCACACGAGCAGGGGCGAGCCCTCGGGCGTCCAGATGGACTGGTACTTGGCGGCCGACTTGGCCGGGCGCGTGCGCAGGATCACGCCGTGCAGGATGGGCTTCCACAGCGCCGGCGGGATCTCCACCACGCGCGGGTCGCTCAGGAATTCGGCCAGGTAGCGGCGCGTGGCCGCGGCGGTCGGTTCAGCGGGCGTGCCCAGGTTGCACAGCAGCACGCCCGTGCGGCCCGGCTGGCCGCGCGCGGCCTCGGGTTCAGGTCGAAAAGGCATGGGCTATTCTCTCCGATGGCCTGCCCACCCCACCGCACATGAGCCCCCACCGCCTCGACCTGCGCCGCATCCGCGCCATCACGCTCGACCTGGACGACACCCTGTGGCCCGTGTGGCCCACCATCGCGCGCGCCGAGGACGCCCTGCGCGACTGGCTGGACCACCACGCCCCGCGCACCGCCGCCCTGGCGCGCGACGCCGACACCGCCCGCCAGGCGCGCCAGGCCGCGCGCGCCGCACAAGCCGAGCGCCTGCACGACCTGGGCGCGCTGCGGCGCGAGGCCATCCGCCAGCTGCTGCTGCGGGCCGGCGAGGACGACGCCCTGGCCACGCCCGCATTTGAGATTTTTCTGGCCGCGCGCCAGCGCGTCACCCTGTTCGACGACGCGCTGCCCGCGCTGGCGGCGCTGAGCGCGCGCTACCCCGTCGTGGCGCTGAGCAACGGCAACGCCGACGTGCACCGGGTCGGCATCGGCGCATACTTTCGCGCCGCCGTCAGCGCCGCCGACATCGGTGTGGGCAAGCCCGACGCGCGCATCTTCCGCGCCGCCGCGCAGGCCGCCGGCGTGGCCGAATCCGAGGTGCTGCACATCGGCGACGACCCGCGGCTGGACGGCCACGGCGCGCTGGCCAGCGGCATGCAGATGGCCTGGGTCAACCGCGCCGGCGCGCCCTGGCCGGACGACGTGGCCGGCCAGCCGCACGCCGAGGTGGGCGACCTGGCAGCGCTGTGCGCGTGGCTGCAGGCCTGAGCGGGGGCCGACAGCGTCAGACGTTGATCACACGTTTAAACGTTGATCGGTCGGCAAAGGGCCGTGAATGCTAGGTTTCGCGGGGAAATCGGGCTGCGGCCTTTGCGGGAAACGCTGGAAGTACCCCCAGTTGTACCCCCATGGGGGTATCGGGATGATAGATCAGTCTGGATGCGGGTGCCAGCGCTGCGCCTGCCGGATAAAACGGTTATGGCGCAGACCGCATTGTTGGCTGACGCCTGGAACGGTACGCGATGAGATGCAGGGGAACGGGCCGCTGTGGCCCAGACCTCGGAGAACTCTCATGGCAGACCACCACACCCGCCACAACCCGCTGGGGCAAGACGCCCTGTTCGCCACGCCAGCATCGCTCATGCTCGACGCCCGCCTCACGCCACTGGAGCGCAATGGCTGGCAGGTGCTGCGCATGCTGCGCTCTGCGGAGGACATCAGTCCGCTTGCAAACCTGGGGCAGTTGCGCCGCTATCTCACCTCCACCCCGCTGGGGCAGAGGGCCGGATACGAGACGGCCCGGCGCGTTCTCGTCGTGCTTCGGCTGACGGGGTGGATCAGTCTGGTGGGCCAGCAACGCGACCCTCTGACCGGCCATGTGCTCAGTGAGCTATATCAGGTTCACGAAAGCGCCCTCAGCTTCCAACAGGCTTGCACGCTCGATGCCAGCCTCCCCGCGCTGCTGCAATCTTCCATCGGCCACGAAAACAACCAGGTGGATCGGGTGGCCGTCCACATTCAGGCAGTGTTGGCGCAGGCACCTGACGCCGCCTCCCTTGCGACCCAAGATCAGCGCCACGATGACGATGATTTGCCCCCTATGCCGCCGTCGCAGGCGAGCGAGGCAGCCGACCCGCTGCCATTGTCTGGCGATTCCGCTGGCAGCACGCCTGTTCCGCAACAGACCGGGCACGCTCGCCACATGACGGCTGAGCAGGGCAGTACGTATAAGACGTATATGTATAAAAAAGAACGTACGTACCGCGCGCGCGAAGGCAACGGCGATTCAGCATCGCAGTCGGTGAGCTTGCCGCCTTGCCTGAGCAATGCCCAGGCAGATCAGCAAAAGGACGTGCAGGCCGCCTTGCGGCGGCTGCCGCCGCAGCATCGCCAGGAAGTACTCGATGAGTTGCAGGCACGCAGCCAAAGTGGCACCGTGCGCAATGTCGTGGCCTACTTTTTCGCCTTGGTGAAGCGCGTTTTTGCGGGCGAGTTCCGCTTGTGGGCAGGTCGCAAGGAGGCGTATACCACCCCACGGCCTGCCGAGAATCGGCCTGCAGTTCCACCGCGTACCGAAGACCGCCCAGAACCGACTGCGCAACCGGCATCACGTGAAACCGCCCTGGCGCACATCGCCAACATCCGCAAGATCATGAAGGCCTCGACGAACGCTGGGGACATCGCAGCGCAGGCAATGCAGGCCAGGGGATGGCAGCCGCATCCTGCGTAGCAAATGCTGCCGCGAAACGGGTCGTCACTGCACGCCGCAGTGACGACCCGCGCAACACCGCAAACAATGCGGGCGAGAGCCAGTTCCTATTGCGTGCGGCCTACATGATGATGTCCGCACTACATTGACCGGGCAGTTGCCAAGACCGATGGGCTTCGTACATCGGCACCCCTAACAGCGCAGGTTCCTGCAAGCGCTGGCCCAACAGGGTGGAGCCACCCCAGGTATGCCCAGGCTCCGACCGCATACCGACCCTACCCAAGGGCGGAGCCTTCTTCGTCTGTTTGAACTCATCCCTACCGCGCCGTCTGGCGCACTGTCCTTTGCAGCAATTGCCTGTGCGCGACGCACAGGGTTCCCGCTGCATGTCTCATCCCACTCACCTCATAGGAGGACTCGTCCACGTTCACAACACTTTCGTCTTGCATTACCTCCGTCTGGACTTCCAACAGGGAGCAAGACGGACGCCTCATTCGAGGCCCTGGTGTCTCCTGAACACCATGCCCTTGCCCTCACGGGATCTCGCCTTGGCGAGTTGGCACCAACACTAACCACTGAATTTCAGGACAACGCAGTACGGTGCTTTGTTTGGAGACCGGAAGATGGACGACTTGACCTACACACTGCGGCAGTTATGCCAGCGCAACCGTGACGGTAGCTACAACACACAGGCCGACCGGGTGCGTTCTCTCGCACTGGCTGCGCGGCAACTGCGCGAGGCCGGTTTCCGGCAGATGAAGGCTTCGTCGCTCAAGGGCAAGCACGTCCAGGCGCTGCTGGAACGCTGGCAGGGAGAAGGCTTGTCGTCCGGCACCATCAAGAATCGGCTTTCTCATCTGCGCTGGTGGGCCGAGAAGATCGGCAAGTCGGGCATCTTGCCGGCGGACAATATGCAGCTTGGCGTGGCCGAGCGCCGCTATGTGACCAACGTCAGCAAGGCCAGGGAACTGGGCACAGGTCTTGAACAGATTACCGATGTCCACGTGCGCATGAGCCTTCAGCTACAGGCCGCCTTCGGATTGCGTCGGGAGGAAGCGATCAAGTTGCAGCCCAGTTACGCAGATCGGAGCGACCACATCGCCCTCAAGGGATCGTGGACCAAGGGCGGCCGGGAGCGAACGGTGCCCATCACCACGACAGAGCAACGCGACGTGCTCCAGGCAGCACACCACCTGGCAGGCACAGGGTCATTGATCCCGGCAAACAAGACCTACATCCAGCAGCGGCACGTCTACGATGGTCAGTGCAAGGCGGCGGGGCTGAGCCATATGCATGGCCTTCGCCATCAGTATGCGCAAAGCCGCTATGAGACTCTGACGGGGTGGCCTGCACCAGCAGCGGGTGGGCCACCCGTCAGAACGCTGAGCGATACACAGCGAACCCAGGATACCGCAGCACGACAAATCATCAGCCGAGAGCTTGGACACGAACGGCTGCAAGTTACTGCTGTTTATCTCGGAAGATAAACAGCTCGGCCTCCACTACTTCACCACCTCCATCAGCTTGCCGAAACTGTCCACCACGTCGTATTTGACGTTCTCCGGGGCGTAGCAGCGGTTCATCTCGTCGAAAAACTTGCGGGCGCACTTGATCTTGGTTTTCTCGATCTCACGCAGGTCCATCGAGGACATGGACCCCTTGGTTTCCGCCACGAAATAGATGTGCTTGACCGCGCCTTCCTTGAAGCTGATCGCCCAATCCGGGTTGTAGTCGCCCACAGGCGTGGGAATAAGGAAGCCGCGTGGCAACTTGGCATAGACCACCACTTCATTTGCTGTGTCCAGCTCTTTCACGAACTCCCGCTCCACCTTCGAATCCGTCAGCACATAGTCGTAGATGTGTCGCTGAAGCTTGTCACCGGCCTTGCTGAAGTCCTGCTTGGTCTGCCCGACGGTGAAGATGTCGAGGTCGAACTTGTCCTCGACGGGATCGTAGGCCAGGTGTTCGATAATGACCGTGGCCTTCTGCTCGTTGATGAGTCGCGTGGCCTCGGCGATGAAACTTTCCGGGTTAGTCTTGAACTGCGCAAAAACCGCGACGTTAATACCCTTGAGGATTTCCGCCACCGTGCGGCGAGTCAATTGAGTACCTTCGGCCAGCTTGCCGATCAGGTCGTACTTGACCGCTGAATGAATCGACTGCTTGTTGTATTCGGTCTTTGTTTCGGCAACCTTGAAACCATCTCCACGCTTTAGCGCCTCACCAGTCACCTGGTCGATCTGTTCGCCTGCCTGGATGGTGTATTGCAGCGGGGTCACGCGCAGGGCCGCGTCCAGCTCCTTGACCGCCTTTTGCACCAATTCATGAGAGTCGAAATCGACACTGTAGGCCGCCTTGCGGTTGATGCGGTTCCACAGCGCCTTGAACTCCTGTTTGTCGAAGTTGGCGTTGAGCGGGTTCTTCTTGGGTTTGCGGTCGTCGCCGATGTCAGGCAATTGGCTGGCACTGAACACACTGTCGATAAGCTGGTACACCTGCGCCGCGTGCGGCTTCAGTTCGTCTGGCAGATCGGCCAGCGTTCCAGCCTTCTTGGCATCGTGATACGCGCCCGCGATCCGGTCTGAATCGTCTGTGTAGTCGTTCTTAACCAGATAGCGGTAGATTTGCTTCGCCAGTTGCGGCGTAACCGGCATGTCGCCGGTCGCCGTTTTCAGCACCTTGCCAGTGAAATATTCCTCGTTTGCCACGCGTGGACGTTCCGACAGCGACTCGCTGATGTCCTTTTGCAGCGCGGTCACGAAGTCCTTGTAGCTCTCGCTGGCCACTACCGTCAGCACGTTCACATCGTGAACGGTAGCCGGGTGATCCATCCGGTCACCATTCTGGTTGACCGACAGCCGCAAGCCGCGCCCCACCTCCTGGCGGCGGGAGATGGTGTTGTCGCTGTGCTTGAGCGCGCAGATGACGAACACGTTCGGGTTGTCCCAGCCTTCGCGCAACGCCGAGTGCGAGAAGATGAAACGCACCGGCTCTGCGAGCGACAGCAGGCGCTCTTTATCCTTCAGGATCAGGTCGTAGGCGTCCACGTCATCTGAAAACCCAGCGTTCTCGCCGCGCGCGGCAACCGTCGAGTCAGCCAGCCGCTTGGTTTTCTTGTCGATGGAGAAGTATCCGCTGTGGGTCTTGTCGGCCGAAATACCCTTCAAGTACCTGACGTAGGCCGTTTCGTCCAGATCGAGCATCTCGTTCAGGTACTGCGTGTATTCCGCTTCAAAGATGCGGGCGTATTCACCCTTTTCGTCCGCCTGCGTGTAGTCGCGGTACTTGGCCACCTCGTCGATGAAGAACAGGGTCAGTACCTTCACGCCCTGTTGGAACAATGCCTGTTCTTTGTCGAAGTGCGCCTTGATCGCTTCCCTAATTTGGATGCGGCGCAGAGCCGCCTCGGTCACGTCGCCGGTAGCGTCGCCGACCGTCAGCTCCACGCCATTGGTAAAGCTCAGGGTGTCGGTGTTGGCGTTGATGTCCGTCACCACGTAGTTGCGGTACTGATCCAACCCGCCCGACAGATCGAACAGGTTGTCGCCCTTGCCGAGCTTGCGCACCACGCGCTTGATGTTGCCGCTCGCCAGCTTCTGCTCGAACTCGACGCGCGCCTCGGGCGGCTTCTTGCTCGAAATTTCGATGGATTGCAGGTACAGATAGCCTGCCGTGCCCGCCAGTCCCTTCACCGCGATGCCACGCACGGCGATTTTCTTCACCAGCTTCTGATTGTAGGCGTCCAGCGCATCGAGGCGGTGAATCTTGTTGTGGGTGGTCTTGTGGGTCGCCGAATAGCGCAGCACCATCAGTGCCTTGAACGCTTCCAGGGAATCCAGCGTTTTCTTGCCTTCCATCTTCTGCGGCTCATCCAGTATCAGGATAGGGCGGTTGGCGCTGATCACGTCAATGGGTCGGCGGGACTGGAAGTCGTCCAGTTCCTCGTAGATGCGGCGGTTGTCTTTGCCGGTGGCATTGAAAGCCTGCACATTGATCACCATCACATTGATGCCCGCGTCCGACGAAAAACTCTCAAGGTGGTGCAGTTGCTTGGAGTTGTAGATGAAGAAGCGCGCCTTCTTCTGGTACGTCTCCAGGAAGTGCTCGGCGGTGATGTCCAGCGACTTGGCCACGCCCTCGCGGATGGCGATACTGGGTACCACGATGATGAACTTGCTCCAGCCGTACAGCTTGTTCAGCTCGAAGATGGTCTTGATGTAGCAGTAGGTCTTGCCCGTGCCGGTTTCCATCTCGATGTCGAGATTGACCTTGGCCACCTTGGTTTTGACCAGCGCATCCGACAGCGGCAGGTTCTGCGCTCGTTGCACGGCGTGGATGTTGTCCAGCAGAGCCAGCTCCGACAGGGTGAGGTCGGCGTTGCGAAAAGCCGCCTCCTGCTCTGCCGCTGCCCCTGGCGCGGCCTCCAGCGCCAGCGCCCCTTGTGGGCTGGCGGGTGCCGCCTTGCGGGTGCCGGGGTCAAGACGATAGCGAATGCCGCCGTGCTGCGGCACCTGCCCCTTGAAACAGTCCACCACGGCCTGTACGGCGGCAGTCTGGTAGGCCTGCGTTTTGAACTTCAGCTTCATCGCAGTCCCCTCAAATGCTCTTCACTTCGGTGGATGGCGACAAGAGCTTAAAGATTTGCTCCACGTTGATCTTGACGGCGCTGTCCTTGAATCCGGCGTCGCGGAACACTACGCGCAGCGGCTTGTAGGTGGCCAGGTCCTTGACAAAGGCTTCGTCGATGCCGCCGTGCGCATCAAAGCAGGCGGCGAGCGCCGGGTTGCCATCCAAACTCGCGTCCACGAAGAACACCTCCTTGCCCTGGACGACCTTCTTCTCGATGGGCAGGGCGAGGTCAACGCCCCAGTCCAGCATCACCTGGAACAGCAGGTCTTCCGCCGTGCGGTCAGGCTTGATGTTGTCCACGAACAAGTCGAGATTGGCCTTGTCCAGTGCGTCGGGGGAGTAATACACGTCGGCCATGTTGGATGTGTCGATCTTGAGGACGCGAAAGCCGAGGTCGAGTGTCCTGGATTTATCACTTTCACTCAGTTCTTTGGCCACATTGCGTATCCGTCTCTGCCCCATTTCAAAGATCGATGCCATGCCAAGCTCAGGCTTTGGAAGCGGCTCGGAAATCTGCACACCAATGAAACGTCGATTGCCACCGTCCTCGGCGTTTTGCTTCAGTACGGCATGGGCCGTGGTGGCGCTTCCACTAAAGAAGTCCAAAACAACATCGTCGCTGCTTGGGCTCGTCGCCAGTTGTAGGACTCGCTGCAATAGTTCAACTGGCTTTACTGAGTTGAGAACATTTTCTGTCTCTTCGAATGAAACGTATTTCAGCAAAGTCTTCTTCGCGTCCTGCGTGTGGCCCACTTCACTGTAAAACCAAAGGGTTTGCGGTGTTCTACCTTGCTTGACTTCAGTCAGAAATCGCTTAAGGCGGGGCATATTGTCGCCATTAGCACCCCACCAAATTCGATTATCTGAATCCAGCTTTTTGAAGTTTTCTTCACTCACCCGCCAGTAACTTCCCTTCGGCGGCCCATCGATCACACGGCCGGAAGGGCACTTCACGGAATAGAGTCCCGCATCGTATCTGTTGCGTGCAGTGAGGTTATCGGATTGCCATACGCCACGAGGATCATTGTCAGGATTTTTATATCTAGCAATCATCTCATCGGTTTGTGGTAGAAGATTGGGTGTCCAACTCTCGCCATTCTTTGCATAAACCAAAACATAGTCGTGATCCTCCGAGAACCATCGTGCGCTGTTCTTGGGAGAGAATACTTTCTGCCAGATGATCTGTGCAACAAAGTTCTCCTCGCCGAACACTTCGCTACATGCCTTGCGCAGATTATCGACTTCATTGTCGTCAATTGAGATGAAGACGACACCGTCGTCTTTGAGCAAGTTCCTTGCAAGCCGAAGGCGCGCATAGATCATGCTCAACCAGTCCGAATGGAAGCGGCCATTGGCCTCCGTATTGGCGACCAAACGACCACCTTGCTCATCGACCTGGTTGGATTCAATCAGATAGCTTTCGGAGTCCTCGCTGAAGTCATCGTCGTAGATGAAGTCTCGGCCCGTATTGTATGGCGGGTCGATATAAATCAGCTTCACCTTGCCCAGATACGTTTCCTGCAGCAGCTTCAACGCATCCAGGTTGTCGCCCTCGATGAACAGGTTCTTCGTGGTATCGAAGTCCACGCTTTCCTCGCGCACCGGGCGAAGTGTCTTGGCAATCGGCGCATTGGCCGTCAGCAGCGCCTCGCGCTTGCCCGGCCAGTTCAGGTGATACCGCTCCTGCGGCCCTTCCACGATAACGTCGGACAGCTCCTGCCGAAGCTGGTCGAAATCCACCGCCAGTTTCACACTGCCGTCTTCGCCCTTGGCTTCCGTCATGCAGCCGGGGAACATCTCGCGAATACGGGCGATGTTGTCTTCGGTCAGGTTGGGCGAGTGCATTTTCAATTTATTCATGGGCAATTTCCTAAAATATTTGCAGATTCAGCAGTATCAAAAAACTGCCCTACTAAAACGGAATATCGTCATCTTCAGCTGCGGTATCAGCATCTTCCGCTTCAACCAACGGAGTCTGATTGGCTTCACCTGCACCGGTTTGTTGCCAATCAGTCGCGATCTCCTGCCAGTCCACACTGCGTTCAATTTTCTGGCCGTGCTCACTTCCCTCCAGCCCTTCACCAGACCACACTGCCCAGAAGTCGGGATCATCTGATTTGGGGCGTTGATCCTTGGGCAAGCTATTCATCTGCACCAGGACGGGAAGCTCAGATGCCCATCCCAAAAGAATGGCGTTGCGAGAGGGTAACGACGGCAAGTCGCGCAGCAGGCCACGCAGGTTGTCCGGCACCAGCTTGTGAACCAGTTCCTGATCACGGTCGTTGCTGATGCGATGTAGTAGATAGCTATTGCACTGGGACAAGACGGTGGGCGACAGCTCGCTGGGGCGTTGCGAAGACAACACCAGACCCAAGCCGAACTTACGGCCCTCTCTGGCAATTTTCTCGAACACCTGGCAGCAGATGGCTGCGGAGTTCTGGTTCTCCGCATCATCGTGATAGCGCTTAATGAAGGTGTGCGCTTCTTCCATGACCAAGACGGTAGGCAAGATCTTACCCGCATTGAGCTTACGGTAGCGTTGCAACGATTCCAGCGTCATACGGGCGATAACGGCAGTAATGATATGAACCACTTCCGCGGGAACCAGCGAAAGGTCAATCACCGTCACGGAACCGTTTGAAGCTTGGTTGTTACCAAGATAGTCACTCAACCAGTTGTCAAGATTTATGCCGTCCGTGTTAGAGATGATTGAGCGCATCCGGGTGTCGGACAAGAGTGTGCGAATGCGGGATACCAAAAAATCAACAAACTGACTGGCGTTTTCTTGTTCCGCCAAAATTTCTAGGTGGTCTGGGAGCTGAGAACCATCAAAGGCTATTGGCACGTCCTCATCTGGCCCATCGTGAAGCAGAATGCCTCCGACAGTTTCAACTGAGGATTCCAGTGCTGTGATGATTCCCTGAACGTGAGCTTCATTAAAAGCACGATAATATTCAATCGTCTCGCCATTTTTAACAAAGCTGTGGTGTGCGGCTCCTAAAGCAGTATTGATTGCCTCTAAGGCTTCATCTAGCTTGTTATCTCCATGTATGGCTATCTTCCCTTGTAAATCTGTGGCAATTGCCTTCAGGCGGAAGCCAAACTTCGATTCATCGGTCTGGATATCACCTGAACGCAGATCCCGGCGTGTTGAAATTAATCGAGATGAAAGATAACGGCGTAGTGCGAGCTTCTCTTCTTCCGGCGAGGTAGTCGAAATGGCCCTTCCTGCTTTGACATCTCGCAGCGCACGCCGAAGCAGCGGGCGTTGCATCTTTGCACTGGCTTGAGTAAATGCACTCCATTCGGCGCTGTTCCAGAACCATAAGGGCACCTGGAGTTGCTCAATATCTTCAGAGTTTTCAGGTGGATCGACCGCAAACACCCGTACCTTTCCCATGCCTTTGAAGGTATTCGCGTATTCGCCATTGGGGTCAAGCACAATGAAACGGGCATTTGGGTCGGCTCCGTTGCGTGCCTTTCTGGCCGCATCCATCGACCAGCGAACCAAGCCAGCAACCGAACACGATTTGCCGCTGCCCGTATTGCCCAGGACAGCTAAATGACGACCGAAGAGACGATCAGGGTCGATCTTCACCTCTGCATTGGCCGCCAAAGGACTGACGCCGATTTTGACGCGGCGATTCTCTCCCGACTCGACGATGGCGCGCAGCTGATCTTGCGTTGGCAGTAGCACCTGGTCACCCACCGAGGGGTAAGCCTGTACGCCGCGCTTAAACTCGTAGTGATCCTTGTCGCTGTCGCCGCCTGTGTAAGACAGAATCCCCAGCGGGTTCAGGCTCATCTTGCGCAGTGGATACGGCAGATCCACCAGACCAAAGTCCTGCATTCCCTTACGCTTGGGGTATTGCGAACGCTCGACCGTGATCCATTCCACCTGTGCGACCAAGTAACCTTGCTCACCAGGTGCGAGCACATAACCATTGATGCGGGGGAATGGGCGCGGCGTGCCAGTATTGAGGGAAACACTGCCTGGCGCTTCTATGTCCAGCAAGACCTTGATCTCATCGGGCGAGACGAAATCAATCGTACCTATGCGCAGAGCGTCAGCATGCGCCAGTGGAGACAGGCTCATAGCTGGTCGCTCCAATCTTCAGCGGCTTGTCCCTGGGGCTTGGGAGCACTTTGCTGAGTGGCAAAGCGCTGCTTGAGAAGTTCGCTCATGCGGAACGTCGTCTTGTCAATCGCAGCCTTGGGCAGGAAGTTTGCCGTTAATGTCGTCAAGTCAGCCAGTGCTGGACCAATCAGTAAACTAATTTGCGATGGTCGGCCGATCTCTTCATAGGTTTTCATGATGCGGTCAAGCGGATCATCGCGCGAAATCACAACCAAGTGCGTAGACGGGATGGTGAGCATGTCACGGATCACCCGGTTGATATGCTCGTCACCAAAGCTATAGCCGTATGTAACTAGGGTGCTATTCGGTCGGCACACTGCGGCTGCCAAGTCTCGGAACAACTCCACATAGGGATAGTCTGCAGTTTCCCTGTCCTTGGCGGCGTTGGGGTAGATCATCAGCCTGTGGGCCGTTGCCCCGCCCAAGCCCGGAGCCTGCAAATACGGCTCAACTGTGTCGGCTCCAAAAGGCAGGCCGATTCGGCGAATATCCTTGCCGGTCTGCACCCAATCCACAGAACCATGCAGCTTGGTGTCAGCGACCGGCATATACCGGCCACCCCGGAGTCGGCATAAACCGGCCAGAGCCCGACCGGCGGCGCGCAGTCGGAGTCGGCATATACCGGCCAGCGCGTAGTCGGCATATATCGGCCAGGCCGTAGCCGGCGTAATCCGGCCACGGCGCAGCCGGCATATACCGGCCAGCGGCGCCGTCGCGAGCGTCTCGAGATCTCTGACCCGATCGCTACCCTGCGAGCTTTTTGCTCGAGGGGGTCGCGGTGGGTCGCAGGAGGATCGAGATGTTCCAGTACCGTCAGGTTCTCGTGCGCTTGCGCGCCGGGGACACCACGCGCGAGATCGCCCGCTCCGGTCTCATGGGGCGCGACAAGGCCGGCGAGCTGCGCACCCTGGCCCTGAGCCGCGGCTGGCTCGACGCCGGCGCCGAGCTGCCGGACGATCAGGCGATCGCCGCCGCGCTCAAGCCCGCCCGACGCGCCTCGTCCACCGTCTCGGCCGTCGAGCCCTTTCGCGAGGTCGTGCTGCGCTGGGTCCAGGCCGGCGTGCAGAGCCGGGCCATCCACGCCGCGCTGCGCCGCGAGCACGGCTTTTCCGGCAGCTACTCGGCTGTGGTGCGGATGGCGCGCTCGCTGCGCGCCGCACAGCCACCCGAGGTCACGGTGCGGCTGAGCTTCGCGCCGGCCGAGGCCGCGCAGGTCGACTTCGGCGCCGGACCGGTGCTCATGCACCCGGACGGCAAGCCGCGGCGCACCTGGGCGTTCGTCATGACGCTGTGCCACAGCCGCCATCAGTACGTCGAGTTCGTCTGGGACCAGAGCTCGGCCACCTGGCTGGGCTGCCACCGCCGCGCCTTCGAATGGTTCGACGGCGTGCCCGAGCGCGTCATCGTCGACAACGCCAAGTGCGCCATCGTCAAGGCCTGCCGGCACGATCCGCTCGTGCAGCGCGCCTACGCCGAGTGTGCAGAGGGCTACGGGTTCCGTATCGAGGCCTGCCCGCCGCATGACCCGCAGAAGAAGGGCATCGTCGAGTCCGGCGTCAAGTACCTCAAGGGCAACTTCCTGCCCACGCGCAGCTTCCGCGATCTCGCTGACCTGAACCGCCAGGCGCGCGACTGGGTCCTGCTCGAAGCCGGCGAGCGCATCCACGGCACCACGCGCGAGAAGCCGCTGACGCTCTTCGCGCTCGAGCGCCCGCTGATGCGCCGGCTGCCGCCCGTGGCGCCGGACCTGGGCACCTGGCACAGCGTGGTCGTGCACCGCGACTGCCACGTCCAGTTCGCCCGCGCCTACTACTCGGCCCCGTTCGCCCTGGCCGGCAAGACCCTGTGGCTGCGCGCCACCGACGCCGCCGTCGCCCTGTACCAGGACTACCGCCACCTCTACACGCACCTGCGCGCACGGCGCCCCGGCGAGCGCATGACCAATGCCGACCACCTGCCGCCGGACGCCCGTGCCTTCTACCGCCACGACCGGCGCTGGTGCCATGAGCGGGCGCTGGCCATCGGCCCGCACTGTGCCCAACTGATCGACCACCTGCTCTCGGATCGCATCGCCGAGCGGCTTCGCGCCGCCCAGTCCGTGATCGCGCTGGCCCAGCGCTACGGCGCCCAGCGCGTGGAAGCCGCATGCCAGCGCGCCATCGCGCACGACAGCCCGTACTACGTCACCGTCAAGACGATGCTGGCCACTGGCGCCGATCTCGCGCCGATCGCCTCGGTCGAGACGCCCGGAGGCTACCAGCGCACCCGGTTCACCCGCAGCGCCGCCGATCTGTTCTCCAACGCCCCCGCCACCCCCACCCTTCAGTAACAGGAGCCATCGTCCATGACCACCTTCAACCCCATGCCCGAACTCGCCCCGCAGCTCAAGCAGCTTCGCCTGTCCGGCATCCTCGATTCCCTCGAGTCGCGAAACCGCCAGGCCATCGAGGGCAAGCTCGCCTACACCGAGTTCCTTGCCATGCTCATCGGCGACGAAGTCGCACGGCGCGAGAACAAGAAGTTCGACATGCGCCTGCGCCGCGCGCAGTTCCGCACCACCAAGACCCTGGAGCAGTTCGACTTCGAGCGCGTGCCCACCCTGAACCGCGCGCTGCTCCAGGACCTGGCCGCCGGCCGCTACATCCACGAGAACGCGCCCGTGCTCATCGTGGGGCCCAGCGGGGTCGGCAAGAGCCACCTGGCCCAGGCGCTGGGCCACTGCGCGGTGCGCCAGGGCGTGGACGTCACCTTCACCACCTGCACCGCGCTCACCCAGTCGCTCAACGCCGCACGCGCCACCGGCATCTACGATCGAAAGATCGGCGCGCTCGCGCGCGTCGGGCTGCTGATCATCGACGACTTCGGCCTCAAGCCGCTGCGCGCACCCGCCGACGAGGATCTCCATGACCTGATCGCCGAGCGCTACGAGCGCGCTCCCACCCTCGTCACCAGCAACCTCGACTTCGAGGAATGGGACCAGGCCTTCGCCACCAACCGCCTGCTGGCCAGCGCCACGATCGACCGGCTGCGCCATAACGCCTACTGCCTCGAACTCGACGGCCGCTCGTACCGCGACCCGAAGGTCGCTCCGGCACCGAAAAAGGCCGCCGATCGCGCCCCGAAAACTGCGGCAAAATGACCCACTGAACCAACCCTCTCGGGACGCTTCACGGCAACCGCCACACTGGCCGGTATATGCCGACTCCCACTGGCCGATTTATGCCGGCTGCTGACACTTGGTGAAGCGAGCGACACCCTCCAGATACCGGGGTTCGCCACGGATACCCGGTGGGTTGTAGTGCATATCCAGATCAAGCCTAGAGGAACGGAAAATGGGCATTAGGTTGCCAAGAAAGCGATCCAGAAGATGCACGCCAGCCAGTTCCGCTCCAGCTTCAATCAGCCTGTCGTAATTGGTCGTAAAAATGCTCAAGCGGTCGCGTGTTCCAATCCGACTTGCGAAGCTCATCAGAAACGTGACCAGTGTGTTGAAGGCTTGTTCACGTTGGTCGTCCGGAGCGACGGCAATCCCGGCTTCGCTCTTCAGAATGGACTCGGCGAACGTCTGCATTCCCGCTTCGAGTTCCCCGCGTAAGGTGGCTGCCTGGGCATCTTGAAGTATCTCCATACCACGCAACAGCTCATTTGCCACCCGCAGTTGATCCTCAACGTTGCCCTTTTTCCTTCCAGCCTGGCTTGCAGACGCTTCGGCTGCTGTGTTGATATTGTCTTGCTGAGTGGTAAGTGGAAGCGCTCCCATACCGGCTGCACCTTTCCCGGCAGCCAAGTAATGCACTGCATGAGTGAGGCCCGACCCTGCCAACAGAGACAGGTGCTCAGACTGAAAGAGTGATGTCAGCCACGGCTCGATGTGTTCCCGCAGTTCCTTCTGGCTGAACCCTTCCGAACTAACCCAAGATGCTTCACTGCCCTCCTGGAGTTTGAATTTCTTGTTCTCCGATTCGGCAAAGTACAGCGGTTTATCGTCATTTCTGACCTTGACGATGTTGGGGTAAAGCTCTTCTAAGCTTGTCTGTTTGCTAGTGTTCGGCATGACTTCAGGCTCCTCATTTTTTATCGGATCAATGCTGCATGGTCGTTCTTCAACTGCCGCAATTGAGCATTGATCTCCACCTTGCGATTGAACTGCTTTTCCTTGGCCAGCCGCGCCGTGATCCTGTCCAGCTCACGCTGCTTGGCTTGTGCTTGTTCGACGCGCGCCACCAGCTCGGCCAGTGTTTCCAGTGGCCGCGCCGACAGAGGGATCAAGCGGTGCAACAGTTGCTCGTACAGCCCGCCCAGATGCAGAGCTACGGGCATCGCGGTGCGTTCGCCATCCATTGGCAGCCAGTCCGATGCAAAGTAGCTGGAGAGCCCCCAACGGCTGGCGTCGCCTTCGTTCGGACGCTTGTAGGCGGCAGTCACCTGCGTTCGGCCATCGAAAGTCAGCTCGAACACGATAGGAAACGGGATAGCCCCGTCGATACAGCGCAGCACATCGGCGTGCAGTTCCGGCGTTTTGAGCTGGATGCTGAAGATCTGGATTTCGGGTACGCCGGGGCGCGCCGGCAGATGCAGCGTCTCCGGTGCCAGCTTGTACTGCCAGACGATCTGTTCCACCTGTTTGACGAACAGGTCTTTGAGTCGGGTGTTGGCTCCGCTGTATTCGTAGATCTTGTTCTTGGGCAGAACACGCCCGAAGGCGGCCTGCTTGGGGTAGGCGATCAGCGCGCTCATCCGGCCTCCTGAATCACGAGGAAGCTGATGAGTTCAAAGTCGTCCAGCCCAGAGATGGTGCCCGTTAGCGCCGTGGTCTTGCCGCCGGTGAACAGGCTGTCCAGATCCTTTTCTTCCTTCACCTCGATCATCGAACGGATGGCTTTGCCCAGCAGGTAGGAGTAGGGCTGCATCCTGCGGCCATCCGACGTTTCCTGATTGAAGCGCTGGCAAGCCTCAATCATGGGCTTGTCCCGCCCTTTGCAGCATGTGCGCGCCAGATCGAGCAGGCGCTTGACCTCGGTGTGGTCGTGGATCACCTCGCCCTCGCGGTTGATGTAGACGAGGTAGTAGGGGTGCAGGCGATTGTGCTGGTTGAGGTTGACGCCTGAATTGCGGTTGCGTAGCGTGAAGATCACCCCAGGATGCAGCCCCATCTCAGGCCGGGTGGGTACGACGGCGTGCATCCCGTTGGGCACATTGCTCAATTCGCCGTGGGCCTTGACGTAGTTGAGCAAGTCCATGCGGAAGTCGTTCAGGCCCAGATCGGTGATGGAGACACCGGTCTTCAAATCCTCCAGCTCGATGACTTCTTCCTGCAAGCGGCGCAGTTGCTCCTTGCGGTATGACACGTCGTTGGCTTGCGCGGACAGCACGTTGTCGTCGCCGGTGGCGGTAACGTCGGCGATCATCATCCGACTCTCGACGCGCTCCTTGAGGTTGATGTACTCGTCGAGCGAGATGTCGGGCCAGTAGTTGACAAGCTGGATGCTGGTATTGGGCGAGCCGATACGATCCACTCGACCAAAGCGCTGGATGATGCGCACCGGGTTCCAGTGGATGTCGTAGTTGATCAGGTAGTCGCAGTCCTGCAGGTTCTGGCCTTCGGAGATGCAGTCGGTGCCGATCAGCAGATCGACTTCGTGCGGCTCGTCCGGCAGCACTACAGCCTTCTCTTTCGAGCGAGGGGAGAACAGGGTAAGCAGTTCCTGGAAGTCGTAGCTGCGCTTGTGTGCGCCGCTTTTGATGGTGGACTGCGGCGCGCTCTTGCCGGTGACTTTGGCGGCGTGGATGGCGTGCCTGGCCAGCAGCTCCGGCGCAAGATTGGCGTACAGGTAATCGGCGGTGTCGGCAAAGGCGGTGAAGATCAGCACCTTCCTGTTGCCGGGGTTGATGGGCGCTTCGATCTTGCCAAGCAGTTGCACCTTGAGGTGCTGCAACTTGGCGTCGTCCTGCGGGGTAATCTTGTTCATCGAGGCCAGCAGGGCGTCGATAACCTGCAAGTCAACCTTGAGTTCGTGCTCCCAGGATGGCAAGTCCATGTCGGCGAGGCTGATCTTGATCTTGCCGCCGATCTCGCCGCCCTCGTCACTGGGTATTGGCAGGTCGTCGTCCTCGGCATCCAGCCCCTCCAGCACTTCCGTAAGGTCACCCACTGTCGCCGCGTCACCGGATTGGTTGAACACGGCAATTTTGGCCAGCGTAGCTTCGTGGTTGGCGCGCAGCGATTGCAGGGTGAGTCGGAATGACTGTACCGAGCTTTCGAGGCGCTTGAGCAGGTTGACCGTCATCAGGGCCTGCAGGCTCTTTTCGCGGTCAGCCTGACGCAGCGTGCCCTTGCCGCCAACCTTGGTGTCGTAGATATCCTCGTACTTTTTCAGACGACTGGGCAGGATGTAGCTAATGGGCGCATACACAGCCAGCCTGAGCAGGGAGAGCTGCTCGAAGATTTCGTTGAAACCCAGCACGTCTGATCGCTCGGTCAGGCGGCAGTGGAACGACAACGGCTTGCGGCGCTCGGGAAACTGGCCAATGTCCTTGGTGTCGTAGAAGGTCTGGATGTGCTTGCGCGAGCGTGCAATGGTGACGCTGTCGAGCAGCTCGAAAAAGTCAAAATCCAGCGAATCAAGGATTGCTCGCGCGGTGCGTTCTTCCGGTGGCAGCTTTGACCATGTGTTGAAGACTGCCTGGGCGTTGCGAAAAACTTCTTCCACCGACTTGCTGGTGCGTAGTTTCTTGCTGAGGCTTTCCGAGTCGCCTTCGTAGGCCAGCGCAAGCTGGTTGCGCAGGTCGTTGAAGCGGTTGTTGACCGGCGTGGCCGACAGCATCAGCACCTTGGTCTTCACCCCTTCCTGAATGACCTTGCGCATCAGCTTCTGGTAGCGCGTTTCCTTGTCTTTGTAGGCGTCGTTGTTACGGAAGTTGTGCGACTCGTCGATGACGACCAGATCGTAGTTGCCCCAGTTGATGCGGTTGAGCGGTGTGCCGAAGGATTCGCCGCTAGTGCGCGAAAGATCCGTATGGCACAGCACGTCGTAGCTGAACCGGTCGCGGGCGAAGATGTTGGTCTTGAGGTTGCGGTTGTAGTTGAGCCAGTTGTCGGCCAGCTTCTTGGGGCAAAGTACCAACACGGATTTGTTCCGCAACTCGTAGTACTTGACCACGGCCAGCGCAGTGAAGGTCTTGCCGAGGCCGACGCTGTCGGCCAGGATGCAACCGCTGTAGGTTTCCAGCTTGTTGATGATGCCGGTAGCCGCATCCTTCTGGTAGTTGAAGAGCTTGTTCCAGATCAGCGTGTCCTGGTAGCCCGTGCGATCGTTGGGCAACACGTCTTCGTCGATGTCGTCGAGGAACTCGTTGAAGATGTTGTAGAGCATCAGGAAGTAGATGCTCTCGGGCGAGTTCTCCTGATAGACCGAGGCGATGTGCTCGCAGATCTGCGCAGTCACGTCCTCCAGTTTTTCGGAGTCGTTCCAGATCTGGTCGAACAGACTGAGGTAGGTGGCAGAAAAGGGGGCCTCGTCCATCTTGTTGACGAGGTTGGACACCGCATTGCCTTGCTGGTAGCCGAGATCGACAGCGGTGAAGCCGTGCAGAGGCATGTACGCCGTGTCGGTGCCGCCAGCCTGCACGCAGGCGAATTGCTGCATAGGCGCTTTGGTGCGGTTGCTGCGGAACGTGGCCTTGCGCCGTATCCAGTCGGCACATTCCTTGGCCACAGCCCGCTGGGTGAGCTTGTTGCGAAGCTGAATCTCGAACTCGCTGCCGTAGAGGCTGCGCTCGCGGTCGAGCTTGGGTATGTGGAACTCCTTGCGTTCCTTGCGAATTTTGTCGGTGACCTCGTTGGCCACAAAGGTAGGCGAGGTGAAGATGAAGTTCAGCTCGTCAATCTTTTCCAGCTCGGCCTTCAGCGCCTCGAAGGCGTACATCGAAAAGCACGAGGCTGCGATCTTCAGGCGCGCACCGGGCCTGAGGGTCTGCTTGAGATCGTCGCCCAGCAAGCGGCTGATGTTGTCGATCAGTTCCATCGTTTTCCCCTTACGCTCGCTTGATCCATTTCGCGCCTCGCCCCTTGCCCGTTGATTCGATCAACCCCTCTGATTTCATCGCCCGCAGCACTAGCCGCACCATGTCCCTGCTTACGCCCGGGCAGGCTTCTTCGATTTCGGAAATCGAAAACGGCAGAGTGCGTCCCAGAACTTCCGCACGCACCCGGTCGCCTTTGCTGCCACGGCCACGTTCGATGGTGCCGACACGTTCCTCGAACTCACGGTAGGCCCGTAGCAAGGCACCCCAGAAATAGTCGAGCCATGGCTTTACGTCGTGCTGCCCCTGGTGCCAGCCCTGCGAGCTGGCTTCCAGCGTCTCGTAATAGCCTTCCTTGGTATCTTCGAAGATGCGTTCCAAGCTGATGTAGCGACCCACGGCATAGTCGAAGTGGTAGAGCAGCAGCAGGGTCAACAAGCGGGACATGCGGCCGTTACCATCTGGGAACGGGTGAATGCACAGGAAGTCGAGCATCGCCAGTGGTGCCAACACCAGCGGGTCGGCCAGGTGCTGATCCAGCGCGGTGGCGTAGCGCCCGGTCAGATCGCCCATGGCCATCGGCGTGAGGTGCGCGGCGACTGGCTGGAAACGCAGACGCGAAGTGCCATCCGGGTGACGTTCGATGATGTCGTTATTGGTAGCCTTCCAGCGCCCGCCTGCCTGCGGCATATAGCGGTACAGCAGGGTGTGCAATTGCAGCACTACGCCCTCGCTGAAGGACATGTGCGCGGCCGATTCGTGGATCAGCGCCAGGGCGTCACGGTAGCCGGCGATCTCCTGTTCGGAACGGCTCTTTGGCGTTGCGTTGCGGATGACCAGGGACTTCAGCCGCGAGGGTGCTACGACAACACCTTCCAGCCGGTTAGACGACTCAGTGGACTCCACCACCGCGATCTGGCGCAGGCCCTTTAGGGCTTCGGGCGACTGTGCGGCGTAGAGTTGCTGCTTACCCTGGTACTCGCCCAGTGTGCGCAACGTGGCGGCCTGGGTGCCGTCGAAGCGAAGCGCGGCGAGGTACTCGGGTGTGAGCGAGTGCATGGAAATGTAAGTCCAGGTTGTCTAAATGGGGTAATCATAGCCTTTAAATGGGGCATTGTCTCTAGAAATACCTCATTAAAGGTGTTTGATTACCCCATTTCATGAACGTAGGCCCGGTCGCGAGGGGTCGGCATGACCGACCAGGAAGGAAACGCATAAAAGGGTAATAATTTCACAATTACCCTATTTCCCCCATTGTTTACCCCATTTCCAGGCCCAACTCAGGGCGAAGGCAAACGGCAAGGGAACGGCCCTCAAGGGACAACGGCCCTATCCAGAAAAGGAAAAGGCCGTTCTGCCCACTCGCTGCTGCGATACCCGGCCAAACCGTCTCTATGATGTGCCGCTGCCCTCCGCAGCACTCAGATAGTCCGCCCAGTCCTGCAACAGCGTCCTTCTCTGATCCAGCAGCAGCGCCTTGTTGTACGTCGCCCGCACCTTGTTGCTTTCCACGTGTGCAAGTTGCCGTTCAATTGCATCAGGCCGATATCCGTTCTCATTGGCCCAGGTCGAAAAGGTCGTCCGCCAGCAATGCGGTGTCGTGCCCCGGCCCAGGTTCATGTCGCGCATCGCGTAGGTAAGCCGATTTGGCGTGGTGAATCCCTTGCCGCTCCGGTGTGGGAATAGATAGCGCCCACCACTTGTGATGCGCTGCAAGTCTTTCAGTACCGCTATGGCCTGCGTGGACAATGGGCTGACATGGTCACGCCGCGCTTTCATCTTCGCCGCAGGCCGACGCCACAGCGCATCCTCAAAGTCGAACTCGTCCCACTCGGCATCCGCCGCTTCCCCTGGACGGCAGGCGGTCAGCGCAATCAGCCGCAGACACAAAGAGGTTTCCGGATAGCCCCTGTAGCCGCGCAACTCCTGATAGAACTTCTGGATTTGCTCTCGCGTCATCGCCGCCTTGCTCTCGCTGAACGGCACGCGCAGCAGCCCGCGCAGGCTGGGAATTGGATTTGCCTCGACCAGCCCCCGCACGACCGCGAACTCGAAGATGGCCGACAGATCGCCTTTGACGTGAATCGCCGCCCAGGCTCCGTGGGACTTGCATTCCTCCAGCAGCGGACGAATCTGCTTGACGCCAATGTCGCTCATCGGCATCCCGTCGAACTTGGGTGACAGGTACTTCCTGATGCGTGACTCTTTCGTCCGGTAAGAACTGAGCGCAAAGACTGGCTTGATCTCGGCCAAGTAAGCCTGCGCCACCTTGGCAAAAGAGCTTTCACGAGCGCGTTTGCGTTCCTCCAGCACTTCCAGGTTGCGCTGCTTGACCTGCTGCCGTTCATGGGCAGGATGGATGCCTTGCTTGACGAGGGTTCGCGCTTTCTCGCGAGCTGCGCGCGCCTCCGCAAGGCTTACTTGAGGAAAACCGCCGATAGCAAAGAGGTTCTCCTTGCCTTGCAGGCGGTACTTCCACCGCCAGAGCTTGCCGCCGGCGGGCTTGACCAGCAGGAACAAGCCTCCGCCGTCTGATAGTTTCCAATCTCGATCAGTCGATTTGGCCGACCTGACCTTGAGGTCGGTGAGTAGGTTTTCGGGCATCGTTGGACTCCAATGCGGGGAAAAGTACCCCCACGGTTGAACACGAGTACCCCCAACGCTACCCCCGAATTTCCTGGACCTCGATGAACAATAGGAACGCTCAGTAGACCGTATTGTTTACGCAACCCATTGATTTCAAATGGGACAACCTATCCACTAAACGCTACTGAGCGCCACCGAGATCCAGCAAAAATCGTCAGACGTTGAACAGGAAGTTCATCACGTCGCCGTCCTTGACGACGTATTCCTTGCCTTCGGCGCGCATCTTGCCGGCGTCCTTGGCGCCCTGCTCGCCCTGGTACTGGATGAAGTCGTCGAAGGCGATGGTCTGGGCGCGGATGAAGCCGCGCTCGAAGTCGCCGTGGATCACGCCGGCCGCCTGCGGCGCGGTGTCGCCGATGTGGATGGTCCAGGCGCGCACTTCCTTGACGCCGGCGGTGAAGTAGGTTTGCAGCCCCAGCAGGCGGAAGGCGGCGCGGATCAGGCGGGCGAGGCCCGGCTCGCTCTGGCCCATCTCGGCCAGGAACAGCGCCTTGTCCTCCTCCCCCATGTCGGCCATGTCGGCTTCCATCTTGGCGCAGATGGCCACCACGGGGGCGTTCTGGCGGGCCGCGTATTCGGTCAGGCGATCCAGCAGCGGGTTGTTCTCGAACCCGTCCTCCGACACGTTACCGACGAACATCGCCGGCTTGGCAGTGATCAGGCACAGGGACTTGAGCAGCGCCTGGTCTTCCTTCGACAGCGCCAGGGTGCGCACCGGCCGGCCCTCGTTCAGCGCCGCCTGCACCGGCCCCAGCAGCTTGAGCATGGCGGCGGCTTCCTTGTCGTTGCCGCTCTTGGCGGCCTTGGTGTAGCGCTGCACGGCCTTGTCGACGGTGCCCAGGTCGGCCAGGCACAGCTCGGTCTGGATGACCTCGATGTCGGAGATCGGGTCGACCTTGCCGGCCACGTGCACCACGTTCTCGTCCTCGAAGCAGCGCACCACGTTGACGATGGCATCGGTCTCGCGGATGTGGGCCAGGAACTGGTTGCCCAGGCCCTCGCCCTGGCTGGCACCGGCCACCAGGCCGGCAATGTCGACGAATTCGACGATGGCCGGCAGCACGCGCTCGGGCTTGACGATGGCGGCCAGCTGCGCCAGCCGCGGGTCGGGCACCTCGACCACGCCGGTGTTGGGCTCGATGGTGCAGAAGGGGTAGTTCTCGGCCGCGATGCCGGCCTTGGTCAGGGCGTTGAAGAGCGTGGACTTGCCCACGTTGGGCAGGCCCACGATGCCGCATTGCAGGCTCATGGGGAATTCTCTGTGTCAGTCGGGGGAAGCGCCCGATTGTACCGGCGCGGCCGCCTGGCCGCCGGCCCCAGCCCATGGGTCAAATCGGGCTGCGGCGCTTTTCTGGCGAGCGCCAGCAGCTATCAAAACAGAAGCGATGGATATCTCAGTCGAATCGCCATTCGGCCGCCACCGCATCACCCACGCGCAGCGTGGCGCCGGCGCCCTGCACGATGACGCAGTTCATGCCGAAGGTGACGGCGCCGTCCAGCACCGGGTTGGCGCGGTAGGCCGACAGCGTGGCCAGCACCTCGGGGCCGACCTCGGCGCTGACCGGATCGACGTTGGGGATGGGGCAGCGCGCGCAGGGCTTGACCGGGCGCAGCACCACCAGCTGGCCTTCGGCGGTGGTGATGCGCAGCTCGGCCAGCCGGTCCTCGTCCTGCGCCGCCACGCCGTCCAGCACCAGGTTGGGCCGAAAGCGCTCCATGCCCACCGCCGCGTGGCCGGCGGCGCCCAGGCGGGCGTTCAGCTCGTCCAGCGAGGCGCGGCTGGCCAGCAGCAGCGGAAAGCCGTCGACGAACTCGATCGGCGCCCGCAGCTCGCCGGTCCAGCGCGGGCTGGCTAGGCGCGTTGCCTCGGGGTCGAAGCGCACCAGCCGCAGGCCGGGCCGGCCCAGAAAGTCGCTGAACCACTGGGCCGCCACGTCGCCCATGTCCCAGGCGGCCAGCTCGTCGCCCCACACCTGCACGCGGGTGGGCGACTCGACCTGATCGACGCCCAGGTGCAGCGCCAGCATGCCGGGGGCACGCAGCACCACGTCCTGCGTGCGGATCCGCGGGCGCACCAGCGCCATGCGCGGCAGCTCGCGCTGGGTAACGAAGCGGCCCGCGGCGTCCACCACCATCCAGGCGCGGTCCAGGTCCAGCCCGGTGTCCATCAGCAGTGCCTCGCGCACCGCCACGCCGGCGCAGGACTTGACGGGGTGGACGTACAGGGCGGACAGCGTGGCGTGCAGATCGGCGGCGGACATGGGAGGGGGCGCGGCAAAGCGCGCCATTGTGCGGCATCGGCCGCCCGGGCCGCGCGGGGTCGGCCCCTACAATCGCCCGCATGCCCGTTTCCCATGACGTCTGCATCCGCGGCGCCGGCATTGTTGGCCGTTCGCTGGCGCTGCTGCTGGCGCGCGAGCGCCTGCGCGTGGCCCTGGTGGCGCCGCCGCCGGCCGACGCGCCGCGCCCCGCCGACGTGCGCGCCTACGCCCTCAGCCCCGCCGCGCGCACCCTGCTGGAGTCCCTGCGCTGCTGGCCCGACGAGCGCGCCGCCACCCCGGTGCTGGACATGCAGGTGTTCGGCGACCAGGGCAGCCAGGTGCGCTTTTCGGCCGCCGAACAAGGCGTGCCGGCCCTCAACTGGATCGTCGACGTGCCGGCGCTGGAGCAGCGGCTGGCCGAGGCCGTGCGCTACCAGAGCGGCATCGAACTGCTCGACGCCCCCGTCGCCGCGCCGCTGACCGTGGTGTGCGAAGGCCGCGCCAGCCGCACCCGCGCCGAGCTGGGCGTGGACTGGCAGGTCACGCCCTACCCGCAGCAGGCCATCGCCACCCGGCTGGACTGCGAACGCCCGCACGGCCAGGTGGCGCGCCAGTGGTTCACGCCCGAGGGCGAGATCCTGGCCTTTTTGCCGCTGGACGGCGCGCAGGGCCGGCAGGTGGCGGTGGTCTGGTCGGTGCGGAGCGAGCGCCTGGCCGAGCTGCTGGCGCTGGACGACGGCGCCTTTGCCGCCCGCCTGCACGACATCAGCGGCGGCGCCCTGGGCGCGCTGCACCTGGGCAGCCCGCGCGCGCACTGGCCACTGCTGCTAGGGCGCGCCACGCGCTGGGTCGGCGCCCTGCCGGGGCGGCCGGGCGAAAGCTTCGCGCTGGCCGGCGACGCCGCCCACGCCATGCACCCGCTGGCCGGCCAGGGCCTGAACGTGGGCCTGGGCGACGTGGCCGAGCTGGCGCGCCAGCTGGCCGCGCGCGAAAGCTGGCGTTCGCCGGGCGACCTGAAGCTGCTGCGCCGCTACGAACGCGCCCGCCAGGCCGACTGGTTGCGCATGAGCCTGGCCACCGACGCCTTGCAGCAGCTGTTCAGCCGCCCCGAGGCCGCCGCCACCGCGCTGCGCCACTGGGGCATGGCCGCGTTCGAGCAGAGCGGGCCGATCAAGCGCCGCATCGCC
Source organism: Burkholderiales bacterium 68-10 (assembly GCA_001897615.1). Lineage (GTDB taxonomy): Bacteria > Pseudomonadota > Gammaproteobacteria > Burkholderiales > Burkholderiaceae_C > Ottowia. The sequence goes on from MKTG01000050.1 coordinate 62,756, forward strand.
CGCCTGGCGATGGGAACTGGCTGAGCGTCCACGGCTCTGACCGTGGCACCCCTTTTCATCCGCTTTTTTTTCGACATGACACCCATTGCCCTTCTGCGCCCTGCCCTGGCGGCGCTGTGCCTGGCGCTGCCGCTGGCTGGCGCCGCACAAGAATCGACCATCCGCAAGAACCTGGGCGAGCGCGTCCCAGCCCTGAGCCAGATCGACGAAATCAGCAAGACCGCGATGCCCGGCCTGTTCGAGGTGCGCGTGGGCACCGACGTGCTCTACACCGACGCCGAAGGCAACTTTCTGCTGCACGGCAACCTGCTGGACACGCGCAACGGCCGCAACCTGACCGAGGAGCGCATGGACAAGCTGCTGGCGGTCGACTTCAAGACGCTGAACCTGAAGCACGCCATCACCATGGTGCGCGGCAACGGCAAGCGCAAGCTGGCGGTGTTCGAGGACCCCAACTGCGGCTACTGCAAGCGCTTTGAAAAAGACCTGCAGAAGATCGACAACGTCACCGTGCACCTGTTCCTGATCCCGATCCTGGGCGAAGACTCGGTCACCAAGTCGCGCCAGATCTGGTGCGCCGCCGACAAGGCCAAGAGCTGGAACGACTGGATGCTGCGCGACGTCGCCCCCAAGGGCAACGCCATCTGCAACACCGAGGCGCTGACCGTCAACCTGGACTTCGCCACCAGGCACCGCATCACCGGCACGCCCACGCTGATCTTCGAAGACGGCTCGCGCGTGCCCGGCGCCATTGGCGCGGCGCAGGTCGAAGAGCGCCTGGCCAAGCGCTGACCGGCCGAGCCCGCCGTGCCGCGCCGCGCCGCCGCCACCGCGCCCACGCCGGCGCCCGTGCGCCACGAGGTGCGCATCGCCAGCCTGCACGGCCACCGCTACGCCGTGCGCCTGCGCATCGAGCGGCCGGCCGCCACGCAGCGCGTGTCGCTGCCGGCCTGGATCCCGGGCAGCTACCTGATCCGCGAATTCGCCCGCCACCTGCTGCCCATCACCGCCAGCCAGGGCCGCGCCGCGCGCGCCTGCCGCCAGATCGACAAGAGCAGCTGGGACATCGACTGCGACCCGCGCCGGCCGCTGGAGCTGCGCTACGAGGTGTACGCCTTCGACACCTCGGTGCGCACCGCCTGGCTGGACGGCGAGCGGGGCTTCTTCAACGGCACCAGCCTGCTGCTGCGCGTGCACGGGCAGGAACAGGCGGCGCACGAACTCACCGTGCACGCCCCGCCGCAGCGGCGCGACTGGCAGCTGGCCACCGCCATGACGCCGGTGCAGGTCGACGCGCGCGGCTTTGGCCGCTACCGCGCCGACGACTACGACGAGCTGGTCGACCACCCGGTCGAGCTGGGCACGTTCTGGAGCGGCCACTTCAAGGCCGGCGGCGTGCCGCACCGCTTCGTGGTGGCGGGCGCGCCAGCCGCCTTCGACGGCGAGCGCCTGCTGCGCGACACGCAAAAGATCTGCGAAACCGCCATCCGCCTGTGGCACGGCGCCAAGGCGCCGCCGCACCGGCGCTACCTGTTCATGCTCAACGCCGTGGGCGACGGCTACGGCGGCCTGGAGCACCGCGCCAGCACCGCCCTGATCTGCGGCCGCCACGAGCTGCCGCGCCACGACTCGCCCGCCAGCGCGGCACAGGTGGGCGACGGCTACGTCACCCTGCTGGGCCTGATCAGCCACGAGTACTTCCACGCCTGGAACGTCAAGCGCCTGAAGCCGGCCGAATTCGCCCCCTACGACTTCACGCGCGAGAACTACACCCGCCTGCTGTGGTTCTTCGAGGGCTTCACCAGCTACTACGACGACCTGCTGCTGCGCCGCGCCGGCCTGCTGGACGACGCCGCCTATCTGAAGCTGCTGACCAAGACCATCAACCAGGTGCAGCAGGCGCCGGGCCGCCACGTGCAGTCGGTGGCGCAGGCCAGCTTCGACGCCTGGGTGCGCTACTACCGGCCGGACGAGAACACCCCCAACAGCACCATCAGCTACTACACCAAGGGCGCGCTGGTGGCGCTGTGCTTCGACCTGACGCTGCGCCGCGAAGGCCGCGCCACGCTCGACGACGTGATGCGGGCTGTGTGGCAGCGCTGCCGCGGCGGCCCCATGACCGAGACCGACTTCGCCGACACCCTGGCCCAGCTCGGCGGGCGCCGCTTCGACGCCGAAATCGCCGCCTGGGTGCACGGCACCGACGAGCTGCCGCTGCGCCCGCTGCTGCAGGCGCAGGGCGTGCAGGTGCTGGACGAGCCCTCGCAACTGGCGCAGACACTGGGCCTGCGCGTGGACGACGGCCCTGGCGTCCGCATCAAGGTGGTGCTCGACGGCAGCCCCGCCGCCGCCGCCGGCCTGGCCGCGGGTGACGAATGGCTGGGCGTCGAGCTGCCGGCGCCGACGCCGCGCGGCGCCGCCAGCGGCTGGCGCCTGAACCAGCTGGACGATCTGCCGCTGTACGCCGGCCGCGCGCGCCAGCTCGTCGCCCTGGTGGCGCGCGACCAGCGCCTGCTGCGCCTGCCGCTGGCCCTGCCGGACAAATCCACCACCTGGCGGCTGGCGCCGCCGGGCAAGGCCGACGCCGCCGCGTCGTGGCCCGGCCGCTGAGCATCCACCCCGGCCGGCGCGCCCTGCTGGCCACCACCGCGCTGGTGCTGCTGCTGCACGCGCTGGCCCTGGCGCTGCTGGGCCAGCTGCTGCGCCCGCCCAGCATCTTGCGCAACGTGGCGCCGCCCTTCTACACCCGCACGATCACGCCCGAAGCCCCCGCGGCAGCGGTAGTGGCGCAGCGCGCGCCCGCGCCTGCTGTTTCCAAGACAAAACGGCCTGTAGCGCGCATCCAGCGTGCGCCAGCAGCTCCTGAAACAGAAGCAAACCAGGCCACGGCGCCATCGCCCGCGGCCTCCGGCGCCGAGGCCGCCGACGCAGCGCTGGCCGCCGGCGCCCCCGAAGCGCCGGCATCCGCCGCCTCCGCCGCGCTGGCCCAGCAGGAGCTGCCCGACAGCGCCACCCCCCCAGCGCCAGACAGCGCCGCCGCCACGCCCCCGGCCACCGCCGCCAGCGCCGCCGAGCCCGCCTTCCTGGCCCAGTGGCCCGGCGACACCCGCCTGCGCTACACCCTGGGCGGCAACTACCGCGGCGAGCTGCACGGCGACGCCCGCGTGCTGTGGCAGCGCGAGGGCACGCGCTACCACACGGCGGTGCAGCTCGACGTCGGCCTGCTGCTGTCCATGAGCCTGACCAGCCAGGGCCAGATCACCGCCGCCGGCCTGCAACCGGCCGTGTTCGAGGAGCAGGTGCGCCAGCGCCGCCGTGGCGTGCGCCTGGACGAGGACGTGCGGCTCAACAACGGCGAGCGGCTGCCACGCCCGGCCGGCGTGCAGGACGCCGCCAGCCAGTTCGTCGAACTCGGCCACCGCCTGGCCACCGGCCAGATCAGCGCCCAGCCCGGCAGCGCCATCACCCTGTGGCTGGCGCGCCCGGGCGGCGTGGACGAATGGACTTACGACGTGGTGGGCGAAGACACCCTGCACCTGCCGCGCCTGGGCGCCGTGCGCGCCCTGCACTTCAAGCCGCGCCCCCTGGCCAAGCCACGCGGGCCGATTCAAGCAGAGATCTGGTTCGCCCCCACGCTGCAATACCTGCCGGTGCGCATCCGCATCACCCAGGGCGCCGACAGCTACATGGACCTGCTGGTGGAGACCATCGAGCAGCGCTGATGCTCTTGATTTTATAGCTACCGGCGCACGTTGCACGGGCGCCAGAGCCTGGAATGACTTGGAAAACCCAGCGCCGCCCGCGACCCGCCGCGCGGCGGCCGCTCACTTGGGCCGCAGGTCCACCACGCGGCGCGCCTTGCCCACGCTGCGCTCGATGCCGCCCTCCGGTTTGAGCTCGATCTGCACGCTGCTGCCGACGTAGATCTTGATTTCGTGCTGCAGCAGCTTGGCGGCGGCGCGGGCGTCGATGTGCTGCGGGTCGAGGCCGGGTGCCACCTCGACCTGCACCTTCAGCTCGTCCAGCGGGCCGTCGCGCGTCAGCACGCACTGGTAGTTGGGCGACAGCTCGGGGCGCTTCAAGATCAGCTCCTCGATCTGCGTGGGGAAGACGTTGACGCCGCGGATGATCATCATGTCGTCGGTGCGGCCGGTGATCTTCTGCATGCGGCGCATGGTGCGCGCGGTGCCGGGCAGCAGGCGCGTCAAATCGCGCGTGCGGTAGCGGATGATGGGCAGCGCCTCTTTCGTCAGGCTGGTGAACACCAATTCGCCCTCCTGCCCGTCGGGCAGCACGGCGCCGGTCTCGGGGTCGATGATCTCGGGGTAGAAGTGGTCTTCCCAGATGGTGGGGCCGTCCTTGGTCTCGACGCATTCGTTGGCCACGCCGGGGCCCATGACCTCGGACAGGCCGTAGATGTCGACGGCGTCGATGGCCATGCGCTTTTCGATCGCCTGGCGCATCTCGTTGGTCCAGGGTTCGGCGCCGAAGATGCCCACGCGCAGCGACAGCGCCTTGGGGTCCAGCCCCATCTGTTCGACCTGCTCGCAGATCGCCAGCATGTAGCTGGGGGTGACGGTGATCAGGTCGGGCTTGAAGTCCAGAATGAGCTGGATCTGCTTTTCGGTCTGGCCGCCGCCGAACGGCACCACCGTCAGGCCCAGGCGCTCGGCCCCATAGTGCGCGCCCATGCCGCCGGTGAACAGGCCGTAGCCATAGCTCTGGTGCAGCATGTCGCCCGGCCGCGCGCCGGCGGCGCGCAGCGAGCGCGCCACCACGTCGGCCCAGGTGTCGATGTCCTTGCGCGTGTAGCCCACCACGGTGGGCTTGCCGGTGGTGCCACTGCTGGCGTGGATGCGCACGATCTGATCGCGCTGCACGGCGAACATGCCGAAGGGGTAGTGGTCGCGCAGATCCTGCTTGGTGGTGAAGGGGAATCTGGCCAGGTCTTCCAGGCGCTGGCAGTCGTCCGGGTGCACGCCGGCGGCGTCGAACTTGGCCTTGTAGACCGGCGAGTGGGCGTAGGCGTGGGCCAGCGTGGCCTTCAGGCGGCCCAGTTGCAGCGCGCGCAGCTCGTCGATGCTGGCTTTTTCGATCGGCTCCAGCGGAAAGGTCTTGGTGGTGGTGTTCATGCACCGCTCTCCTGGCTCGGGGGTTCGTCAGGCAGCACGTGGCCCTTGATCTGCGCGCTCTTGCCGCGAAACAGCGCCACGGTGTCGCCTCGCTGGTTGGTCACGCGCATGTCGTACACGCCGTGGCGGCCGCTTTGCACCTGCTCGACGCCCTCGCAGGTGAGCACGTCACCCAGCTGCGCGGGCTTGAGAAACTCGATGCCGCAGCCGGCCGCCACGGTGTTGTGGTTGCGGCTGTTGCAGGCAAAGGCAAAGGTCGAGTCGGCCAGCGTGAAGATGAAGCCGCCGTGGCAGATCTGGTGGCCGTTCAGGTGCAGCGGCCGCACCGTCATGCGCATGACGGCGCGGCCGGGTTCGCAGGCGAGCAGCTGCATGCCCATGGTCTCGCGCGAGGCGCGGTCGGCGGCGAACATGGCCTCGCCCACGCGGCGCGCCAGCGCCTGTGCGGCTTGTGCATGGCTCATGCTCACTCGCCCCTGAACTGCGCAGGGCGCTTTTGCAGGAAGGCCGTCACGCCCTCGATGTAGTCGTGCGTGAAGCCCAGGCGCGACTGCACGTCGCGCTCCAGGTCCAGCTGCTCGTCCAGGCTGTGGGTGTGGGCACCGCGCAGCAGGTGGCGCGTGGCCACCAGCGCCTTGGTGGGCATGGCGGCCAGGCGCTGGGCCAGGGCCCTGGCGGCGGCCAGGGCGTCGTCCTGCACGTCCCAGATCATGCCCATGGCCTTGGCGTCCTGCGCGCTCAGCTTGTCGCCGGTCAGGCACAGCGCCATGGCGCGCGCCAACCCGATGCGCTGCGGCAGCAGCCAGGTGCCGCCGCTGTCGGGCACCAGGCCGATCTTGCTGAAGGCCTGGATGAAACTGGCGCCCGGCGCAGCGATGGTGACATCGCAGGCCATGGCCACCGACGCGCCCGCGCCAGCCGCCACGCCGTTGACCGCGCACACCGTGGGCACGCCCAGGTTGACCAGGCGCCGCGTGGTGGGATTGAAGGCCTGCTCGATCACCGGGCCGGGGTCGGCGCGGTGCATCAGGTCGGCGCCGTCGCGAAAGTCGAACTCCGACAGGTCGGCGCCGGCGCAGAACGCGCGGCCGGCACCAGTCAGCACCAGCGCGCGGATGGCGCGGTTGGCCTGCACGCGGTCGAGCGCGGCCCACAGATCGCGGTGCATCTGGCGCGTGAAGCTGTTGAGCGAGGCGGGACGGTTGAGCGTGAGGACGGCGATCGCGCCGTCTTCCTCGTAGAGCACCGACGGCTCCGCGGGTGATGTCATGGCTTGTCTCCTTGGTGCGCGAATTTACCATTGGCCGACTGCCCGGTCGGCTAACCGGCGGGCCGCGCCGGCCGGTGGTTATAGTGCCATTTGCACGCATTCACACCACCCGATCAGGAGAACCCATGACCTACGAACTCATCACCACGCGCGTTGAGGGCGGCCAGGTGGGCGTCATCACGCTCAACCGGCCCAAGCAGCTGAACGCGCTCAACAGCCAGCTGATGGTCGAGCTGGGCCAGGCGCTGAAGGCCTTCGATGCCGACCCGGCCATCGGCTGCATGGTCATCACCGGCAGCGAGAAATCGTTTGCCGCCGGCGCCGACATCGGCGCCATGGCCAGCTACAGCTTCGCCGACGTCTACCGCGACGACTACATCACGCGCGACTGGGAAACCATCCGCTCCATCCGCAAGCCGGTGATCGCCGCCGTGAGCGGCTTTGCCCTGGGCGGCGGCTGCGAGCTGGCCATGATGTGCGACTTCATCATCGCCGCCGACAACGCCAAGTTTGGCCAGCCCGAGATCAAGCTGGGCGTCATTCCCGGCGCCGGCGGCACGCAGCGGCTGCCGCGCGCGGTGGGCAAGTCCAAGGCCATGGACATGGTGCTGACGGCGCGCATGATGGACGCCACCGAGGCCGAGCGCGCCGGCCTGGTCAGCCGCGTGGTGCCGCTGGACAAGCTGATGGAGGAAACCCTGGCCGCGGCGCTGACCATTTGCAGCTTTGGCCAGCTGGCGGTGATGGCGGCCAAGGAATCGGTCAACCGCGCCTTCGAAGGCACGCTGGCCGACGGCGTGATGTTCGAGCGCCGCCTGTTCCACGGCCTGTTCGCCACACAGGACCAGAAGGAAGGCATGGACGCCTTCGTCAACAAGCGCGCGCCGGCGTTCAAGCACCAGTGACCGCGGGCCATGGCCTGCAAAGGCCCTATAATGCGCGTTTGCCGGTGGTATAGCTCAGACGGTTAGAGCGTGGGATTCATAACCCCAAGGTCGGTGGTTCGATTCCACCTACCACCACCAGACCCAAGGGCCCGGATGACCTCCGGGCCCTTTTTTTGCGTCTGCAAGTACGTGGCCCCGCGCGTGCTGCCCCGCACCTCCTCAGCGACGCACCCCGATACAATGCCCGCTCCCCGCGCCGCCGTAGTTCAATGGATAGAACGAGCGCCTCCTAAGCGCTAGATACAGGTTCGATTCCTGTCGGTGGTGCCACCGTCCCGTGCCAGGTCGCCGCCGCCCGCCGCCCACGTCCGTGCCCGCCTACACCTTCGAAGCCCTGCAAGCCGACGGCAAGTCCCGCAAGGGGGTGATCGAGGCCGACACCGTCCGTGCCGCGCGCGCACTGCTGCGCACGCAGGCCCTGGTGCCGCTGTCGGTGGAGCCGGTGACGGGCAGCGGCGGCTCGGTGCTGACGCGCCCCATCGGCGGCGCGCGCGCCTTCAACAGCGCCCAGCTGGCCATCTGGACGCGCCAGCTGGCCGGCCTGGTCAGCTCGGGCCTGCCACTGGAGCGGGCACTCACCGCGCTGGTGGACGAGGCCGAGCACGAGCGCCAGCGCCACCTGATCGCCGCGCTGCGCGCCGAGGTCAATGCCGGCGCGCCGCTGGCCGGCGCCATGGCGCAGCACCCGCGCGACTTCTCGCCCGTGTACACCGCCGTCGTCGCGGCCGGCGAACAGGGCGGCCACCTGGGCGCCGTGCTGGAGCGCCTGGCCGACGACCTGGAAGAGCGCCAGACGCTCAAGGCCCGGCTGATCGGCGCGGCGCTGTACCCGGCCATCGTCACGGTAGTGGCCATCGTCATCGTCATCTTCCTGGTCAGCTACGTGGTGCCGCAGGTGGCCACGGTGTTTGCCGGCAGCAAGCAGGCACTGCCGACGCTCACGGTGCTCATGCTGGCGGTCAGCCAGCTGGTGCGTGCCTGGGGCTGGTGGTTGCTGGGAACTATTGTTTTGATAGCTGTTGGCGCACGCCTGGCCTTGCGAAACAACAGATTGAGGCAGAAATTCGATGCCCTGTGGCTGCGCCTGCCCCTGGTCGGGCGGCTGTCCCGCGGCTACAACGCCGCCCGCTTTGGCGCCACGCTGGCCATGCTGGCCGGCGCCGGCGTGCCGATCCTGCGCGCGCTGCAGGCCGCGGGCCAGACCCTGAACAACACCGCCATGCGCGCCGACGCCGAGGACGCGCTGGTGATGGTGCGCGAAGGCGCGCCGCTGGCCGCCGCGCTGGCGCAGAAAAAGCGCTTTCCCGGCCTGCTGGCGATGTTCGCCCGGCTGGGCGAGCAGACCGGGCAGCTGCCCATGATGCTGCAGCGCGCCAGCACCCAGCTGTCGGCCGAGGTGCAACGCCGCGCCCTGCAGCTGGCCACCGTGCTGGAGCCGCTGCTGATCGTCGCCATGGGCGTGGTGGTGCTGCTGATCGTGCTGGCGGTGATGCTGCCGATCATCCAGTTGAACCAGTGGGTGAAATGATCCCCCCTGAGCCGCTGCGCGGCTTCCCCCCAGGGGGACAACGCCAGTGGCCAGGGAAACCCCGGCCACGGCGTTCGCTGGCATGGCCTGCTCCGCGGCCACTTGAAGTTTCTTGGCCAATTGGCCTTTACCGCTTGCCCATCAAGCGCAAGCAGCTATCATTTTGATATGTCTCCCACCCTCGACGACAAGCTCGTGGTCGCCATCTCCTCGCGCGCGCTGTTCGATCTGGAAGAGGAAAACCGCCTGTTCGAAAGCGGCGACCCCGAGGGCTACATGCGCGTGCAGCTGGAGCGGCTGGACCTGCCGGCGCGCCCCGGCATCGCGCACGCCATGGTGCGCAAGCTGCTGCGCTTCAATGAAGACGGCGTCGAGCGCGTCGAGGTGGTCATCCTGTCGCGCAACGACCCGGTCAGCGGCATGCGCATCTTCAACTCGGGCGCGGCGCAGGCGCTGCGGCTGGAGCGCGGCGTGTTCACCCAAGGGCGCCCGCCCTTTGCCTACCTGCGGCCGCTGCAGGCCGACATCTTCCTGTCGGCCAACGCCGACGACGTGCGCGAGGCGCTGGCCGCCGGCTTTCCGGCCGCGCATGTGATGGTCGACGCCGCCCCGGCCGGCGACCGCTACCCCGACGAGGTGCGCATCGCCTTCGACGGCGACGCCGTGCTGTTCTCCGACGAGGCCGAGCAGGTGTTCCAGAAGAAGGGGCTGGCGGCGTTCCAGAAGCACGAGCAGCGCAAGGCCGACGAGCCGCTGCCCGACGGCCCCTTCAAGCCCTTTCTGGTGGCGCTGCACCGGCTGCAGCAGGCCGGCGTGCCGCACATGCGCATCCGCACCGCCCTGGTCACCGCGCGTGGCGCGCCGGCGCACCGCCGCGCCATCCAGACCCTGATGCGCTGGAACATCCGGGTCGACGAAGCCATGTTCCTGGGCGGCCTGCCCAAAGGCGAGTTCCTGCGCGAGTTCGAACCCGATTTCTTCTTCGACGACCAGAGCGGACACATCGCCCACGCCGCCCGGCATGTACCGGCCGGCCATGTGGCGGCGGGCGTGACCAATGCCACGGCGCCGGCGGAAACTTCGCGCCGCCGCCAGGACTCCAAGCCCCGATGAACACGTCGCGCTGGTTTCTATCCCTGATGCTCGCCCTGCCCTTGGGCAGTGCCCCGGCGCTGGCGCAAAAGGCCGCCGCGGCGGCCACCACGCCAAGCACGGCCAAGGCGCCCGGCAAGGGCGAGGCGCAGGCGCTGAAAATCTTTCGCATGCTCGACGCCGATGGCGACGGCCGCATCTCGCGCCAGGAGGCGCAGGTGGGCTTTCGCCTCAAGCCCTCGCTGGCCGAGGATTTTCGCCAGGCCGACCTGAACGGCGACGGCTACCTGACCGAGCAGGAAATCCGCGGTGTGGCCGAACGCCGCCGTGCCGAGCGGCAGGAGCGCCGGCGCCAGGAACAGGCGCTGGCCGCGCGCCCGGCCAACGCCCGCGCCGCCAAGCCGTAGCGCGCCGCCCCCGATCGATGTTCAGGCGCCGCCCGCAGGCCCCAGCCTGGCGCCGCGCCCGGCCTCACTGCGCCGCCGACGACTCCATCTGGCTCAGCAGCGCGCCCAGCCACGGCTGCACGAACTGCCCGGCCAGCAGCCCGACCATGCCGGCGGCGGCGATCAGCAGCATGGACAGGGCCAGCTGCCGGATCAGCGCGCCGCTGCGCGAGCGCAGCACGAAGGACAGGCTGAACACGATGCTGGTGAACGAGGCCAGCCCCGCCCCCACGCCCGCCGTGCCCGGCGGGATGCCGCCCTGCGCCGCCAGCGACGCCGCCGCGGCCACCGAGCTGGCGCTGGACAGCAGGCCGCCGACGATGCTGACGAAGTAGAAGCCCGCGTCGCCAAACTGCCGCTGCGTCAGCGCGCCCAGCGCATGCAGCAGCAGGAAGATGGCCCCGTACTTGAGCGCCTGCGGCAGCGAGAACGGCATGTCCAGATGGATCTCGGGCGCCACGCCCGCCCCCGCCAGCCGGCCGCGCCGCAGGCTGACGCCCACCAGCAGCGCGCTGGCCCCCATCATCAACATGAAGGCGGAAAACGCGCTCACCAGCGCCTCGGGCGCCAGGATCAGCAGCAGCGTGGCGTTGCGCGCGATCATGGCCACCATCGCCAGCATGATGCCGCGGTAGGCCGTGCCGACGTAGGCCAGCCCCACCTCGCGCACGCGCTCGACCAGCTCGATGACGGTGAAGTTGCTGTTGATCAGGCCGCCGAAGAAGCCCGACAGCTCGGTGCCGCGCGTGCCGTACATCTTCCACAGCACGTAGTTGAAGAAGCCGATGCCGGCGATCAGGATCACCGCCACCCAGGCCGTGCGCGGCTCGATCAGGCCCCAGGGTCCCACGGCGCCCTGCGGCAGCGCCGGATAGATCACGATGGCCAGCACCGCCAGCAGGATGGCCGAGCGGATCTCGCCCTCCGACACGCCCATGGAGAAGTCGGCCAGGCGCTCCTTCCAGGCCAGCAACGCGGTGGCGATCACCATCACCGCCGCCGGCGCGATGGTGTGGCCGCGCCCGCACAGGATGCCGGCCATGCCGGTGACCAGCATCGCGGTCGAGGTGGTCAGCTCGGTGCCCTGGCCCGCGCGCAGCGATGAAATGTTGAGGATCAGCACCAGCAGGCCGGTGAGCGCCAGCGTGGCCAGCCCGTAACCGTTGCCCAGCGCGCCGCCCATGGTGCCCAGCAGGCCGATGAAGCCGAAGGTGCGCAGGCCGGCCTCCTTGCCGCGGCGCTCGCGCTCCAGTCCGATCAGCAGGCCCAGGGCCAGCCCGAGCGCCAGACGCATGAGGATTTGGGTATAGGGCCAGGCACTGACGGGCAGCAGGTTGTCGGTTTCGGACATCGGGGCGATCTTGCCGCATGGCGGGGGGCGGCGCAACACGAGCATGTCACGCCCGCACGGCCTTCGTGCCGGGTCTTCAGCCTCGCCTCAGTCTGGCGCCCGGGCTGCGGCTAGCATGGGCACTCCCCTTCCACCTTTTCCAGCCACCATGCGCCTGCCGGACAGCCTTGCCCGTTTTCACAGCTTCCTGCGCCAGGTGGCGCGCCTGTCGGCGCCGTATTTCAGCGCGTCGGACGAACGCTGGCGCGCGCGTGGCCTGCTGGCGGCCATCGTGGCGCTGAACCTGGGCGCGGTGTACATGCTGGTGCAGATCAACGAATGGAACCGCGTGTTCTACGACGCGCTGCAGAACAAGGACGCCGCCGTGTTCTGGCGGCAGCTGGGGCGCTTCACGCTGCTGGCGATGGTGTTCATCGTCATCGCCGTCTACCGCTTCTACCTGACGCAGCTGCTGCAGCTGCGCTGGCGTGCCTGGATGACGCGCGAGCTGATGGGCCGCTGGCTGCACGGCCAGGCCTTCTACCGCATGGAGCTGGCGCGCTACGCCGGCGCGGCCGAGCCCACCACCAGCGCCACCGGACTGCCGCATCCGGGCCAGCGCGAGCCGGACAACCCCGACCAGCGCCTGCAGGAAGACGTCAACCTGTTCACCGCGCAGACGGTGGGCCTGTCGATGGGCTTTCTGAACGCCGTGGTCACGCTGGCCAGCTTCGTCGGCATCCTGTGGGGACTGTCGGGCGCGTTCTCGTTCACGCTGGGCGGGCAGGCCATCACCATTCCCGGCTTCATGGTGTGGATGGCGGTGCTGTACTGCACGGCCGGCAGCGTGCTGACGCACTACATCGGCCGCCCGCTGATCGGGCTGAACTTCGAGCAGCAAAAGCGCGAGGCCGACTTTCGCCATCACCTGGTGCGGGTGCGCGAATACAGCGAGGCCATCGCCCTGGACCGCGGCGAGCAGGTGGAGCAGCGCAACCTGGACACCCGCTTTGGCGCCGTGCTGGCCAACTACCTGCGCCTGATCGGCAAGCAGAAGCAGCTGGTGGGCTTCACCAACCTGTTCGGCCAGGCGGCGGTGGTGTTTCCGTTCATCGTCGCGGCGCCGCGCTTTTTCTCCGGCGCCATCCAGCTGGGCGAGCTGATGCAGATCGCCAGCGCCTTTGATCGCGTGCAAGGCGCGCTGTCCTGGTTCGTGGACAACTACGACAGCCTGGCCAGCTGGCGCGCCACCACCGAGCGCCTGACCAGCTTCGAGGCCGCGCTTGTCAAGCAAAATCAGGCGACAGCGCCTGACCAGCAAGCGCCAGCAGCTATCAATTCAGGAATCATCGAGGCCCACGACCTGACCCTGCAACTGCCCACCGGCGCCACCTTGCTGCAAGGCGCCGAGTTGCGCGTGGCACCCGGCCAGCACACGCTGGTGCAGGGACCGTCTGGCAGCGGCAAGTCCACGCTGTTCCGGGCGCTGGCCGGCATCTGGCCGTTCGCGCAAGGGCAGGTCGGCCTGCCGGCCGGCACCATGTTCATCCCGCAGCGGCCGTACTTCCCCGACGGCGCGCTGCGCGACGCCCTGGCCTACCCCGAGCCGGCCAGCCGCTACGACGACGCCCAGCTGCAGGCCGCGCTGCGCGACGCCTTGCTGCCCGCGCTGGCGGCGCGCCTGGACGAGCGCGACAACTGGACGCAAAAGCTCAGCGGCGGCGAGCAGCAACGCCTGGCGATCGCCCGCGTGCTGCTGCGGCAACCCGCCTGGGTGCTGGCCGACGAGGCCACCAGCGCGCTGGACGTGCCGGCCGAGCAGCAGCTCTATGCCCGCCTGCGGGCGCTCACCGAGCAGGCCGGCGGCGCCCTGGTGTCGATCGCCCACCGGCCCAGCGTGGCGGCCTTCCACGGCCGGCGCTGGCAGTTCGTGCCGCAGGCGGACGCCGCACAGGCGCGCTACCGGATCGAGGTGGCGGCGCAGGACGCATAGCGCGGGCATCGCCGCCGGACCGCGCGCCGCCCCCGCATCAAAAGCGGTGCGTGTAGTACAGCTGGCCGAAGTCCAGGCCCGGGTTCGGCCTCTTGATGCCCAGGTTGGACACGTGCTGGTAGCGCAGCCCGAGCGTCGAACGTCCCTGCGCGCCCCACTGCACACCCACGCCCAGCATGTCGGAAAACTGGAACGCCGTGCTGAGCGAGCGCTCCGGCGCCACGCGGGTGTGCGACAGCAGGCGCGCGCCGATCGAGCCCTCGACGAACAGCAACGCCTGGCCGCCCCGCAGCGGCCGCTCCAGCCGCAGCACGGGCGAATAGCCCAGCTCCAGCAGGTCACGGGCCTTGGGCACGCGCCAGGCCGCCAGCTCGACCTCGTGGCGCAGCCGCAGGCGCCACTGCGCGCCCTGCCACAGGGGCGCGGGCTGCGTCCAGCCGGCGATCACACCGAGCTTGCTGACATTCGCCTCGGCCGCCCCGGCCGCCGACAAAGTCCAGTCCAGGCCCCCGGCCGGCTGCGCCTGGGCCTGCGCCAGCCCGCAAGCGGCGCCCAGGCAGGCCGCCACCGCCCAGGCGACGCGGCCAGGAGCGCGCGTCGCGGAACCGGGATGGAAACGGCTGTGGCAGCAGGGCAGATCGGTCATGCCGGCATCCTACACAAGCTCAAACTCAGGCAAAAGCGCCTGTACCGCGCGCGCAACAAGCGCCAGCAGCTATCAAAAACGAACTGTCCAGGAGGTCACGGCGCCAGGGTGCTGACGTACTGCGACGGCTGCGGCCGCTCGCGCGCCGGTTTGGCCCGGGTCACCGTGCCGACGCTGATGAAGCACAGCGCCTGCTCGTGCTCGCCCAGGCCGAACAGCGCGCGCAGCGGCGCCGAGGCCAGCGCCTTGCCGCTGGTCAGCGCCGCCCCGAAGCCCAGCGCGTGCGCCATCAGCAACAGGTTCTGGATCGCGCAGCCGGCCGACACGATGCGCTCGTGCGGCGGAATGTCGGCGTCATCGTCACGCAGCCGCGCCACCGCCAGCATCAGCAGGGGCGCGCGAAACGCCTTGTCGCGCGCCTGCCCGATCTGCTCGGCCGTGGCCTGGGCATCGCGCTGCGCCAGCGCGGCGGCAAAGGCATCGCCCAGGCGCGCTCGCGCCGCCTCGGGCACGACGATGAAGCGCCAGGGCAGCAGCGTGTGGTGATCCGGCGCGCTGGCGGCGGCGCCCAGGATGCGCGCGGTCTGCGCCGCATCCGGCCCCGGCAGGCCCAGGCGCCGGGGCAGCACGGTGTGGCGGCCGTGGATCAGCGCCTGCGCCAGCTCGTCCGTGCTGGCGGCTGGGGAGCGCGCGGACGGCAGCGTCGGTTGTGCCATCGGTGTGGAATCGGCCATGGCCGACAGCGTAGCGCAACGCGGCGTCGGACGGCCGATCGCCCGCGCCCGACTATTGCCGCGCCGCCGACCAGTCGGCCAGCAGGGCGCGCGCCGACAGGTAATGCACCACGGCGGCGCGCCAGTCGTTTTGCGCCACCACCTGCGACAGCTCGACGCTGGCCAACTCGGCATAGGCGTTGACCAGCTCGATCAGGCTGCGCCGGCCGATCTTGAACTGCAACTCGTACAGCTCGACCACGCTGGCCGAGGAGGCGATCTGCCGCTGCGAAGCCTCGATCTGCAGCAGGCTCTGCGCCATGTCGGCCTCGGCGGTGGCGCTGCGCTCGGCCAGCTCGCGCTCCAGCAGGTCCACGCGCTGGCGGGCGGCGGCGATCTGCTTGGCGGCGCTCTGCACGGTGTAGTCGGCGCTGCGGTCGAAGAACGACCAGTTCAGCACCACCCGCGCATAGCTCTGGTTGCCGGCGCCGACCTCCAGGTCCACGCGCGGCAGGCGCTGGCGCTCGAGCGTGCGCTGCTCGGCGCGCACGGCCTCGGCCTCGCGCTTCTGCGCCTCGACGCCGGGGTGGGCGCGCGCCTCGTGATCGGCCGGCAGGCTGTCGCGCCAGTTGGCGGGAATCGGGTTGTCCAGCGTCGGCGTCTGGCGCGTGTAGCGCGTCAGCTTGGACAGCGCCAGCTTCATCGCCTTCTCGTGTTCGACGATGCGCATGCGCACCTGCAGCGCGCGCGACTGTGCCTGCACCAGCTCGTAGCGGCGGCCCGGGTCGTTGGCGACCACCACCTGCAGGTCGCCGATGATCTTGTCGTGCCGCTGCAGGTTGCGCTGCTCGACCTCCAGCAGCTCGCGCGCGCGCAGCGCCTCCATGTACAGCTGGGCCACGGTGGCGGCCACCAGTTCGCGCGTCTCCGCCGTGCGCTGGCGCAGCGACTGCTGCTTGAGCTCCTCGCGCTCAATGGCCGTGTCGATCGACCCGGCGGCGTACAGGTTGACGCGCCCGGCAACGCCGCGAAACGGCTGGCTGTAGCTGTCCGGCTTGGCCAGGTAGCCACCCGCCTGCGCCCCCAGCGTGGGCAGGTGCTGCGCCCGCGTCGCCGCCGCGCGCGAGGCGGCCACTTCTTCGCTGGCGCGCGCCTCCAGCACGGCCGGATCGGTGTCGACGGCCTCGTTGATCAGGACGGTCAGGCCGGCGGCCTGGCCGGCCTGGGCCGCGCACAGCAGCGCGGTGGCCAGAATGAGCTTGCGCATCTGCGGATTCATCGTGGTGGGCTCTCAGCGCTCGCGCAGGGCCTGCTTCAGGCGCGTGATGGGTTTGGTGAGGTACTGGAACACGGTCTTCTCGCCGGTCTTGATGTCCACCGTGGCGATCATGCCGGGGATGATGGGCAGCGGCCGACCGTCCTTGTCCTGGAGCCGGCTCTCGGTGGTCTCGACAATCACGCGGTAGTAGGACTCGTCCGCGTTCAGCTTGAGCTCGCTCGGGCGACGGTTGTCCTGCAGCGTGTCGGGACTGATCAGGGTCACCTTGCCCTCCAGCCCGCCATACAGCGCGTAGTCATAGGCGGTGAGCTTGACCAGCGCCTCGTCGCTCGGCTTGATGAAGGCCACGTCCTGCGGGCGAATGTAGGCCTCCACCAGCAGCGGGCCGTCCACCGGCACGATTTCCATGATGTCCTGGCCCACCCCGATCACGCCGCCGACGGTGTTGATGCGGATGTTCTTGACCACGCCGCGCAGCGGCGCCTTGATCTCCGACCGTGTCACCGGGTCGGCGCGCGCGGTCATGGCCTCCTCGCTCTGCGCCAGCTCGGCCTCCACGCGCACCAGTTCGGTGTTGGCGTCGGACTGGAACTTGTTGCGCCGCTCGGTCATCTGCAACTGCAGCTCATTGGCCTGGCGCTTCATGCGCAGGATCTCGACCTCCGACACCACGCCCTTGGCCGCCATCGGCTCGGTGATGGCGATCTCGTGGTCCAGCAGCTTCTTGCTCTGCAGCA
>MKTG01000051.1:0-5128 GCA_001897615.1 Burkholderiales bacterium 68-10
CAACGCTGCACTGATTTCTTTGTTCCGGCTTTGACCCATGCAGCTTCAAACGCAGATCATGCGCTTGGCGATGACAGGGTTGTGTTAGCCGCTCTTAGAGAATATCAATAAACGCACCGTTCAGTACAGATTCATGGCTTTCGGCCCACACTGATCGGACAGTCACCATCGACTGGGGCCCACTCCAAGGAGAGCACCATGAAATCGACCGTCCTGATCGCCACCATCGCCATCCTGGCTGCCAGCGCCAGCACTCCGCTCGTGGCTGCCGACCGCAAAGACGTGCGCACCGCCGGTTACGACCACGGCATGCAGGAGATCGCCAATGCGGCACAACCGGGCCAGAGTGCCCATGGCTGGCGCTATTTCAGCGATCACGAGGCGCGACGCGCCATCGTCATCAGCCCTGAAGGGAACTACTACCTGAGCCGGGGCAAAGGCCTGCGTTGGATCGCCGGCGCACCAACGTCCGCGCAGGGCTGGCAGTACTACACCGGACTGGAAGATCGGCGCGCCGTCGTCATCAGCCCCCAGGGTGACTACTACCTCAGCCTGGGCAAGGGCCTGCGCTGGGTCGCCGGCACGCCGACGGCACTTTGACGCGCACGGGCACGGCGGTCGTCCACCCGTTCAGACCGAGCGCATCAAGCCGCCGTCGACGCGAAGGTTCTGTCCCGTGATGTAGGCCGCGCCGTCGGACACCAGGAAGGCGACGGTGGCGGCCACCTCATCGGCGCGGCCATAGCGCTGCATCGGCACGCTCTGGCGGCGCGCCTCGGTCACCGGCAGGCTGTCGATCCAGCCGGGCAGCACGTTGTTCATGCGAATGCCCTGCGCCGCGTGGGTGTCGGCAAAAATCTTGGTGAAGGCCGCCAGGCCGGCGCGAAAAACGGCCGAGGTGGGGAACTGCTCGGCCGGCTCCTGCGCCCAGGCCGACGAGATGTTGACGATGGCGCCGCCGCCCTGCGCCCGCATGGCGGGCACCACCAGGCGCGTGGGACGGATCACGTTCAGCAGATAGGTGTCCATGCCGCGCTGCCAGTCGGCGTCGCTGATGTCCAGAATGGGGCCCTTGGGGCCGTGGCCGGCGCTGTTGACCAGCACGTCGATGCGGCCCCAGCGGGCCAGTGCGCCCTCCACCAGCCGCGCCAAGTCATCCGGCGACTGGTTGGAGCCGGTGACACCCCAGCCACCCAGCTGCTCCGCCAGCGCCTGCCCCTTGCCCGACGACGACAGGATGGCGACGCGAAAGCCGTCGGTGGCCAGCCGGCGCGCGCAGGCGGCGCCCATGCCGCTGCCGGCAGCGGTGAGGATGGCGACCTTGTCGGCATTCATGGACATGTCTCCTTCACGGCGGCGGCTGTCGGTGTCGCCAGATAACTATCATTAGCATAGCTGCTGGCGCACGTCAGTCGGTCGCTGCAAGCCGATTTGATCAAGAATCGCTGGCCGGTACATCGGGCAGCAGGCAGGCTTCGGTGACCTGCAGGCCATTGTCGCGCGCGAAGTTCATCACGAAGTCCCAGGCCATCGGCTCGTGCTCGCGCAGCGCGCGGTTGACCACCACGCAGCTCACCCCGTCGATGGCGGTGGGCACGCACCAGGGCGAGTAGCTGATGTGGCCACCTCGCGCGCCTGCCCCGCCCGGGCGGAACTGCGCCATCACCCCGGCCAGGCGTTCGGCCCAGTCGCTGGGGCGAAAGCGGCGTCCATCCTCGGTCAAGCCCCGGATGAAGACTTCACTGCTGGTGGAGGTGGCGGCCATGGGTGCGTGCGGTTCCAGAGCGGCAAGCCGGCGCTTGTGGCACCGATGCCGCCGAAAATTGTATCTTATATAAGACTGGTGAAAACCCACCCGTCCGGCACCTGATCCAGATAAAGGAAGTTTCATCTCGGCGCGCCGCATGCGCCCTAGAATGCATGCTCGACGGGTCGCGTTGGGCGACCCGCTTCTGTTTGGTGACCGCAATCCAAGGAGTCCGAACCGTGTCCGTCGCCCCTGAACTCGACCAGCCGCACCTGATGAACACCTACGGCCGCCTGCCCGCGGCCATGGCGTACGGCAAGGGCTGCCGACTGTGGGATGTGAACGGCAAGAGCTACCTCGACGGGCTGGGCGGCATCGCCGTCAACACCCTGGGCCACGCCCACCCCAAGCTGGTGCCGGCGCTGCAGGACCAGATCGCCACGCTGATCCACTCCAGCAACTACTACTACACGCCCAACGCCGAGAAGCTGGCCGCCAGGCTGACCGAGCTGTCGGGCATGAGCAACGTGTTCTTCTGCTGCACCGGGCTGGAGGCCAACGAGGCGGCGCTGAAGCTGGCGCGCAAGTACGGCCACGACAAGGGCATCGAGCGCCCCGAGATCGTGGTATACGAGAAGGCCTTCCACGGCCGCAGCATCGCCACCCTGTCGGCCACCGGCAACCCCAAGGTGCAGGCCGGCTTCGGCCCGCTGGTCGAGGGTTTCATCCGCGTGCCGCTGAATGACATCGAGGCGCTGAAAAAAGCCACCGCCGGCAACCCCAACGTGGTGGCGGTGTTCTTCGAGACCATCCAGGGCGAAGGCGGCATCAACCCGATGCGCGTCGAATACCTCAAGCAGGTACGCGCCCTGTGCGACGAAAAGGACTGGTTGCTGATGATCGACGAGGTGCAGTGCGGCATGGGCCGCACCGGCAAGTGGTTCGCCCACCAGTGGGCCGGCATCGTGCCCGACGTCATGCCGCTGGCCAAGGGCCTGGGCTCGGGCGTGCCCATCGGCGCCGTGGTGGCGGGACCCAAGGCGGCGCACATCTTCGGCCCGGGCAACCACGGCACCACCTTTGGCGGCAACCCGCTGGCCATGCGCGCGGGCGTCGAAACGCTGCGCATCATGGAAGAGGAGAACCTGCTGCACAACGCCGCCGACGTCGGCGCGCACCTGAAAAGCGCGCTCGAAAAAGCGCTGGCCGGCAACCCCGGCGTGAAGGAAGTGCGCGGCCAGGGCCTGATGTTGGGCATCGAGCTGGCCAAACCCTGCGGCGTGCTGGCCGAGCGCGCCCTGCACGCCGGCCTGCTGCTTAGCGTGACGGCCGATTCCGTGATCCGCCTGGTGCCGCCGCTGATCCTGACGCGCGCCGAGGCCGACGAGATGGTCGCCATCCTGGTGCCGCTGATCGAGGCCTTTCTGAAGGAGTGAGGCCAACGTGACCCCGCCGATCAAGCATTACCTCCAGTTTGCCGACTTCAGGGCCGACGAATACGCCTACCTGCTGGCGCGCGCGGCGCTCATCAAGCGCAAGTTCAAGGCCTACGAGAAACACCACACGCTCAACGACCGCACGCTGGCCATGATCTTCGAGAAGGCCAGCACGCGCACGCGCGTGAGTTTCGAGGCCGGCATGTATCAACTGGGCGGCAGCGTGGTGCACCTGACGTCCGAGGGCAGCCAGCTGGGCCGCAGCGAGCCGATCGAGGACACGGCGCGCGTGATCAGCCGCATGACCGACATCGTGATGATCCGCACCTTCGAGCAGGCGCGCATCGAGCGCTTTGCCGAGTTTTCCCGCGTGCCCGTCATCAACGGCCTGACCAACGAATACCACCCCTGCCAGATCCTGGCCGACATCTTCACCTTCATCGAGCACCGCGGCCCGATCGCCGGCAAGACCGTGGCCTGGATCGGCGACGGCAACAACATGGCCAACACCTGGGCCCAGGCGGCGGCACTGCTGGGCTTCACCCTGCACGTCAGCACGCCCCGCGGCTACGAGGTCGACAGCCAGCTGGCGGCGCTGGACGGCAACGGCGGCGACAAGACCTGGCGCCACTTCGCCGACCCGGTGGCCGCCTGCGCCGGCGCCGACCTGGTGACCACCGACGTCTGGACCAGCATGGGCTACGAGGCCGAGAACGAAGCGCGCAAGAAGGCCTTTGCCAGCTGGTGCGTCGATGCCGACATGATGGCCGTCGCCCGGCCTGATGCCTTGTTCATGCACTGCCTGCCCGCGCACCGCGGCGAGGAAGTCACGGCCGAGGTCATCGACGGCCCGCAGTCCGTGGTCTGGGACGAGGCCGAGAACCGCATGCACGTGCAGAAGGCCCTGATGGAATACCTGCTGCTGGGCCGCCAGGCGGGCGAATTTGCCTGAACTCGACTGCCAGGCCTGCGGCGCCTGCTGCGCGGCGTTCCGGGTGGATTTCTCGGTGCACGAGACGCTGTCGCACGGCGGCCAGCTGCCCGACGCGCTGGCCGAGACCATCACCGCCCGGCTCTGCCGCCTGCGCGGCACCGATCACAGCCCACCGCGCTGCGCCGCCCTGAGCGGGCGCATCGGCCAGCGCGTGACCTGCGCGATTTACGAATGGCGTCCCTCGCCGTGCCGGGAATTCGAGGCCGGCTCGCACGCCTGCCAGCAGGCGCGCCGCCGCCACGGACTGGCCGATGACGTCCAGGGAACTATCGAATAGATAGCTGCTGGCGCAGGCCAGTCAAGCGCTCAGACCTGTTTTTTATCAGATTGCAGCGGCTTGGGCGCGCAGCCCCCGCAGTCGTCGCAGCTGCTGTGACAGCCGCCGCCCACCCGGTCGGTGGGCAGTCCCAGGCGCGCCGCCAGCGCGCGGCGCCAGCGTTGCGGCATGAAGGCCCACAGCACATAGGCGCCCGCCGCCGCGACGATGAGGATGACGATGAGCTGCTGCATGAGGGCGACTCCCCGGTACGTCAGCCCGCGCCCAGGGCGAGCGCGATGCGGTAGGTGACGAAGGCGGCCAGGTAAGCCAGGCCGAACAGCTGCACCACCATGATCAGCGGCCAGCGCCAGCCCCCCGTTTCGCGCTTGACGGCCACCAGCGTGGCCACGCACTGCGGCGCATAGACGTACCAGGCCAGCAACGCCAGCGCGGTGGCCAGGCTCCAGCTCTGGGCCAGCAGCGGTTGCAGCTGCGAAGCGACGTCGTCTCCGCCGGCCGACAGCGCGTACACCGTGCCCAGCGCGCCCACGGCCACTTCGCGCGCTGCCATGCCGGGCACCAGGGCAATGGCGATCTGCCAGTTGAAGCCGACCGGCGCCAGCAGCTTTTCCAGCAGCAGGCCAATGCGGCCGGCAAAGCTGTGCAGAATGGCCGGCCCCTCGGCCCCGGCG
>MKTG01000051.1:5169-9963 GCA_001897615.1 Burkholderiales bacterium 68-10
CCCACAGGCCGAACGCCAGCTGGCGCGGATGCGGCCAGCGGTAGGCCGGCAGCTCCATCAGCAGCGCCGTCGGCCGCCCGCCTTCGCCGCGCGCCGCCAGCCGATACACCCAGGCCATGGCCAGCGCGCTCAGGATGCCAGCCGCATACAGCGCGAACAACACCAGCCCCTGCAGGTTGAACCACCCCGCCACCGGCCGCGCCGGCACGAAGGCGGCGATCAGCAGCGCATACACCGGCAGCCGGGCCGAGCAGGTCATCAGCGGCGCGATCAGGATGGTCACCAGCCGGTCGCGCCAGTCGCTGATGGTGCGCGTGGCCATGATGCCCGGCACGGCGCAGGCAAAGCTGGACAGCAGCGGAATGAACGAACGCCCCGACAGCCCCACCCGCCCCATCACCCGGTCCAGCAGGAAGGCCGCGCGCGGCAGGTAGCCCGAGTCCTCCAGCGCCAGGATGAAGGCAAACAGGATCAGGATCTGTGGCAGGAACACCAGCACACTGCCCACGCCGGCGATGATGCCGTCCACCAGCAGGCTGCGCAGCGGGCCGTCGGCCAGCTGCGCGCGCACCAGCTCGCCCAGCACGGCCACGCCCGACTCGATCCAGCCCATGGGTGCTTCGGCCCAGCTGAACACGGCCTGGAACATCAGGAACAGCAGCGCCGCCAGGAACAGCCCGCCCCACAGCGGGTGCAGCAGCACGCGGTCGATGGCGTCGTCGCGCGCCAGCGCCTGCTCCGGGGCCTGCACGCAGGCGTCCACCAGACGTTGCACCTCGCGCTGGGTGCGCATCACCGCCTCGACGCCGGGCGGCGTGTCGTCCACGCGCGGACGGCGGCCGATCAGCGGCGGGCGAAAGGCATCCAGCGCCGCGATCAGCGCCTGGGCACCGCCCGGGCGCACCCCCACCGTGGGCACCACGGGCAGGCCCAGCTCGGCCGACAGGCGCTCGCGGTCCACGCGCACGCCCTGGCGCTCGGCCACGTCGCTCATGTTCAGCGCCACCAGCACCGGCAGGCCCAGCTGGCGCGCCTCCAGCACCAGGCGCAGGTTCAGGCGCAGCCGGGTGGCGTCGACCACGCACACCAGCAGGTCGGGCAGCGACTCGCCGGCACGACGACCGGTGACGATGTCGCGCGTGATCTCCTCGTCCAGACTGACGGCGCTCAGGCTGTAGGCGCCAGGCAGGTCCAGCAGGCGCAGCTCGCGTCCGCCGGGCGAGACCAGGCGCCCCTCCTTGCGCTCCACCGTCACGCCGGCATAGTTGGCCACCTTCTGGCGGCTGCCGGTCAGCAGGTTGAACAGCGCCGTCTTGCCGCAGTTGGGGTTACCCAGCAGCGCCACGCGCAGCGGGCGGGCACTGCTGGCGACGACGCGCGGCGCGGCCTCGGCGGGCGCCACGGCAGCGTCGGAGCTTGGGTTCACGCGGTCTCCGCGCCACTCAGCGGGCGCACGCCGATCAGCGCCGCCTCGCGCGCGCGCAGGGCAAAGGTGGACTGCCCGCCCAGGCGCACGGCGATCGGCTCGCCGCCCAACCCGGCCCGCGCCACGATGCGCACCGTCTCGCCCGGCAGGAAGCCCAGCTCGATCAGCCGCAGCAGCAGGCCGCAGTCGGCCACGTCGGCCGGCATGTGCAGGTGTTCGATGACGGCGCGCGCCTGGCGCGGCAACTGGTTCAGCAGCAGGCCGGCGGCGGTGACCGGCTGGGCAGGCAATTCGGTCTGCATGGCAGATCCCTACAAATGAGATTGATTCTCATTGTATGAGCTGCCGAGCTGCGGCCGCCCTGATCTGCATCAACCCTCGCCACGGCGATGACGTTGCGGATAACCGACACCACGACCGCCCCAAACCCGATAACGTGCATGCCATGAGCAGGCTGTGGGACATCTCGCCACCGGTGCATGCCGGCACGCCGGTCTTTCCGGGCGACACCGCCTACGCGCAGCGCTGGAGCGCGCAGATCGGCCCCGGCTGCCCGGTCAACGTCGGCGCCCTCGCCCTGTCGCCCCATGTCGGCGCGCACGCCGACGCGCCGCTGCACTACGACCCGCAGGGCGCCGCCGTCGGCGCGCTGGATCTGGAGCCGTACCTGGGCCCGTGCCGCGTGATCCATGCCATCGGCCTGCGGCCGCTCATTCTTTGGGAGCATCTGGCGCATGCCACGCAAGGCTTGCCCCCGCGTGTGCTGGTCAGAACCTACGAGCGCATGCCGGCCGACCGCTGGGACCCGCAGCTGGCCGCCTTCGCCCCCGACACGGTCGAGCGCCTGGCCGATGCCGGCGTCACCTTGATCGGCATCGACACCGCCAGCATCGACCCGGCCGACAGCAAGTCGCTGCCCAGCCACCAGGTGATCCGCCGCCGCGGCCTGCGCGTGCTGGAAAACCTGCTGCTCGACGAGGTGCCCGAAGGCGACTACGAGCTGATCGCCCTGCCCCTCAAGCTCACCACCGCCGACGCCTCGCCGGTGCGCGCGGTGCTGCGCGGCCTGACGTGAACACGGCTTCTGAATACCGGACGCGAAGGACGCGAAAAAAACGCGAAAGACGCAAAACAATTCCGATCCCTTTTTCCTGAATTCTTCTGCGTCCTCTGCGAACCCTTTGCGCCCTCTGCGTTCGGCTGTTCCCGACTTGCAATCCACGCCCCAAGGAGCCCCCATGACCGCCCCCAGCACCGAATCCATCGTCCAGCAGGAGCACGCCCAGCTCGACTATTCCAGCAGCATGAGCTATGGCGACTACCTGCACATCGACCAGATCCTGTCGGCGCAGCACCCGCTGTCGCCCGCGCACGACGAGATGCTGTTCATCATTCAGCACCAGACCAGCGAGCTGTGGATGAAGCTGATGCTGACCGAGATCGGCGCCGCCATGACCGACATCCGCGCCGACCGCCTGCCGCCGGCCTTCAAGAAGCTGGCGCGCGCCAGCCGCATCTTCGAGCAGCTGGTGGGCGCCTGGGACGTGCTGGCCACCATGACGCCACCCGAGTACACCGCGATTCGCCCCTACCTGGGCCCGTCCAGTGGCTTTCAGAGCTACCAGTACCGCTGCATCGAATTCGCCCTGGGCAACAAGAACGCGGCCATGCTGAAGGTGCACGCGCACAAGCCCGAGCGGCTGGCGCTGGTGCAGTCGTACTACGACGCGCCCTCGCTGTACGACGAGGCGCTGCGCCTGATGGCGCGCCGCGGCCTGACGGTGCCCGCCAGCCACACGGCGCGCGACTGGACCCAGCCCTATGAAGCCAGCGACGCGGTCGAAGACGCCTGGCTCAGCGTCTACCGCGACCCCGAACACCACTGGGACCTCTACCAGCTGGGCGAAAAGCTGACCGACTTGGAAGACGCCTTCCGCGTCTGGCGTTTCAAGCACGTCACCACCGTGGAGCGCATCATCGGCTTCAAGCGCGGCACCGGCGGCACCAGCGGCGTGGGCTATCTGCGCAAGATGCTCGACGTGGTGCTGTTCCCGGAGCTGTGGCGGCTGCGCACGGATCTGTAACTGCGGCAGCACATCCGTGCACATCGCGCGCCTGGCGAGAGGTCTTTCGACGCCCCGTCAGCTACCGGTTCGGTCCCAAGCCCACCCCCGTTTGCAAGCGCGGTTGGGGTAAGGCTGTGGCCATGTGAACGTTGACAGCCGGCGGAACCCGGCGTGAGCGCCGTCTATCGGCGCAAGCGCCGCGCGGCCATGAACGCCACCAGCGACAGCATCAAAACCAGCGCCCATTCGGACAAGGTTGGAACTGGAGCAATGCTGCCGGCGGGCGCGACGACCTGGCCGTTGAGTTCAAGTGCGAAATGCTCACCGGTTCGATCGTCCCAACTTCCACCAAAAAACTGGGTTTCGGCCACATAGGTGAAGATGCCGCTCGGCGTCGATGCGTTGAAGGTCCAGCCAAACGCGCATGTATCGGCAGATGTGCTGCTGGCCACCACCCAGTAATTGGTGGAAGCCGACAAGGCAATGGGTGATGCCGGCGTCAGGTTGTACAGATCCATCGTCCCCAAGCCATTGCCAGCGGCCGTCCCCACCGTACCCACCAGAGTGCCGGGCACCCCGGCGTTGTTGGTATAGACCGCCACGGTGAAGCTTGCCGCAGCATCGTCCGCGTGGTGCATGCGCACTGTGGCGCCGTTGATTTGGTAGGGCGCTCCCGTTGGGGTCGCCATCTCGACGGCGGCCAGATTGCCGCCGCCGAAGCAGGGCCCACCGTCCGGATCGGCCGGCAGCGTGCTGTACAAGATCTGTGCATGCACCACCCCCATTGAAGACAACACAAGCAGGCCAAAGAAAATGACCTTCCCAAAAATCCTCCTCATCACCTTTCCTCCTAGAGCAAAACACCGTCACACGTAACGACATTGAAATATAACGGCAACCCCATAGAGAAACCATGAGGTAGGCGGCCTTTTTCTCATGGGCGTGGCCATCGCCTCGGTGCTGTGGCCGGCGCCCCGTCGCGCCGCCCGCTGAGCCACGCTCAGCTCAGCGGAAGAACACCAGCGTCAGCACGATGAACAGCGGCACCAGGATGCCCACGCTCCAGGCCATGTAGCCGAAGAAGCTGGGCATGCGCACGCCGCGGTCCTCGGCGATGGCCTTGACCATCAGGTTGGGCGCGTTGCCGATGTAGGTGATGGCGCCCATGAACACCGAGCCGGCGCTGATGGCCGCCAGCGTGCTGGCCAGCGGGCCCATCAGCTGCTGCGCGTCGCCGCCGGCGGTGTTGAAGAACACCAGGTAGGTCGGGGCGTTGTCCAGGAACGCGCTCAGCGTGCCCGT
>MKTG01000052.1:0-230 GCA_001897615.1 Burkholderiales bacterium 68-10
ACCGGATGCACGCGGTTGATGAGCAGGTGCAGCGGCGGCGGCTCGATGCCCAGGTGCCGGTACGGCGCGATGTCCTCGATGAGCTGCAAGGTGCCGCGGCGCAGCTCGCGGGCCGCGAGGATTTCCGGCGTCACCGGCGACAGCGCCAGGTCCGAGGCCAGTACCGCCATCTCCAGCAGCACGCTGCGCGCGCCCTGGGTGTCGATCAGCAGCAGGTCGTAGCGCGGCGC
>MKTG01000052.1:282-4977 GCA_001897615.1 Burkholderiales bacterium 68-10
AGCAGCGTGTTCAGCTCGCCGCGGTCGTCGTTCGACAGCACCAAGTCCAAGCCGGCGATGGCGGTGCGCGACACCAGTTGCTCGGCGCGCTGCTCGTTGTAGGCCAGCATCTCGTAGATGCCGGCCGGCGCGCGCTCGGCCAGCGTGAAGTAGCTCGACAGCGTGGGCTGCACGTCCAGGTCCAGCAGCAGCACGCGCAGCCCGGCGTCGGCCGCGAAGCCGCCCAGGTTGGCCGCCGTCGTGGTCTTGCCCACGCCGCCCTTGGTCGAAATGATGGATACCACCTGCATGGGCTTCCCCCGGTTGCTTGGCATGTGCCGGAAGAAGCGCGTCAGGCGCGC
This sequence comes from Burkholderiales bacterium 68-10, assembly GCA_001897615.1. Classification (GTDB taxonomy): domain Bacteria; phylum Pseudomonadota; class Gammaproteobacteria; order Burkholderiales; family Burkholderiaceae_C; genus Ottowia. Next base: position 624 of record MKTG01000052.1, read on the forward strand.
TCGTTGAGGCGGTCAGCGATCCACTGCTCGATCTCCACCGAGTCCCAACCCACGGCGCGCACGCCCAGGCGCAGCGCTTTGGGGAACTTGCCTTCCCTCATGAGCGAATAGATGTGGGCGCGCTTGAAGCCGGTCTTGGCCTCGACTTCGGCGCGGCGCAAGATGCGGTGCTCGGCTGCCGGCGCGGCCGGTGCGGTGGTCTGCGAAGACATGAGGGACACTCCTTGACGCTCACTGGCGCTGTTCGGAAAGTGCCTCGCATTGAATACATCGCAGTGGCCCGATTCACTGCAATTGCAGACGATGTGACTGCAATTGCAGAGAGCGCCGATTCCTCAGCGCGATGCCTCCAGATGCCGCCGTGCCTGTGCCAGCTTGCTCCACAGCGTTCGCTCGCTCAGTCCCGGCCGGCCCTCGTGATGCGCGAGCAGTGCGCTCACTACGGCATCCATGTTGCGGAAGGACGAGTACGCGGTGCCTGACGGCGATTTGCCCAGCAGCAGCGTGAGCAGCCCGCCGATGATGTTCAGATAGGTCGATTCGCTGCGCAGACTGGCTTCGCGCCCGTCGCCGCCCTCGACGACGTGCCTGGCGTGATCCTTCACCAGTGCTTCGTGCTGCGCCTGCAGTACCGCATGTAGTTGAGAGAGTTCGGCGAGCTGCACCTTGGTGGCCTCGCGATCGGCCAGCAGGACGTTGAGCGCATCTAAGCTGACCGCGGGATGCAGTGCGCGCTCGATGTCGTCGAAGAGGAAGGAGGGCCTCTCGCTGGGGTAGTAGTGCGACATCCATACCTTCAGGTCTACGTGGCGCACAGTCAAATCAGGGTCATCGAGCGACGGCCGTTGCGACGCCTGCACCAGCCCCGCTTTGCCGCAGGGAAGTTCACCATGTGTCAGCGCGTCGAATATGCGTTCCGCATTCAAACGCAGCAGGGGCCAGCGCGGGAACTCGCGTACCTCCGGCAACGCACGCTGCCCAAGTGCCTTCAGAATATGGAGTTCGAAGCGCAGCAGGCCGCACCAGCGAATAGTCGCCTCAATTGGGCGATAGTAGGTCTTGGCCCCAAAAGTAAGACAGCTCGACTTCTTTGGCATATCGCGCTCTCTCCACCATCGGATCGACACGGCAACACGCGCGACCCGCATGGTCACGGCGAGTACCAGGAGTCCGAGACGAAGCGCGAGCCGGTCGGCATCGTGGCAAAGACCTTGAGCGGCGATCTCCGCCGCGCAAGAGTTGGCCAATCACACCTTGCAGCGCTCGATAGTCCTCCACCATAATGCGTCTGAGAAAACTTCAGTTACCGACGCAACGAGTTGAAAGGTCGCCTGTTCGTTCGCGCCGGGGAGGGCACCAAGAGTGTCGCGCTTGACCCGAAAGCCATGATGAAGTTTTCGCGCCACGTCAGATCGAGTAAAGCGTCAATGCATCGGCTTTCTGAGCCGGATTGCATCCAACACTCGCTGATGCGTCCCGCATCACTTCAGTGACCTTCTCGGCCCGCAGCGGTGTGGCACGCTGCTATGCAGATCGACGGCATACCGCTGCTATGCGGCGGGGCTCGGCTAAGATGCAGATCAGGTCAGTCGTAAGACCGAAAAGGAATCGGGCCGACCGACGGACGGCACTACACCGACCGTTCGTCGGCTCCCTGCAAGCGACCGACACGCTGCGCTCGGTGGATGAATTGCCTCAGAGGCTCCGCCATCTCTCCGTCGCGTCGCAGCAGATACGTGGTCAGCGGTGCTGTCTGACCGGCCAAAGGACGTGCCACGACATCGAAATGTTGGCGATTCGCCAGGTGTCCTGCGGTCGAGAATCCCACTCCGTATCCCGCCGCAACCAGCGTCAGCATCAGGGAGTGTGAGGTCACGTATTCCACCGCTACGGGTTGGGCCGCCACAGATCGGAACAGTCGCTCGCGCTGCTGAGTGCAACCGCTGCTGTCCTTGTGGTCGCACAACACCAGCGGATAGCTGACAACTTCCTTTAGCGGCAGTTCTTTGTAAGCCAGCAGCGGATGCCGTGTAGGGAGGACGACCATCAAAGGGTCTTCCCAGAGTGGTGTGGCGATAAATCCAGCATCTCCGTCATCCGCCAAGGTAAGTCCGACGTCGTACAGGCCGCTGCTAAGTCCTAGCATTAGCTGTGCTCCTGTCGTCTCAAAGAGGCGGACCGTCACCTCTGGCGCTTCCTTCCGGGAGAGAGCGAGAAGCGCAGGTAATCGGGACTTTCCTATGTGGCCCGACAGTGCGACGCGAAAGATGTTCCGATGGCCGGCGGCGGCCGCTCGCACGTTAGTCTGCGCCTGATCGAGAGTGAGCAGGACACGTTGGGCATCCAACAAGAATACTTGCCCGGCAGGGGTCAGACGAACACCATGCGGCGTGCGCTCCAACAAGGCCACGCCTAAGTCCATTTCTAACCTTTGAATTGTGCGCGACAGAGGGGATTGCTCTACGTGCAACCGCCGTGCCGCTCGACCGAAATGTAGTTCCTCGGCTACCGCGATAAAGGATCGAAGATGGCGCAAATTCATGTTCTCCTACCTTCAGATCGAGCCGCTAGCCCTTGAGACAGCCTGGGATCACAAGGTCTCCGGATGCTTCAATGATCCGACGCGCGGTTAGGCCTGGGCGTCGTAAGGGGCAGCATCAGTATTGCGGTGGCCGATCCGATGGGATGGCCGGCGAAACTTGATCCCCTTGGCTGGCGCATCGCCTGGTCAACGAGTCCCGCGGGCGCGGCGCCGCGCCGTGCACTCATACTAACTATAGATTTAGTGCCTTCGAGAAGTGCCGCGACCGTCGTGATCGACGGTGTACCGCCAGAGTAAAATTCACACGAAGGAGTGCCAATCAAAGGAGGCGTGAGCGCTTGCAGCGCCAAGCGGTCGGCGCTTGGGACCAAGGTCGAAATCTGCTGCGTCTCGGCTTGGGGTGGCACCCCAGTGGCGCTTGACGAAGGGTGTGGGTTTGCCTACGTATGAGGTTGTGCGGTGAGTGCGGGGACGCACAAGGATCTTGCGATGAAGATGAATAAGTCGAAGCTGCTGATCGTGCTCGCGCTTCTCTTTTCGCTTGCAGTGCCGCTATTCGGTCTTATCTATCTTGGGCCACTCTACGCGGCTTTGTTTCTAACGGGATACCTTGGGGGATTCGTAGCCTGGCTCCTGGTGCGGACGGGAGCATCATGGGCATCCATCAGAGTGCCCTATTGGCTGACGATGCTCGCCTTCCTCATCCTGCACAAGGTAGAGGAAAATCGGACGGCATTCTTCGAGATTGTTTCCGATCGGATCACTGGAACCCCTGTCCCCGAGATATCCGCGGGACTGATCTTGGCTCTCCTGATAGTACCGATTGGCGCATGGCTCGCTGTTCCCTTCCTCGTAAGGCGCGACTACGAGTTCGGGCACCTCTTGGCATGGACGTTCTTCACTTCGATGGGAATCGCAGAGCTCGCGCATTTTCTTCTGCCGCTTCTGACCACCGAGCCCTATGGATACTTCCCTGGCATGGCCAGCGTTGTTGTCCTTGCGCCACTCGCTTGGTGGGGCATGTGGCGCTTGGCGCGTGGGGTGACGTGAGACGCGAATTTGTCAATGGAAGACGCTCGCAACATCGGTGGCTCGGCAGGGCTCACATGCCTGGCCCAATGTGACCGCGCTTACCTCGTGTCGTTGCCACGATCCTGAATCCGGGATCTCCCGCTCGAGCTGAACGCGCCGCTGTCGTGAGGGCCGCGTCTTTCGGTAAGTTAAGTAGCGTCTAGCACGCCGAGCTATCGGCCAGCGACGATCAAAGCCGCGCCATCGTTGCGTACAGGTGGCTTGCCCCCTTGCGTCGTGAACGCCCGGTCCAGTACGCCATTGCGCGACCAGCGGCTCATCCTCGTATAGATCGTATGCCAGTTGCCGAACCGCTTTGGAAGCCCTCGCCACTTGCAGCCGTGCTCCGCCACGTACAACACCGCATTGAGCACCTCCAGGTTCGTGACGCTCACATTGCCTCGTTGACGTGGCAAGCAGTCTGCAATCCTTTCGTACTGCGATTCGCTCAGTTCCATCCCACGATTCTACCGCGGGATGGCAATAGTGTTAACACGGCCTAGCTCTAAAAAGACCAAGGCATGATATGTAAACTTGCGTAGCTAAAAAACAGCAGTCCTTCAGTTGCTATCAACTTAACGCACCGAGTTCTTGATCGACGTCGAATAGTTGACATAACGAGATGGCGGTCATTGTAGTGAGCAAGGTTGCACGAACGGATGAATCGCAGTGGAGTGAGTCGCAGCAGGATGCGCGGGCGCCTTGCCGCAATCGATCGTTCTACCGGCCCCTTGTCGTCTG
>MKTG01000052.1:4991-8525 GCA_001897615.1 Burkholderiales bacterium 68-10
GGCCTTCAGCTCCTCGATCTTGAAACCCGCCGTGGCAAGCAGCGCGGGCATGTTTCGATTCAGGTGGCAGCCTCTGGCAAGGGGTTCCATGCCGGGGTCAAGCGATCCTGCCACCACCGCACCTTTTCATCCGGCGCGGCGCCGTGTTCCAGAAAGAGCAAAGTGCCTTTCGGTGCGAGTACGCGGCGCATCTCGCGCAGCGCTGCGTGCGCATCCTTCTAACACCGGGTAAAGGTAGTGAGCACCGTATCGAACTGCGCGCTGGCTGTCGGCGCGCGGTAATTCTGCGTCTAAGCGTATTCTCGGATGTGAATTAAGATCGGCCGGCAGGCCACTGATTCTTCCCCAAATTCCGGCCCTTCACCGGTTGCCGCCAAGCGCGCACTAGTGTTGCCCGGTGCCAACATCCGGCGCGAATACTCTGCGACCGTGTGGAAGATGCGCGAAAATTCCGCGTCCACGTTGCAGGCGCTTTCCCAATGGCACGGCGCAGCAATTCTGCCCGCTCTGGCTCGATTGGCAAGGTGCTGGGACGGGTCCCGGAAGAAGGGTCGGCATAGCAGGAGCGCCGCCGGGCCGAGCTCATGCGCCGCGCCGAGTTGCTGCGCAGCGCAGGCTCGGGCCCGATGACCAAGAGCGTCGCTCGGCGCCTCGCGAAGCACTTGGGCGTGCACTCGGCAACCATCTACCGCTGGCGCAGCCGGCGCCGGTGTGCGCCACGAACGTGCTGATGGACCGGGAAGCCGTGGTCGCCGACGTCCGAAGCTGGCTCGTCGAGTGCGTTCAATATCCCGCAATGGGACATCTCCCGGACGTCGTCGCATTGCCCTAGCAAGGCTTTCAGTTGACGCTCGAGTTGCCGCAGCTCGCGGATCCGCAACGCTACGTGACCGATGTGTTCATGGAGCAAGGTGTTTACGCCCGCGCAGTTCTCTTCGGTAGCATCGCGGAACCGAAGCAGCAGCCGAATCTCGTCGAGAGTCATGTCCAGGCTCCGGCAACGGCGGATGAACAAGAGGCGAGCGGCATCCGATTCATCGTAAATCCGGTAGTTACCTTCGCTGCGCTCGACCTTGGGCAGGAGTCCTTGGCGCTCGTAATAGCGAATCGTCTCGACCTGAGTGGCGGCGGCTCTGGCAAGTTCTCCGATCTTCATAGCCATTCTCGGACTTTGGAAGTGCCATTGTATCGACCTAAGCCTGGATCGGGTATAGGGTTCTGGGTCTCTGCGAGACACGCCGCTCTCACGCACCGCCGCTGGTGTTCCCCACGGACCGGTTGCTGACGTTCGCCCCCACATGGACTTCCTGGGAATTTTCAGCAAGCCCATCCTGCCGGACTTGACTCTGAACTCGCTGCAGGGTTTTCAATATCACAAAAGGCAAAGGTGCCGCAGTACGCATTTGCGGCATAGAGCGTTCGCTTCCCGGCATTGAATCTAAGGCGGACGGAGGCGCGGTTACCTATCGCGTTCCGGCCATGGCTGGTCTCACAGGAGTGAATCACTCGCCCGGCCTTGAAGCGCTGAAGTCCCGAGCGCCCGAACGAGCCAAGCGGAGAGCAGTTATCAAGCGATTGAGGAGCCTCGTTCGACGATCGGCGGAACTAATGCTCCGGGCGGGCCGGTCCTCTACCGAACCGAAAGGAGCACTTTGATGAACCGTGCTGTTTCTGTAATCAAGCCAATTTCATAATTTGTAGACGAATAGTGAGCATTACATGAAACCCTACATCGAACCCTTTTTCGATCCTGCCACCTCGACAATCAGCTATGTCATTTACGACCAAGAGGGAGGCCATGCAGCGGTCATCGACGCCGTGCTCGACTTCGATCCTAAGGCGGCGCGGACCTCGACCGCTTCGGCCGACCAAGCCGTGGACTTCGTGCTGGCCAAGCGCCTGTCGGTCGAGTGGCTGCTCGAGACCCATGTGCATGCTGACCACCTTTCAGCGGCGCACTATCTCAAGTGCCGTTTAGGCGGGCGTATCGCTATGGGGGAGGGGATCGGCAAGGTGCAGCGTGCGTTCAAAGCGGTGTTCGGCGTGGAGCGGCGCTTTACCATCGACGGTTCACAGTTCGACCACCTGTTTACCGACGGCGAGACGTTTTCGATCGGCGCACTGACCGCCGAAGTCATCTCCGTGCCCGGCCACACACCGGCCGACGTGGCCTACCGGATCGGGGACGCCGTGTTCGTGGGCGATACGCTGTTCATGCCAGATGTGGGCACCGCACGCGCCGATTTCCCCGGAGGCAGCGCACACCGACTATACCGGTCGCTTCGGCGACTTCTGTCGCTGCCGCCGGAAACGAGGCTGTTCGTGTGTCACGACTACCCCCCAGCAAGCAGAACGCCGCAATGGGAGTCGACGGTTGCCGAGCAGCGCGCGCACAACATGCACGTCCACGACGGAGTAACCGAGGAGAACTTCGTGGCGCTTCGCGAGGCGCGCGACGCGACGCTGGCTGCACCGATGCTGCTCATTCCTTCGATCCAGGTCAACCTCCGGGCGGGCGAGTTGCCGCCACCCGAAGACAACGGGGTGTCGTACCTCAAGGTGCCGCTCAATGTGCTGGGTAAAGCATCGGAGAAGGCGCGATGACGCTCGCCTTCAAGCGCCAGGTACTTTTCGCTGACGCCATCAGCGGTGATGCCGACGACGTAGCGTTCTCCGATCGCCCTTTCTGAAGATACGAGGCCAGCAGACGTTCGTCTCCGACGACCGGTGCGCATGAGGCATAGAGGAGCTGCGGAGGCAGCGCGTAGAGGCGACTCAGTGCGGCGAGCCGAGCCTGGCAAGTGCCTCGAGCACGATGCCCTGCGTCAGCAGCTCCGGCAGGACGACCGGCTGCTCCTGACCGGGCTGAAACAGCAGGTACAGGGGCACGGAATTGCGACCATGGCGGGCCAGTTCTGCGCTGATCTCTGGATCGCGGCTCGTCCAGTCGGCGCGCAGACGCAAGACCTCAGCGCGCGCCATCGCCTGCACGACAGGCGCACGGTCGAGGACAAGCTGTTTGTTGACCTGACAGCTGACGCACCAAGCCGCCGTGAAATCGACGAACACCGGCTGTCCTGCAGCGCGCGCACGCGCGACCGCGCCGACCGACCACGGTTGCCAGGCTGCGGCCGAGCCGAGCGAGGCTGAAGCACCTGCTGCAGCACCTGCAGCACCTGAAGTCTGGCTCGTCAGCGGCGCGGGCGCGAGTGGGTCGGCCGTCGGCCAGGCAATGGTGAGCGCCGCCGCAAGCGCCAGCACGGCTAGCGAAGCGGCGAAAGCACGCCGTCGGCGTGCCGACGCAAACGACAGCCGGGTTACCTGGGCACGCTGAACGAATCGGCCGTAAAGCCAAGCCGCCAGCGCCAGCAGCACGGCGCCGACGGCGAGCGCCAGCATGGCATCGATGCCGGCCTGCTGGCCAAGCACCCAGGCAAGCCAGGCCGCGGTGGCGTACATCGGAAACGCCAGCGCCTGCCGGAAGCTCTCCATCCAGCGGCCGGGGCGCGGTAGCCAGCGCAGCCACACCGGGAA
>MKTG01000052.1:8610-10207 GCA_001897615.1 Burkholderiales bacterium 68-10
CCGGAGCCGAACGAGCGGCCCAGCGAGGAGTGGCGTCGGCGCTCAAACGGGCGCGCGGCGGGGTCGAACTGTCCGAGCCGGGTCATGGCGGTGCCGAATTCGAACACGCCGGAAAAGTTCAAGGCGATCGCCACGAACAGCAGCGCCATCGAGGCCACGAATGCCGGTGACTGAAGCTGGAAACCCCAACCTGCCGCCTGCCCTGCCGCGCGCAAAGCAAGCAGCGCTGCCGCGAGCACCCAGAACGAAGCGAGGACACCGGCGGAAAACCCCCAGGCGCTTGCGCGCGTCGCGCTGCGCGCGGCCTGAACCTGCGCGGCATCGCCGCTGCCGCCGTGGCGAGCGAAGCCCAGCACCTTCAGTCCGATGACCGGAAAAACGCAAGGCATCAGGTTGAGGATCAGTCCCCCGATCACCGCGAACAAGGCCGCAACGAGCAGATTCGCGAGGCCGGAATCGGCGCTCGCGTCCAGTGCACCGCCAGGGGCAGCCCGCCCACCGGCCAAATCCGTGTCGCCGATCGATTCGCCCCTGGCGTTCGGTCCGATCTGGAGGGCGCCCGGTGTCGGGCCATTCGATGACATCGCGCGCTCGCTGGCGGAGCCGCCCCAGAAGCCGGGCAGCCGGAAGCTCGACGCGCTCGGGGGCATGCGATCGGGAGCACCGGCCACGCGGGCGATCTCGACGCCCGTCGCCAGGGGCCGCTCGGCCATGACAGGACGCAGTTCGAAGACACGCTCGCCGGCCACGAGCACGCCTTCGGCGGCCTCGAGCGCCGTCTTCGATGCGGCCGCAGCGGCTTTGGCTGTCTCGCTGACGAGCGCGACCTCGAGCCGGCGCGGAGGCTGGCCGGCCGCCTCGATCGCATACAACGGCTGGGGCGCGGCGTTGCGAATCAGGCCCTCCCGCAGTGGAAAGAACTCGGCCGAGCTCAAGGGTTCGGGCAGACCGAGCGAAAGCCGCTCGCCTTCGACGGACACCGCCACCTCGAGCAGTTCGGTCGGCATACGGGCGTGCGCCGCTTCGAAGAGCGCCGCGTGAGGTGTCGAGGGCGACGCCGCGCCCGCGCGCACGACCGGCAGAACCAGCGACACGGACGCCTCGCCCGGAATGCAGACGTCGCGGCAGATGAGCCAGGAGGCCTTGCCCTCGACGCGCAGTGACGAACCCTCCACGGTCGCAGGTACCTGCACCGGCACCGGCAGCACCACTTCACCTTCATAGCCATAGTTGGCCAGCGGCGGAATAAAGTGCCGCTGCGGCGCCGGCCACTGGATCGCGCCCGCTTCAAAACCGGCGGGCAGCGTCAGTTCGAGTTGGGTCGGCAGGCCCGAGTCGCCCGGGTTGCGCCAATAGGAATGCCAGTCCGGGTCGTGCTGCAGCCGCAGACCCAGTTCTAGGGTTTGTCCGGGCGCGACTGCCGATTGCCGGGAAACGAGCTCGACGACGACGGCCTCGACGCGAATCGGGCCGCCGGCCGGCGCCGGCAGTTGTGTCAGCGCTGAGCCCTGCGTCTGTGCCTGCCCGTGCGCGTCCTTTTGGGGCAGTCCCGACGCAAGTGAGAGGACGATGGACAGCGCGGTCAGCGCCGCACGAG
>MKTG01000053.1:0-2857 GCA_001897615.1 Burkholderiales bacterium 68-10
TGAAAATTGCCGCCGCGCTCGGGATCAGCGCCAGCGAGTTGATGGCGGCGACTGAAAAGAACCTCAACTCTGGCAGTGAGCCGCAAGACTCGCCATAAGCGGCCGCGAACTTCAGTTACGGCCTTTGCCGTCGCGGTCGCATCAATCGCCCGAGTGCGCGCGCAGGCGCGCGATAAACCGCGCAGCCGACACCGGTAAATCCTCGCTGGCGGGCCGCAGCAAGTAGGTCGTGATGACTGCGGAATCCATGGCCAGGGGGCGGATCACCACATCGGAGCGCTGGCTCGCCGCAACCCTGGTTGCCCTGATGAAGCCAACTCCGTAGCCCGCACCGACTAGGGTGAGCATCATGTCCAGCGAAGACACATGCTCGGCGATGTCGGGCTCACGCTCCAACGGCCGCAGCAGCCGCGCCAGCTCACGGTAGTAGCCTTCGTATACCTGTGGATCGCATAAGACCAGTGGGTAGCTCGCGAGCTTGTGCAGCGTGTTGGCGCCGATTCAAATCTGACCAGGCGTGCCGATTGAATTTTGACCAGGGGCCTGCACCGGGTTTTTTGATGCCCGGTTGTGGATAACTATACGGTCATCGCTGCTTCTTGAATCTCCTTCTTGCTGCGTTGTGCATGGCCGCAAGCCAGCTGCGAAGGGCGTAGCCTGCAGCGGCCTGCTGGCGGCCCGTCAACTCAGAATGGCTCGGGCGCTGGTGTCTTAACGACCGTCTTGCCTTTGTCTTTGGCCTGCTCACGTGCTCTGCCATTGGCCTTGACCTGCGCTGAGCTGTGGCGGAACCGGTAGGACTCGTTGCCCGTCTCTACGATGTGGCAGTGGTGTGTCAGCCTGTCAAGCAGGGCCGTGGTCATCTTCGCGTCGCCGAACACGCTGGACCATTCGGCAAACGCCAGGTTGGTCGTGATCATCACGCTGGTGTGCTCGTACAACCGGCTGAGCAGGTGGAACAGCAGCGCCCCGCCAGCCTGGCTGAACGGCAGATAGCCCAACTCATCGAGGATGAGCAGGTCCACATGCAGCAGGCTGGAAGCGATGCGCCCCGCACGCCCCTGGGCTTTCTCCTGCTCCAGCGCATTGACCAGATCGACCGTGGAGTAGAAGCGCACCCGTTTGCCGTGCTGGGTGATGGCCGCAATGCCCAGCGCGCTGGCCAGGTGCGTCTTGCCCGTGCCGGGGCCGCCGATCAGCACCACGTTGTGGGCTTGGTCGGTGAACGCCAGGCTGGCCAACTGACTGACCAGCACCCGCTCCACCGCCGAGGCCTCGAAGTCGAAGCCGGCCAGGTCACGGTGCATGGGGAATCGGGCCGCCTTCATCTGGTAGGACACCGAGCGCATCGCCCGGTCCACGCCTTCGGCCTGCAACAGGTGCTCCAGCAGCCAGCGAGCACTCTGCAGCGCCGCTGTCTCCCCTTGGCCCAGCAGATCATCCCAGGCGCTGGCCATGCCGTACAGCCGCAGGCTCTTGAGTTCGCTGGCAATCTCAGTTCGCATGGCCAGCCTCCTGGGTGTCGGCGGCGCGCAGTCGGTCGTAACGGTGGGTGTCGGCACGTGGCGCCTCGCGCAGCGCCAGGGCCGTGTCCGCCGGTGGCGGACGCTGCGGATCACTCAGGCGTGCCAGCACGTTGCGCACGTGCTCGACGCTGATGTGTCCGCTGGGTGTGACGTGTTCCAGCACCAACTCCACCGCCACCAGCAGCGTGTCCAGCCCTGCCGTGGGCACCAGGGCCAACACTTCGGAGAGCACCCGGTCGCCACCGGCGTGGCGCATCAAGGCAAGACGCAGTTGCGCCAGCGGCCGGGGCATATCGGCAAACGGTGCGCCGTTCCTCAGTGCGCCGGGCTTGCGCTGCACCAGCACGATGTAGTGCTGCCAGTCGAACACCGTCTGCCCCCGGTTGAGCACCCGCTCGTGGCTGGCCACCAGTGCGTCCCCTGCGACCACGTCCACGCGGCCGGGATACAGCCGCGTGCTCACCATGTGCCCGGCCCACTCGCAGGGGACCGAGTAGCGGTTGCGCGCCACCGTCACCAGGCAGGTGCTGCTGACCCGCGCAGGGCGCTCCACGTAGCCGTCAAACGGCGCCGGCATGCCCATGAGGTGCTCGCGCTCGACTTGCAGCACCTCGGCGATGCTCAGCTCCCGGTGCTGCGGGTGCGGCGTGTCCGCCCACACCGCCTTGCAGCGCTCGGCCAGCCACGCGTTGAGTTCGGCAAAGCTGGTGAACTTGCGCTCTCGCGCCTCCACCCACACCCGCCGCCGGCTGTCCTGCACATTCTTCTCCACCACCCCCTTCTCCCAGCCCGAGGCCACGTTGCAGAAGTCCGCATCGAACAGGTAGTGTAGTGTTCCATTCTGTTTGGAACTTAAGCGACTGTTGGCGCGAATGACCTTTTGCAGGATGTCGCGCGCACTTTTGGTCCAGATGAACGGCTTGGGATTGCTGTTGTGATGCGTGATGTACTCGTCAATGGCCGCCACCAGCTGCGGCACGCTGGTAAACACGCCCCGACGCAGTCGATCGGTCGTGATGTCGCGAAAGAACCTCTCGACCATGTTCAACCACGAGGCCGAGGTCGGCGTGAAGTGCATGTGAAATCGCGAGTGTTTTGCCAGCCACGCCTGCACCTTGGGGTGCTTGTGCGTGGCGTAGTTGTCGGCGATCAGATGCAGCGTCTTGTCCTTTGGGGTCTCGCGATCAATCTGGCGCAGGAACTTCAGCCATTGCACGTGGGTGTGACGCTTCTGGCATTGGCCAATGACCTGGCCGTCAAGGACGTTGAGTGCGGCAAACAGCGTGGTGGTGCCATTGCGCTTGTAGTCGTGTGTCATGGTCTGCGCACAC
>MKTG01000053.1:2870-5075 GCA_001897615.1 Burkholderiales bacterium 68-10
GCAGCCCCGGCTGGGTGCGGTCCAGCGCCTGCACCTGGCTCTTCTCGTCACAGCACAGCACCAGCGCACGCTCGGGCGGCGAGATGTACAGGCCCACGATGTCTTCGAGCTTTTCAGCGAACTTCGGATCGCGCGAGACCTTGAAGCCGCGCACAAGGTGAGGCTTGAGGCCATGCGCGTGCCAATGGCGCATGACGGTGCTGGCACTGACGCCCAGAACTTCGCCCATCTTGCGCGTGCTCCAGTGCGTGGCCGCCTCGGGCGTGGTTTGCGTGGTCAGATCCACCAGCTTGGCCACGTCCACCTTCACCGACGGCGCACCGCGCGGCAGATCGCGCTCAATGCCTGGCAGTCCCGACTCCAAATACCGTTGGCGCCAGCGCGCGGCCTGCACCCGCCCGATGCCCAGTTGCTCGGCGATGTCCTTGTTCTGCCGGCCTTGCGCCGCCAGCAGCACGATCTGCGCGCGCTGGGCCAGTCTGACGCTGGTACGTTTGGAGCGTGCGAGTCGGCTCAGTTCGCGCTCCTGTTCGTGCGTCAAAGAAATCGCCGGGGCAACTCGCATTGTTTCGCTCCAATTCACGCCGTAGTAGAGCATTGGAGCAAGGATACTCATTTATGTTCCATCAACAATCGAACACTACAGTAGTGGCTGCACATGGCCGCAAACCGGGCGTTGACCACCCGGCCCTTGCCCTTCTTGACCTTGTCCACCGCCGTCTTCATGTTGTCTACAAGGACTTCCTGCCATGACGCAATAGGAATCCGACCACCATGGATCGAGAACCAATCATGGCGGAACCCATGTTCAACACAGCAGCAGGGCGATCACACCACCCTTGTGACTGAGCAGGAGGATACGGATGGCGTGTCTACAAACGGACATCGTTGCAATCAACTATGTTGACTGCGGTCCCTGATGCAAGACGCGCACTGAGGACTCCTTTCGTAGATCGGGCAATTGGCACTCAAGCCGTTCAGCCCAACAACATGATCGAGTACGCCTCAGCGCAGGTCCAACCTCTTGCTCATCAACAATGGCACATCACGCAGCGCTATTTCTTCAACGGTTTGGGCAAATCTCCGACAGGCCCTCCAGTTTCAGGCCGGGACTTTGAAGGCGTCGCCCAGGCGCAGTGCCGCCCAACACATCCTGGCGTTCTTTGCGGCAATGGCCACGACTGCTCGGCCGAAGCCTCTACGCTCTTTGAGCCTCATCGCCCAGCGACTCACCGGGTCTGTGTGCCCGGCAGCCTTCATCAGCAATGAGCGCGCGCCCAAGATCAGCAGCGTCCTGAGGTACCTGTCTCCGGCTTTCGTAATCTTGCCCAGTCGGGCTTTCCCACCAGAGCTGTGCTGTCCAGGAACGAGACCCAGCCATGCGCTGAACTGTCGAGAGCTCTGAAAGTCATTGCCGTTTCCAACGGTGGCAACCAGTGCCGACGCAGTGGTCGGACCGATACCAGCCAACTGCATAAGGCGGCGAGCGCGTTCGTTGTCCTTGGCTGATTGTTGCAGGTGCCGGTCGTACTCGGCAACGCGCTCATCAAGTCGGGCGAGGTGGCTGAGCAGGTCGGCAATCACCGTGTTGCTCCATCCTGGCAGGTCTTCGAGGACTTGAAGCACACCCTTGCGCATGGCTGCTGCCTTCTGGGGCAGAACGATACCCAATTCGCTGAGCAAGCCTCGCACGCGATTGATCAATGCGGTTCGCTCTTCAATGAAGCCTTGCCGGGCCCTGTGCAAGAACAGTTCGGTCTGCTGGTCGATTGTTTTGACTGGCACGAATCTCATCGTCGGGCGAGTCACTGCTTCGCAAATGGCTTGGGCGTCGTTTGCGTCATTCTTTCCCCGCTTGCCCGCCATACGGTATGGGGCCACGAACTTCGGCGCCATCAGTCGAACTGTATGCCCGTGCTTTTCAAACTCCCGTGCCCAGTGGTGTGCACCGGAACACGTTTCCATGCCAATCAAGCAAGGGGGCAAGGATGCAACCAGTTCCAACAGCTTGGCCCGGCGCACCTCTGGTCGCCTCAACTCTACCAATCCGCTCTCGCCGACAGCATGCACAGCGAACACATTTTTTGCCAGATCAATTCCAACGGTTGCGACAGCCATGGTCATCTCCTTTGGTTGGGTGGACGGGGAGGCTCCCTGAGGTGCCCATCGAATTTCGTCTTCCAACAGGTCGCTTTCATGCCGCCT
>MKTG01000054.1:0-681 GCA_001897615.1 Burkholderiales bacterium 68-10
ATGTCGGAACTCTGGGCCGGCCCCCAGGACGGAAAGTTCAGGGGATCGACGAGGAAGCGGTAGACCTCGTCAAACGGCTGCTCGATCACGATCGAGATGGCTTCAGAAGACATATCGCCGACTCTGGAGGCGCTATCTCCATGCTAACGGTATCACCGCCCTACGCAATCACCCGTAGTTCACATCTTCGGGGTAAGGCTAACCAAACGAAAAAGGCCCGCTTGCGCGGGCCTTTCAAAACCTGGTCGTGAGCAGCAGCTCAGCCCTGGCGGGCCTTGTAGCGCTTGTCCACCTTGTTGATGATGTACACGCGGCCGCGGCGGCGCACGAGCTTGTTGGCGCGATGGCGACCCATCAGAGCCTTGAGCGAATTGGTGACTTTCATGCCGAACCTCGGAACAGAAATAAAAACAGGCGCCGCGCGCCCTTCGAATTGGGGCCGTGATTAAGGGCAAAACACCCCTCTGTCAACGCCCTTCCGCCGGTTTTCCTGGACCACGGCATGTCTCCCCGAAGGGGTCCCGCTTTCGGGACAAAGCCAGGCGTGAAAACAATGAGCCAGAGCGCATGGAGCACTCTGGAAGTTCGCGACGCGCTTTGGCCGATTAACCGGCCGGCAAGGGGCCGGTGCGACACTGCCGGGATGCAGAAACCCAGCTTTTCCAAGCTCGACGTCCTCGT
>MKTG01000054.1:781-2852 GCA_001897615.1 Burkholderiales bacterium 68-10
GATACCCTCGCGCCGATGGACGGCGTGGCCCTGGTCAAGGCGCTGCGCGCCGCATCGGAGGGTCTCAACCGCGACACCCCCGTCATCATGATGTCGGCCAACCCCGATGCCGCCGGCATCGCCGGGGCGCGAGACGCCGGCGTCACCGAGTTCCTGCGCAAGCCCTTCGCCACGCAGCATGTCGAAACCCGGCTGGTCTCGATCATGACGGCGCCCCGGACCTTCATCGAAGCCAAGGCCTTCGTCGGCCCGGATCGTCGCCGCAAGCGCGTCGACTACAAGGGCGGCGAGCGCCGCTCGAGAGGCTGAGCCTTCGCTCTCGGAGCGGCTCAGGCGCCGGGCTTCAGATCCAGTTCCTGCCAGCGAATGCACGCCACGTTGCGACCGCCGGCAATGACTTCGAGCGGCGGCCTCACCTGGGCGCAGCGCTCTTCGGCATAGCGGCACCGCGTCCGGAACGTGCAGCCTGACGGCTGGTTGATCGGCGACGGGATTTCGCCCACCAACCCCTCGATGGTGCGTTGTCGCGCCCGTTTGGGGTCGGGGATCGGCACCGCCGTGAGCAGGGCCCTGGTGTAGGGATGCTTGGGGTCGTCGTAGAGGTCGTCGCCATCGGCGAGCTCGACGATCCGGCCCAGATACAGCACCAGGATGCGATCGGAGACGTGCCGCACCACGCTCAGGTTGTGCGAGATGAAGATCAGCGTCAGCCCGAACTCGTCCTTGAGATCGCTCAGCAGGTTGAGAATCTGCGCCTGGATCGAGACGTCCAGCGCCGACACCGGCTCGTCGCAGACGATCAGCTTGGGCTCGCTGATCAGCGCCCGGGCGATGCCGATGCGCTGCGCCTGCCCGCCCGAGAACTCGTGCGGGTAGCGGTTGATCATCTCGGGCAACAGGCCCACCGCCTCCATGGTGCGCAGCACCCGCTCGCGCCGCTCCTTGGCGTTGACCTCGGGCATCAGGGTGCGCAGCGGATCGGCAATGATCTCTCCCACCGTCATGCGCGGGTTGAGCGAGGCCAGCGGGTCCTGGAAGATGATCTGCAGGTCGCGGCGCTTCTGGCGCATTTCCTCGGCCGGCAGCTTGGTAATGTCCTGCCCCAGCCACAGCACGCGCCCCTCATCGGGGGCCAGCAATTGCAGGATGCAGCGGCCGAGCGTCGACTTGCCGCAACCGCTCTCGCCCACGATCCCCAGCGTTTCACCGCGCTTTACGGTGAAGTTGATGTCCTGCAGGGCGCGCAGCTGGAACGGCCTGGCGAACAGGCCGGCCGAGATGGAGAAGTTCTTCGAGAGGTTCTCGATCTTCAACAGGTCTTCGGTGCGGTCCAGCATTATGCGACCTCCTCGTATTTGAGTTCGCCCTGGTACCAGCAGGCCTTTTCGCGCACGTCCTCCACCGGCAGCAGCGGCGGTCGTTCCTCGAAGCAGCGTTCGAACCGGAAGGCGCAGCGCGGATGGAAGGCGCAGCCGCGCGGCAGGTGCTCGAGACTGGGCGGCAGCCCCTGGATCGGATCGAGCCGCTTGGCGCGCTTGGCCACATGCGGCGTCGAATGCAGCAGCCCCAGCGTATAGGGGTGGCGCGGATCGTAGAACAGCGTGTCGGTGGGCCCCTTCTCGATGCAGCGGCCGCCATACATCACCATCATGCGGTCGGCGACGCCGGCCACCACCCCCAGGTCGTGGGTGATCAGCACCAGGGCGGTGCCGAAATCATTGGTGAGGTTCTTGAACAGGTCGAGCATCTGCGCCTGCACCGTCACGTCGAGCGCCGTGGTCGGCTCGTCCGCGATCAGCACCTTGGGCTTGCAGAGCAGCGCCATGGCGATCATCACGCGTTGCCGCATGCCGCCCGACAATTCGTGCGGATAGGCATTGGCACGCTTTACCGGTTCGGGAATGCCGACCCGCTCGAGCATCTCGATGACGGCGCGGTTGGCTTTGTCCTTGTCATAGCCCTGGTGGCGGACCAGCACTTCGGCGAGCTGCGTCTTGATCTTGAGCGTCGGGTTCAGCGAAGTCATCGGATCCTGGAAGATCATCGCGATGTCCTTGCCGCGATGTGTATC
>MKTG01000054.1:2881-5782 GCA_001897615.1 Burkholderiales bacterium 68-10
TGACATCGCCGAGCATGGCGCGGCCCGGGGCTTTGCCGTTGCGCGCCAGCAGCCCCATGATGGAGAGAAACGCCTGGCTCTTGCCCGAGCCGCTTTCCCCCACCACAGCGAGCGTCTCACCCTCGGCGAGGGTGAAATCGAGGTCGGAAACCGCCTTCACTTCGGAATCGTGGAGGGCGAACGTTACGTCGAGATCGTCGACGACAAGCACATCGGCCATATCTGTCGGTCCTTGCCTATCGGTCTTTGGGGTCGAGTGCGTCACGCAGGCCATCGCCCAGATAGGACAGGCACAGCAGCATGACGACGAGGATGGCGGCGGGCGTGAACAGCAGCCACGGCAGCGCCTCGGCCACCGGTGCGCCATCCGAGATCAGCGTGCCGAGCGAGGTCTGCGGCTCCTGTACACCAAGCCCGAGATAGGAGAGGAAACTCTCGGTGAGGATGATCTCCGGCACGGTGAGCGTCGCATAGATCACCACCGGACCGGTGAGGTTCGGCACGATATGGCGGAAGATGATGGTGAAGGGCCCTGCCCCACCGGCCTTGGCCGCCTCGATGAACTCGCGTTGCTTGATCGACAGCGTCTGTCCGCGCACGATGCGCGCCATGGTCAGCCATTCGAGGCATCCAATGCCCACGAACAGCAGCACCGGCGAGCGCCCAAAGATCACCACCAGGATGATCACGAACAGGATGTAGGGCAGCGCGTACATGATATCGACGAAGCGCATCATGACCGCGTCGATCTTGCCGCCGAAATAGCCGGCAATGGCGCCATACAGAATGCCGATCACCACCGAGACGACCGTGGCCACGGCCGCCACCAGCAGCGACATCTGCGTGCCCTGCAGCGTGCGGGCCAGCATGTCGCGACCGTTCTGGTCGGTGCCGAAATAGTGGCCCTTGGCCCAGTCGGGTGGCTTGCGGATCGCCGACCAATCGACCTTGTCGTAGGTCCAGGGCAACAGATACGGCCCGACCAGTGCGAACAGCACGATAGCGATGAGCACGAAGATCGAGACCAGTGCGGCCTTGTTGTTGAACAGGCGCCGCAATGCGTCCTGGGTCAGCGAGCGGCCCTTGGGCGCTTCGTTCGCCAGTGCGTTGGCGTAGGCGGTCAGTGCCGCGTCCTTGCCAGTAATGCCGGCCATCAGCGGTACCTCACCTTGGGATCGAGCCAGGCGTAGAGGATGTCCACCAGAAGGTTCAGCGCCAGGATGATGAAAACGTAGAGAATGGTGGTGCCGAGCACGAGGCCGTAGTCGCGGTTCAGTGCGGCGGTGATGAAGTATTTGCCGATGCCGGGCAGCGAGAACACCTGCTCCACCACCAGGGACCCGGTGAGGAGGTAGGAGAGGCCCGGCCCGAGATAGGAGACCACCGGCAGCAGCGCCGGTTTCAGCGCATGCCGGGCGAGGATCAGCCTGGTGCCGAGACCCTTGGATCTGGCGGTGCGCACATAATTGGTGCCCAGCACTTCGATCATCGAGCCGCGCACCAGCCGGGCGACACGCCCGCCATGCGGCAGCGCCAGGATGAACACCGGCAGCACCAGGTGGATGAGCGAGCCGGGCTGATAGCCGCCGACCGGCAGCCAGCCGAGATAGACGCCGAACAGCAGCTGCACCAGGTTCGCCATCAGGAAGTTCGGGATGATGATGCCGACCAGCACGATGGCGACCAGCAGGTAGTCGGGCCACTTGTTCTGGTTCACCGCGGCGACGGCGCCGGCGAGCATGCCGCCGATGGTGCCGACGACGAAGGCGGAAAAGCCCAGCATCAGGGTGAAGGGCAGCCCGATGCCGATGAGGCGCGAGACGTTGAAATCCTTCATCACCATCGAGGGGCCGAAATCGCCCCTGAGCACGCCGCCGATATAGCCGAAGAACTGCATGATCAGCGGTTCGTCCAGATGGTAGTAGGCGCGCAGGTTTCTGAGCTGATCGGGCGGCAGCGCGCGTTCACCGTCGAAGGGACCGCCGGGCGCCAGCCGCAGAATGAAGAAGCAGACCGTAATCGTGAGGAGCACGATCGGAATAGCCGTAAGCACGCGCCTGAGCGCATAACCGAGCATCTTGTGTGTGACCTTTCCCGCCAGCCCGCGGGGCAACGCCGTAAGCCGGCGGCAAATGCTAGTTTGCTAGAAAAGCAAGGAGGTCGCCCGGCGTCTGACGCTCGGGCGACCCCATGGAGCCGGTTATTCCGACTTAGTCATCCAGCGGACACGGTGAATGTCCTTGGCGTTGTCTTCGAAGCCCGTGACCTTGGGCGACACGACGTTCTTGGACACGTACCAGTAGATCGGGATGGCCGCGAAAGCGTCCATGGCGATCTTCTCGGCTTCGTGCATCTGGCCGGCGCGCTTGACCAGGTCCAGCTCGCTCGAGGCTGCGGTCATCAGCTCGTCGAACTTCGGATCGGAATAGCGGCCGTAGTTGTTGCCCCAGTTGATGGTGCCGTCGGTGCCCTTGGTGCCGGTCTTCAGGAGGTCGAGGGTGTTGGAGGCATCATCATAGTCGAGCAGCCAGCCGGCGCGGCCGACGTTGAAGTCACCGGCGCGCAGCGCGTCGTAGTGCACCGCGGTTTCGGCGTTGAACAGTTCGACTTCGACGCCGATCTGCTACCACATGTCGGTGATGGCCACCGCGATGCGCTTGTGGTTCTCGTTGGTGTTGTAGCGCAGCTGCAGCTTCAGCGGCTTGTCCGGGCCGTAGCCGGCTTCCGTCATCAGCTTCTTGGCTTCCTCGACGCGCTGATCATAGGGCATTTCGGCCCAATCCGGAGCGTAGGGAGTGCCTTCATAATTGCCGGTGCCCGGCGGGACCCAGCCATAGGCCGGCAGTTCGCCGGTGCCCAGCACGTCCGGCCCGATGACGTCACGCAGCACCGAGATCGACA
>MKTG01000055.1 GCA_001897615.1 Burkholderiales bacterium 68-10
CCGCACCACGCTCCTGACCGGCGACAACGAGCGCGCGGCACGGCATTCCGCGGCCGCGGCCGGCATTGACGAGGTCCATGCGCAGGTGCTGCCCGCCGAGAAAGCGGCCCGAGTCCGGCAACTGCAAGCGGGCGGCCGCGTGGCCATGGTCGGCGACGGCATCAATGACGCGCCGGCGCTGATGCAGGCCGATGTCGGCATCGCCTTCGGGCACGGCGCCGATATTGCGATCGAGTCGGCCGATGTGATCATCCTGAACTCGCGGCTGGCCGCAGTGCTCGATGCTTACACGATCAGCCGCCACAGCTACCGCAAGATCGTGCAGAACGTGCTGCTCGCCTTCCTGTTCAACGGCATCGGCATTCCCGCGGCAGCGACGGGCCTGGTCTATCCCGTGTGGGGCATGGTCGCCATGGCGGCCAGCGTGACGGCGATCTTCGTCAATTCGCTCTGGGGCCACGGGGGCTATTTTTTCGAGGCCATCCGGACGGTCGGGCCGCTGCCCTCACTGCCCGAACAAACGAACGCGTAACGGCATCCAAGGAGTTTTCACCATGTTCAAGTCCGTCAAATTCACGGTCACCGGCGCGCAGCGGCTGAACTGCGAGAAGTGCGAGCAGCGGGTCACGCGCCTGCTCAATGGCCTGCCGGGCACGAAGCAGGTGCGCGCGCAGGCCGCCCATCAGCAGATCGACGTGTTGTTCGACAGCGCGCTGCTGGACGAGGCGGCGATCACCGCACATTTGCGGGAGGACGGATATGAAACGCAGGTTGTCGGCTGATCCTTGTCCGGCGACAGGCCACCCGCGTGGCGCGATGTCGCCGCGCCTTCACATCGAATGCAGGTGAGGTCATGGCAGAAGTCACACCCATCAGACCCGGTCAAGCACGCCACCGCGCTTCCGCTGCGGCTCAGCCGGGCCGCGTTGCGCGACAACGCCGGCCCGAGGCATTGCTGCAGGAGGACGCGCAGCAAGACGCCACGTTGACCATCGGCAAGCTCGCGCGACTGGCCGAGGTCAGCGCCGACACGATCCGCTTCTATGAGGACGAGCGCCTGCTGATGCCGGACAGCAAGTCGGAGGCTGGTTACCGGCTCTACGGTTCCGATGCACTGCGACGGCTCGATTTCATCAGGCACGCGCAGCAATGCGGCATGACGCTGGCGGAGATCCGCCAATTGCTCGACCTGCGCGCCGATGACAGCTCGTGTTGCGGCGACATCCGCAGCCTGGCGGTTCGCAAGAAGCTGGAGCTGGAGCACAAGATCAAGGCGATGCAGGCCATGTCGCAGGCACTGAGCAAGCTGATCGCGGTCTGTACGGCAGACGATCAGCCCGTGGATGCCTGCCCGATCCTGGCAGCGCTCGAATCCAGCACGGCGAATCAGAGTGCCCGTCCCACCCCCCAAGCCCCGGACCCGCTATGAGCATCAAGGTAGAGATTTTCTTCACGCCCGGCTGCAGCCAGTGTGAACGCACGCACGAAACCCTGCGGGAGACCGCCCGCGCGTTTGGCGACCAGCACGTGGTCTGGCGCGACATCAACCTGCTGGACGAGGTGGACTACGCGGTCGAGCTGGGCGTGCTGACGCCGCCGGCCATCGCCATCGACGGGGAGCTGGTCTTTGCGCGGTTGCCGAGCGCCGCGCAGCTTCGGCAGGAATTGGCACAACGACTGGGGCAAAACCCGGCCTGAAGGGGCTGCCGCCCGCCGGCACGCTCCTCGCGCCCCCTCCCATCCAAGCCCAGGAACCTTCCCATGGATATTGAAGCACTACGAATGACATTGCAGCAACCGAGCCTGGCGTCGCTCGGCCTCGGCTTTCTTGTGGGCTTTGTCTTTACGTTCAATCCCGTCGCACTGGCCTCCATTCCGGTGTCCCTCGCCTATGTCACGAAGGCGCGCGAGGCGCGCACCGCCACGCTGTACGGCGGCATGTTCATCGTTGGCATGGTGGCCGTGCAGGTGCTGCTGGGCGTGGCCGCGGCCTTGGGCGGACAGTGGGCGGCGCAATTGCTGGGGCGGCAATGGGGCCTGGTGCTCGGCCCGCTGCTGATCCTGCTCGGCCTGGCCTGGCCGGGATGGATTCGGCTGCACTTGCCCGCGATTCCCCTGCGGGCCAAGCGCGTCGGAAGCAGTTGGGGCGCCATCGTGCTCGGCATGGCGTTTGCGATCGCCGTTTGCCCGTTCTGCACGCCGGCGCTGGTGGTGCTGCTGGGCATCGCGGCCGCGGTTGGCTCCCCGCTGTTCGGTGGCGCGCTGCTGCTGGCCTTTGCGCTGGGGCGCGCGGTGCCGGTCATCCTTGGCGCCGTGGCGATGGGCTGGCTCCAGGGCCTGTCCGTGCTGCGGCGTTTCCAGAAGACGTTTGAGATGGCCGGCGCGGCAGTGCTGGTGCTGTCCGGGCTGTACATGCTCAACGCGTACTTTTTTTTCATCCCCTCACTGGCAATTTGAGAGCGAAACCGGTCCTGCGGCGACGGGCGCCGCGCTCCAGAAAACCTTGCCCCAGGGAGAACTGACTTGGTTTCCGATGTAACTCCGCCTGTTTCGGCACATGAGCGTGAACGGCTGCTTCGAATGCTCGCCGGCACCACGTTCATCGTCTTCTTCCAGGCCTACATGGTCGCGCCGATCATCCCGGCGCTGTCGCATGTCTTCGGCGTGACGGAGCAAGCCGTGGGCATGATCGTGCCGGCGTACCTGATTCCGTATGGCATCGCCACGCTGGCCTATGGGCTGCTGGCTGACCGGCTCGGCATCCACCGGGTCATGCTCGTGTCGCTGGCCGCGTTTGCCGTGCTCACCGCGCTGACGGCAAGCGCAACGTCCATTGGGCAATTGGCCTGGTGGCGGATCGCGACGGGACTGGGCGCCAGCGGCATCGTGCCGCTCGGCCTGGCTCTGGTGGGCCGCCTGTTTCCCTACGAGCAGCGTGGACGTCCGCTGGGCTGGCTGTTTGGCGCGATGGCCGGCGGCATGGCCTTCGGTGCGCCATTGGGCGCGCTGCTGGTGCCGGTGATCGGCTGGCGAGGGCTGTTCGTGGTGGTCGGAGCCGCCGGCGCTGGCAGCCTGCTGCTCCTGCTGTCCCAGCGGCGCGTGATCGCGGCGGCGACCCAGCCGGTGGCGGGAACGCTGGGCGACGTGCTTCGCGGCTACCAGGCGCTGCTGGGGACGCCGCGTGGCCGGCGCACCTACGGCTACGTGCTGGTCAATTCGATGTTCCACTCCGGGGTCTTCACCTGGCTGGGGGTGTACTTCGAGCGCCGCTACGGCATGGGGGCCGCAGGCGTTGGCTTGGCCTTGCTCGGCTATGGCGTGCCCGGCTTCTTGTTGGGGCCGTTCATCGGGCGTCTGGCAGACCGATGGGGGCGGGCCCGGCTGATTCCCATCGGGCTCGCCGTCAGCGCGGCGGCAGGCGCGATCCTGCTGACTGGATTCCCGGGGAAGTTCGCACCGCTCGTCGCGATGGTGCTGTCGCTGGGCTATGACATGGCCCAGCCGCTGTTCGGCGGCATCGTCACATCGCTAGGCGGCAAGCGGCCGGGGCAGGCGATGGGGCTGAACGTCGTCACGCTGTTCGTCGGATTCGGGCTGGGCAGCCTCGTTTTCGGCGCATTGCTGCGCTATAGCTTCGGGCCTGCATTGGGGGCGTTTGCACTGGTCGAATTGGTGGCCTCTGTATGGGCACTGCGGTTGTTTCGCTCCGAAGTCCCTGCGGTGCCGGCAGCCCTGTCGCCCGGGAGCCGGTAGTGTCCAACGGTGGCTGGTGCGCCCGACTCGGCCCGGCGCCATGCCCGCCAGAAAGCAATTCAGGGCTTGACCTTGCCACCAAGTCAAGGTCTACGCTGACGGTGTGCCCGTCCCGGCGGGCAGTTGGGAGTCCGCCATGAATGCTGCGCTTCACCAGGATTGCGAGGATTTCGGAAGGGATTTGTTCGACCTCTATGAACAAGCATTGCGTCTGCGCCGTATGCACGTGGCCGAGCATCTGCTGAGCGCATTGGAAGCACTCGCCGAATCGGAAGAGGATTGCGAAGTGCTGCGAGATCGGGCCTATCTCTGTGCTGTTCAATGCAGGCGACATGACGCTTGAGGCGCATCTTCTAAAGTCTTGTCTGCGCTGACTGCTGGAGCGGGATCATGACCGGTTCGGTTCGCCGCGATGCGGCGTCCAGATTCACCAAGGCATCGCCCTCGGCGATCTACGACGCCTTCGTGCTGCGCGAGGCCGTGGTGCAGTGGCTGGCGCCGCAGGGCGCGACGATGGAGATCGGGACTTCAAGCCGCGCGCTGGCGGGCGCTTCCAGATGACGCTGACCTTTGCCGCCGCGTCCGGCAAGTCAACGGCCAACACGGATGTGGTGGTCGGGCGCTTTGTCGAACTGGTGCCGCGGCAGCGCATCGTCCAGGCGTTCGAGTTCGAGTCGTCCGATCCGGCTTTCGCCGGGACGATGACGATGCGCTGGGTGCTGGAGGCGGCTGAGGGCGGCACGAATGTCACTGTCATTGCCGAGAACGTCCCGCCTGGCATTTCTCCGGCAGACCATGAGGTCGGTATGAACTCGTCGCTGGCCCATCTCGCAGCCTACGTCGAATCGCGGACTGCATAAGGGCGTCCCCAGTCACCTGGGAGATGGCCGGTCGCGCTGTCGTGCGCGTAGCGCATCGAGCCGCCTGCCGCGTCTCGCCCCTGACGGGCTTCCATCGTTCCCTCGCTCCGCTCGGCTGACGCCTCCGGCCCGGCTTCCAGCTTCGGGCCTGCGCGCTTCGCTTGCCGTGCAGTTCGGCACACAGAGGCGGCCGTTGCCATGTCCAGCCGTCTTCCCTGACTCCATCACCTTGTCCGCGACTGTAGCCCGCGCCCGTGTGCCGTCAAGGCGCGCAGGGCCGTGTCCTCGCTTCGCTGTGGGGCGCACCAACCCTGCGCTTGCCTCC